>NZ_JPHU01000008.1 GCF_000733125.1 Parvularcula oceani | reverse complement strand
AGTCTTTCCCGTCCCTGCCGTCAATCCCCAAAGTTGACTTTGTCTTTTGGCCCGAGGACCGCGGACAACGAAGCGAGCGATCTTCGATCCCTCCCGAGGGAGGCCCGAGGTCGCTCGACCGTCACTTTGTGGCGAATGCCGCTTCTCAGCGGGAGCGGCGAGATATGATTTTGAGCGGGGGCTGTCAACGCCGTTCTTGCAAGTTTTTTGGCGGTTGCGCGACAGCCCCGTGACGCCCCGCCCTTGCCCTCAGCTGGAGGGGCTCGTCCCCTGCTTCTTCTCGAGGCGGTAGGCGTGGAGGAGCGGTTCGGTATAGCCGCTCGGCTGTTCCGCCCCCTCGAAGACGAGAGCCCGCGCCGCCGCGAATGCCGTGCTCTTGTCCGGGTCCGCGCTCATCGGCTCATAGGCCGGATCGCCCGCATTCTGCGCGTCGACCGTCTTCGCCATGCGCAGGAAGGCGTCCTCGACCTCCTCCCGGCTGACGACGCCATGGGCGAGCCAGTTGGCAACGTGCTGGGAGGAAATGCGGAGGGTCGCCCGGTCCTCCATCAGACCGACATCGTCGATATCGGGAACCTTGGAACAGCCCACGCCCTGATCGACCCAGCGGACGACATAGCCGAGAATGCCCTGGACGTTGTTCTCGACCTCCCTGCGGCGCAGCTCGTCCGGCCAGTTGGTGTCGGTCGCCAGCGGCGGGGTCAGAAGGTCCGAGAGCGCGGCCGGACCGTCATCCGCCATCTCCTCGCGCCGCGCGAAGACATCGACCTCGTGATAGTGGATCGCGTGCAGCGTGGCCGCCGTCGGGCTCGGAACCCAGGCCGTGTTGGCGCCGGTCTTCGGATGCGCCGCCTTCTCGGCCAGCATGTCGGCCATCATGTCGGGCTTGGCCCACATCCCCTTGCCGATCTGCGCCTTGCCATCGAGGCCGCAGGCAAGGCCGATCGCGACATTGCGGGTCTCGTAGGCTTCGATCCAGCGCTGGGCCTTCATCTCTGCCTTCGGAACGACGGGGCCTGCCTTCATCAGGGTGTGAATCTCGTCGCCCGTGCGGTCGAGGAAGCCCGTATTGATGAAGACGATCCGCTCCCGCACCGCTTCGATGCAGGCGGCGAGGTTGGCGGAGGTCCGCCGCTCCTCGTCCATCACGCCGACCTTAATGGTGTTGCGCTTGAGCGAGAGCATGTCCTCGACGGCCGCGAAGAGGCGGTCGGTGAAGGCGGCCTCGGCGGGGCCGTGCATCTTGGGCTTCACGATGTAGATCGAGCCTGCGCGGCTGTTCCGGAACGGAGCGGCGCCGCGAAGGTCGTGCATGGCGGCGAGGCTGGTCACGGCGGCATCGAGTATGCCCTCGGGAAGGTCCTCGCCCGCCTTCCGGATTGCCGGGGTCGTCATCAGGTGCCCCACATTGCGGACGAGCAGCAGGCTGCGCCCCTGGAGGCGGACCGCCTCCCCCTGCGGCGTCGTCATCTCCATGTCGCCGGGCAGGCGGCGGGTCACGCTCTTGCCGCCCTTCTCGAAACGCGCTTCGAGATCGCCCTTCATCAGGCCCAGCCAGTTGCGGTAGCCGAGCGCCTTGTCCTCCGCGTCGACGGCGGCGACCGAGTCCTCCATGTCGACGATCGTGCTGAGGGCGGCCTCGAGAAGAACGTCCTTCACGCCCGCCGGGTCGTCACGGCCGACCGGCGCGTCGCGGTCGATCAGCAGGACGATGTGCAGGCCGTTATGCTTGAGGAAGATGCGGGACGGCGCTGCGGGGTCTCCGTCATATCCCGTGAAAGCCGAAGGCTCGGCGAGCGCCGGGGAGAGCTTTCCGTCCTTCACCGCATAGCCGGCGACCCCCGCATGGCGTCCCTCGGCCAGCGGGACCGCTTCGTCGAGGAAGGCCTTGGCGCGCTCCACGACCTGCGCGCCGCGCTTTTCGTCATAGCCGGTGCCTTCGGGCGCGCCGGGCAGCGCATCGGTGCCGTAGAGGGCGTCGTAGAGGCTGCCCCAGCGCGCGGCCGCGGCGTTGAGGACGAAGCGGGCATTGAGCGCGGGCACCACGAGCTGGGGGCCGGCGAGGGTCGCGACCTCCGGATCGACATTGTCCGTGGAGACGGAGAAGGGGTCGGGCTCGGCAACGAGATAGCCGATCTCGCGCAGGAAGGCCTCATAGGCAGCCGGATCGCTGATCGGGCCGGGATGCTCTGCGTGCCAGCGGTCGAGCTCGGACTGTAGGCGCTCGCGCTCGTCCAGCAGGCTGCGGTTCTCGCCCGCGAACCGGTCGTAGAGCGAGGCGAGGCCGGACCAGAAGGCGTCCGCCTCCACGCCGGTGCCGGGCAGGCATTCCTGCTCGAGGAAGGCGATCAGGCGGTCATCGACTTCGAGGACGGCACGATCGGAATAGGCCATTACGGGCTCCCATAACTCGCTTCGCCATGATGATAGACGGCGCGCCATCTTTTCAGTAGTGGCATTATTCTCAATTCAGCTTTTCACCTGAGGAAAAGATGCAGCGGGACGAATACGCGCTCTACTGCGCGCTGATCGAGGCGGGCAGCCTGTCCGAGGCGGCGCGGCGCCTGCACGCTTCACCCGCGATGATCTCCAAGCGGCTCTCCGCGCTCGAAGCGCGCCTGGGCACGCAGCTCGTCCATCGCACAACGCGCCGCTTCGAGGTGACGCCGGAGGGACGGGCATTCTATGAGGATGTGCGGGCAATTCTCGCCGCCGCGCGCGATGCGGAGGATCGGATTTCGGGCGCGGTCAGCGTGCCGGCGGGGCGGTTGCGGGTTTCGGTGCCGACCTCCTTCGGCAGGCTGTTCCTCGCGCCGGTCGTCTCGGAGTTCGCCCGGCTGCACCCTCAGGTCACGCTAGAGGTCGATCTGTCCGACAGGATGCTCGATGCGCAGGGCGAACGCGTGGACCTCGCGCTGCGGATCACGCCGAAGCTGCCGGGCCATCTCGACGCGAGGCGGATCGGGGCGAGCCAACGGGTTCTGTGCTCTTCGCCCCGCTATCTCGAGGCGGAGGGGACGCCAGTAGACCTCGCCGCGCTCAAGGGGCATCGCCTGCTCGCAGCCGACGGGCAGCTGCCCTGGCAGCTCACGGGGCCGGACGGGCCGGTGCGGCTCGACGGGCGCAGCGCCATCCGGACGAATTCGAGCGAGTTCGTCCGGGAGCTGACGCTCTGCGGCGAAGGGATCGCGCTGCGCTCGGTCTGGGATGTGGCGGATGCGCTGAAGGAAGGACGCCTCGTCAGGGTCCTGCCCGGATATGGCGGCAGCGCGGATGTCGGGATCTATGCGGTGTGGCCGCGGGCGAACCTGGTGCCCGCCGCCGTCAGGGCGCTGACGGATCTTCTGGAAGCGCGCCTGGCGCCGATGCTGGAGGCCTTGCCCGCAGCACCGGCGTGATGGCGAAGGGTCCTGCCCTCTCAGTCCTCGGCGTCCGCGATCATCTCGTGGAGCCAGGCCGCGTGACGCGGCGCCTTCTTGGTCTTGGACCACTCCTCGAGCATGTCGGGCGCGACGCGGTTCAGCTCGGCCATCTGCTCCTCGGTCCGGGTGTCGGCTGCAAGCTCGAGGCGGTGGCCGTTGGGATCGAAGAAGTAGATCGACTTGAAGATGCCGTGGTTCGTCGGCCCGAGCACGTCGATGCCCTTGCTCTCGATATGCTCTTTGGCCGCCATCAGCTCGTCGAGGCTGCCGAGGCGCAGCGCGATGTGCTGGACCCAGACCGGCGTGTTCCGGTCGCGGTCCATCTCGTCGCGCGTCGGCAGCTCGAAGAAGGCGAGGACGTTGTCGTTCCCCGCATCCATGAAGATGTGCATGTAGGGATCCGGCTCGCCGGTCGAGGGCACCTTGTCCTCGGCGATGGCGAGCTGGAATTCCATGCCCAGCACGTCGCGGTAGAACTCCACCGTCTCCTTCGCGTCCTTGCAGCGATAGGCGACGTGGTGGAAGCCTGAGATCGTCGGAGTGGCCATTATGCGGGCTCCTTCTCTTCGCTGGGCGCCTTGAGCGCGCCGCGATTGATCTGGTCGCGCTCGATCGATTCGAAGAGCGCCTTGAAATTGCCCTCGCCGAAGCCCTGCTCGTAATCGCCGACGCGCTGGATGAACTCGAAGAAGACGGGGCCCACCTGCGCCTCGGCGAAGATCTGCAGGAGGAGGCGCGGCTGTCCGTCCTCGGTCGTGCCGTCAAGCAGGATACCGCGGGTCTGAAGCTCGTCCACGGCGCGGCCATGGCCCGGCAGACGCTGTTCCAGCATCTCGTAATAGGTGTCCGGCGGCGCCGTCATGAAGGGCACGCCCTTCTCCTTGAGGCGGTCCCAGCAGGCGACGAGATCGTCGCAGATCAGCGCGATGTGCTGGATGCCCTCGCCGTTATACTCGCGCAGGAACTCCTCGATCTGGCCCTTGCCGCCCTCGCCTTCCTCGTTGAGGGGGATGCGGATCTTGCCGTCCGGGGCGGTCAGCGCCTTGGAGGTCAGGCCGGTATATTCTCCCTTGATGTCGAAATAGCGGATCTCGCGGAAATTGAAGAGCTTCTCGTAGAAGTCGGCCCAATAGGCCATGCGGCCGCCATAGACGTTGTGGGTCAGGTGGTCGATCCGATCGAAGCCCGCGCCTTCGGGGTGCCTGTCGACGCCCGGCAGGTATTCGAAGTCGATGTCGTAGATGGTGAGGCCGCCCTCGCCGTCTTCATAGCGGTCGATGAGATAGATGATCGAATTGCCGATGCCGCGAATGCCGGGAATCGACAGCTCCATCGGGCCGACATGCATGTCCACGGGCTCGGCGCCGCGCTCGAGAAGGCCTTCATAGGCCGCCTTGGCGTCGCGCACCCTGAACCCCATGCCGCAGGCGCTCGGCCCGTGCTCGCGCGCGAAGTACCAGGCGGGCGAGCGCGGCTCGTAATTGGTGACGAGGTTGATGCCGCCCTGGCGCCAGAGCTCCACGTCCTTGGAGCGGTGGCGGGCCACGCGTGTGAAGCCCATCGTCTCGAAGACCGGCTCCAACACGCCCTTTTCGGGGGCGGAGAACTCGATGAACTCGAAGCCGTCGAGGCCGGCTGGGTTTTCGAAGAGGTCTGCCATCTGTCGCTCCTTGCGGTGCGCCGCTCGCGGGCGGTCGGTTGCATCTGAAACTGGTTTCTATTGTAACCATTCGCTATGTAGGCTGCAAGGCATCGTCCGGCCTGCCCGCAGCTTTCGAGGACCGCCCCGTGACGCTCCGACTGTCAGATTTCCTGCCCTTCCGGCTCTCCGTGCTCTCGAACACCGTGTCGCAGCGGATCGCCGACCGCTATGCCGCCGATTTCGCGCTGAGCGTGCCGCAATGGCGGGTGATGGCCGTGCTGGGGGAAACGCCGGGCCTGTCCGCGAGCCAGCTCACCGAGCGGACGGCCATGGACAAGGTGGCCGTCAGCCGGGCGGTCGCGGCGCTGATCGAGGCGGGACGGCTGCGGCGGACCGCTTCGGAAACGGATGGCCGGCGCTCCCTCCTCCACCTGACGGAGGAAGGCCAGCGCCTCTACGACATCATCGCGCAGATGGCGGCGGAATACGAACGCGACCTCCTCGCCTCGCTCGACGAGAAGGACCGCAATGCGCTGCACCGCATTCTGGAAGTCCTTGCGCGCGAGGCCTCGCCGGAACGCCCTCTCTGGTAGCCGTCGGCGCCAGCCGCTCCGCGGAGCGCATCTCAGGCACCAGACGCGATGGCCTTGTCACGTGCCTCGTATTTTGCGAATGGCTCGCAGAAGCACTCTCATTCGCAGGACGTCTTTCGTGAAGCCTTCTCTCTTTTGCAGCTCCGCCATCCTTTCCGCGCTCATGCTGGCGGCACCCGCCGCCGCGCAGCAGTCCGATGCGCAGGACGAAGACGTCATCGTCGTCGAGGGCTCGCAGGTCGATCTGACGGAGCTTTATGCAGGCGATCAGGTCGCTCGCGGCGCGCGGGCCGGGATCCTGGGCAATGTCGATTACATGGACCTGCCCTTCGCCGCGACGGCCTATACCGATGAGCTGATCCGCGCCCAGCAGGCGCGCAGCGTCGGCGACGTGCTGCAGAACGATCCGGGCGTGCGCGTGGCCAAGGGGTTCGGCAATTTCCAGGAGCTCTACGTCGTCCGCGGCTTCCCGGTCTATTCGGACGACATGACCTATAACGGCGTCTACGGCATCCTGCCGCGCCAATATGTGGCGGCCGAGCTGATCGACCGGGTCGAGGTCTTCCGCGGCGCCAATTCCTTCCTCAACGGCGCGGCGCCGGGCGGCAGCGCGGTGGGCGGCGCGTTCAACATCGTTCCCAAGCGGGCGCCCGAGGAGGCGTTCAGCCGCTTCACCCTCGGCATCGAGAGCGAGGACCATCTTTACGGCGCCGCCGATATCGCGCGCCGCTTCGGGCAGGGTGATGCCTTCGGCGTCAGGGTCAATGCGGTCCGCCGCAATGGGGAGACGGCCATCGAGGATCAGGACCGGGAGCTGACGGTCCTTTCGCTCGGCGCAGACTATGACGGCGAGATGTTCCGGTTTTCGGCCGATGCGGGCTACCAGAACCACCGCATCAACGCGCCGCGCCCGCAGGTCACGCCGCTCGGCGCGGTCCCCGAGGCGCCCGAGGACGACGCGAATTACGCGCAGCCCTGGACGTTCACGGACGAGGAGCAGCTCTTCGGCGTGATCCGGGCAGAGGCCGACTTCTCTGACGCCGTCAGCGCATGGGCGGCGCTTGGCGGCCGCAAGGGGGAGGAAGCGAACGTTCTCGCCAATCCGAGCGCCACCGAGGCCGGGGCGACGACGGCGTACCGGTTCGACAATACCCGCGAGGACGAAGTGATCTCGGCCGATGCCGGGGTGCGCGCCGAGGTCGAGACCGGGCCGCTGCGCCACCGCATCATCGCCTCGGTCTCCGCGATCGGGATCGACTCCGAGAACGCCTATGCCTTCTCGAGCTTCGCGGGCTTTGCCAGCGACCTTTACGATCCGATCCCCGTCGCGCCGCCCGCCCCCGACTTCTTCGTCGGCGGCGAACTCGACGATCCGCTCCAGACCGAGAAGGTCGAGAATTCGAGCTTCGCGCTCGCCGACATGGTCTCGCTCCTCGACGGCGCGGTGCTGGCCACCGCCGGCATCCGCTATCAGGACATCGAGACCGCATCCTTCGACTACAATACGGGCGACGAGCTGTCCCGCTATGCGGACGATGCGGTGACCCCAGCCTTCGGCCTCGTCGTCAAGCCGAACACCTATCTGTCGGTCTATGCGAATTATGCCGAGAGCCTTCAGCCTGGCCAGATCGCTCCTGCGAACAGCGGCGGCACGCCGGTCCTGAATGCCGGCGAGGTCCTGGCACCCTTCCGCGGCGAGCAGATCGAGGCCGGCCTCAAATATGACGGCGGCAGCTTCGGCGGCACGCTGAGCGTCTTCGAGATCGAGCAGCCGAGCGCCATCGTCGTCGATCAGGTCTTCACCGATGCCGGCGCGCAGGAAAGCCGCGGGATCGAGCTGACCGTGTTCGGCGAGCTGGGCGAGCAGGTCCGGCTTCTGGGCGGGGCGACGCTGCTCGATGCGGAATATGCCCGCACCGATGGCGGCCTGAACGAAGGCAATACGCCGATCGGCATTCCCGACCTCCAGATCAACCTCAATGCCGAATGGGACATTCCCGCCCTGCCCGGCCTGACGGTCGACGGCCGGATCGCCCATACCAGCGAGCAATATATCGATGCCGCCAATACCGGAGAAATCCCGTCCTGGACCCGGCTCGATCTCGGGGCGCGCTATGCGCTGCGCGCCTATGGCGAGGAGGTCACGCTGAGAGGCCGCGTGCAGAACGTGACCGGCGAGGACTACTGGGCCTCGACCGGCGGCTATCCCGGTGCCAACTACCTCGTCCAGGGCGGCCCGAGGACGGTCCTCCTCTCCGCCTCCGTCGAATTCTAGGAAAGCCGGGGCGAAAGCTCCGGCACGCTGCCATGACGCCACGCACGATCCGAGCCTGGTCCTTCGTCCACAAATGGACGAGCCTCGTCTGCACGGCGTTCCTCCTGATGCTGTGCATCACCGGGCTCCCGCTCGTCTTCCACGACGAGATCGACGCCGCCTTCGAGACCGAGGCGTGGGAGCCCGCCCGTCCCGGCGGGCCGCTCCTGTCCTATGACGCGATCCTCGAAGCGGCGCTGACCAACCGTCCGGGCGAGGTGCCGCTCTATATGAGCTTCGACATCGACCGGCCGGTGGTGAACGTGACGACGGGGCCGACGCCCGACGCGCCCGGCTCGCGGATGCATTTCGCCTCCTTCGACCGGACGAGCGGCGAGCTGGTGCCGCCGGCGCCCGATGGCGGCGGGGTGATGGACTTCCTCCTCCAGCTGCATACGGACATGTTCCTGGGCCTGCCCGGCATGCTGTTCCTCGGCGCGATGGGGGTGCTGCTCCTCGCCGCCATCGTTTCGGGCGTCGTGCTCTACGCGCCCTTCATGCGGAAGCACGATTTCGGCACGCTGCGGCGGCAGCGCTCCCGGCGTATCAAATGGCTCGACCATCACAACCTCCTCGGCATCGTGACGGTGGCATGGCTGAGCGTCGTGACGCTGACAGGCGTGGTGAACACGCTGGCGACGCCGATCCTTGATCTCTGGAAGGCGCAGCAGCTCTCCGACCTGACCGAAGGGTTCGAGGAGGGGCGCGTCGCCCGCGCCGAAAGCTCGCTCGATGCCGCCATCGCGAAGGCGCGACAGGCCGCGCCCGGCATGACCCTGCAATTCGTCGCCTTCCCCGGCGGCGCCTATTCGACGGACCATCACTACGCCGTCTTCCTGCACGGGGAGACGCCGCTGACCGAGAACCTCATCACTCCGGCCCTGATCGAAGCGGAAACGGGACGTCTAGCCGGGCTGCGCGAGATGCCCTGGTATGCGAAGGCGCTGGCGCTTTCCCAGCCGCTTCACTTCGGCGATTACGGACATCTGCCGCTGAAGATCCTCTGGGCGCTGCTCGACCTTGCGACCATCGTGGTCCTCGGCACCGGCCTCTATCTCTGGCTCGCGCGCAAGCCGCAGAGCGCGCGCGAAAGCGGGCGTCCGGCCGCTCTCGCAGTCCGCTCCGCGTCATGAACCGATATCGCGCCGCTCCCCGCAGCCTGCGGCAGGTCTTCGCCGTGCCGCTCGCCCTCTTCCTCGTCAGCCTTTTCGGCCTGATCGCCGCGCTGGTCGGAAACGGCATGTGGGACGCGGCCGGCTGGATCGCGCTTTCCCTGCCCGTCGCCGCCATCATCCGCGCCCGCCGCCGCAGCTGACCGCGCGCAGCCTCTTGCCCGCGCGGGCTCGGACTGGAACACTTCGTTCGAATGTCCGGTCCGGCAGCTGCAGCCGCCGGGCGCGCAAAGCCGCGGGTCCGCGGCCATGATCGCAGCGAGAGGGCAGGGATATGGCGAAGACAGCCGCAGCGGGCGCCCAGGGCACGGCCGGGCACGTTCAGGGATACGGTACGCCGGCCTACCGGACCTATGTCCTCAACGCCCTGCTGTTCATCTATATCCTCAACTTCGTCGATCGCGGCCTGCTCTCCGTCGCGGCGGCCCCGATCAAGGCCGAGCTGGAGATCGGGGATACGGGGTTCGGCCTTCTGACCGGCTTCGGTTTCGCCCTCCTCTACACCATTGTCGGCATTCCCCTCGCCCGCCTCGCCGAGCGCCGCAGCCGAGTGAAGATCATGGCCGCTTCGGTCGTGCTCTGGTCGCTGATGACGGCGCTGTGCGGGCTTGCGACCGACATCACCATATTCGGCGCGGTGATCGGCGGGTTCTGGATCCTGCTCCTCTGCCGCGTCGGCGTCGGGATCGGGGAAGCGGGCTGCACGCCGCCGGCCAACTCGCTGCTCGCGGATTACTACCCGCCCAAGGAGCGCAGTTCGGCGCTGGGCTATTACGCGATGGGCGTGACCCTCGGCACCATGCTCGCCAGCCTGATCGGCGGTCCGGTGACGGACTGGTTCGGCTGGCGCGTCGCCTTCTTCGTTCTCGGCCTGCCGGGCGTGCTGGTCGGGTTCGTCCTTCTGGCAACGGTCAAGGAGCCGCCTCGCGGCTATACCGACCCGCCGGATGCGAGCCGGACGGAGCGCGCGGCGCTCGGCCCCGCGCTGCGCGAAATGCTGTCCAAGCGCTCCTACTGGACCATGACGGCGGGGGCGACCATCGCTGCCTTCTGCGGCTACGGTATCGCCAGCTTCCAGACGCTGTACCTGGTGCGGACCTTCGGCGTGACCACGGGACAGGCCGCGATCTGGTTCAACACGCCCGCCAATCTCGCCGGGGCCATCGGCACGGTCTGCCTCGGCGTGCTGGCGACCCGGCTGCAATCGCGGAACAAGGCGGCCATCGCCTGGCTCGCCGCGGGCGGGCTCGCCCTGTCGGTGCCGTTCTATCTGATGGCGTTCCTGACGGGCAGCATGGTTCTCTGCGTGATCGGCCTGTCCGCGGGCCATTTCGTCAAATACGGCTATCTCGCCGCCCAGTACACGATCGGCCAGGGCGTCGTGTCGATGCGCGTGCGCGCCACCGCCACGGCGGTGCTCCTTTTCGTGGTGAACCTGTTCGGCTATGGCCTCGGGCCGCTCTTCGCGGGGCTGGTCAGCGATTTCTGGTTCGGACGCAGCCTGAGGGCGGAAGGCTTTGCGGGTAGCGTCGACCGCGCGCTCTGCGATGCGGTCCAGCAGGCGGCGACGGCCGCGAGGCAGGGCGCGGAGGTCCTCTCGGACGACCGCATCGCGCAGATGCTCAGCACGCTGCCGGGCCAGGTCAGCGAGGCGCAGTACCGCTTCTGCCTGGAAGCCAATGCATCGAGCACGGAGGCGTCGATGGTGACCATCGCCTGCTTCTACGTGATCGCCTCGGCCTTTTTCGTGTGGTGCGCGACGCGGCTCAAGAAGGACCTCGTCGCGCAGTGAGGCGGCTTCAGCCCTCCTTATAGGCCTTGATCGCCTCGCGCGCGACGATGAGCTGCTGGATCTGCGAGGTGCCCTCATAGATCCGGAACAGACGGACATCGCGATAGAAGCGCTCGACCGGGTATTCGGAGATATAGCCCGCGCCGCCATGCATCTGGACCGCGCGGTCGGCGACGCGGCCGACCATCTCCGAGCAGAAATATTTCGCCGCCGCGATCTGACCGACGATACGGTCGCCGCGATCCTTGGCGCGTGCGGCCTCCAGCACCATGGCGCGGCCCGCCTGCGCCTCGGTCACGCAATCGGCGAGCAGGCCCTGGATGAGCTGGAACTCCGAAACCGGCTGGCCGAACTGCTTGCGCTCGGTGGTGAAGGCGATCGATTCCTCGATCAGGCGCTCGGCGATTCCGACGCAGAGCGCCGCGATATGCAGCCGTCCCTTGTCGAGCACCTTCATCGCCGTCTTGAAGCCGGTCCCCTCTTCGCCGCCCAGGAGCGCGGAGGCAGGAACGCGCGCATCCTCGAAGACGACGTCGCACGTCACCGTGCCGTGCTGGCCCATCTTCTCGTCCGGCTTGCCGAGGCGGACCCCCGGCGTGTCGGCGGGCACGAGGAAGCAGGAGATCGAGCTCGCCTTCCGCTCCGGCGCCGTCCGGGCCATGACGGAGAAGACGTCCGCACGCGGCGCATTGGTGATCCAGCGCTTGGTGCCGTTGAGGACGTAGTCGTCGCCGTCCCGCACCGCCTTGGTCGTGACCGACATCGCGTCCGAGCCCGTATCGGGCTCGGTCAGCGCGAAGGAGCCGATGATCTCGCCGCTCGCCATCTTGGGCAGGTAGTGCCGTTTCTGCTCTTCGGAGCCGCCGAAGACGATGGCCTGGCTGCCGATGCCGAGATTGGTGCCGAAGACCGAGCGGAAGGCGGGCGAGGTCCGGCCCATCTCGAAGACGAAGCGGACCTCCTCCTCCATGCTCATGCCGAGGCCGCCATAGTCCTCGGCGATGGTCAGGCCGAACAGGCCCATCTCCTTCATCTCGGAGATGACCTCCTCGGGCATGCGGTCTTCGCGGTCGACCTGCCGTTCGAGCGGGATCAGGCGGTCGCGCACATAGCGGCGCACCGTTTCGAGGAGGAGTTCGAAGCTCTCTTCATCCATGGCCATGACTGTCTTCCCTCAGCCGCCGAAACCTTCGCCGGCCTCGGCCCTGCGGCGCAGGAGGCCCGAGATTTCGAAGTCATCGGACAGGTGCGGCTTGTGCTTCTCGAGGCCGTCGAGAACCGTCTTGAGGCCGCGACGCTCGGCCCAGAACATCGGTCCGCCGGTATAGGGCGGCCAGCCATAGCCGTTGATCCAGACGATATCGATGTCGGAGGACCGCTGGGCGATCCCCTCTTCCAGGATCTTCGCACCTTCGTTCACCATGGGATAGAGAAGCCGCTCCAGGATCTCCTGATCGCCGATCTGGCGCTGCTCCCGCCCCGACTTCTCGGCGAAGGAGGCGATGACCTCCTCGACCTCCTTGGACGGCGTGCCGCGGCGGTTCTCGTCATAGTCGTAGAAGCCCGCGCCGGTCTTCTGGCCGCGCCGGTCGCGCTCGCAGAGGACCTCGCGGATGGTGGAAGAGCTCGATTTCTCCTTGTTCCAGCCGATGTCGAGACCTGCGAGGTCGGCCATCTGGAACGGGCCCATGGGCATGCCGAACTCGACGAGCACGCGGTCGATGTCCCAGGGCTTGGCGCCTTCGAGCATCAGATTGTTCGCCTCCGCCTGGCGCGGCGCGAGCATGCGGTTGCCGATGAAGCCGAAGCAGACGCCGGAGACCACGGCCACCTTGCGGATCGTCTTGGAGAGCTTCATCGCCGTCGCGAGCACGCTGTCGGATGTCTTCTCGCCCCGCACGATTTCGAGCAGGCGCATGACATTGGCCGGCGAGAAGAAGTGCAGGCCGATCACGCTCTCGGGGCGCTTGGTGGCCGAAGCGATCTCGTCGATGTTCAGATAGCTCGTATTCGAGGCGAGGATCGCGCCGTCCTTGGCGACGGCGTCGAGCTTTCCGAAGACGTCCTTCTTGATGTCCATGTCCTCGAAGACCGCCTCGATGATGAGGTCGCAATCGCCGAGGTCATTCATGTCGAGCGTCGGCGTGAGGAGGCCCATGGCCTTCTCGACCTGCTCATCCGTCATCCGGCCCTTCTTCGCCGTCGCCTCGTAGTTCTTGCGCATGATCCCGGTGCCGCGGTCGAGCGGGCCCTGCTCGCGCTCCAGCATGGTCACCGGAATGCCCGCCGAGAGGAAGTTCATGGCGATGCCGCCGCCCATCGTGCCCGCGCCGAGTATGCCGACCTTTTCGATGGGAATGAGCGGCGTGTCCTTCGGGACGTCGTCGATCTTGGAGGCCTGGCGCTCGGCGAAGAAGACATGGCGGAGGGCCGCGGACTGCTCGCCGGCGACGAGCTTCATGAAGAGCTCGCGCTCCTTCTTGAGGCCCTCTTCGAGCGGCAGCTCGATCGCGGCGCGCACCGCCTCGATGCAGGCGAGCGGCGCCTCGTAGCCGCGCAGGCGGCGGGCGTTCTTCTGCTTGAAGTCCTCGAAGACGCTGTCATCGACCGACAGCCTGTCCGTCCGCTCGCCCGTGCGCGGCGGCGTCTTGCCGATGACCTGCTGCGCGTAATGGATGGCGGCCTCTTCGAGCCCCTGATCGGCGACGATCTCGTCGACGAGGCCGATTTCCTTGGCTTGGCTCGCGGAAATCGGATCGCCTTTCACGATCATGGGCAGCGCCGCCTCGACGCCGACGACGCGCGGCAGGCGCTGCGTGCCGCCCGCGCCGGGCAGGATGCCGAGCTTCACTTCGGGAAGGCCGAGCTTCGCGCTCGGCACGGCGACGCGGTAATGGCAGCCGAGAGCGACCTCCAGCCCGCCGCCGAGCGCGGTGCCGTGGATCGCCGCGACCACCGGCTTGGCGCTCTTCTCGATCATGTCGACGACCTGCGGCAGCCCGGGCTCCTGCAGGGGCTTGCCGAATTCGGTGATGTCGGCGCCGGCGAAGAAGGTGCGCCCCTCGCAGCGGATCACCACCGCCTTGATGCCCTCGTCCCTAGACGCCTCCCCGATCGCATCGGCGAGGCCCTTGCGGACCGCGTGGCCGAGGGCGTTCACCGGCGGGTTGTCGGAAATGACGATCAGGATCTCGCCTTCGCGGCGCGTGCTGACGGGGCTCATGGCTTCCTCCGTGAAGATTTTTTCCGGCTTATCATCCGCGCGCCGGCATTCATACCGAAGGTTCTAACACAGCGGCCCTGCCTGTCTTCCCCAATCCACAGCCTTCTATCCTTGTGCGCCCACAAGGCCGCACCTATCGTACCGAAAAAACAAAACGCGGTCGCCAAGGATCGGAAGAGATGGAAACGCATCGAGAAGACGAAGCGGCCATGCGGCCGCCTGCGGCATGGCCCGCCCTGTCCCTGGCCGATGTCAGGGCAAGGCTCTGCGCACCGGGCGCTCCGTTCGAAATGGAGACGGTCGAGATTCACGGCGTGCCGACGCGGATATGGAAGAACTGCCCGCCCGACCTCGGCGCGCTGACGCGCCACGCGCGCAGCCACGGCGATCGTCCGTTCACGATCTACGAGGATGAGCGGGTCAGCTTCGAAGCCTGGTTCCGGGCGACCGCGCATCTCGCCGCCGCGCTGAAGGAGATGGGCGTGGAGCCCGGCGACCGCGTCGCGCTCGCCATGCGGAACCTGCCCGAATGGCCGGTGGTGTTCTGCGCCGTCACCTCCATCGGCGCGATCGTCGTGCCGCTGAATGCGTGGTGGACGGGAGAGGAGCTGGAATACGGCCTTCGGGATTCCGGCGCGAGCGTCCTCGTCTGCGACGTCGAGCGCTGGGAGAGGATCGCTCCGCACAAGGACCGGCTGCCGGATCTGCGCGAGGTTCTGGTCGGCCGCGGCGACGGCGCGCCCGGCGGCGGGGCCTCCCCGCTCGAAGGCCTGATCGGCGAGCCGAAGGGTTATGCAGAGCTTCCCGAAAAGGCGCTCCCCGAGGTCATGATCGACCCCGATCAGGACGCGACGATCTTCTATACGAGCGGCACGACCGGCGCGCCCAAGGGCGCGGTCGGCTCTCACCGCAACGCGGTCACGAACATCCTGTCCTCGGCCTATGCCTCGGCGCAGGCGGCGCTGCGGCGCGGCGAGGCGCCGCCGGAGCCCGAGCCCAAGAGCGGCCTTCTCGTCATCCCGCTCTTCCATGTCACGGCGTGCAATGCGCGCATGATGGGCACGCTGTTCGGCGGGCACACGCTCGTCTTCATGCACAAATGGGATACGGAGAAAGCCTTCGCGATCATCGAGCGCGAAAAGATTTCGGCGACGGGCGGCGTGCCGGCCATCGCCTGGCAGCTTCTCGAGCACCCCGCGCGGCACAAATACGACCTCAGCTCCCTCGAAGCGGTCGCCTATGGCGGGGCGCCCGCCGCGCCCGAACTCGTGCGGCGCATCAAGGCGGAGTTCGGCGCCGATCCGGGATCGGGCTGGGGCATGACTGAGACCTCGGCCACCGTCACGCTGCACGGATCCGAGGACTATCTGAACCGCCCCGATTCCTGCGGGCCCGCCGTTCCCGTCGCCGACCTCAAGATCATGAGCCTCGACGGCAGCCGCGAAATGCCGGTGGGCGAGACGGGCGAGCTCTGGGCGCGGGGGCCGATGATCGTGCGCGGCTATTGGAACAAGCCCGAGGCGACGGCGGAAACCTTTGTGGACGGATGGGTTCGGACCGGCGATATCGCGCGGCTCGACGAGGAAGGCTTCTGCTATATCGTGGACCGGGCCAAGGACGTCATCATCCGCGGCGGCGAGAACATCTATTCGATCGAGGTCGAGAACTGCCTCTTCGGCCATCCGGCGGTCACCGATGCCGCGCTTGTCGGCCTGCCGCACAAGACGCTGGGAGAGGAGCCCGCCGCCGTCGTGCATCTCGCGCCGGGCGAAGCCGCGACCGAAGAGGAGCTGCAAGCCTGGGTGAAGCGGCATCTGGCGGCCTTCAAGGTGCCGGTGCGCATCGCCTTCTGCGACGAGCCGCTGCCGCGCAACGCCAATGGCAAGATCCTCAAGGGCGAGCTTCGCGCGCTCCTTCTGGGCGAAGATGCGGCCAAGGCCGCCGCGAGCTGACATTCACGGGAGAACCATCATGATGACTTCGATCACCGCACTGCTGCTCGCCGCATTGGCGCCGGCGGCGGGCGCGCAGGCAGCCGAGGCGCAGGGTCCCTCGCCCGCAGCCGCGCCCGATTACGCCGACGAGGCGAACTGGCTCTGCCTGCCCGGGCGCGCCGATGCCTGTGCCGTGGACCTCACCGCGACCGTGGTCGAGGCGGACGGCAGCACCGAAGAGATGGCCTTCGAAGCGGCCGAAGATCCGGCCGCGGACTGCTTCTATGTCTACCCGACGGTTTCCACCGATCCGACGCCGAACAGCGATCTCAGCATCGACGAGGCGGAGCGGCGGGTCGCCGCCGCGCAGGCGGCCCGCTTCGCCGAAGCCTGCCGCGTCTATGCGCCGATGTACCGCCAGGTGACGCTGAGCGCGCTGCGCAGCATCATGACCGGACAGGAGAGCGGCGCGGACGGCGAGATGGCGTATCGCGACGTCGCCGACGCCTTCTCCCATTACCTCGAAAACGAGAACGAAGGCCGTCCCTTCGTCCTGATCGGCCACAGCCAGGGAACGCGCATGCTGACCCAGCTCGTCGCGAATGAAATCGACGGCCAGCCGCTCCAGGACCGGATGCTGTCGGCCATGCTGATCGGCTTCAATGTTGGCGTTCCCGAAGGCGAGACGGTCGGCGGCACCTTCGAGAACGTGCCGCTTTGCGAGGAGGCGTCCCAGACCGGATGCGCGATCAGCTTCGTGACCTTCAAGTCCAATGCGCCGCCGCCTGCATCCACCCGCTTCGGCCGGTCGGATGACGAGGCGCTGGACGTCGCCTGCGTCGACCCGGCCGCGCTTCTCGGCAAGGACGAACTCGACGCCTATCTCGGCGCGCGGACCTTCACGAGCGCCGGCCGTCAGCCCCAGCCTTGGGTCGAGGGCGCCGAGGTCGACACGGATTGGGTCAAGGTGCCCGGCCTCCTGACCGCGCAATGCAAGTCGGAAGACGGAGCGCAATACCTCTCGCTCGACGTGAATGCCGATCCGTCCGATCCGCGCACGGACGACATCGGCGGCGAGGTGCAGGTCATGGGACGCGTGCTGCCCGATTGGGGCCTGCACCTGATCGACGTGAACGTCGTGCAGGGCGACCTGATCGAACTGGTCCGCCGCCAGAGCGACGCCTATCACGGGGCGGCAGACTAGCCGCCCCGCACCGCAAGGCTGCCCCCGGGGCGAGTTCGCGCCCGGGGGGCCGGCTGCCTATTGGATCGTCGAGCCGCCATCGACGACGATGGTCTGGCCGTTGACGTAGCGGGCGGCATCCGAGGCGAGGAAAACGGCCGCGCCCGCGATGTCTTCCGGTTCGCCCATGCGCCGCATCGGGTGGTGGCGCTCGAACTGCGCCTTCGCTTCGGGATTGTCCCACAGCGCCTTGGCGAAGTCCGTCTTGATGAGGCCCGGCGCGATGCAATTGGTCCGCACGCCATGCCGGCCGTATTCGACCGCGTAGTTGCGCGCGAGCTGGAAGTCCGCGGCCTTCGAGACATTATAGGCGCCGATCGTCTCCGATCCCTTCATCCCGCCGATCGAGGAGACGAGGATGATCGCGCCCGCCCCCCGGGCGATCATGTCCGGCGCCGTGAGCTGGATCAGCCAGTGGTTCGACAGGACATTGTTGTCGAGGATCTTGCGGAACTTCTCGTCGGTGATGTCGTCGAGCGATCCGTAATGGGGGTTGGAGGCGGCATTGCAGACCAGCGTGTCGATGCTGCCGAAGGCCGATTTGGCCTTGGAGACCATGGTTTCGAGATCGGCTTTCGAGGAGATGTTCGCAGGCAGAGCGATCGCGCTGCCTTCGCGCCGCGCGTTGAGCTCGTCCGCAACCGCCCGGCAGGCCTCCTCCGTGCGGCTCGAGATGACGACCCGGCCGCCCTGCGCGACGAAGGCCTCCGCGATGGCCTTCCCGATGCCGCGGGACGAGCCGGTGATGATGGCCGCGCGGCCTGTCAGGTCGAACATATTGCCTCCTTCGAAATGAGCGTTCGCATACCCGTTTTTCTAAGACAATCGGCCCCGGCCGGCCAGAGCTTGCGGGGCGGCGTGGGGACCGCATTGCAGCGTGACGACTGTTCCTGCCACTGCTAGGACAAAGCATGTCAATCAATGTCGTCGCCGCTCCGGAAACCGAGCGCTACCAGCAAAAGCGCCGTCTCGTCCTCGAAGCCGCTACGCGTTTGATGAATGATCGCGGCGTCAAGGGCATGACGTTCTCGGATGTCGCCAAGGCGATCGATCTGAACACGACCAGCGTCACCTATTACTACAAGCGCAAGGATCTGTTGGCCGCGGCTGTTCTGGAGGACGCGCTCGACCGGTTCGCCGAACTTGCCGAGAGGGCGGCCGAGGCAGACACTCCGCGCGAGCGGGTGGACCGTTTCCTGCGCGGCACCCTCAGAATGTACAGCCGGATCCGTCTGGAAGAAGAAGCGCCGATCGCGAACCTGTCGCATATCCGGGCGATGGAGGAGCCTCAGCAATCGCTTCTGAACACCCGCTATGTCGCCCTCTTCCGAGCCGTGCGCGGCTTTTTCGGCGATGACGGGGCGGCCAGCCGCCCGCTCATGACGGCGCGGGCGCATGTCCTTCTGGAGAACGTCTTCTGGATGCAGGCCTGGTTGCGGCGCTATTCCCTGGGCGATTTCGAGCGCGTGGCATACCGCCTCTTCGAGGTCCTCAGCGACGGGTTCGCGCCCGAAGGCGCGCGGTGGACGCCCGTCCCGCTCACCATCGATGAGGACGCCCTGCGCAGCGGCATTGAGGGGATGCCCGACGCATTCCTCAGGGCCGCGACTTCCCTCATCAACGAGCGCGGCTATCGCGGCGCCTCGGTCGAGCGCATCGCGTCGGAACTGAATGTCACCAAGGGCAGCTTCTACCACCACCTTGCGAGCAAGGATTCGCTGGTCCTCGAATGCTTCTCGCGCAGCTATGGGCGAGTTTCGCTGGTCCAGCGCGCCGCCCAGAAGCAGGACGGGCGCTATTGGGACCAGATCGCCTCGGCGGTGACCACGCTTCTCGACGTGCAATTCTACAGCGACGCGCCGCTCCTGCGGACGACCGCCCTCTCCGCCCTCCCTTCAGAGTTGCGCGACGATGTCCTGTCGCGGTCGAACCGCATGGCCCGGCGCTTTGCCGGCATGATGATCGACGGAATCACGGAAGGTTCGGTGCGGGCGGTGGATCCGCTGATCGCGGCGCAGGCGCTGCTCGCCATGTTGAACGCTGGCTACGAGCTACGCCGCTGGGCGTCCGAGCAGGACCGCGAAACGGCGATCGCGGATTATGCCTCGACCGTCGCCTACGGCCTGTTCCGCGAACCGGTGAGGCCATAAGGGGCGGCCGGGCACCCGCCCGGCCGCTGGTCCTGCTTCAGAAGTCCTTGGTCAGGCCGATCTTGTAGGTCCGGCCGAACGGATTCCCCGTGAAGGGATCGTAGCTGTAGTCGAGACGGGCAAGAGGCGGATCCTCGTCGGTGATGTTGAACACCGTCGCCGCCAGGAGAAGATCATTGCCCAGATCGACCTGCACGTTGAAGTCGAGAGTGATCTGCTCGTCGATCTCGGCGCCCTGGAGCAGGCGCGGGTTCCCCACGATGTCCTCGCGCAGGCGGAAGGGGCCCGTGCCCTCCTGGGCGCGGCGGTCGTCATAGCCGCCGATATAGTTGAGCGTTAGGCGCAGATCCGTCCGGTCCCAGCCGAGATCCGCATAGGCCTGGCCCTTCCACTCCGGCACGGGATAGGCAGTCGTCTGGAAGTTCAGCGCCCCGGCCGCATCGAAGGCCGGCTGCACGACGATGCCCTCGACGATCTGGTCGCTGACCTCGTATTCGATCATGTAGGTGGCGGTCGCGCCGATGCCGAACGTCCCGCCGTTCAGCACGTCGTCCTTCACATAGTTGACGATGAAGTCGAGGCCGGACGTGTCGACGCTGCCGCCATTGACGATGTTCGTCCGCACACGAGCGATGTTGTTGATGTCGCAGACGCCTTCGGTGAAGGTGAAGCGGCTGCGCAGGCCCCCGAAGGCAGGGTCCGTGCAGTTGGAGGGATCGGCGAACAGCGTCGAGACGAGGCCATTGAGCGGCTCGGTGACGATCGTGTCCTCGATCTCGTAGCGCCAATAGTCGACGCTGGCGTTGAGGCCGCCATGGCTGAAGAGCGCGCCGGCCGAGTAATTGGTCGCGGATTCAGGCTGGAGCGCCTCGTTCCCGATGACGTCGACCGGCTTGAAGGTCGTCTGGATCAGCTGGAGCACCGTGATCGAGCCCGGCACGGTGGACGAGGCGTCGGGTCCGCGGAAGGTCGTGCCGACCGAGCCGCGCAGCGCGAAGGTGTCGTTCATCTGCCAGCGGCCCGTGATCTTTGGATCGAAGGTCGATCCGGTATCGCCGCCATAATCCTCGTAGCGGGCCGCGAGCTGGACGTTCAGCCGGTCGGTGATCGGGAGCTGCAATTCCCCGAACACCGCCCAGACCTCGACGCTGCCCTCCGCATTGGCGTTGGTTCCGAGGAAGGCGAGCGCGCCGGTCTGCGCTTCGCAGGTCGCGTTGGGATTGATCGACGAGGACGGGCACGGGAAGTTGGCGAGATTGTTGTTCTCGCCATAGATCGTCTCGAAATTCTGCTCCCTGTACTGGGCGCCCGCGCCGAAGCGCGCTTCGCCGCCCGGAAGCTCGAAGCCGACCGGACCGCTGACGACGCCGTCCAGAACGAAGAGCTCGTTCTCGGTGCCCGAGCTCGTCTGCACGAAGAACCAGTCGTTCAGCTCGCTGTTGTCGTTGAACGGCCCGGCGGCATCCGGATTGACCGCCCCGGTGCCGAGGTTCCGGCGGATCGCATTGCCGAAGGGGTTGAGGTAGAAGCAGCCCGCCGCCGCATCGCCTGCATTGGCCGGATTGGTGAAGTCGCAGTTCGGGCCGCCAAGGCCGTTGAGCGCGAGGTTCACCCGGTCCCCGAAGGAGTCCCAGCCAGAGAAGTACCGGTCATAGCGGTGATAGGTGGCGCTCAGCTCATAGGCGTGGTCGCTTCCGAACTCGCCCGAGAGCGAGCCGGTGAAGCGCCATGATTCGGACTCCCGGAACCCCTCCTGTGCCGCGGTCGGTCCATCGAATTCCGGGTTCCCGCCGAGCAGGAAGGGCCGGTAGAGCAGCGTCGGGAAGAGCACGCCCACCGTCCCGGGCGCGAAGGCGCCGGGATTGTCAGCGGCATATTGCTGGAAGCCGGGGTTCGAGGCGGGCACGAAGAAGCCGCTGCCCTGCCCGCCCGGGGGCTGGGTCAGGACATAGGAGGGGGAGCTGAGATAGCGGGGCACCTCGGACTGTCCGTAGAGCGCGGTGAGTTCCAGCTCCGATGTCTCGGACACGGCATAGGTGACCTCGCCATAGACCTGGCCGCGATTTTCCTCTTCGGCGAGGGCGTCGAAGACGGTGTACTGCGTCCGGCAGAAATTGCGGGCATCGACATAGCCGCCCAGCACCCCGCAATCGGCATCGGGGGTCAGGCCCGCATTCGGCCCCGTGATCGGCGCGCCCTCGGGCGTGAAGCCGAGCACCCCGATCGGCAGGAAGGTCGCGGGATTGCCGCCGCCGGTCCAGCCGCCTTCGGGGTTCTCCTCATACGGACGGACTGCGAAGTCGCGGTCGCGCGCGAGGAGCAGCGAGCGGTGCTGATAGCCCGCCGAACCGAAGAGCGACAGGCGCTCTCCCTGCCAGCCATAGCTGACGCCCAGATTGTAGTCGCCGTCCGAGTCGTCGATGAACTTGTAGTCGCCCGTGAGGCGGAGGCCTTCCTGATTGGAGCGGGTGATGAAGTTCACCACCCCTGCGATCGCGTCCGACCCATAGGTCGCCGCCGCGCCGTCCTTGAGGATCTCGACCCTGCCGATGCCGTTGATCGGCAGGAGGTTGATGTCGACGAAGGGAATCGCGCCCGTCGCGATGAGGCGCTTGTTGTTGAGCAGGACGAGGGTCCGCTCCGGCCCGAGGCCGCGGAGGTTGACCGAGGCGCGGCCTTCGGTCGCCTGCGCCCGCCCGTCGAACTGGTTCGTGTCGCCGATGACACCGCTGGAAACCGGCAGGTTCTTGAGAAGCTCCACCGGCGTAGGCGTGCCGAGTTTTCGAAGCTCATCCTCGCCGATGACATCGACCGGCAGGGCCGCGTCTTCGGGCGTGCCGCGGATCACCGATCCGGTCACGATGATCGTGTCCTCCGGCTCGATGGAGGATGCGAGGGGCTCGGTCTCTTGCAGGATCGGCCCCGGCCTGTCGTCGTCCTGCGCCCATGCGCCGGCCGGAGCGACCAGCGCGAGAGCGGCCGTCGCCTGTAGCGTTGCCTTGAGTGTCATTGTGCATCCTCCCCTGCGGGGCCTCTGTCGGGCCCATACCGTTCCTTCGGATGTGAGAACGGATTTGAGGGGTCGTCAACAGATCAAGCTGAATGCTGCACTGCACATTCGATAGTTACCGCTAACATCGGTCTATCCTGTTGTAGGGAATCTATAGCGGGGCTCCTTGACCGAAGTCACAAGTACAAATGCTGCAACTGCGAGAAAGAGAATCGCGAGCACGAAGACGGGAACGAAGCCGAATGCGCTGGCGATCAGCCCGCCGACCAGCGGGCCGAGCGCGGCCATGCTGGTTTCGGCCGTCGTGGAGAGGGCGAGCCGCATGGGCACGTCGGCCCGATCGCCGAATTCGAGCACCAGCGTCGGTGCGCTGAGCAGGTAGCCCGACATGGCGGCGCCAAGGCCGAAAAAGGCCAGGAAGAACTGCCACGGCGCCTGCGCGAAGATCAGGACGAGGAGCGCGGCGATCCAGGTCAGCACGACCAGGATCATCACCGCGCGGAACCCCCGCCGATCGCCGAGATAACCCCAGACGAGATTGCTGACGGTGTCCGCGCCGAGGAAGGCGACGGAAAGAAGCCCTATGGCCGTCCCGTCGACCTCCATCTTCTGGCCCGCATAGAGGATGCAGAAGGGCAGCGAGATCCGCCCCGCCGTCGTCAGGAGCTGCGCGAGGAGGAAGTTGCGATAGTCGCGATCCTCGATGAGCTTGGGAAATTCGCGCAGCCGGTCGCGCACCCGCTTGCGCTCCCGCACGGTCGGCGCATCGGGCTCGCGCAGGAGGAGGTAGAGGACGGAGAGGCCCGCGCTCGTCAGCACGAAGCTGATCATGAAGGTCGCGGCGTAGCCGTTGCCGAGCACGTCGTTCTCGATCAGCGTCGCACCGGCCCAGAAGGACAGCGCCGCCGCGATGGCGCCGCCGAAGAGGTTGCGCCAGGCCTGGAGCTGGCCCCGCTTCCGGACCGGGATGACCTTGGCCATCAGGAACTGGAAGGCCACGCGCTGGGAGCCGAGATAGAAACCCAGCATCGTCAGGAAGAAGAAAGTCGCAAGGACGAGCGGCGCGCCCGACAGGATCCAGCCGCTGAGCGCGAGGCCGAGGATCGCCACCCGCATCATGGTGCCGATGGAGACGGCCGCAGGCAGCACGCGACGCTGATGCTCGATCCGGGTCGCGCCGATCACGGGAGAGAAGATCGCTCCGACCTGGAGCAGCGACTGGCCGAGGCCGACGAGGAAGGGCGAACCGGTCAGCGCGAAGAGATAGGCGGGAACGAAGGTCGGCGCGAAGATCAGGCGGAACCCGGTCATGCCGAGGCAGCCATGCGTGAAATGCGCGATATAGTTCCGGCGCAGATTTTCCCGGACGAAGCGGTCATAGGCCGCTTCGTCCATGGCCGGCTCTGGCGCCTCCGGCCCGCCGCCGGCGAGCCGGAAGGGCCGCATGCTCAGTACCCGCTCAGCCGGGCGAAGCGCTCGCGGTGGAAGCTCGCATTGCCATAGGCGTTCTCGAGAATCCGGGCCCGCTTGAGATAGAAGCCGGCATCGTAATCATCCGTCATGCCGATGCCGCCGTGAAGCTGGATCAGCTCGCGGCTCATCAGGTGAGTCGTCTCGTTCGCGACCGCCTTGGCGAGCGAGGCCATGACCGGCAGGTCGGCCCGGTCCTGATCGACCGCGACCAGCGCCGCCTCGACCGTCGAGCGCATCAGTTCGATCTGCGTGAACAGGTGGGCCATGCGGTGCTGCAAGGCCTGAAAGCGGGACAGGATCTCGCCGAATTGCTCGCGCGTCTTGAGATAGTCGAGCGTCATGTCGAAGGCCTGCGAGCACAGGCCCAGCATCTCCGCGGCCGTGCCGATCCGGGCGCGGTCGAGGATTTTGTCGAGAAGCGCGGCGCCGTCCTCCTCGCCGAGCAGCGCGTCGGACGGCAGAGAGACGCCTTCGAACTGCACGAAGGCGTGGCTGCGGCTGTCGACCATGCTGCGCGCGGAGCGGCTGACGCCCTCCGCATTGCCGGGAACGAGGAAGAGGCCGATCCCCTCGCCGGTGCGCGCGGCGACGATGAAGAGGTCGGCGCTGTCGCCCTCCGGGACATAGGCCTTGGTGCCCGACAGGACGAAGCCATCACCTCTCTTTTCGGCCTTGGCCTCGATCTTCGCGGGATCGTGGCGCGGGCCTTCGTCGACGGCCAGCGTGCCGATGGTCTCGCCGCTGGCGAGGCCGGGCAGCCAGCGCTCCTTCTGCGCGTCGCTGCCGCCGAGCATCAGCGCGCTGACGGCGACGAGGCCGCTGGACAGGAGCGGGCTCGCCGTCAGCGTGCGGCCGGTCTCCTCCAGCACGAGGCCGAGGCCGAGGACGCCGAATTCCGAGCCGCCATAGCTCTCCGGCGCGATGACGCCGGTCCAGCCCATCTGCGCCATCTCCTCGAAGGTCGAGCGGTCGAAGCCCGCCACCGCCTTCCGATCCCGCAAAGCGCGGAAGGCGCTGACCGGTGCTTCATTCGCGGCCCAGTCGCGCGCCATGTCGCGCAGCATCGTCTGTTCTTCGTTGAGGGTAACCATGAGCTCGCTCCCCTGCCCTTACTGGTGGTCCAGCATCCCGAGGATGCGCTTGGCGATGACGTTGTTCTGAATCTCGGCCGTGCCGCCATAGATCGAGGTGGCCTTGCCCCAGAGCCAGCTGCGGGTTGCGGAAAGCTCGTCCTCGGCGAAGCCTTCTCCGTCCCAGCCGAGGCCGTTCATGCCCATGATCTCGAGGATCAGCTCGGCCCGCTCCTGCTGCACCTTGGTGCCGACATTCTTGAGGATGGAGCTGATCGTGGTCGGCCCGCCGGTCTTGGCGTTCTCCATCACCCGCTGCGCGGTCAGCATGAAGCTGCGCGCCTCCATGTCGTGCCGGATGATGCGTGTGCGGAGGTCGGGGTCCGCGATGCGCCCCTCTTCGTCCGTGCCGATATAGCGCTTAGCGAGATCGGCGACGGAGGGGCCCATGAACCCCGCGAGGCGCGAGCCGCCGGACAGGTTCGTCCGCTCATGCTCCAGAAGGCGCTTGCCGATGGTCCAGCCCTGCCCCTCCTGTCCGACGAGGTTCTCCTTGGGCACCTTCACGTCGGTGAAGAAGGTCTCGCAGAAGGGCGAGGCGCCGGAGATCAGCCGGATCGGCCGGACCTCGACGCCGAGCGTCTTCATGTCGAGGAGGAGGAAGCTGATCCCCTCATGCTTGTGGTGGGTCGAGGTGCGCACCAGCGCGAAGCACCAATCGGCCCACTGACCACCCGAGGTCCATGTCTTCTGGCCGTTGACGAGATAGTGGTCGCCCTTGTCTTCCGCCTTGCATTTCAGGCTGGCGAGGTCGGAGCCCGCGCCCGGTTCGGAATAGCCCTGGCACCAGCGGATCTCGCCGCGGCAGATCGGCGGGATGTGGCGCTGCTTCTGCTCTTCGGAGGCGAATTCCAAGAGGGTCGGCCCGAGCATCATGACGCCCATGCCGCCGATGGGGTTCCATGCCTTGGCGCGCATCATTTCCTGGTTGAGCACCTTGGCCTCGGCGCGGCTGAGCCCGCCGCCGCCATACTCCCTGGGCCAGGTCGGCGTGCCCCAGCCGCGCTCGCCCATGGCGGTCTTCCACCTGGCGGCCTCGGGGCTCATCTCGTCATCGCCCTCGACCGAGGACATGACATTGTCCTTGCCGACGAGCGAGGGATCGAAATTTTCCGCCAGGAAGGCGCGGACTTCGTCGCGGAACGCTTCGAGCGGGTCGGTTTCTGCTTTCTCTGACGCAGACATTCTGCCTCCTGATCGTGTCGTTAGCTGGCGAGCGTCGTCTTCACCGGCGGGGCGCCGGCTTCGATGGTGGCCCTGGTGGCGGCCTGGCGCTCGCGGTCGATGTGGTAGAATTTGAGGAAGACCGCGCCGCCGCAATAAAGGACGAGCAGCGTCGGCACGTAGACGAGGGCGAGGTCGCGGATCACCTCGGGCGGCACCGGCGTCCCCCGCCCGCCCTCCGGCATGCCGACGGCGGCGAGGAGCAGGCCGGCGGCGAAGACGCCGAGGCCCGAAGAGCATTTCTGCATCAGGCTGTTGGCGGCATAGAAAAGGCCCTCTGCCCGCCGCCCGGTCGCCACCGCCCGTTCGTCAACAACATCGCCGATCATGGAATGGACCAGCATGGCCGAGGCCGCGCCGCAGGACACGTAGAGCGCCTGGAAGACGAAGAGCGAGGGCAGGAGCGCCGGGTGGCCGTTCGGCCAGAAGGCGCCCGCAAAGCGCAGCGCGAAGGGCGTCATCGCGAAGAGAACCGCGGCCACGGCGAGGGCCACGGCGCCCGCCCGCTTGCCCATCCTGCGCGACAGGACGGGCCCGACCACGAAGGCCGCGCCCGCCGCAACGATCCCTTCGAAGGTGAGGACCCCGACCTGCCAGGCATTGAGCCCCCAGAAATAGGTCGCGAAATAGAGGCTGAGCGCGCCGGTTATTCCGATGGCGGTGTATTTCATCACCCCGAAGGTCAGGATCGCCAGGAAGCCCCCATGCCGGAAGGTGCGGAAGATGTGCTGGAAGGTCCGGATCACGCCCTCCCCCTCGCGCTTCTCCGGCACGCTGAGATAGGGGATGCGGTTGTGGGTGCCGATCGTCGAGAGGAGCACCGTGCCCAGCATCAGCGCGGCGCCGACAATGCCGAAGGTCATGTAGCCTGCAGGATTGAGCTGCCCCACGGGATAGCCTTCTGTCGGGCGCAGGAAGACGAAGAGCGCCAGCGCCGCCATGCCGTAGCCGCCGAGATAACCGAAGAGATAGCGGTAGCTCGCGAGCGTCGTCCGCTCGTCATAGTCGCTGGCGAGTTCCGGGGCGAGCGCGCTGCTCGGGATCTCGTAGAAGGTGATGAAGGTCCGCACGAGGCTGGAGACCACCACGACATACCAGAACAGGCCCGTGCCGCTGAGCCCCTCCGGCGGCATCCACAGGAGCAGGAAGGATGCGGCGGCCGGAAGCGCCGAAGCATACATCAGGGGATGGCGCCGCCCCCATTTCGTCCGCAGGCGGTCGGAGAGCTGCCCCACCACCGGGTCCGACACTGCGTCGACGAGCAGGGCGAAGAAGACCGCCCCCGAGATCAGCGCGACGGGCGCCCCGATCACCTGGTTGTAGTACCAGACGAGGAAGGTCCGGAACGCGGCATCCTTGATGCCGTAAGAGAGCGAGCCGACGCCGTAGAGCAGCTTGGTGCCGCTGCCGAGAGGCGGCACGCCGCCGGGCCTTGCGATCGGACGTGTCATGAACCGTCCCTCCCTGCCGCGCCCCTGCCGGACGCTCTTTTTTATAGTCCGCCGGTCGTACTCCCTTTTCGATTCGATGGAAACCATCCCGCACACGGGCCTGCGCCGCATGTGCGCCTTGCGAAGAAAGCGGCCCGGCAGATAAGCAGGAACGAACGGTGCGGGACGAGCACGCCGCTGCGCGCGAATGCCGGCCGCCAAACGACAACAGCAGGCCGACCCTTCGAAACGCAGCGGCCTCGGGAGGAAACCAATGCGCGAAGCCGTCATCGTCTCGACCGCCCGCACGCCCATTGGCAAGGCCTATCGGGGTTCGCTCAACCAGGTGCTCGGCCCCACCCTCGGCGCCCATGCGATCAGGGCCGCCGTCGAGCGCAGCGGCGTCGATCCGGCCGAGGTCGAGGATTGCATTCTGGGCACGGCGCGGCCGCAGGGCCCGCAGCATGCGGTCGGCCGGACGGCGGCCCTTCGTGCAGGCCTGCCGGTCAGCGTGCCGGGCCTGACCATGGACAGGGCCTGCGCGTCGGGCCTGATGACCATCGCGACGGCGGCCAAGCAGATCATCACGGACAGGATGGACGTCATCGTCGCGGGCGGGCTCGATTCGGTTTCGACGACCCAGACCGACCGCTATTGGCGTGCGCCCGATCCCGAACTCGTGGCCATGCATCCCTTCATCGACATGCCGATGCTGGAGACCGCCGAAGTCGTCGCTCAGCGCTACGGCATCGCGCGCGAAGACATGGATGCCTATGCGCTCCAGTCCCAGCAGCGCGTGGCGCAGGCCAAGGCCGAAGGGCGCTTCGACGACGAGATCGTGCCGGTGAGCGCCGTGATGGCAGTGAAGGACAAGAAGACGGGAGAGACCTCCGAGCGCGAAGTCACGCTGACCGAGGATGAGGGCAACCGGCCGCAGACGACGATGGAGGCGCTGGCGGACCTGAAACCCGTCATGGAGGACGGCACCATTACCGCCGGGAATGCGAGCCAGCTCTCGGACGGCGCCTCGGCCTCGGTCCTGATGGAAGCGAAGGAGGCCGAGCGGCGCGGGCTCTCCCCCCTCGGCCGCTATGTCGGGCTTGCCGTGGCCGGGACCGAGCCCGACGAGATGGGCATCGGCCCCGTCTTCGCCGTGCCGAAGCTGCTCGAGCGCTTCGGCCTGTCGCGCGACGATATCGATCTGTGGGAGCTGAACGAGGCCTTCGCGGTGCAGACGATCTATTGCCGCGACCGGCTCGGCCTGCCCAATGAGCGCTTCAACGTGAATGGCGGCGCGATTTCCATCGGCCACCCCTTCGGCATGTCGGGCGCGCGCCTGACGGGGCATATCCTGATCGAGGGCAAGCGGCGCGGCGCCCGCTGGGTCGTCGTCACCATGTGCGTCGGCGGCGGCATGGGCGCGGCCGGCCTGTTCGAGGTCCTTTGAGCCTCAAGCCGTCTTCGGCGCCTCCTGCCCTTCGCTGAGACCGGCGAAGGGCCCCTCGCCCGCCACATAGCGCTCTGCGCGCCAGCCGCCCTCGGCGCGGGTCAGGGCATAGATCATGTCATTGCCCTGGCGGAGCGTCAGCGCGTCCGCCTCGGTCAGGCCGAGCAGGCCCTTGATCATCGCGCGGCCGATGAAGCCGTGGCTGACGATGGCGACGCGCTGCGCGGCGCCCGCCAGAACCTCGCTCAGGAAGGTGCCGCCCCGGCGCTCGAGATCGACGAAGTTCTCGCAGCCGGGTGGCCGGTAGTTCCACATATCGTCCCGCCAGGCCGCCCATTCGTCCGGCCAGCGCTCCATGACCTCCTGGTAGAGGAAACCGGACCATTCGCCGGCATGCCATTCCTTCAGCCGGTCGTGATAGGTCACGGGGCAGTCGGTGCGGGCTGCGATCGTCTCGGCGGTATCCCGCGTGCGCCGCAGCGGCGAGGCATAGATGCGGTCGACCCCGAGCCTCGCGAGCAGGACGGCGTTGGCCTCGGCCTGCGCGCGGCCGCGCTCTGTCAGGCTCGACTCCCACTGCCCCTGCATCCAGCGTTCGGCATTCCAGTCGGTCTCGCCGTGACGGACGAAGTAGAGGACATCGGCCATCAGCTTTTGCGGTCCATCATCCGGATCAGCCCCTCCTGCGCGACGCTGGCGACGAGCGTGCCGTCGCGGCGGAAGATGCTGCCGGTATTGTAGCCCCTCGCGCCGCCGGCCCAGGGACTGCGCGTCGTGTAGAGGTGCCATTCGCCCATATCCGTCGGCGCGTGGAACCAGAGCGCGTGGTCGATGCTGGCAGAGCGAAGGCCCGGCGTGATCCAGTTCACCCCGTGGGGCATCATCGCGGTGCCCAGAAGCGCCATGTCCGAAGCATAGGCGAGCACGGCCCGGTGCAGCATCTCGTCGCCCGTCACCGGCGCCGCCGCGCGGAACCACATGTGGTGAAGCGGTTCGGCGGGCTCCGGATCGATCATGCGGGCATTCACCCGGCGGATCTCGATGGGGCGGGGCCGCGACATCCAGGCGCGGAATTTCGGATGGGCGTTTTCGAGATCGTCCACCACCTCGGCGTCGCTGCGCAGATCCTCCGGCGCCGGCACGTCCGGCATCTCGTCCTGATGGCTGAACCCCTCCTCCTCGGTGTGGAAGGAGGCGATCATGTTCAGGATCGTCTTGCCATGCTGGGTCGCCACCACGCGGCGGTTCGAGAAGCTGCGCCCGTCATGGTCGCGCTCGACCTTGTAGATGACCGGCGCGTCGACATCGCCGGCGCGCACGAAATAGGCGTGGAGGGAGTGCGGCGCCCGCCCCTCCTCGACCGAATGCGCGGCGGAGGCGAGAGCCTGCGCGACGACCTGGCCGCCGAATATGCGGGGGCGTCCGTCGGGATATTCGTCCCGCCCGCCGCGGAAAAGATCGGTGTCGAGCCGTTCCACCTCGAGAAGGTCGAACAGCGCTTTTGCAAGAGTGGGGGCGTCGGCGGAGAAATCCATACTGCTGTTTCGAGTGGCGTCCGGCCCTTGTTCCAGCCGCCGCCCGCCGAGGCAAGTCGCCGCCATCACCCCTTGCAGAGTGGCCCCGCGGCCCCGCAGGCGCTACGCTGCCCCCAAGCGCCATACGATCAGTTCGAAAGGAGCGATCATGTCCGCCTCGACCGCCGTGCCGCCCAAGGCCGAGACCCGCTTTGACTGGTCCGATCCGCTGCTTCTCGATCAGCAGCTTTCCGACGAGGAGCGGATGATCCGCGATTCGGCGCACAGCTATTGCCAGGACAGGCTGATGCCCCGGGTGATCTCGGCCAATCGCGAAGAGCGCTTCGACCGCGAGATCCTGTCCGAGATGGGGGCGCAGGGCCTGCTCGGCGCGACCGTGGCCGAGGAGTATGGCGGGGCGGGTGCCAGCCATGTCGCCTATGGCCTGATCGCGCGCGAGGTGGAGCGGGTCGATTCGGGATACCGCTCCGCGATGAGCGTGCAGTCCTCGCTCGTCATGTATCCGATCGAGGCCTTCGGCACCGAGGAACAGAAGAAGGAATATCTTCCCGGCCTCGCGAGCGGAGAGAAGGTCGGCTGCTTCGGGCTGACCGAGACCGATGGCGGCTCGGACCCCGGCGCCATGCGGACCCGGGCGGAGAAAGTGTCCGGCGGCTACCGCCTCAACGGCTCGAAGATGTGGATCACCAACTCGCCGATCTGCGACCTCGCCGTGGTCTGGGCCAAGCTCGACGGAGACATTCGCGGTTTCGTCGTCGAGCGGGGCACGAAGGGCTTCGAGACGCCCAAGATCGAGGGCAAGCTCAGCTTGCGCGCGAGCGTCACGGGCGAGATCGTGCTCGACGATGCCGAAGTGCCCGAAGAGGCGCTGCTTCCCAATGTGCGGGGCCTGCGCGGGCCCTTCTCCTGCCTCAACAAGGCGCGCTACGGCATTTCCTGGGGCGCGATGGGCGCGGCGGAATTCTGCTGGATGGCCGCGCGGGACTACGCGATGGAGCGCATCGTCTTCGGAAAGCCGATCGCGGGCACCCAGCTCGTCCAGAAGAAGCTCGCCGACATGCAGACCGAGATCGCGCTCGGCCTTCAGGGCGCTCTGCGCCTCGGCCGCCTCCTCGACGAGGGCGCCTATGTTCCCGAAGCGATCTCGATGATGAAGCGGAACAATTGCGGCAAGGCTCTCGATATCGCCCGGCTCGCCAGGGACGTGCATGGCGGCAATGGCATCTCCGAGGAATATCACGTGCTGCGCCACGCGATGAACCTCGAAACGGTGAACACCTATGAGGGCACGCATGACGTGCACGCCCTGATCCTGGGGCGCGCCATGACGGGCCTCCAGGCGTTCCAATAGGGCTCAGCCGACCACGCCGCCCTCGCGCAGGCGGGCGATCTCGCCCGCTTCGAGGCCGAGCTCCGAAAGGATGGCCTGCGTATCGGCGCCCGGCGCGGCTGCCTGCTCGGGCGGCCGGGTTCCGGTTTCCGAATAGCGCGGGGCGGGGGCGGGCTGGATGCGGCCTGCCACCTCGGCGAAGGTGCCCCGCGCGGCATTGTGCGGATGCCGCGGCGCCTCAGACAGGGAGAGGACCGGCGCGAAGCAGGCATCCGTGCCTTCCAGGATCTCGCACCACTCCTCCCGCGTCCGCATGCGGAAGAGCCGCGTCAGGAGCGCGCGCTGCTCTTCCCACCGGCCGGTCTGCATCTGCGCGCGCATGGTCTCGTCCCCGGCCAGGCCGAGGCGCTCCAGCAGCAGCGCGTAGAAGTGCGGCTCGATGGCGCCGAGAGCGACGAACTTGCCGTCCTTCGTCTCATAGGTTTCGTAGAAGGGGGCGCCCGTGTCGAGGAGGTTCACCCCGCGCTCGTCTCTCCACATGCCGCTGGCATGCATGCCCCAGGTGATCGCGCCGATCAGCGCCGAGCCGTCGGTCATGGCGCAGTCGATCACCTGTCCCTCGCCGCCCCGCTGCACATGGAGGAGCGCGCTGACCATGCCGAAGGCGAGCATCATGCCGCCCCCTGCGAAATCGCCGAGATAGTTGACCGGCGGCGTCGGCTTCTCCCCCGCCCGCCCGCAAGTGTGCAGCATGCCGGACAGCGCGATGTAGTTGATGTCATGGCCGGCGGCCTGCGCGTAAGGGCCGTCCTGCCCCCAGCCGGTCATGCGGCCATAAACGAGCTTCGGATTGTCCCCGAGCAGGGTATCAGGCCCGAGGCCCAGCCGCTCCATGACGCCGGGGCGGAACCCCTCGATCAGGCCGTCCGCGCCCGCAGCGAGGCGCCGGGCGAGCGCGACGCCTTCCTCGGACTTGGTGTCGATACCGATCGTGCGGCGGGAGCGGTCGAGCGGGCTCGCATCGAGGACCGGGGCCGCGCCGACCCGCTCGATACGGACGACCTCCGCTCCGTGATCGGCGAGCATCATGCCGCAGAACGGCCCCGGCCCGATTCCGGCGAATTCGACGATCCGCAATCCGCTGAGGGGTCCGTGCATCGAGGCCGCTCCGATCATTGATGCCGCGAGCCTGCGCGATCGCCCCGATTCGATCAACGCCGCCTTCCCTTCCTCCGCTTCCCGGAGAGGTTGTCGGCGCTACGGGCCGGTTCGCCCGGCGGCAGAAATCGGGTACCCAAATCCTTCGCTTTCCTCCTTTTTCGGCCGCGACGGGCCGCGGGCTGTCATGAAACTGAAGAGGAAGCTCCTTAACACTCCGGTAATCACCCGCCGGTCCCGGCATCGTTCCACACGACTCCGAAGAGCAATCATGATCCGACGCCCCGCAACGCGCCGCCGCCTCCTTGCGGCCACCGCCCTCGCCTATCTCAGCCAGAGCGTCATCGGCGCCCAGGCCGCCACGGTCTTCGTCAACGAGTTCCACTACGACAACACCGGCGGCGACACCGGCGAGTTCTTCGAGATCGCGGGCGAGGCCGATACGAGCCTCGATGGCTGGAAGCTCGTTCTTTACAACGGCAACAACAACGCGGCCTACGGCACGATCGACCTGTTCGGCACGCTGACGGATCAGGCGAACGGCTACGGCTTCGCGACCTTCGACTATTCGGGCATCCAGAACGGCTCGCCGGACGGCTTCGCGCTCGTCGACGATGCCGGATCGGTCGTCGAATTCCTCAGCTATGAGGGCAGCTTCACCGCCTCGGGCGGCGCCGCGGACGGCCTGACCTCCACCGATATCGGCGTTTCCGAACCGGGCAGCACGCCGGTCGGCTACTCGCTCCAGCGCACCGGCATGGGGTTCGAGGGCAGCGACTTCGAATGGACCGCGCCGCAGCCGAACACGGCCGGCAGCATCAATGCGGGGCAGAGCTTCGGCCAGCCCCAGGCGCCGACCGAGCCGCCCGCGCCGCAGACGCTCGCCATCTACGAGATCCAGGGCGCTGGCCATGTCTCTGCCTATGAAGGCCAGGCCGTGGAGACGACGGGCATCGTCACCGGCCTCGCCTCCAACGGCTATTACGTCCAGGACGCCGAGGGCGACGGCGATATCGCGACCTCTGACGGCGTCTTCGTCTTCACGGGCGGCAGCCCCGCCGTCGCGGTCGGCGATGCGGTCTCGATTTCCGGCGAAGTCACCGAATACCGCCCGTCCAGCCAGGCCGAGGCGCTGACCCTGACCGAGATCACCTCGGCCACGACGCAAGTCCTCAGCAGCGGCAATGCCCTTCCCGAAGCGGTCATCATGGGCCTCGACGGCCGCACCGCGCCGACCGAGACCATCGACGATGACGGGCTGACCTCCTTCGATCCGCGCACGGACGGGATCGACTATTACGAATCGCTTGAGGGGATGCTCGTCCGCCTTCCCGGCGCGCAGGCCGTCTCGACGGCGAACCGCTTCGGCGAGGTCTACGCGGTCGGCAATAGCGGCGCCTATGCCACCGGCATGAACGAGGCGGGCGGCATCACGATCTCCGAGGGCGACTTCAACCCCGAGCGGATCCAGATCCAGCCCGGCAACGGCACCGATGTCGCCTCTCCGAATGTCGGAGACGGCCTCGGCGACGTGACCGGCCATCTCGGCTACAGCTTCTCGGACTACGAGATCGTCACCGCCACCGATGTCGCCGTCACCGAAGCGGCGAACAACACGCCCGAGGTCACGACGCTCGTCTCCGGACCCCGCGCTCTGACGGTCGCGACCTACAACATCCAGCAGGCCACGGCCTCGGACAGCGACCGGATCGAGGCCCTGGCCCAGCAGATCGTCGGCAACCTCAAGAACCCCGACGTGATCGGCCTTCAGGAAGTCCTGAAATCCAGCAGCGCCTCTCCCGAAGAGACCCTCCAGGCCCTCGCCGACGCCATCGTGGAAGCGGGCGGCCCGCGCTATGACTACACCGTCCTCGACCCGCAGGACGGCGGCACGATCCTGCCGGCCTTCCTCTATACGGGCGATGTCGCGCTCGAATCGAGCCAGCTCCTGCCCGGCGCGGAGAACGATCCGGCCTTCGACCGCACGCGCACGCCGCTGGTCGCGACCTTCACCTTCGGCGGCGAAGAGTTCACGATCATCAACAACCACCTGACCTCGCGAATCGGATCGAGCCCGGCCTTCGGGGCGACCCAGCCTCCGATCGATGGGGGCGAAGACCGCCGCGTCGCGCAGGCCGAGGCGATCAACGCCTTCGTCGACAGCTTCCTCGCCAGCGATCCGGACGCGAATGTCATCGCGCTCGGCGACTTCAACGCCTTCCAGTTCAGCCCGGCCCTCCAGGCGCTGATGGGCGAGGATGGCGTGCTGACCAACGCGATCGAGCTGATCGCGGAGATGACGGACGCCTATACCTACAATTTCGAGGGCAACAGCCAGGCCCTCGATCACATCCTCCTCTCGGCCCAGCTGCTCGAAGCCTATGGCGTGTCTCTCGACTTCGTGCACCTGAACACGCTCTTCGCCGATGCGGTGAGCGATCATGACCCGATCCTGCTCCAGATCGCGCTCGGCGACGCCATCCCGCTGCCGGCGGCCTTCTGGATGATGCTGGCCGGTCTCGCCTCGGTCTTCGGCCTGCGCCGCCGCGGCAGCGCCCATGCTTAAGGGCCTCGGCGCAAGCCTTGCCTGCCTCCTCGTCCTCGGCGTCGCGCACGCCGAGGACACAGAAGGCCGCTTCGCCGCCAAGGGCGCCGGGGCGGCTTCGTGTACCGACTTCGCCTCCGCGTTCGAGGCGCGCGACGAGGCGGCGAAGGACATGCTGCTCTGGGTGGCGGGCTATCTGACCGCCGCCAACCGCTTCCTGCCCGAGACCTACGACATCGTCAGCTGGCAGACCGACGGCCTGATCGCGACCTCCCTCGCCTCCTGGTGCGAGCGGAACCCGCAGGCCAGGCTCTATGACGCGGTCGGCGCCATGGTCGAGGAGCTGTCCGGCGACCGTGTGCGGGAGAGAGACGAGACCGTCCGCATCGCCGTCGGCGAGCGAAGCCGCGAGCTGTATGCCTCGGTCCTCCGCCGGATGCAGGGGCGCCTCGCCGAGCAAGGATACGAGGTCTCGCAGACCGGCCGCTTCGACGCTGCGACCCGGAACGCCGTCCGCCGCTATCAGGACGCGGTGGGGCTGGCCGCGACGGGCTTTCCCGACTCCCTCACGCTCGCCCGCCTGTTCGGGGCCTGAAAGCCGCAAGGGGCGGCGCATTGACGGGCCGCCCCGCACAGTCCTCTACTTCCGCCAAAAACGGACAGACGGAGGACGCCATGCGCAATTTCACCGAAGAGCAGACCCTGTTCCGCGAGAGCTATCGGCGCTTCCTCGCCGAAGAGGTCGCGCCGAACATGGAGCGCTACCGCGAGGAAGGCATCGTGGACCGCCGCGTCTTCGAGAAGGCAGGCGCGCAAGGCATGCTCATGGTCTGGCCCGACGAGAAATATGGCGGCCTCGGCGATCCCGATTTCCGCTACGAGCAGATCATCATCGAGGAGACGGTGCGGGCCGGCTGCGGCGAGTGGTACAACACGCTGCACTCCCGCCTCGTCGGCCCCTACCTCCAGAACCTCGGCACCGATAAGCAGAAGGAGCGCTTCCTGCCCAAGGCCGCCTCGGGCGAAGCGATCCTCGCCATCGCGATGACAGAGCCCGATGCTGGCAGCGACCTGTCAGCGATCAAGACCCGCGCCGTGGACGAAGGCGATCATTTCCGCCTCAACGGCGCGAAGACCTATATCTCGAACGGCATCAATGCCGACCTCGTCATAGTCGCGGCCAAATGCGAACCCTTCGACAAGCCGCACTCCATGGTGCTGCTCGTGGTCGAACGGGGCATGGAAGGCTTCGAGCGGGGCCGGAACCTCGAAAAGATCGGCCTGCACGCTCAGGACACGGCGGAGCTCTTCTTTCACGATGTCCGCGTGCCGAAGGAGAACGTGCTGGGCGAGCCCGGACAGGGCTTCCGCTATCTCATGCAGGGCCTCGCCGAAGAGCGCCTGATCGCCGCCTGCGGCTATCTCGCCAGCGGGCGGCGGGCCTTCGACGTGACCCGGGACTTCGTCCTTGAGCGCCCCTCCTTCGGCGGGCGGGTCAGCGACCATCAGAACACGCAGTTCAAGATGGCCGAGATGGATACCGAACTCGAGATCCTCCAGGTCTTCGTCGACCACTGCGTGACAGAGCACAATGAGGGCCGCCTGTCGCCGAACATGGCGGCCAAGGCCAAGCTCCAGACCTCGGAGGCCGAATGGCGCATGGCCGATCTGGGGCTCCAGCTCCATGGCGGGGCTGGCTACATGAAGGAATACGAGATCTCCCGCATCTTCACCGATGCGCGCATGTCGCGGATCTATGCGGGCAGCTCGGAGATCATGAAATACATCATCGGCCGCGACGTCTTCTCGCAGAGCTATCGCAGCTTCCTCGACTGATCCTCGGCGGTGACCCGCGGCGCTGCGGGCGCTATCGCCGCTTCATAGAACACCAAGGGAAGGAAGCCGCTTCATGGATATCCAGGACAAGGTCGCCGTCGTCACTGGCGGCGCATCCGGCATCGGCGAGGCCAACGCCCGCCGCTTCGCCGAACTCGGGGCCAAGGTCGCGATATTCGACCGCGACGACGAGAAGGGCGAGACGGTCGCGGGCGAGATCGGCGACAATGCACGCTACTACCGCGTCGACGTCACCAAGGAAGACGACGTCGCGGCGGCGGTGAAGTCGGTGGTGAGCGATTTCGGCGCCATCCATATCTGCATGAACTTCGCCGGCATCGCCATCGGCGAGAAGACGGTGGGCAAGAACGGCCCGCATGCGCTCGACAGCTTCCGCCGGGTGATCGACATCAATCTCGTCGGCACCTTCAACGTGCTGCGCCTCTGCGCCGAGGTCATGTCGGGACAGGACCCCGTCACCGAGGACGGCCAGCGCGGCGTGATCGTCAACACCGCCTCCGTCGCCGCCTATGAGGGCCAGATGGGGCAGGCCGCTTATTCAGCCTCCAAGGGCGGGATCGTCGGCATGACCCTGCCCATCGCGCGCGACCTCGCCCAGGCGGGGATTCGCTGCAACACCATCGTGCCGGGCCTGATCCATACCCCGCTCTTCGATGCGATGGAGCAGAAGGTGGTGGACGCCCTGTCCGCCACCGTCCTCAACCCCCGCCGCCTCGGCAAACCCGACGAAATTGCGCGGACCGCGCAGTGGATCGTCGAGACCGACTACGTCAACGGCGAGAGCATCCGCGTGGACGGCGGCATCCGCATGCAGCCGCGCTGACGCGCCTCAGCCTCTCTGCGCGGCCAGAGCCAGGTCGCGCAGAGAGGTCTCTGGGTCTTCGAGCAGGTGCCGCTCGACCCTGCGCCCGACGAGCTTCTTCGCCGCCATGAAGGCCGCGGGCTCGTTCACGGCATCGACCGCGATCAGACTATCCTTCGCGAGGTAGAAGACCGCGAAGCTGCGCGCTTCGGGCGCGCCGCGCACCACAGTCGCATCGTACCCGTCCTGAAGGCCGACCGTCTGGAGCTTCAGCTCGTACTGGTCCGACCAGAACCACGGGATCTGCGCATAAGGCTTCGGGCTGCCGCACAGCGCGGCAGCGGCCGTCTTGGCCTGCTCCAGCGCATTGTGAACGGATTCGAGCCGCAGGCGGCGGTCGAGCAGCGGGTTGGGATGGTTCGTGCAGTCGCCCACGGCATAGACCGCCGGGTCCTCCGTGCACGCGTTCTCGTCGACGAGGATGCCGTTATCCGTCGCCAGCCCCGCCTCGGCCGCGATCCCCTGATTGGGCAGAACGCCGATGCCGTAGACCACGAGATCGGCGGGAACCCGCGTTCCGTCCGCGAGGCGCACAGCCTCGACAGCGCCCTCCCCTTCGATTGCTTCGGCTTGCGCGTCGAGGCGCAGATCCACGCCCTCTTCGCGATGGACCCTAGTGAAGAAGTCCGAGACGAGCGGGCTCGTCACGCGGGACATGACCCGGTCCTGCGCTTCGAGGACAGTGACGTTCAGCCCGCGGCGCTTGGCCACCGCCGCCACTTCGAGGCCGATATAGCCCGCGCCGATGATGACGAGATGCTGCGCGCTGTCGAAGCGCTGCTTGATCGCATCGACATCGGCGATGCTGCGCAGGCCGAAGACCCCGCCGAGATCGGCGCCCGCGCAGGTCAGCGGCCGGGGCCGCGCACCGGTCGCCAGAAGCAGCGCGTCGTAAGGCAGGCTGCCGCGATCCGTCTCGACCCGCCTTGCTGCCCGGTCGATCCGAAGCGCCCGCTCGCCAAGGCGCAGGGTGACGTCATGATCCGTGTAGAAGCTCTCGGGCCGGAAAAGGAGGCGCTCGGCGGGCAGTTCGCCGCGCAGATAGGCCTTGGACAGAGGCGGGCGCTGATAGGGGGGATAAGGCTCCTCCCCAACCACGATGATGGCTCCGGACCAGCCGCCCGCGCGCAGGCTGGCGCAGGCCTGCCCCGCCGCATGCCCGCCGCCGATGATCACCAGATCCGCCATGGAACCTCCTCAGCCTTTCTCGCGCTCCTATGCTAGGGAGGGGGCGATGGCCAATATCCTGATCTCCGGCGCCGGGCTCGGCGGCCTCTGCGCGGCGCTGGCCCTCGCCCGGCGCGGCCATTGCGTGAGGGTCGCGGAACGCACGGAAAGCCTCACCGAGGTGGGCGCGGGCATCCAGCTCAGCCCCAACGCCATGCACGTCCTGCGCGATCTCGGTGTTGAGCCCGCGATCGAGCGCGCCGCCTTTGAGCCGGAAGCAGCGGTGATCCGCGACGGACGCAGCGGAAAGCCGCTCGTCTCCGTCCCGCTGAAAGACCGTTGCCGCAGCCGCCTCGGCGCCCCCTATCTGCACATCCACCGCGCCGACCTGCACGCGGCGCTGGCGCAGGCCGCAGAGGCGGCAGGCGCGGAGATCCTGCTCGGAACCGAGATCACGGACTATGCGCAGGACGAGGCGGACGTCCTCGCCGAAACGGCGGACGGGGCGCGTCTGAAAGCGGACGCGCTGATCGGCGCGGACGGCCTGCGCTCGCCCCTGCGCCAGGCGATGCTCGGTCCGTCGGCCCCGCGCTTCACCGGCCATATCGCCTGGCGCGCGACGGTTCCGGCGGACCGCCTGCCGGAAGGCGCGATTCCCCCCGACGCGACGAGCTGGATCGGCGAGGGCCGCCATCTCGTGACCTATTACCTGCGCGGCGGCGCGCTGATCAATGTCGTGGCGATCGAGGAAAGAGGCGAGTGGACGGAGGAAAGCTGGCACAGGCCCGGCGATCCGGCCGCGCTCCGTGCCGCCTTCGAGGGTTGGGACGAGCGGCTGACGCGCCTCCTCACCCTCTGCGAGGCGCCCTTCGTCTGGGGGCTGTTCGATCATACGCCGCTCGACCGCTGGACCGAGGACCGGGTGGCGCTGCTCGGCGACGCCGCCCACCCCATGCCGCCCTTCATGGCGCAGGGCGCGGCCATGGCGATCGAGGACGCCTGGGTGCTGGCGGAGAGCCTGAGCCGAGGCGACGACATTGCCTCCGGCCTCTCCCGCTATGCCGCGCAGCGCCGTCCCCGCACCGCGCGTCTTCAGCGAGTCTCGCACGCGAATGCGCGCAGCTTCCATCGTCAAGCCGGGCTGAAGGGGCGCCTCAATCGTGTGGTCCTGCGCGCGGGCGGCATGGCCCCTGCCCTCGTGGCGCGGCGCCTCGACCGCATCTGGGCCCATGACGTGACGCAAGACAGCTTTGCGGCGGGGCAGCGTTTACATTCTGCGCCGCAATCTTAGCTCTGATCCCGAACAATCCCTGTCCAGCCAAGGGGAGCCAAGGCCATGTCCAGCACACCGCAATCCGCCGCCGGCAAGAGCCGCCGCATCGTCAAGATCAGCCAGGGCATGCCGACTTCGGACGGCGCCGGGGTCAAGCTGACCCGCATGATGGGGCATCAGGGCCTGCCCGATCTCGACCCCTTCCTGATGCTCGACCAGTTCCGGTCCGACGATGCGGACGACTATATCGCCGGGTTCCCGAACCACCCTCACCGGGGCTTCGAGACCGTCACCGTCATGCTCGATGGCCGCATGCGGCACGGGGACAGCCGCGGCAATAGCGGCGTCGTCGGCCCCGGCGGCGTGCAGTGGATGACGGCCGGCAGCGGCCTCGTCCATTCCGAGATCCCCGAGCAGGAAGACGGCCTGATGTGGGGCTTCCAGCTCTGGCTGAACCTGCCCGCCGCCAGGAAGATGACCGAGCCCGGCTGGCAGGACATCCCCGAGGACGACATTCCTGTCGAGACCCGCGAGGGCGCCGCTGTGCGCGTGATCGCGGGCGAGACGTCAGGTAGCACGCGAGGCCCCGCGAGGAGCGCCGCGCCCGAAACGGATGTGCGCCTGTTCGATGTGCGGCTGGAGCCGGGCGCGAGCTTCGCCGAAAGCCTGCCGGAGGGGCACAACGCCTTCGTCGCGGTCTATGGCGGCGAAGTGCGCAGCCAGGGCGGGGATCGCGAAGTGGCTGTGGCGGCGCCGAATCTCGGCGTCCTGTCGCGGGAAGGGCACGTCGCCCTCGAAGCGGGTCCCGAAGGCGCGCGCTTCCTTCTCGTCGCGGGCCGTCCGATCGAAGAGCCGGTCGCCCGCTACGGCCCCTTCGTGATGAATACGCGCGCCGAACTCCAGCAGGCAGTGGATGATTTCCGCGCCGGGCATATGGGATAGCCGCCCGGCGAACCTTACAGCCGCGCCTATGGTGTTAGCGGTAACATCATGCTTGTCTTCCGGCGAGGAAACGAACCGGGAGACACGGCCATGAAAATCTTTCTCGACACGGCGGAGACGGGCGAGCTGAAGAGCGCGTTCGCGACGGGGTTGATCGACGGGGTGACGACGAACCCCTCGCTGATCGCCAAGTCGGGCCGCGACTTCAAGGAGGTGGTGGCGGAGATCTGCGAGATGACCGACGGTCCTGTCTCCGCGGAGGTCGCCTCGACCGAGGCGGAAGTGATGGTCAAGGAGGGGCGCATCCTCTCGGACATCGCCTCGAACGTGGTGGTCAAGCTGCCGCTCACCTTCGAGGGGCTCTCGGCCTGCCGCGAGCTGACCGAGGACGGCATCGACACCAATGTGACGCTCTGCTTCACCGCGGCGCAGGCCTGGCTCGCGGCCAAGGCGGGGGCGACCTACATCTCGCCCTTCATCGGCCGGCTCGACGATCTCGGCATGAACGGCATGGAGCTGATCGAGGAGATCCGCATCCTCTACGACCAGCACGGCTACGAGACGCAGGTGCTCGCCGCCTCGATCCGCGGCCCGGTCCACGTCAAGGAAGCCGCGCTCGCAGGCGCCGACGTCGCTACCATCCCGCCCAAGGTGTTCTCACAGCTGATCAAGCACCCCCTCACCGACAAGGGCCTCGACGACTTCGTCAAGGACTGGAAGGGGACAGGACAGAGCATCCTCTGAGGAAGAGGCGCAGCCCCTCTTCTTTCATCCGACCTCGGAGGACACCCATGCCCAAGCCGATGAGCCGTTCCGCCCTCGCCGCCCTACTCGCGGTGGGCGTCTCCGCCGCGCCCCTCGCGATCGCCTCTGCGCAACAGGGCTGCTCGGCGCCCACCGCGCTTTGCGAGGCTGCGGGCGAAGGCGGCTTTCCCCTGATCGCGGACGGCCAGCCCGCTCCGGTCTATGCCGCCGAGGACGAGCATGACGGCGTCCTGCGCGCCCTGCGGAACCTGGCGGACGATCTCGGCGAGATCGGCGGCGCCCCCGCCTCCCTCACCCTCGGCGAGCTGCCGCGGGAGGGACTACCCGTCCTCGTGGGCTCGCTCGACAGGTCGGACCTGATCCGAAAACTGGTCGATGAGGGCAAGCTCGACACGGCCGGAATAGCCGGCCAATGGGAAGCCTATGTCCAGGCGGTGGTCGAGAACCCCCTGCCCGGTGTCGAACGCGCGCTGGTCATTGCCGGGGCCGATGAGCGGGGCACGATCTACGGCGTCTACGACCTCCTCGACCGGGCCGGCATGTCGCCTTGGCATTGGTGGGCCGATGTCCCCGCCAAGCGTCACGAAGCGCTTCACGTCGCGCCCGGCCGGCGGGTCGACGCGCCCAAAGTCAAATATCGGGGCATCTTCCTCAATGACGAGAACCCGGCTTTGTTCGGCTTCGCCAATGACACGTTCGGCGGGTTCAACGCGGATTTCTACGAGCACGTCTACGACCTGATCCTCCGCCTGCAGGGCAATTACCTCTGGCCGGCCATGTGGGGGAAAGCGCTCTATGACGACGATCCGCGCAATGCGCAGCTCGCCGACGAAATGGGCATCGTCCTCGGCACGTCGCACCACGAGCCGATGATGCGCGCCCATATCGAATGGGACCGCTATGGCGAGGGCGACTGGAACTACGACACCAACGCCAAGACCCTCCGCGCCTTCTGGCGCGAGGGGATCGAGCGCATGGGCGATGGCGAGACCCTCGTCACCGTCGGCATGCGGGGCGATGGCGACGAAGCGATGACCGAAGGCACGGCCATCGACCTCCTAGAGCGCATCGTCGCGGATCAGCGCGGAATCATCGAGGACGTCACTGGCGAGCCGGCCGAAGAGCAGCCGCAGGTCTGGGCGCTCTACAAGGAGGTGCAGGACTATTACGACCAGGGGATGGAGGTGCCGGACGACGTCACCCTCCTCTTCGCCGACGACAATTGGGGCAATCTGCGGCGCCTGCCCGAGCCCGGGGCGGAGCGTCCCGGCGGGTACGGCGTCTACTATCATTTCGACTATGTCGGCGGTCCGCGGAACTACAAGTGGATCAACACGACCCAGATCGAGCGCGCCTGGGAGCAGATGAACACCGCCTACGAGTACGGGGCGGACCGGCTCTGGATCGTCAATGTCGGCGACCTCAAGCCGATGGAATTCCCGATCGACTTCTTCCTCGAGCAGGCCTGGGACCCCGAAGCGATGACCCTCGAGCGCGTTGACGGCTATGCGCGCGACTGGGCCGCGGAACAGTTCGGAGAGACGCATGCCGAAGAGATAGGCTCGCTCCTCGAGACCTATACGAAATACAATTCCCGCCGGAAGCCCGAACTCCTCGATGCGGACACCTATGATGCCGCCTCGGGCGAATGGGACCGCGTGGCGGATGCCTATCAGGAGCTGGCAGAGCGCGCCGATGCCCTGCGCGAGGATCTGGCGCCGCGCTACGACGACGCCTTCGTGCAACTCGTCTGGTTCCCGATCCAAGCGAGCGCGAACCTCCACGACCTCTATCGCGCGGTCGCGCTGAACCGTCTCTATGCGAAGCAGGGGCGGCCGCAGGCCAATGCCATGGCCGATGCGGCGGAAGCGGCCTTCGCGCGCGATGCGGAGCTGACGCGCCTGTTCCACGAGGAGGTCGCGGGCGGCAAGTGGAACCACATGATGTCGCAGACGCATATCGGCTACACCTATTGGCAGCAGCCTGACGAACAGGCGATGCCGGAGGTGACGCGGCTCGACGTGCCGCGCGCGGCGAGCCTGGGCGTGGCCGCGCAGCAGGGCGCCGAGGCGGCGCTCGCCCTGCCGCCCATGGATGTCTTCTCGCAGCAGGCGCGCGAAATCGAGATTTTCAGCCGCGGACAGAAGCCGGTGCGCTTCCACGCGGAAGCCGGCGCGCCCTGGCTGACCGTCAGCCCGCGCAAGGGAAAGGCGCTGGCGCGAACGCTGACCGTGACGGCGGACTGGGATGCGGTGCCGGTCGGAGAGCATGAGGTCCCGATCACCGTCTCCGGCCCCGGCGGCGAGGCGGCGACGGTGATGACGCGGGTGATGAAGCCCGAGAATGCGCAGGACGCGGCCGGCTTCGTCCTCATCGGCGGCGAGGTCGCGATGGAGGCGACCAGCGCGGCCTGCCGCATGGACGGGGACGCCCTCACATGGCGCGAAATCCCCAATCTCGGCCGGACCGGCTCCGCCCTGACCGTCACGCCGCCCACGGCGGACGCAGCCGAGCCCGGTGCGGGGCCGCGCCTCGACTATCTCGTCACCGCCTTCCAAGGCGGCGAGGTGACGGTGGAGGCGACCTTGTCGCCCTCGCTCGATGTGAGAGGGCAGGACGGCCTCGCCTATGCGGTCTCGCTCGGCGACGAGGCGCCGCAGATCGCGCGGTTCGATCTCGAACCCGATGATCCGGCTTGGAACGAGGCCGTCTCGGACAATGCGGTGCGCGTGACGACGACGCATGACATCGACCCCGGCCGGCAGGTCCTGCGCCTCTACGCGATGGACCCGAATGTCGTCTTCCAGCGCATCGCCGTCAGGCGCGGCGATGCCTCACCGCTCTATCTCGGTGCAAAGGAGGGACCGCTTGCCGGCAACCCGTCCTGCGAGGACACGCGGATGCGCGGCGAGAAGCTGGCGGAAGGGCGGTAAGCTTCCCCCCTTAGCGGCGCGGCGGCCGTTGCGGCGGACCGTTGCGCCTCGCTGCCTGCCGCCCGACCGCATTGGCCAGCATGGCCCAGATCCTGGCGCGGTCCCGCTCCGTATGCGGACCGAGTGCGCCCCGGGCCTGCTGCGGCAGGTGCTCGACCGGCTCGCCATTCGCCTTGAAGGCGTAGTGGTCGAAGACGCCGCGCCAGACCTCGCGCTGCTGAGGCGGGAGGTCCCGCACGGCGAGGATTGCATGCAGCAGCGCATCGAAGGGCGATCCGAGGCCGGGCTGCGCCTCGTTCCACCAATAGTTCACGAGGATGTTGAAGCGCTCGAGCGACTGGACGTGGTGCCACCAGAAATAGGGTACGAACAGCGCGTCGCCCGGGCCGAGCTCTGCGGTCAGCGCATGTCCGAGCGCCTCCCGGAAGCGCGGATAGCGCTCATAATCGGGGTCCTCGAGGCGGACCATGCTGATCGGCGGACCTGCCAGGGTGAGTTCGAAGGGCCCTGCGTAAAGGTTGGGAAGCTGATCGGGCGGGAAGAGCGTGAAGCGCCGCCGTCCGGCCACGACGCAGGCGACGTTCTGCGACAGGTCGAAATGGGTCTGCACGGTCAGCGCATTGCCGATCCAGATGCGCGGCGGCACCGATGGCGGCAGGAAGGGCAGCCGGTTTTCCTCGGCGAACCCCGGCAGGGCCTGCGGCGTCGGCACGGACTGGATATAGACGGAGCGGGCGCGCTCCTGCCCCTCCGCCTGCAAGAGCTCGTCGAGCGCCGCCCCGATCCGCTCGGGCCTCCGCTCGAAATTGAGGCCGGTCAGCTCGTCATTGTAGAAGAAGCGTCCCTCGATGGCGGGATCGCCGAAGATCGTCTCGACAGGCTGGCCCGCATCGAAGCGGCGCACATAGCCTGCGGCGGCGGCGGCCGACTGCCGGGCGGCGCCGACCGCCGGCCAGTCGCCGACGAGCCCGCGCATGACGACCGGCCTCCCCTGCGGCAGCACTTCTGTTCCGAACTGCTCCGGCGTGACGCCGTGAAGCTCCGGGATCGGCGAAAGCGTCTCGGTCATGTCCATTCCCTGCCTTAGCGTCTCGGCCTGAAAAAGAGAAAGGCGCCGCCGATCGCCCGGCGGCGCCTTTCCCCGGAGGAAGACCCCGAAGCGGTTAGAAGCTGAACCGCGCGGACAGCGTGATGCGGCGGTCGTTCTGGAAGAAGGACCGCGCCCCTCTGAGACCGTCGGAGTTCGGAATGAACGTCGTGGTCTCCGTGATGTCGTTCAGCAGGTTCGCGCCCTGCACACCGACCTTCACGTTCTCGTTCACCGTATAGAAGAACGATCCGTCGAGCTGACCCGTCGCTTCTTGGAAGATCGGATAGAACGGCGTGATCGCGTCACGCGGCGTGACGAGATAATCGTCACGCCAGTTGTAGACCAGGCGCGTCGAGATCTTATCCTTCTCGTAGATCGCGGCGATGTTGAAGTTGTGCTTCGACAGGCCCTGCAGCGGGAAGTCGCTCAGGTCGATCAGGGCCTCGCTCTGACCCGGGCTGGAGAGCGTCGGGTCGAGACCGGACGACTGCACACCAGTGCTGTCGATATAGGTATAGGTGGCCTGCGTCCCCAAGCCGTCGAAGGGCGCCGGCAGCATGTCGTAGAACTGCTGGTAGGCGAGTTCGAAGCCTTTCACCTTGCCGGTATCGTCGGAGTTCGTCGGGACATTGGTCAAGAAGACGTCGAAGGTCTGGCCGTTGTTCTCGAAGGTCGCCGAGCTCTGCCCCGTGACGATGATGTTCTGGATCTCCTTATAGAAGGCCGAGACCGTCAACGAGCCGACTTCCGCGAAGTACCACTCATAGGAGAGGTCGAAGTTGTCGGACTTCACCGGTTCGAGGATCGGGTTCCCGCCCGTACCCTGGAAACCGTAGAAGCCGCTGCTGCCGCGCGGGTTCTCCGACTCGAGCGTACGCGGATCGTCCGTCAGCGACGGCGTGATCGTATAGCTCGGGCGCAGGAGGCCGACCTCGGGCCGGGAGATCGACCGAGAATAGGCGAAGCGGATCAGCATGTCCTCGTTCAGCTGGAGCTTCGCGTTGAAGCTCGGCAGGAAGAGGTCATACTTGTTGTCGACGTCGCGAACCTCGGAAGCATTGTTGGCGAAGGCCCGGATCGCGGCCTCCTCTGCGTCGGTGAGGTCGCAGAACTCCGGAATCGTGTAGGTGTCCTGGATCGTACCCGGCTGTCCGTCCGATACGGGCGTGTCCCCGCCGCTCGTGTCTTGATAGGGCGCCAGGCAGACGTTCTCGCCACCGATCGGAATGGGACCGTCAGGGTCGGTATTGGGAGCCAGACCCGATGTGATCGGCAGGGTCGAGGGATCGGGGAACTGGAACGCGCCGCTGGACGTCAGATCGGTCTGGAACCAGCGCACGCCGAAATTGCCGTCGAGCGACATGCCGGAGTCGCCGAGATTATCGAACCCGTAGTCGAGACGAATATAGGCGGCGATGGTCTCCTCGGTGACGTCCGTGATCTCACCCGGAAGGAACGGCGTGCCTTCGACGACGCCTTCGCGCTCCGCCAGACGACGCCAGCCGCCGGAACCGCCGGTCGCGCCGCCCGTCACGCCGCCGGCATCGAGCCAACGCGTAACGACCGCATCGGCGAAGTCTGCCGTCGCGTCGTAGTCTTCACCGGCATCCATGAAATAAGGATAGGCCGGCGGGCGCACGACTTCGCCACGTTGGAAGTTGTTCCAGCCGAAGTTCTCGACCACGCCTTCGGGAACGCCGAACTCGTCCATCCAGACCGGGCCGCCATTACCCCAGATTTCGCTGAGTGCGCCCCAGTTATAGGTCGAGAAGCGGGTCGTTTGATCACGCTCGGACCAGCGCCCGCCGACGCGAACGGCACGCAGCGGCCCCATCTCGTCCATGAAGTCGTAGTCGACGTCCGCGCGGAAGGCGTGCTCCTGCCCCTCGCTGTCCTCGAGGTGGTCCATGGCGGCCCGCCAGAAGGAGTATTGCGGGTCGTAGAGCTCTTCCGTCGTATCCGCGTAATCCGGACAGGTATTGCTGATGCCGTTTGCGCAGTCATAGGCGATGCCGGAGTTCGGCTGGAACTGCTGCCCTTCAACCTGCGTCGGAGGGGTGAGGATGACTTCGGGAATGTTTTGTCGGGTGTCCAGCAGCACGTCCTGGAAGCTCGAGCCCCAAATGCCGATATCGGTGTTGCTCACCTCGGAGTCGATGAACTGGTAGTCGAGGTTGAAGGCCCACCGGTCATTCGGGGTGAACTTCACGTTGAACGAGGCGTCCTGCGTCAGGTATTCCTGCTCGACGCCGCGATTGATGTTGTTCGACTGCAGACCGTAGATCGGGGTCGTCGGATCCGTGTTCTGGTCGGCGCGCCAGCCCGTCGGAGCGGAAATCTGCCCGTAGGAGAAAAGGCTGTCATCGGTGAAGCCGAACTCGGTGCCCGGCACAGGGAAGAACGCCGTGTCGCCGACATTGTCCGTCGCGATCTCGATGACGTGCTCGTTCCAAGACGTCGTCGCTTCGGAGCGGAGGAACTCGGCCGTGGCCAGAACCGTCTCGGAAGGGTTCTCCCACTGCAGCGAGCCGCCAAAGCCCTTGCGCTCACGGTCATAATCCTGCGTCCGCAGAGCGGCGCCTTCGGGGACGAAGGTCCTGCTGCCGTCGCCGGCGAGGTCGGTCCGCGGCTGGAAGCTGGACACTTGAGTGCCGTCCGAACGGGTCTTGAGGTCGGAATAGACGCCGTTGATGAGAACACCGAAGCGGCCCGCATCCGTGTACCAGTCGTTCGAATACAGACCGGACACGGTCGGCGTGACCTCCTCGCGGAAGTCGCCGTAGTTCATCTCGACGGCACCAGCGATCACCTGCCCGGCCTTGTCGAACGGCTTGCGCGTGATGAGGTTCACCGTGCCGGCGATACCCCCCTCGATCAGGTCGGCCGTCTGGTTCTTGTAGACGCTGACGCCGCCGAGGAGTTCGGGCGGAACGTCGGCGAAGCTGAGGGCCCGGCCATTGTTCGCCGAAAACGTGTCGCGGCCGTTGAGTTCGGACCGCACAAAGGTCAGACCACGGACGAGAACGTCCTGCCCCTCGATGGAGAAGTGGTCAGGGTCGTTGGCAGCGGCGAAGCGGCTGATCTGCACACCGGGAACACGCTGAAGCGCCTCGGTGACGGACCGGTCGGGCAGCGCGCCGATGTCCTCGGCGGTGATCGCGTCGACGAAGGTATTGGCTTCGCGCTTGATGTCCTGCGCGCTGGAGAGAGAGCGGCGAATGCCTTCGACGACGATGACGTCGGCGTTCTGCTCGTCCCCGGCGATGTCGTCCTGCGCGCGGGTATCGGACTCGCCCAGAAACTCTTCCTGGTCGACCGTGCTACCGGTCTGCGCCATTGCCGGCATCGCGACGGCCATCGATGCCGCCGACGCCGTCCCGAGAAGGAGCGCCCATACCGGTCGCTCGAGGACGGACTTCACCTGTGGATTGCTCATTCGTTTCCTCCCTGCCCAGTCGGGCTTTGCCGCCGCGGTTCTATCGGAACGCCGATCGCCGCGGTCGGCCGACGCATTCTTGACGACGGGAGCACAAAATGTTTGCGCTATCAATGACGGTCTCTGCGGCAACCGGAAACAGTCGCGCCTGTATGGCAGAATGGTTACAGTCGCAGGGCAGAGGGCTAAGACCGTGAGCGGAATGCACGAAAATGCGAGAGCGCGGGACGGGGTGCGGGAGGTCTCCATCATCGGCGGCGGCACGGCCGGCTGGATGACGGCGGCGGCGCTCGCGCGGCTGATCGCGCCGCTCGGCGTGAAAGTGCGGCTCATCGAATCGGACGCCATCGGCACTGTGGGCGTGGGAGAAGCGACCCTTCCGCATATCCGCTTCTTCAACGAGCGCCTCGGCATCGACGAAGCCGAATTCATGGCCGCGACGCAGGCCACCATCAAGCTCGGGATCGAGTTCCGCGGCTGGGGCCGGGAGGGCGACAGCTACATCCACCCCTTCGGCGATTACGGCCGCGAAGCGGGCGGCGTCGCCTTTCACCAATTGTGGCGGCGCCTTCATGCCGAAGGCAAGGCCGGGCGCATCTGCGACTATTCCCTGCCGGTCGTCATGGCGGAGCAGGACCGATTCGCGCCGCCCGCGGCCGATCCCCGCTCGGTCATGTCGTCCTTCTCCTATGCCTATCAGATGGATGCGACGCTTTATGCCCGCTTCCTACGCGCATTCGCCGAAGGCCTCGGCGTGGAGCGCGTCGAGGGCCGGATCGTGGACGCGGCGCTCGTGCCGGACACGGACCATGTGGACCACGTCATCCTGGAGGACGGCCGCAGGATCGGCGGCGACCTCTTCGTCGACTGCTCGGGCTTCAGGGGCCTCCTGATCGAAGGCGCGCTGAAAGCGGGTTACGAGGACTGGTCGGACGTTCTGCCCTGCGACCGCGCCGTGGCCGTGCCCTGCGACAGCGCGGGACCCCCTTCCCCCTATACCCGCGCCACGGCGCGCAAGGCGGGCTGGCAGTGGCGCATTCCGCTCCAGCATCGCCTGGGCAATGGCTATGTCTATTGCTCGGACCATATCGGGGATCAGGAGGCGGCGGACGATCTCCTCTCCTGCCTCGATGCGGCGCCGCAGGCGGAGCCCCGCTTCCTGCGCTTCAGGACGGGGCGCAGGCGCCGCCAGTGGGTCGGCAATACGGTCGCGCTCGGCCTCTCCGCAGGCTTTCTCGAGCCGCTCGAATCGACGAGCATCTATCTCATCCAGGCCGGCATCACGACGCTGGTCGAGCTCTTCCCCGAAGGTCCCGTCGATCCTCTCGATGCTGCCGAGTTCGACCGCGTGATGGCGCTCGAATATGAAAGGGTGCGCGATTTCCTCGTCCTGCACTACTTTGCGACGGAGCGTGACGACTCGCCGTTCTGGGACAGGGTCCGGACGATGGCGATCCCCGACAGCCTGTCCCACAAGATGGAGCTGTTCAGGCGCAGGGGCAGCGTGGTTCAGTACAAGGACGGCCTCTTCCTCGAGCCGAGCTGGCTCGCCGTCTATCTTGGCCAGCGCGTGGTGCCGGAGGGGCACGACCCGCTGGCCGACCGCATGCCGCTCGACAAGGCGGAACGCTATCTCGCCGAGCTGCGCAGCCAGATCCGGCGGACGGTCGACGCCCTGCCGCGGCACGAGGATTTCCTCAAGCGCCATTGCCCGGCTGCCGCGGCATGACGAGTGGCCTCCGCACAGAACGGATCGCCGTCCTCGGCGAAACATGGGAGGGCTGGCTCTGCGCGGCCTTTCTCGCCCGGCTCCTGGGGCGGATGACGCAAGTCGTGGTCGTTCCGACGCCTCAGGATGCGGGCGCGCCGCCCGCCCTCGCCAGCCTGCCGAGCATGCGGGGCCTTCACGACGCCATGGGGCTCGACGAGCATGATCTCGCCCGCGCCTGCGAGGGGACCTTCAGGCTCGGCACCCTCCATGAGAGGGAAGCGGGCCGCAGCTTCGTCGTCCCCTTCGGCGCCCCGGGCCCGAGCCTCGAGGGCGCGGCCTTCCACCAGCACTGGCTGCGCCTGAAGGTTCAAGGCGACGAAGGCGGCTTCGAGCCGCACTGGCTGGGCGCGGTCCTGGCCCGCAGCGGCCGCTTCCTGCCGCAGGCGGAGGTCGAGGGCCTGCCTCTGCCGGAATACGGCCTGCACCTTTCGGGAGCGGCCTATGCGAAGTTCATGCAGCGCGCGGCCCTGCACTACGGCGCGAAGCGGGCCGCGCGCCTCGCGCAGGCCTTGCCCGGGAATGACGATCGCATTGACGCGCTGCGGCTGGAGGACGGCGCGGATCTCCGCGCCGATCTCTATCTCGACTGCACCGGAACGGCGCCCGATGCGGCGGCTGGCTGGCATGACGCTGGCGCCGCCCCCGCCCTCGCCTGGTCGGAGGACAGCACCCAGCCGAACCTCTCGGCGACGCGCATGCGCCTCGAAGAGGACGCAGAGGATATCCTGATCCCCCTCGCCGGCCGCAGCATCAGGTTGAGAAGCGGCGGCCCCGGCGGCGAAGGGCGCCTTGGCTGGCAGGCGCGGTCCTGGCGCGGAAACCTTGTCGCGATCGGCGCTGCGGCATGCCGTCTCCCGCCGCTCGAAATGCCGCAGATGCGGATCGCGCAGATCGGCATCGAGGCCCTGCGCGGCCTTCTGCCGAATGGCGCCGATCAGCGGGTCGAGCGCGAAGAGTTCAACCGCGTGACGAGCGAAGCCTATGCGCGCCTCGCCGATTTCCAGCGCCTTCACCGCATCCTTGCCGGCAGGGCCGCGCAGCCTGCGCCGGACGATCCCCTCGCGCGGAAAATCGAACAGTTCGAGAGCCGCGGGCGGGTAGTGACCTATGACGGCGAAAGCTTCGATCAGGACAGCCACCTCGCCGTCATGCTCGGTCACGGCCTGATGCCGCGCCGATACGATCCGCTGACGGAGACCGTGCCCGCCGGAGAGGCGCGCTCTCGGCTCAAGCAGCACCGGCGGGCCGTGCTGAGAGCCGCCGAAACCGCACAGGACCAGGGCGAGGTGGCAAGAATCCTTCACGCCCCGCGCCGCCGTTCGGCGGGGGGCGGACGATGAGCGCGGCCCCGATCGGCGACGTCGTCATCGTCGGCGGCGGCACCGCCGGCTGGATGACGGCAGCGGCCCTCTCCCGTCTGCAAAAGGGCGGCAGGACGCGCATCCGGCTGATCGAGTCCGACGACATCGGAACCGTCGGCGTCGGCGAGGCCACGATCCCGCCCATCTCGCAGTTCAACGGCCTGCTCGGCATCGACGAGAACGACTTCCTGTCGAAGACGCAGGGCACCTTCAAGCTGGGCATCGAGTTCGAGGGCTGGACCCGGCCGGGGCACAGCTACATGCACCCCTTCGGCAGCTACGGGCACGACGCCGAAGGAATCCGCTTCTACCAGCTCTGGCTGAGAGGACGCGCCGAAGGCCGCATCCCAGATCTCGGCGAGTTCTGCCTGTCCGAAGCCGCCGCCTATCTGCACCGCTTCCTGCCGCCCTCGCGCGATCCGCGCGACGTGCTCTCCTCGCTCGCTTATGCCTACCATTTCGATGCCGGCCTCTATGCCGCCTATCTCCGCCGCCATGCGGAGGCGGCAGGCGTGCGGCGGACCGAGGGCAAGGTCGTCGACGTCGCCCTGCGCGGGGAGGACGGCTTCGTGCGCTCTGTCACCCTCGCTTCGGGAGAGGTCGTCGAGGGCGATCTCTTCGTGGACTGCTCGGGGTTCAGGGGCCTCCTCATCGAAGGCGCGATGGAGGCCGGGTTCGAGGACTGGCGGCACTGGCTGCCCTGCGACCGCGCCGTCGCGGTGCCGAGCGCGCGGACGGAGCCGCTTCTGCCCTATACCCGATCCACTGCGCGCGAGGCGGGATGGCAATGGCGGATCCCGCTCCAGCACCGGACCGGCAATGGCCTCGTCTATTGCTCCGACCATCTGTCGGCGGAGGATGCGGAACAGACGCTCCTCGCCAATCTCGAGGGACAGCCGCTCGGCGAGCCGCGCCATCTGCGCTTCACCACAGGGCGGCGGAAAGAGGCATGGGTCGGAAACGTCGTCGCCATCGGCCTTTCGGCGGGTTTCCTCGAGCCGCTCGAATCGACCTCGATCCACCTGATCCAGTCGGGCATCCACAAGCTCCTCGCCCTCTTCCCGGACAGCCGCTTCGCGGAGATCGAGCGGACGGAATACAACCGCCTCATGGCGCTGCAATTCGAACAGGTGCGCGACTTCCTGATCCTGCATTATCACCGCACCGAGCGCGACGGCGCCTTCTGGCGGTATCTCCGCGAGATGGAGGTCCCCGAAAGCCTGCGCAGGCGGATCGAACTCTTCGCCTCCAAGGGCCGGATCTTCCGGCACGAGGACGAGCTGTTCGGCGAGGACAACTGGCTGGCCGTGCTGTGGGGACAGGGCGTGCGCCCTGAAGGGTACGATCCGCTGGCCGACACGCTTTCGAAAGAGGCGGTCGGCAAGCTCCTCGCCGGCACCCACAGAGCCATCCAGTCCACGGCGCCGCAGCTGCCGGCACACGCCGCCTATATCGAACGCCACTGCGCCGCCCGCCCGCACCCGCCGGAGACTTCCTCATGACCGACCGCCAGATTCGCAGCATCTTGATCGTCGGAGGCGGCTCGGCCGGGTGGATGACCGCGGCCACGCTCTCCAAGCTCCTCAAGAACGACTATTGCGACATCACGCTGATCGAATCCGATGCCATCGGCACGGTCGGCGTCGGCGAGGCGACGATCCCGCAGATCGGCACCTTCAACCGCACGCTCGGCATCAACGAGGACGATTTCGTCCGCCGCACCAAGGGCACCTTCAAGCTCGGCATCGAGTTCGCGGATTGGGGGCGGAAGGGCGACCGTTACATCCACCCCTTCGGACCCTATGGCCTCGACATGGAGGGCGTGTCCTTCCACGCCTATTTCCTCAAGAACCACCCGGATGCGGACCCGGATGCGCTGGCGCGCTATTCGCTCCAGTCCATCGCGGCGAAGAAGAACCTCTTCATGCGGCCGGTCCAGGCGGGCAATTCGCCCCTGTCCAAGATCGCCTATGCCTTCCATTTCGATGCGGGCCTCTATGCCAGATTCCTGCGCGAGGAGGCGGAGGGCCGCGGCGTGAATCGCGTCGAGGGCCGCATCGGCGATGTCGCCCTGCGCGGCGAAGACGGCTTCGTGCAATCCGTCACGCTGGAAGACGGGCGGCAGTTCGAGGCAGACCTCTTCATCGACTGCTCGGGCTTTCGCGGCCTGATCATCGAGCAGGCGATGGAGACCGGCTATCACGACTGGTCGCACTGGCTCCCCTGCGACAGGGCGGTCGCCGTGCCCTGCGAGAGCACCGGCCCGCTCCTGCCCTATACCCGGTCGACCGCGCGCGAGGCGGGCTGGCAGTGGCGCATCCCGCTCCAGCATCGCTTAGGCAACGGCTATGTCTATTCGAGCCCCTATCTTTCCGAGGAGAAGGCGACCGAGACCCTGCTCGCCAATCTCGACGGCAAGCCGCTCGCCGAGCCGCGCCATTTGCGCTTCACCACCGGGCACAGGAAGAAGTTCTGGGTGAAGAACTGCGTTGCGATCGGGCTGTCCGCAGGGTTCCTCGAGCCGCTCGAATCGACCTCCATCCACCTCATACAGAGCGGCATCGCCAAGCTGTTGCAGATGTTCCCCGACCGCGGCTTCGAACAGGCCGATATCGACCGCTACAACCGCGTCACCACCTTCGAGTTTGAACGCATCCGCGACTTCCTCATCCTGCATTACCACGCGACGCAGCGGGACGATTCGCCGTTCTGGGACTATGTCCGTGAAATGAGCATCCCGGACTATCTCGAGGACAAGATGCGCCTCTTCCGCTCGCACGGGCGCGTGTTCCGCGAGAACGAGGAGCTGTTCAACGATACGAGCTGGTTCTCGGTCCTGATCGGTCAGAACGTGAAGCCGGGCGGATACGACCCGGTGGCGAACGTGCTGTCGGACGAAGAGACGGCCCGGCGGCTCGACCATATCCGCCAGACCATCGCGACCTGCGCCGAGCATATGCCGCCGCACGCCGAGTTCATTCGCGAGAACTGTTCCTCAGGCGACCTCGAAGCCGCCTGAGGGAGGGCCGCCTACTCGCCGCCCTCGGCATACATGCCGAAGGTGGCGCCGACGAAACCGCCCGCGACCCGCGTGGACAGGATCGTGCCGTCGGCATCCTCTTCGATGACTTGCCACTCACCGCCCGCGGGCCGGAAGGCGAAATCGTAATCTCCGTCATCGGCCGCGATGCGCAGGTCGAGGGGCGCGCCGGGCGCGCCCTCATAGGCCGTGCTCGCGATGACCTCGCCCCGCTCATCCATGCCGGGCCCGGCGCGGCGGCGGAGGCGAACGACCGGCTCGCCCGCCTCGTCCAGGCCGAGGCCGAGAGCGTAGTAATACTCGTCGCTCTGCATGACGAGGAGGCCCGCTTCGTCCCCGCTATCCCGCGGCGTGAAGGTCATCTCGGTCTGCGCGGCCGCGCTTCGATGCTGCTGGCGCCTGACGAGGACGGAAGGCTGGGCCTTGTCGCCGAGCCGCTCGTCCCGCGCCTCGATGACCAGCGCGCCATCCTCCACCGCATACCAGTCCTCGTCCGGAACGCGCACGGTCATCCAGTAAGGCTCGAGCGGTCCCTCGAGGTCTTCTCCCAGCGTGAAGCTGCCGGAGATGGGCACGGATGGCGCTTCCCCTTCGGGCAGCGCCGGGCGGTCGGCGACGTAAGGCACCTGCTCGTCGCCCTGCACCATGACCGGCCACCCGTCTTCCCAGCGCACGGGCATCAGGAAGGTCTCGCGACCGGTATTGTAGGTGTCGCCCTCGTAGGGCCGCACGCCGAGGAAGGTCGCCCACCATCCGCCTTCGTCGTCCTGGACGAGATCGGCATGGCCGACCGAGGTGATCGGGTTCGGCCTGTCCGCCGGCAGGTGCCGCTGGGTCAGGATCGGATTGTCCTCATAGGGCACATACGGCCCCAGCACGTCGTCAGAGCGCAGGACCACCTGGCTGTGATTGACGGCCGTGCCGCCTTCTGCCGCCCAGAGATAATAGCGGCCGTCGATATTGTAGATGTGCGGGCCCTCGATCCAGATCGGATTCTCTTCGGGCCGCACGCCGCCGTCGAGCAGGACCTGCGGCTCGGAAATCGACTGGAAGGTCTCCGGGTCCACTTCCCGGATCCAGATGGCGCGGTGCCCCTCATAGCGCGGCTCGCCCTCCGGCGCGTCATTGTTGATGACATAGACCTTGCCGTCCTCATCGAAGAAGACGCTCGGATCGATGCCGCCGACTTCGGGCAGCCAGATCGGATCGGACCACGGCCCTGCCGGGTCCTCCGCCGTCACGATGAAATTGCCCCCGCAATCGACGCAGGTATTGGCGACGTAATAGGTGCCGTCCTCGTATTCGATCGTCGGCGCGAAGACGCCGCGCGACAGGCCGAGGCCGTCGAAGTCGAGCATGCCGGGCCGGTCGATCACATTGCCGACCTGCTCCCAGTTGACGAGGTCGGTGCTGCGGAAGACCGGGAGGCCGGGGAAATAGGCGAAGGTCGAGGTGACGAGGTAATAGGCGTCCTCGCCCTTGGTGATGCTGGGGTCGGGATAGAAGCCGCTGAGGACTGGGTTGCGGTATTGCCCCGCCTCCGGCTCCGGCAGCCCATCGGGCACCGTCCCCTCATAGGTGAAGCTGTCGAAGCGGGCAGTCAGGACATCTTCCGCGATATCCTGCCCCGTCCTCTCTTCGGCCTGAAATCCGTCCGCCTGGCAGGCGGCGAGGCCGATCAAGGGAAGCAGGCTCAAGGCATAAACGGATGTCTGCATGGTACGCTCCTCTGGTGATCGCTCTGGACGCGGCGACCTTCCCGGTGGTAGCGCTAACACAATCGTGCGCCGGTGGAACAGGACGCGCGGCAGACACGGCGGATCAAGCCGCCGGACCATGGGAGGTTCCGCATGACACGCTTCACCCGGCGGCAGGCTCTGACGCTTCTTGGCGGTTCGGCCGTCGCCGCGGCCTGTGCGGGACAGACCCCGGGCCCCGTTTCGCCTGAGGGCGTGGCCGGCACCGATGCCTTCGTTCCCCTGCACGAGCTAGCGCAGGCCAAGGGCCTCCGCTTCGGCACGGCGATGAGCGCGGGGCAGCTCGACGATCTGCGCTACCTCGAAATCGTCCGGCGCGAATGCGGCGTCCTCGTCGCGGAGAACGCGCACAAGCTCTACACGATCCTGCCGCAGCCCGATGCGTGGAACTTCGCGCCCGGCGATGCGCTGGCGGATTTCGCGCAGGATAACGGCCTCGGCATGCGGGGACACACCCTTATCTGGTCGCATCCGCGCTGGCTGCCCGACTGGCTCAACGAGACCGAATTCGCGACCGCTGGCGAAGCGGAAGCCTTCCTCGACAGCTATATCGGCCGCGTCGCGGGCCGCTACAGTCCCTTCATCTATTCCTGGGACGCGATCAACGAAGCCGTCGACCCCGCGACGGGCGAGCTGCGCGAGACGCCGTTTACGCGGGCGATGGGGCCGGAGGCCATCGACTACGCCTTCTTCGCCGCCAAGGAAGCGGCGCCCGGCGCCACCCTCGCCTATAACGACTACATGTCGTGGGAGGGCGGACACGAGACCCACCGCACCGGCGTGTTGCGCCTGCTCGAACGTCTCATCTCGAACGGCGCGCCCATCGATGCGCTCGGCATCCAGTCCCATTCGAACGAGGACATGCCGAACGAATACACGCCGGAAAAGCAGCGCGCCTGGCGCGCCTTCGTGGACGAGGTCGTGGGCATGGGCCTCGACATCTATCTGACCGAATTCGACGTGAACGACACCGATCTCGGACCGGACATCGAGATGCGGGACCGCCTGATCGCGAGCTATACGAGAGACTATCTCGACCTCATGCTGTCCTACCCTCAGACCAAGGAATTGCTGGCATGGGGCATGGTCGACAAACACAGCTGGCTCCAGGGCTTCATGCCGCGCGAGGACGATGTCGAGAAGCGTCCGACGCTCTACGATTCGAATTACCAGGCGAAGCCGATGCGCGAGGCGGTCGCCGCCGCCCTGCGCGCCGCACCCGACCGGGCCTGAATTCGCCGCTGAGGAGGCTGCGCCATGTTTCTAGGAATCGATGTCGGCACGTCCGGCGTGAAGGTCGTCGTCACCAATGCCGATGGCGATGTCATCGAGCAGGCGGTGGCGCCGCTCACCGTGTCGCGGCCGCAGCCCCTGTGGTCCGAGCAGGACCCGGCCGACTGGTGGCGCGCGACCGACGAGGCGGTGCGCAGCCTGACTGCCGAGCGCCGCGCCAAGGTCGAGGCTGTCGGCCTGTCGGGCCAGATGCACGGCGCGACGCTGCTCGGCGAGAACGACGCGGTCCTGCGTCCCGCCATCCTGTGGAATGACGGGCGCAGCGCCGCGCAATGCGAGGAGCTGGAGCGCCGCGAGCCCCGCTCGCGCGAGCTGACGGGGAACCTCATCTTCCCCGGCTTCACCGCGCCCAAGCTTCTCTGGGTCGCCGAGCACGAGCCCGAAATCTTCGCGGCCGTCCGCAAGGTGCTCCTGCCCAAGGATTATGTCCGCCTCCTGATGACAGGCGGATACGCAACCGATCAGTCCGATGCTTCGGGCACGTCCTGGCTGAATGTCGGCAAGCGCGCCTGGTCGGACGAGATGCTGGACGCCACCGGCCTCACGACGGCGCATATGCCCGAGCTGTTCGAAGGATCCGAGGCCACCGGCACCCTCCTGCCTGAGATCGCGAAGGGCTGGGGCATGGAAGAGGTCCCGGTCGCGGGCGGCGGCGGCGACAATGCGGCGGGCGCGGTCGGCGTCGGCGTGACCGGACAGGGCGATGCCTTTTTGTCGCTCGGCACGTCGGGCGTCCTCTTCGCCGCCGGCGACAGCTTCGCCCCCAATCCCGAAAGCGGCGTCCACGCCTTCTGCCACGCTTTGCCCGGCCGCTGGCACGAGATGACGGTCATGCTCTCGGCCGCCTCCTGCCTCGACTGGGCGGCGCGCATGACGGGCGTTCACGACGCGGGCGAGGCGGTGGCGGGCGCAGAGCGCTATGGCCGCCTCGATTCGCCGCTCCTCTTCCTGCCCTATCTTTCGGGCGAGCGGACGCCCCATAACGACCCCCATGCCCGCGGCGTCCTCTTCGGCATGGACCACGACACCGGCCCCGAGCAGGTCGCGCAATCCGTGCTCGAAGGCGTGGCCATGGCCTTCGCCGACGGGCTCTCCGCGCTCGACAGCGCCAGCGCCGTCGAACAGATCACCGTCATCGGCGGCGGCTCGCGCTCTGCCTATTGGGGCCGCATCCTCGCGGCCGCGCTCGGCCGTCCGCTGGTCTATCGCCGCGACGCGGAGGTCGGACCGGCCTATGGCGCCGCCCGCCTCGCCCAGCTCTGCGCGGGCGGGAACGAGGCGAGCGTTCTCGCCCCGCCGCCCGTCGTCGAGACGGTCACCCCAGACCCGGCCGACGTCCGGCTCCTGGCCGAAAAGCGCAAGCGCTTCTCGGCCCTCTACGCGCAAACCCGCGACATTCTTCCGAGAGGAGACGACTGATGAGCAAAGACTATTACGCCGGCGTAGAGCCCGTGCAGTACAAGGGTCCCGAAACGGACGATCCCTTCGCCTTCCGCTATTACGACAAGGACCGCGTCGTGATGGGCAAGACCATGGAGGAGCATCTGCGCCCCTCGGTCTGCTACTGGCACAGCTTCGCCTGGAACGGCTTCGACGTCTTCGGCGCGGGCACGTTCGACCGCCCCTGGCACAAGCTCGACGGGCAGGAAGGCGCCGAAGCGAAGCTCGATGCGGCCTTCGAGTTCTTCTCCCGCCTCGGCCTGCCCTTCTTCGCCTTCCATGACGTCGACGTCATGGCTCCGGCGGAGACGATGAAGGAGCATACCGAGAACCTCGCCCGCATTCTCGATCCGCTCGAAGCCAAGATGGAAGAGACCGGCAAGAAGCTCCTCTGGGGCACGGCCAACCTCTTCAGCCATCCGCGCTATATGGCGGGCGGCGCGACCAACCCCGACCCGGAAGTCTTCGCCTGCGCCGCCGTGCAGGTGCGCCAGATGATGGACGCCACCAAGCGCCTCGGCGGCGCCAACTACGTCTTCTGGGGCGGCCGCGAGGGCTATGACACCCTCCTGAACACCGATCTCGGCCGCGAGATGGACCAGTATGCGCGCATGCTGTCCATGGCGGTGGACTACAAGCACAAGATCGGCCTTAGCGGCCCGATCCTGATCGAGCCCAAGCCGCACGAGCCGACCAAGCATCAATACGACCGCGACGTCGCCACGGTGTACGGCTTCCTCGAACGCTACGACCTCCTCGAGGACGTGAAGGTCAATATCGAGACCAACCACGCGACGCTCGCCGGCCTGCCGATGGACCACGAGGTCGCGGCGGCCTATGCGCTCGGCATCTTCGGTTCGGTCGATGCGAACCGCGGCGATCCGCAGAACGGCTGGGACACCGACCAGTTCTGGAACGATCCCGTCGACATCACCCGCACCATGATCCACATGCTGCGCAATGGCGGCTTCGAGACCGGCGGCTTCAACTTCGACTCCAAGGTCCGCCGCCAGTCGATCGACGCCGAGGACCTCTATTTCGGCCATATCGGCGGGATGGACGCGCTGGCGAAGGGCCTTCTTTCGGCTGCCGCAATTCTCGAGAACGGCGAGGCGGACGCCTTCATCAAGGAACGCTATGCGGGCTGGGACGGCGATCTCGGGCGCTTCATCCGGAACGACGCCACGCTCGACTCGCTCGCCGACCGCGCGCTGTCGGAAAATCTCGATCCGAAACCGCGGTCCGGCCGCCAGGAACGTTTGGAAACGTTTGTAGCCAACTACGTCTGAGGGCGCCCTCCCCTCGCTGTTGCTTCGGCAAGATGACGGCTGCAAAGTCTACGGGTGGCGGACCGCCACCCGTAGACAAGCCGAGGAGAGCGTCGAGCGCATCGTGAGGAACGACACCGATACGCTGACCCGGCGTTCTCAACCCACACTCAAGGAGGTCGCGGAACGAGCGGGCGTCTCTCAGATGACCGTCAGCCGCGTCCTGAATTCGCCTGACATCGTCCGGCAGGAGACGCGGGAACGCGTTCGCGCCGCGATCACCGAGCTGAATTACCGGCCGAACCTCGTCGCGCGCAGCCTAGCCGGTGGCCGCTCGCTCTTCATCGGCCTGACCTACAACAACCCCAGCAGCGGCTATCTCGGAGAGCTCCTGATCGGAGCGCTCAAGAGCTGCCGCAGCGGCGGCCACCACCTGGTGGTCGAAGAGCTGTCGGACGGAGACGTCGAGGAGCCCGAACGGGTCGCCGAGCGGCTCCGCGAGGGCGGGCTCGACGGCTTACTCGTCGCGCCGCCGCTCAGCGAGAACGCTCCTCTGATCGAGGCTCTGCGGGCAGCGGGCATTCCCTGCGTCCTGATCACGCCCGCCGAGACGGGAACGGGAGCGCGCCGGGTGGCGATCGACGAAGAGGCCGCGGCCCATGCGATGACCGGCCAGCTCCTGCGCCTCGGCCATGAACGCATCGGCTTCGTCAGCGGCCCGGACACCCAGCTCGCTCCGGATATCCGCATGCAGGGCTATGAGCGGGCGCTTCGCGAGGCGGGACAGCCCTTCCGTTCGGAACTGATCGTGCCCGGCGCCTTCACCTATCGGTCGGGCATGGAGGCGACGGAACGGCTGCTCGCCCTCGAAGAGCCGCCGACCGCGATCTTCGCGGCGAATGACGACATGGCGGCCGGAGTGATCGCCGCCGCGCACAGGGCAGCCCTGCGCGTGCCGGAGGATCTGTCGGTCGCGGGCTTCGACGACACGGAGATGGCGCGGACCATCTGGCCGAGCCTGACCACCATCCGCCAGCCTATCGCCGACATGGCGGCCTGCGCCGTCGACCTGCTGGGCGAGGATGGGCAGGAACGCCGCGCCATCGTGCTCGACTTCGAGCTGGTCGAGCGGGACTCGGTGGCCCCGCCCGCTTCCTGAGCGCCTTATCGGCGCGAGGCGCCGCCCCTAGGAGCGGTCCTGCACGTCCTCGGACAGGAAGGCCGCGATCCAGAACAGGGGCGCGTTCCAGTTGATGGCCACTTCGTTCAGCGCATAGGCGCGGTAGTCGTCTCGATAGCAGGCCATCGGGGCGCAGCCTTCGGCCACCAGCGCCTTGGTCACCTCGTCGCCCGAGCCGGTCTCGTTCGGCCCGCCGGCCAGAGCGCCTGCGGGCGGAAGCGGGAGTCCCTCCTCCACCGCGCCCATCCAGAAGCGGTGGTGCGGCTGGCGCAGCGCATTCTCGCCATAGCCGGCGATATAGGAGAAGCCGAGCGGATTGCGGCCGAGCAGATAGTCGGTGACGCCGAGAACGCCGTTGCGATAGCGCATCTCGCCGGTCAGGTCGTAGGCGTAGCCGAGGACCATGCCCCGGTTCGCCATGTCGCCATTCGAGCCCCAGACATAGCTGCGGTCGAAGGGCACGCCGTAGCCCTGCTCTTCGGCTTCCGCGAGGAAGGCGTCGGCAACCGATATCAGCTTCTCCTCGGCCCTTGCGCGCTCGTCCTCGTCCAAGGCGCCGGCGGTCAGAAGGGACAGGGTGCCGAGCGCCTCGACGGTCGGCCATGCGATGTCACGCACCCCCGGCCGGGGGACGGCGAGGAAGAAGCGCGAGCTGCGCATGTCCTCCGCATATGCCGCCTCGCCGGTCGCCGCGTAGAGCTCGGCCGCGGCCCAGTAGAACTCGTCCTCGACATTCGTATCGCCATAGGCGCCGCTGCCGCCTTCGAGCACCTCCGTCGCGAAGGCGTCCGGGACGCGTCTGGCGGCGTCATAGGCGCGGCGCGCCGCTTCGAGGCAGGTCCCGGCATAGGCGTCGTCCACGCCGTCGAAGACCCGGGCGCACTGGGCGGCCGTCGCCGCGAGGTTCAGCGTCGCGGCCGTCGAGGGATAGTTGACGACCCGGTCATCCGGCGCATCTTGCGGCGGCAGGGGGAGGCCGGTCCATGCCGAATCGCCGACCTTGTGGTGCGCCATGCCCGAGGCATCGACCTGCGTGAGCGTCAGGGTCTCTTTCCCGCCCTGATCGCCGAGGGGCAGGCGCAGGGACGTCCCCTCCGGCACCTGCATGGAGAGGAGGAAGTCCATCTCCCACCGCGCCTCGTCGAGAAGGTCGGGAACGCCGTTCCCCGCTTCGGGCAGCGCGGCCTCGCCGTCCGCCACGCCGCCATCCGCCCGTTCGGCGTAGTTCATCAGCGTCCACGCCGCGATGCCGCCATTGACGACGTATTTTCCGTGGTCGCCCGCATCGTACCAGCCCTTGGAGACATCGAGCTCATAAGGGCAGCCGCCCCAGTCATTGCCGCGGTGATCGGTGCGAACGCAGCGGGTGATGTCCGGCGAATGGCCTGCGGGCCGCGCCCATTCCTCGCCCACGAGAGCGGCCTCGACAGGGGCGCCGGCGCGCTGGTGATAGAAGAAGGCGAGCGCATCGGCAGCGAGGTTTCCGTAGATCCCGTCCTCGATCGCGAAGGGCTCGCTTTGCGCCCCGCCCGCCGCAAGGACGAAGCCCTCTCCCGTCGCATCGGCAGCGGAGAAATCGATAATGTGCACCGACTGGCCGGAGGCGGCGTCCGGGCCGAAAGGCTCGGTCTGCCCGCTCGCGACCGTCCCGCCACGCGCGTCCCGCAGTGTCCACTCGAGCGGCGCGTCCGACGCCGCCACGAGCGTCGCCTCCTTCGCCCCGCCCGGCAGGTAGCCGGCCTGGTTGGCATGCAGCGCGGCCGCCTCCTGCGCCGCCGCGGCACTGGCGAGGGATATTCCGCTCAAGCCGAGCACCGTCCCCGCCAGCCACAGATTCCGCTTCGATGATCCCACCCGATCCTCCCGGCCCGCTCGAGGCTCTTTTCGCGCTTCGTTGTTAGCGCTCACTCTGCCGCTGTGCCTGCGGGGCGGCAAGGCGTCGGCTGCGGCTGCGCGCGGTCGATTGCGCAGGCCGGAGGATGAGTTACGGTAAGGTGATAGCCCTAACAGAACAGAGCCCGGCCATGGGCCGGTGCCTACGGGAGGATGTATGGACATGAGCAAGGCGAGGCGGCTGCGCCTCCTGATGACGACCGGCGCCATCGCGCTGGCGGCGACCGGCTGCGGCGAAGCCAAGGTCGCCACCTCGGCGAATGCCATGCAGCCGGCGCAGACGGACGGCTCCGCCTCCGGCGCGCCCGACGTTCATCCCGAGGCGTGGCCGGCGGTCCAGAGTCCCGTCGCCGACGACCCCGAGATCGAAGCAGAGGTGGAGCGCCTTCTCGCCGCGATGACGCTCGAAGAGAAGGTGGGCCAGATCATCCAGGGCGATATCGGCTCGGTCACGCCCGAGGACGTCAGGCAATACAAGCTCGGCTCGATCCTCAATGGCGGCAATTCGGCTCCCGGCGGCGACCTGCGCGCCGATCCCGCCGACTGGGTCGAACTGGCGGACGCGTTCTGGGATGCCTCGGTCGGTCCCGACGGCGAAGGCATCCCGGTCCTGTGGGGCACCGATGCCGTGCATGGTCACTCCAATATCGTCGGCGCGACGATCTTTCCGCACAATATCGGCCTCGGCGCCGCGCGCGACCCCGAGATGATCGAGAGGATCGGCGCCGCCACGGCGGCGGAGATCGCCGCCACGGGCCTCGACTGGACCTTCGCCCCCACCCTTGCGACGCCGCGCAATGACCGCTGGGGCCGGACCTATGAGGGCTATTCCGAGGCGCCCGAGATCGTGGCCGCCTATGCCGATGCGATGGTGCGGGGCCTGCAGGGCGATCCGAACACCGAGGCGTTTCTCGGCCCGGACAAGGTCTTGGCCACCGCCAAGCACTTCCTCGGTGACGGCGGGACGCGCGACGGCGTCGATCAGGGCGAGACGGTCGCCACCGAAGAAGAGCTGCGCGACATTCACGGCGCGGGCTACGCACCGGCGATCGAGGCGGGCGTGCAGACGGTCATGGCCTCGTTCTCGAGCTGGCGCGGCCAGAAGATGCACGGCTACGAGGCGCTGCTCTCCGACGTGCTAGTCGACCAGATGGGTTTTGATGGCTTCGTCGTCGGCGACTGGAACGGCCACGGCCAGGTTGCGGGCTGCACGCCCACCGACTGCCCGGCCTCCTTCAATGCCGGTCTCGACATGTTCATGGCGCCCGATAGCTGGAAGGGCCTCTACGAGACGACGCTCGCAGCCGCGCAGTCCGGCGAGATCACGCAGGAGCGGCTCGATGAAGCCGTCGCCCGCATCCTCCGGGTCAAGCTGCGGGCGGGCCTGCCCGAGCGCGGACGCCCCTCAGAGCGGCCTCTCGCCGGAGACTTCGACCGGCTCGGCTCGCCCGAGCACAGGGCGCTGGCCCGCGAATCGGTGCGCAAGTCGCTCGTCCTCCTCAAGAACGAGGGCGTCCTGCCCATCGCCGGCGATATGCGCGTTCTGGTCGCGGGCGACGGCGCGAACGATCTCGGCAAGCAGACCGGCGGCTGGACCCTGAGCTGGCAGGGCGACGGGAACAGCCGCGAGGACTTCCCGAACGCCCAGACGATCTGGGAAGGCCTGGAAGCGGCGATCGGCGAAGCGGGCGGCGAAGCCGTTCTCAGCGAGGACGGCTCCTATGAAGAGGAGCCGGATGTCGCCGTGGTGGTCTTCGGCGAGGATCCCTACGCGGAATTCCGCGGCGACCGCGAGGACCTGAACTTCGCCGACGAGACCGCGCTCGAGACGATGCGCCGCCTTCAGGCGGACGGGATCCCGGTCGTGTCGGTGTTCCTGTCGGGCAGGCCGATGTGGGTGAACCCCGAACTCAACGCCTCCGACGCCTTCGTCGCGGCTTGGCTGCCGGGAAGTGAAGGCGGCGGCATCGCGGATGTTCTGGTCGGCAGCCAGGACGGCGAGCCGCGGCAGGACTTTACGGGACGCCTCTCCTTTTCCTGGCCGAAGCGGCCCGATCAGGCCATGCTCAATGTCGGGGATGCGGATTACGCCCCCCTCTTCGCCTATGGCTACGGCCTCACCTACGGCGATGACGGCACCTTGGCGGAACTGCGCGAGGACTACGAAGTGGCCGGCGCCGACGCCAACACCATCCTGGCCGAAGGCGATGCCCGCGGCGGCCGCCGGATGACCCTGTCCTCGGCAGAAGGCGACATGCTGGTTTCGGATGCCACTGCGATGAGCCCCGACGGGTCGCTCGCTCTGTCGCGCACGGACCGCGATGCGCAGGAAGACTCGATCCGCCTGCAATGGGACGGCTCGGCCCCTGCCCGCTTCGTCGTGCATGCGCAGCCCGTCGACTGGCAGCGCGAGGCCAATGCCGATATCGGACTGCGCGTCTCCTATCGCTATGACGAGCAGCCTGAAGCCCCCATCCGCTACGGCATGGGCGAAGGGCTGTTCACCCTGCCCCTGGGCGAAGCGGGAGAGTGGCAGGACGTTACCGCGCGGCTCACCTGCTTTGCGGAGGCAGGCGCCGACCTGAGCGAGATGGCCGCGCCCTTCGTCCTCGCGGCCGAGGGCGAAGCGACGGTCACGGTCTCGGATGTGACGCTGGTGCCGACCGAAGCCGGCATGGCCTGTCCGGAGGATTGAGCCGTCAGGCGCTCGCGCGTCGCAGGAACGTATTCACCGTCAGCCGCCCCTCTTCAGGGGCGGCTGATAGCCCATGGCCCTCCGGCACGAGCCCGGAATGCAGGGTCGTGCCGGAATAGGCGATCAACCGGTTGAAGACGCACTCCACCCGCGCATGGCGTTCGAAGATGTCGTCGGAGGCGCCGCGATAGCTCGGCCCCGGCTCGCCATGATCAGCTAGATCCTGCCGCAGCGCTGCATCATAGGCCGCGTGCCGGTCTTCCGTCACCCGCTCGAAGCCGGTGCTGAGATGGCGGTAGAAGGCGGTGCCGCCATGCTCGGGTCCGCAGAGATAGTGCAGGACCGCCACCACCTCGCCGTCCGTGCCATCGAAGTGAGGCAGGCGCTGGATGAGCGCGAGGTCCCGGGGCGGGGTCGTGACGAGAGAGAAGTCGCAGGACGCGGTCTCGAGGCGGGTATCGGCGCTCCAGCCCATCATCGCGCAGACCGGCCTGCGCAGCGCCTCAGCGAGCCCTGCGGCATAGCCTGCGGGCGCAGCCGCCCGAATGCCGGGATAGTAGGGTCCGTTCCTGGCGAAGCTTGCGGCTTGCGCCGCTAGGACGAGGCGCTGCGGATCCGGCAGCGCCTCGTCGGCGAGGAAGAGAGGCAAGCGCTCGCGTCCGATTGCACGGATCGAAGGCGCCTGCCGCTGCGTCACCCGGCCATCTCTTCGAGCTCGAGGCCGCGGGTCTCCCGCACGGCGCGCGCCACGAAGAAGGCCGAGACCACCGAGAAGAAGCAGTAGATGCCATAGGTCGGCGCCAGCCCGATCGAGTTCAGCATGATCGGGAAGGTCATGGTGACGAGGAAGTTGGCGAGCCACTGCGCGAGGCCCGCCACGGCGAGCGCCGAACCGCGGAACTGGTTCGGGAACATCTCGCCGAGCAGCACCCACATCACCGGACCCCAGGAGAGGTTGAAGACGAAGGCGTAGACGAGGCCGGCGATCAGCGCGGTCAGGCCCATGCTCGACGACATCTCGAGGCCGCTGGCGCCAAGTTCGCCGGTGGAAAAGGCGAAGGCCATCACGCCGAGCGCGACCGCCATGCCGACCGACCCCCAGAAGAGGAGCGGCTTGCGGCCGACGCGGTCGACCATTGCGAGGCAGAGCAGCACGGCGAGGATGCCCGAACCGCCGGTCAGCACGTTCTGCAGGAGCGCGTCGGATTCGGTGAAGCCGGCGGACTGCCAGAGGACGGCGCCGTAGTAGAAGATGACGTTGATGCCGACGAGCTGCTGGAAGACGGCGAGGCCGATGCCGACCCACACGATGGGACGCACCTTGCCGCCCAGCGTCATGTCGGAGAAGCGCGGACGGTGATCGCGGGCGAGCGTGCGCTCGATCTCGGCGACCTTGGCTCCCGCGCCGCCGCGGAACAGGCGGTCGAGAACGCCGCGCGCCTCGTCGGAGCGGCCCTTCGCCACGAGATAGCGCGGGCTCTCGGGGATCGCGAAGAGCGCGAGCAGGAAGATCGTCGCCGGCAGAAGCTCGACCCAGAACATCCAGCGCCAGGTCTCGAAGCCGAGAGCGAACTCAGCCGTGCTGCCGCCCGCTGCGCCCGCGAGAAGATAGTTCGACAAGAAGGCGATGAAGAGGCCCGCGACGATGGCGATCTGCTGCGTCGTGGCGAGCGCGCCGCGATAGCGTGCGGGCGCGATCTCGGCGATATAGGCAGGCGACATCACCGAGGCCGCGCCGACGGCGAGACCGCCGAGCACGCGATAGAACACGAATTCCGCGACACCGCCCGAGACGCCCGACCCCCAGGCCGAGATGATGAACAGGACGGCCGCGACCATGAGCATGGCGCGGCGACCGAAGGCATCGGCAAGTCGGCCCGCCGCCAGAGCGCCGGCGGCAGATCCCAGAAGCATGGAGGCCACGGAGAAGCCGGTGCCGACGCTGGAGGAGGCGAAGGCGGTCTGGAGCCCATCGACCGTGCCGTTGATGACACCCGAGTCGAAGCCGAACAGGAACCCGCCCAGCGTCGCCACCAGAGCGATCAGGATGATGGCGCCGGTATTCGGCTCTGTCAGGACATGCGCCGCCGGGTGGGCGGCTCCTGCGGGTTCGGCGGCCCCGGTTTGACCGGTCGTTGTGCTCATTTCTCGTTCCCTACCCCAGTGGCCGCTCTCGGGCGGCTGTAGCTGATAACGCTATCACCGTTCACTTCGGCGCGACAAGCCGATGCGTAGCGGGCATTCGCGGCAATGTCCTCATATCTCGTCGAACGAATAGCGGATCGAGCGGCGATAGGTTCCGCCCGGCCGCAGGATCGTCGCGGCGAAGGCGGACTGGTTCGGCGCATCGGGAACATCCTGCGGCTCGAGGCAGAGCCCGCCAAAGGGCATGAAGCCGCCATCGAGCTTCCCGCCCGTATAGAACTGCAATGCAGGCTGGTCCGAGGCGAGGCGGAGCCGCCGTCCGCTCGGCGCATGAACGACCTCGGCGCGCACCCCCTCGCCTGCGCCGAGATAGCAGTGATCGAAGCCGACGGGCGCCGGGCGCGGCAGCACTTCGCCCAGCCGGACCGGGCGGCGTAGATCGAAAACGGTATCGTCGACCGCTTGGACATCGCCTGTCGGGATGCCCTCATCGTCCACCACCACGATCCTGCCGGAGGCGATCGAGACGGCGTGGTCCTCGACCGTGCCGCAACCTGCGCCGCCGAGGTTGAAATAGGGATGCTGGCTGAGGCTGATCGGGGTGGGCCGGTCGGTCTGCGCCTCGTAGGAGACGGTGAGAGTGCCCCCTTCGACCGAGAAACGCGTGCGCACGCAAAGCCTGCCGGGAAAGCCCTGATCGCCATCGGGACTGACGAGCTGCAGGACGAGCCTGTGCCGCTCCTTCGCCTCGACGCTCCAGCTCTTCGCGTGAAAGCCGCCCGCCCCGCCATGCAGCGTATTGCCGTGCTCGTTCGCGTCGAGACGGAAGGCCTCTCCTTCGAGTTCGAAGCGGGCGCCGCCGATCCTGTTGGCGAACCGCCCGAGCGTCGCGCCGAGGAAATGCGGATCGTCGCGATAGGCCGCCTCGTCCTCGTGCCCGAGCAGGACATCGGTCGCAGACGATCCGCCGCCATACACGATCCGCGCGAGGCGTCCGCCATAATCCGCGATCGTGACGGCGAGTGATTCGGACTTGATCTCGTGGAGCACGGACACCCTCGCCTGCTGCTGGCGCTCAAGGGCTATTCCGTTCCGTCATCCGCTGTCGAGCCCTGCGGGCGGGCGCCTCACAATATGGCGGCGCGGATCGCATAGGCGACGACCGTCACCGCCAGCACGCCCGCGCACCACAGGCCGACGAACCACAAGCCCTTGCGCACCGGCCCGGGCAGCTGCGCCATCAGTGATAGCCCTTTTCGGGATCGATCTTTCCGCGGAACACCCAGTAGGCGTAGCCCGTATAGGCGAGGATGATCGGGATCAGGATCACCGCGCCGACGAACATGAAGATCTGGCTGATCCACGGCGTCGCCGCGTCCCAGATCGTGACCTCGGTCGGGATGATGAAGGGATACATGGAGATCCCGAGCCCCGCAAAGCAGAGCGCGAAGAGAAGAAGCGCCAGAACGAAAGGCCTGTATTCGTGCTTGTGGATGGCGAGGCTGCGGAACATCAGCACCGCCATCGCCGCGATGGCGAGCGGCACGGGCGCGGCCAGCAGGATGCCGGGCATCTCGAACCAGCGCTGGGCATAGGAGGCTTCGAGGAAAGGCGTGAAGGCGCTGACGACCACGATGAAGCCGACAGTGGCGATGCCGAAGCCCCAGGCGAGGCTTCGCGCCTTCTCCTGGATGTCGCCATCGGTTTTCATCACGAGCCAGGTGGCGCCGAGAAGGCCGTAACCGGCGACGAGCGCCAGGCCGGTGATGACCGAGAACCAGGACAGCCAGTCATACCAGCCGCCGGCATAGGCGCGGCCTTCCACCTCGATCCCCTGCAGGAGCGCGCCGAGCGCGACGCCCTGGGCGAAGGCGGCGACGACCGATCCGGCGATGAAGCCCCTGTCCCACCACTTCTTCGCCCGCTCGGTCCGCCAGCGCGCTTCGAAGGCCACGCCTCGGAAGATCAGGGCGAGCAGCATGGCGATGATCGGCGCATAGAGCGCCGGCATGATGATCGCGTAGGCGAGCGGGAAGGCTGCGAAGAGCCCGCCGCCGCCAAGGATCAGCCAGGTCTCGTTGCCGTCCCAGACGGGGGCGACCGAATTCATCAGCACGTCCCGCTCCCGCCGCTCATGGAAGGCCGAGAACAGGATGCCGACCCCGAGATCGAAGCCGTCGAGGACGACATAGATGAAGACCGAGAGCACCAGGAGCACGGCCCATGCGACGGTGAGATCGAAGCTGATATCCATGCCGCCTCTCCTTAGCGTTCTTCGGTCGTCTCTTCGGGATGCAGGAACCGCTCGGGATCTTCCTCGACGCCCGGCGTGATGCCGGCCGTCCTGACGGGACCGTCCGCCTTGGTGAGGCCGGGCTCGCCGGCCTCGGGGGCATGCGCCATCAGGCGCAGGATGTAGAAGGTCCCCGCCCCGAACACGATGAAATAGACGAGGATGAAGAACATCAGCGAGGTGCCCACCGCAGGCGCACCGAGCGGGCTGACCGAATCCGTCGTCCGCAGCATGTTGTAGACCGTGTAGGGCTGCCGTCCGACCTCGGTCGTCACCCATCCGGCGATGACGGCGACGAGGCCCGAAGGCGCCATCGCCAGCGCGAAGCGGTGAAGCCATTTGTTGGTGAAGAGCGAGCCCCGGAAGCGCGCCCACAGGCTGAACATGCCGACGCCGAGCATCAGGAATCCGAGGCCCACCATGATGCGGAACGACCAGAAGACGATGGAGACCGGCGGCTGCTCGTCGTCGGGGATGGTGTCGAGCCCGGCGAGCGGCGCGTCGAGATGGTGCTTCAGGATCAGCGAGCTGAGCTTGGGAATTCCGATGGCGTAATCGAGTTCCTGATTCTCGTCGTCGGGAATGCCGAAGAGATAGAGCGGTGCGCCGTCGGGGTGGCTCTCATAGTGCCCCTCCATCGCCATGACCTTCTGGGGCTGGTATTCGAGGGTGTTGAGGCCGTGCATGTCGCCGAGGACGATCTGGAGCGGGGCGACGAGCGCCGCCATCCACATCGCCATCGAGAACATGGTGCGGACACCGGGATTGTCCCTGCGCCCCTTGAGGAGGTGCCAGGCGCCCACACCGCCGACGATGAAGGCCGTCGTCAGATAGGCCGCCGTCAGCGTGTGCGCGAGGCGGTACGGGAAGGAGGGCGTGAAGATCACTTCAAGCCAGTCCGTCGGGATGTACTGCCCGTTCTCGGCGACCTCGAAGCCCTGCGGCGTGTGCATCCAGCTGTTCACCGACAGGATCCACGTGGCCGAGATCGCCGTGCCGACCGCGACGGCGAGCACCGCCACCATGTGCAGGGTCGGCCCGACACGGTCGCGCCCGAACAGCATGATCCCCAGGAACCCGGCCTCGAGGAAGAAGGCCGTCAGCACCTCATAGGCCATGAGCGGCCCGATCACGGGACCCGCGACATCCGAGAAGACCGACCAGTTTGTGCCGAACTGGTAGGACATGGTGATGCCGGAGACGACGCCCATGGCGAAGCCGATGGCGAAGATCTTCACCCAGAACTGGAAGAGCCGGAGATAGGCCTCGTTCTTCGTCTTCAGATAGAGGCCGTTGAGCACGGCGAGAAAGCTCGCCAGCCCGATCGAGAATGCCGGAAACAGGAAGTGGAAGGAGACGGTGAAGGCGAACTGGATCCGCGCGAGGATCACCGGATCGAAGCTGGAGAGCATGAAAGGCCTTCCTCTCGGCGACGCGGCTGCGGCGAAGACCCCCGCCCGGCATGGCGCAGATGGCGAGCGGCTTCTCCGCGCTCAATGCGGCAAAGCAGCCGAAAAAGAAAGGCATGCCCCTGCACCCGTCACGGCGCAGGGGCGGATCTCGCGATAGGGGAAGCGGCCGTCCGGCCGCCTCCCAAGGCCTGTCTTACTTCGCGTCGAAGCGATCGAGCTCCATCACCTTGACCCAGGCCGCGATGAAGTCGCGCACGAATTTCTCTTTCGAGTCGTCCTGCGCATAGTGTTCCGCCAGCGAGCGGAGCTGGGAGTTGGAGCCGAAGACGAGGTCCACCCGGCTCGCAGTCCACTTGTGCTCGCCCGTCGCCCGGTCGGTGCCGACGAATTCCTTCTGCTCGTCGGTCTTCTCCTTCCACGCCACGCCCATGTCGAGCAGGTTGACGAAGAAGTCGTTGGTCAGCTGGCCCGGACGGTCGGTGAACACGCCGTCCTTCGTGCCGCCCTGATTGGCCTCGAGCACGCGGAGCCCGCCGATCAGCACGGTGGTTTCCGGCACGCTGAGCGTCATCAGGCGGGCCCGGTCGACCATCAGTTCCTCGGTCGGGACCGTGTGGTCGGCGTGGACATAGTTGCGGAAGGCATCCGCGCCCGGCTCGAGCGGCTCGAAGGATTCCGAATCCGTCATCTCCGCGGTCGCGTCCATGCGGCCCGGCGTGAAGGGCACTTCGACATCATAGCCCGCATCGCGCGCCGCCTTCTCGACCGCGGCCGAGCCGCCGAGGACGATGAGGTCCGCAAGAGAAACCTTCTTGCCGCCGGACTGCTTGGCGTTGAAGTCCGACTGGACCCCCTCGAGCTTGGCGAGGACCTGAGCGAGACGCTGGGGATCGTTGGCTTCCCAGTCCTTCTGCGGCGCGAGGCGGATGCGCGCGCCATTGGCGCCGCCGCGCTTGTCGCTGTCCCGATAGGTCGAGGCCGAGGCCCAGGCGACGAAGACGAGGTCGGCAATGGAAAGACCGCTGTCGAGGATCTGCGCCTTGAGGGCCTTGATGTCCGAAGCGTCCACGAGGTCATGGTCGACGGCCGGAATCGGGTCCTGCCAGATCAGGTCTTCCTGGGGCACTTCCGGCCCGAGATAACGGACCTTGGGACCCATGTCGCGGTGGGTCAGCTTGAACCAGGCGCGGGCGAAGGCATCGGCGAACTCGTCGGGGTTCTGATAGAACCGGCGCGAGATCTGCTCGTAGGAGGGATCGACCTTCATCGAGAGGTCGGTCGTCAGCATCATGGTCGGGACTTTCTTGCCCTGATCATGAGCGTCGGGCGCGCGGTCCTCGTCCTTGAGGTTCACGGGCGCGTACTGCCAGTGGCCGGCGGGGCTCTTGGTCAGCTCGTACTCATATTCGAAGAGCTGCTCGAAATAGCCCATGTCCCACTTGATGGGCTCGGGCGTCCACGGGCCTTCGAGGCCGGAGGTCATGGTGTGCCCGCCATGGCCGGTGCCCGTCTCATTGGTCCAGCCAAAGCCCTGCGCCGCGATATCCGCGCCTTCGGGCTCGGCGCCGACGACCGCATCCGCGGCCCCGTGGCACTTGCCGAAGGTGTGGCCGCCGGCGACCAGCGCGACCGTCTCCTCGTCGTTCATCGCCATGCGGCCGAAGGTGACGCGGATATCGTGCGCCGCGGCGGCCGGGTCCGGCTTGCCGCTCGGGCCTTCGGGGTTGACGTAAATGAGGCCCATATTGCTGGCCGCGAGCGGCTGCTCGAGGTAGCGATCGCCCGAATAGCGGTCGTTCTCGCCGAGCCATTCGGCCTCGGTGCCCCAATAGACGTCCGTTTCCGGCTCATAGATGTCCTCGCGGCCGCCGCCGAAGCCGAAGGTCTTGAAGCCCATCGATTCGAGCGCGACATTGCCGGTCAGGACCAGGAGGTCCGCCCAGGACAGCGAATTCCCGTATTTCTGCTTGATCGGCCAGAGAAGGCGCCGCGCCTTGTCGAGATTGGCGTTGTCCGGCCACGAATTGAGCGGCGCGAAGCGCTGCGCGCCGGAGGACGCGCCGCCGCGGCCGTCGCTCATCCGGTACGTGCCCGCCGCATGCCAGGCCATGCGGATGAAGAAGGGTCCGTAATGCCCGTAATCGGCCGGCCACCACTCCTTCGAGTCCGTCATCAGCGCGTGCAGGTCATCCTTGACCGCCTGAAGGTCCAGCTTGCTGAACGCCTCGGCGTAATCGAAATCCGGGTCCTGCGGGCTCGGTGAGATGCCGCCATGCGTCAGGATGCTGAGGTCGAGGGATTTGGGCCACCAATCCCGGTTCTGCCGGCCCTTGACGCTGATCCCGCCGTGGATCACCGGGCATCTTGCTTCGCCGTCCATATCCAATCTCCATCCCTGATCGCTGTTCCGCTCCGGGCTCGGCCCGCGCGCTAGGGGGAAGCTAGGCCCGGCAGCCCCTCCGACAAAAACGAATGATACACATAAGAAGCATCGAAATTTTCGATGCCGGCGACGCCCCTGTCATGGCTGCGCGCGATCGGTTCCGGCAATGAACAGCTTGCGCCTCGCCGCCCCCATCGCACAGGCCGGGCGGCGAAGGTTCGTTGCGCTGCAGCATCGCGGTTGCGTGAGCGTGCGAACTCCTGCAGCGGGCGACTGTTCGCCGCAGGAATATCAGCGGACCGATGGAGAGCGACATGCGCCTCTTCCTGATGGCGAGTCTGGCCGCCGCCGCCGCCACCTTCGCCGCCCAGGCCGATGAACGCGATGCGGGGCCGGAGAACGAACCGGTCATCCATGCTGCCGGCTATGATCTCGTGGGATGCGCCAAGCGCTCCGTCCTGTGGCACGACCTCTACAATCTCGCCCTGTTCGAGCGGGATGGCGGAGAGATGATCGTGATGGAGGTCCTGCACGAAGGAGAGATGCCCGACGGCCTGCCCGATGACTGGCCGCCCAAGCTGGCGCGGACGCTCGACGAGGAGACGATCGCACAGATCGATGCGGCCTTCGCGCTGATCCAGCCCAAGAGCCGGGTCGAGATCGCCTATCTGCCGAAGCTCGACCGGACGGAGATGGCCGTGGACGGCATCGCGCTGATGGTCCTGCCCGAGCGCGCGACCTTCGATGCGATCTCCGACATGTGGTTCGGCGAGGAGCCGATCTCCAAGGGGCTGAAGGCGGAGATCCTCGGCGGCGAATGCGCGCTGGGCTGAGGCTCCGCCCTTCCCTCTACATCGCTTCGAGCCGCGCCTTCGCCGCCTGCAGCTTCTCCAGCGTCGCGGTGAAATCCGCGCGGCGCGTATGCTGCTCGTCCACGACCTCCTTGGGGGCGCGGGAGACGAATTTCTCGTTGGCGAGCTTGTTGTCGATCTTGCCGATCTCGCTTTCGGTCTTGCCGATTTCCTTTTCGAGGCGGGCGAGTTCGGCCGAAAGGTCGATGTGCTCGGCCACGGGCAGCGCATAGGTGACGCCGCCGGTGACGATCTGCGCCGCGCCTTGGGGCGGGGTGTCGGCTAGCGTGATGTCCTCGATCCGGGCGAGCTGGCGGAGGGCCGGCGCCTGATCCTTCAGCCGGCGCTGCGTTTCCGCATCGGCGCCGAGGGCGACGAGCGGGAGGCGGGCCGAGGGCGGGACGTTCATCTCGGCCCTGAGCGAACGGATTTCCGAGATCAGGTCGATGGCGAAGCGGACATCGCCCGCCGCCGCCTCGTCGCGCAGGTCGGGCGCAGACCAATCCTCGAGCATGAGGAAGCCGTCCCGCTCGCCCGTCTGCGCCCAGAGCTCTTCGGTGACGAAGGGCATGAAGGGGTGCAGGAGGACGAGGATGCGGTCCAGCGCCCAGGCGAGCGTCGCCTTGGTCTCTTCCTTCGCCGCCGCGTCCTCGCCGTTCAGGATCGGCTTGGACAGCTCCAGCGCCCAGTCGCAATAGAGGTTCCAGGTGAAGCGATAGGCCGCCTGCGCCGCATCGTCGAACCGGTAGGCTTCGAGCGCCGAAGTGACCTGCGCCCGCGCCTCGGTCGCCTCATGCGCGATCCAGCGGTTGAGGGGGAGTTTGAGGGCGGCGGGATCGAAGCCTTCGGGAACGGAAGCCTCGTTCATCTCGACGAAGCGGGCAGCGTTCCAGATCTTGGTCCGGAAGTTCCGGTAGCCTTCGACACGCTGCTCGGACAGGTTCAGGTCGCGCCCCTGCGTCGCCTGCGCCGCGAGGCAGAAGCGCAGCGCGTCCGTGCCGTATGTGTCCATCCAGCCGAGCGGGTCGACGACATTGCCCTTGGACTTGGACATCTTCTGTCCGTGCTCGTCCCGCACGATGGCGTGGATATAGACCTCCTTGAACGGCACTTCCTTTTGGAAGTGCAGGCCCATCATCATCATCCGGGCGACCCAGAAGAAGATGATGTCGAAGGCGGTCGAGAGGGCGGCGGTGGGGTAGAAGCGTTCGAGTTCCGAGGTCTCTTCCGGCCAGCCGAGGGTGGAGAACGGCCAGAGAGCGGAGGAGAACCAGGTGTCTAGGACGTCCTCGTCCTGGTAGACAGGAATTAGGTTCGGCCTACCCTTTTCCGCAAGCTGATGAACGATATCGTCGATCGACCTGCCTTCGAGCTCAACCGTACCGATCTGGTAATCCGTCGGATAATACTCTCGCATCATCGCGAAGGCCTTTTCCGATGACTCTGCACAGAACACTTTCTTCGTCCCGTGATCTGGAATCATGCGTTCTGGCCCTTCGCCACTCATTAGCATGTCTTCCATCGACAGTTCGCCGCGTTTCCATTGCTCTAGGGCGTCGGACGAAGGTTTGCCCATACTCTTCCGTAGAGAGGGTCCATACCAAACCGGAACCCGATGCCCCCACCAGAGCTGGCGGCTGATGCACCAAGGCTCGATGTTCTCCATCCACTGATAGTAGGTCTTGTCCCAGTTTTCCGGGACGAAGCGGGTCTTGCCCGAGCGGACGGCCTCGATGGCGGGGCCGGCCATCTTCTCCGCGTCGACCCACCACTGATCCGTCAGCATGGGTTCGATCACGACGCCGGAGCGGTCGCCGAAGGGCTGCTGGATGGTCTTGTCCTCGACGCGGATCAGCGTGCCTTCGGCTTCGCACTGGCCGATTACTTCCCATCGGGCCCCGTAGCGGTCGAGGCCACGCAAATCGTCCGGGACGAGGTTGATCGCGTCGACCGCTGCCTCGTCGGGTTCGCCATCCTGATCGCGCAGGGCGGCCGCCTTCTCGACCTCTTCGGCATAGGGCGCGCCGTCGGCGCGCATAGACGCGTGCTCGTCCATCAGGCGGTAGAGCGGAATCCCTGCCCTTTTTGCGACGCCGTAATCGTTCTGGTCATGCGCGCCGGTGATCTTCACCGCGCCCGAGCCGAAGTCGGGATCGGGATATTCGTCCGTGATGATCGGGATCAGGCGGCGATGTTCCTTCGGCCCGACCGGGACCTCGCAGAGCTTGCCCACCAGCGGCGCGTAGCGCTGATCGTCCGGGTGCACCGCGACCGCGCCGTCGCCGAGGATGGTCTCGGGCCTTGTCGTCGCGATGGCGATGTAGTCGCGCGTTTCGCGCAGCGTCTCGTTGCCGTCCGCGTCCGTCTCAACATATTCGTAGGTCTCGCCGCCGGCCAGCGGGTACTTCACGTGCCACATGTGGCCCTGGACCTCGCGCGTCTCGACCTCGAGGTCGGAGATCGCGGTGACGAGCTTGGGGTCCCAGTTCACGAGCCGCTTGGCGCGGTAGATGAGGCCTTCCTCGTAGAGCTGGACGAAGACCTTGCGGACGGCGGCCGACAGGCCCTCATCCATGGTGAAGCGTTCGCGCGACCAGTCGACGGAGGCGCCGAGGCGTCGGAACTGGTTCTGGATCTTGCCGCCGCTTTCGGCCTTCCATTCCCAGACGCGCTCGATGAACTCCTCGCGGGAGAGGTCCGTGCGCTTCTCGCCCTTCTCCGCCATCTGCCGCTCGACCACCATCTGGGTCGCGATCCCGGCATGGTCCGTGCCCACCTGCCAGAGGACATCCTTGCCGCGCATCCGCTCGAAGCGGACGAGGATGTCCTGGAGCGTGGTGTTGAGCGCGTGGCCCATATGCAGGCTGCCCGTCACATTGGGCGGCGGGATCACGACGCAGAACGGCTCGCCCTTGCCCGAGGGCTTGAAACAGCCTCCCTTCTCCCATGCCTCGTAGAGGCGGGATTCGACATCGGCGGAATCGAACTGCTTCGGCAACGGCATAGCAAAAAGGGCCCTTCCAAGAGGGCCCTCCTATAGTCTCAGCCGGGGGTCTGGCGACACCCCTGATTTCGCCTGCGTGTCAGCGGCGGCGCGCGATGCGGCGCACTTCCTCCTCGACCTTCTCCTCCACGATGCGCGGCAGGTTCCGGTCGAGCCAGGCGTCGATCATCGGGGCGAGCATGGCCTGGACCATATCCTCGATCGTGTGGCTGGAGGACGAGGAGATGCGGACATTCTCCTCCAGCGTGCCGAAGGCGCTGGCGATCTTGCTCGCCGAGTTCTCGCTGATCGCGCTCTTCATGCTCTCGGCAGCGGCCTGGGTCAGCGGCTTCAGCGCTTCTGCGGCGCGGCTGGCATCCTTGCGCGCTTCGGCTGCGGGCTGTTCGACGGGCCCTTCGTCATAGGTCGAATCGTGCACCTCGCCCTGCTCATGGGCGACCGCGGCGGACTCCATGGTCGAGCCGGAGCTCGGCTCGTCTTCGGGCAGCGGCGCGAAATCATCGAGCTCGTCCGCAGGCGCCTCCTGCTTCGCCTCGGGCGCGGCGGCCGCCTCGGGCTCGGGCTGGTCGTCCGCGCGCGCCTGCTCGCGGATCTGGGCCGCCGGTTCGCCGCCGGCCGCCTGCTCCTCGACCGCGGGCGGCGCCGGCGGCATGTCGTCCTCCTGCGCAGCGGCGGGCGGAGGCGATACGGCGGCGGGCTCGGAAGCGGACTGCTCCTCTTCGTCCGCCTCGTCGTGGAGCTTCAGCGTCTCGAGACGGCGCCGGACAGGCACTTCGGCCGGGGCATCGTCTTCCTCGGAGATGATCCGACGGATCGACGCCAGGATCTCGTCCATGCTCGGTTCGGTCTGCGCGCTCGCCATGCCGCTGTCGTCCTCGTTTCGTCCTGACGCACCATTCCCGTGTTCGGCCGCCCCTGCAAGAGCGTTTCGCGTGGCGCGTGTAGCTGACCTCTCCCGTCAACCTTGGTTAAAATACAAAGCCTTCAGAACGGTTAAAGCCCGGTAAAACCCCCGCCGGCCGGGACTCGAAGAGCATTCGGCGGCCGAAACTTTCCCCAGAACGGGTAAACAGCGTCGCATGGCCGAGGTCCCAGCGGTCCATCATGATCGTGACGAGGCGCCCGACATCGGGCTTGAGCTGTCCGAGCAGCGTGTCGAGGTTCTCCTCCACGGCGCCCTCGATGATGATGACATCGTATGGCCCCTGTTTCGGGCAGCCCTGAGGCAGCGGCTCGTTCACCATGACGGCATTGTCGATGCCGAGCGTGGAGAAGTTCTCGGAGGCCTTGGCGCAGACGTCCTCGTCCTCCTCGACGCCGACGACCATGCCGGCGAGGCTCGCCATGACCGCGCTCGAATAGCCGAAGCCGCAGCCGACATCGAGGACGAGATCGCCCTCCTGGATGTTCGCGGCATGGATCAGCTTGGCCATGTCCCGCGCCTTGAGCAGCCAGCGGCCGTCGAACAGGGGCACGTCGCGGTCGACATAGGCGAGCGCGCGCCGGTTCGTCGGCACGAAGAGCTCGCGCGGTATGGTGTTCATCGCCTGCTGCAGACGCGGATTCGTCACGTCATTGGGCCGGACCTGGCTGTCCACCATGTGCTTGCGGGCGCGGGCTGTGTCCATCACTCGTCCTGATCGCGTTGAGGGTCTGAGGGGCCGCACTAGCGGAGCCCGCCGCAATTGGGAAGCGAGAGCGCCTTTGGCTTTGACGGCGCGCTCGCGCCGGGCTATCGAGCGCTTCGCACCACCTATGGATGGCCTCGTGGCGGAGTGGTGACGCAGCGGCCTGCAAAGCCGTGTACGCCGGTTCGATTCCGGCCGAGGCCTCCACTCCCCCTCCCCGATCCACATGACAAATTCGCGAAGAATCTGCCGCTGCGGCCTTGCGCCCTCTTTGCGGGCTTCCAATGTCTTTCTCGATTAACGATAAAGAATGGAATTGGCCCTATGAGCGGGCGCGGTTTGCAACCGGTGGAAAGCCGGACGACAGGAGGCGGGGCAGCGTGAGCGGCAAGTCGAATATCAGGACGGTGCGGCGCCTGCTGATGGGCGGCGGCGCCCTCGCGCTCGCAGGCTGTGCCACGATCGACGTGGAAGAGCCGATCGCACCGGCCGAAATCCCCGGCGACTGGGCGGCGGTGTCCGACGCCTTCGCGCCGGCCGGCTCGCGGCCGGTGACCGAGGACTGGCTCGAAGAGCTGTCCGATCCCACCGTCACGCCGCTCGTCGCCGAAGCCATCGCCTATAACAACAACCTCGCCGCCTCCGCCGCGCAGGTCCGCGCCGTGCTGGCGCAGGCCCGCATCCAGCGCGCCAGCCTGCTGCCGCAACTCAGCGCGGGCCTCAACGCCAGCAGCACCCGCACGCCCGGCGGCGCATTCGCCACCACCGGCCCGAACGGCGAGATCATCACCGGCACGGCGGGGCCGAGCTCTTCGGACAGCTACAGCCTCGGCTTCAACGCCTCGTGGGAGCTCGACCTCTGGGGGCGCCTGACCGACACGACCCGCGCTGCCTATCTCGATGCGGAGGCGCAGGAACTCGACTTCGCCGCGGCGGCGCTGTCCATCGCGGGCGGCACGGCGCAGAGCTTCTACCTGCTCACCGAAGCGCGGCTGCAGCGCGAGCTGGCCGAGCGCGACGTGGAGGCCGGCGAAGCGAATCTCAACATCATCGAGCGGCGCTATGACCGCGGAATCTCCACCAGCCTCGACGTCCGCCTGGCCCGCGCCTCCCTCGCGCAGTCGCGCGCGCAGCTGATCGCGCGGGAGCAGTCCGAGCGCGAAGCGGCGCGGCAGCTCGAAGTGCTGCTCGGCCGCTATCCGGCTGCCTCGGTCGCCGTTTCGGACGCGCTTCCCGAATTGCGCACCCTCGTGAGCGAAGATGGCGGAGTGGTCGGCCTGGGCGGTCCCGAAGACCTTCTCTTCCGCCGCCCCGACGTCCTGGCGGCGGAACGCCAGCTCCAGGCGGCGGGCCTGCGGGTTTCCGCCGCGCGCAAGGCGCTCCTGCCGACGCTCCGCCTGTCGGGCAGCGCGGACAACCGCTTCGACACGGCCTCCAACATCACCTTCGACCCCGACGACGTGGTCGCCCAGCTGATCGGCAGCCTCGTCCAGCCGCTCTTCCAGGGCGGCCGGATCCGCGCCTCGATCGCTGCGCAGAAGGCGCAGATGGAGGCGGCGCTGCATGTCTATGCCCAGACGGTGCTCGAAGCCTATCAGGAGGTCGAGGACGCCGTCGCCGCGGAGCGCCTCCTCTCCGCCCAGCAGGCCGCCCGCCGCCTCGCCTTCGAGGAGGCCGTCGCCGCCGAAGAACTGACCGAGCGTCAATATCTCAGCGGCACGACGAACATCTTCAACCTGATCAGCGCCCAGCAGCGGCGCATCGCCAACGAGTCCCAGTTCATCGCCGCCAGCCGCGCCCGCCTGACCAACAGGATCGGGCTCTATCTGGCGCTCGGCGCCCCCTTCACCGTACCCGCGGCGCTGGTGTCCTCGGATGATCCCGCCGCCCTGCCGGTGCGGGAGGACAGTTTTAGAATCGGCCTGACGGGCCGTGGGAGAGACCGGTCATGAAGCGCAAGATTCTCGTCATCGCCGTCAGCCTGGCCGTCCCGGTCGGCTTCTTCGTCCTGATCAGCGTATTGGGGAGCATGCGGCCCGAGCGGGAGCGCCAGGAGGCCGAGACGCAGGCCCCCGCGGTCTTCGTCGAGGACGCCGAGTTCGAGCCCGTGGCCCTCAAGGTCTATACGCAGGGCGAAGTCGAGCCTCGGCGGGAGATCCAGCTGACCTCCCAGATCTCGGGTGTGATCACCGAGGTCTCCGACAGCTTCGCCGATGGCGGCGTGTTCGAAGCGGGCGAAGTCCTCGTCCGGCTGGAGGACGCCGATTACGAACTCGCCAAGACCCGCGCCGAGGCGCAGGTCGCCCAGGCGAGCCAGGCCCTTGCCATCGAGCAGGCCGAAGCGGCGCTTGCCCGCCAGGATTACGAGGAGCTGGCCGGCGGTGAAGGAACCCCCTCCGGCCTGACCCTGCGCGAGCCGCAGCTCGCCCGGGCCGAAGCGGAATTCGAGAGCGCCAAGGCCAATCTGCGCGATGCCGAGCTCGCCCTCGAGCGCACAACCATCGAGGCGCCCTTCGCCGGCCGCGTCCGCTCGATCGGCGCCGATGTCGGCCAGTTCGTCAGCCCCGGCACTCAGCTCGGCCAGGTGTTCTCGACCGCCGCGGTCGAGATCCGCCTGCCGCTGACCGATGCCGACCTCGCCCGGCTGGACCTGCCGCTCGCCTTCACCGGCGAAGGACCGCGTGTGAACCTGTCGACTAGCGTGGCCGGCGCCCTGCGCGAGTGGGAGGGCCGGATCGTGCGGGTCGACGCTGCCGTCGATCCGACGACGCGGCTGATTTCCGCCATTGCGCGGGTCGATGACCCCTACGGCGCCAATGCCGATGACGGCTTTCCGCTGGCGGTCGGCCTCTTCGTCGACGCGGTGATCGAGGGGCCCGCGCTCGACCGCGCCCTCGTCCTGCCGCGCCTCGCGGTTCAGGATGACGGCACCGTTTATGTCGTCGACGAGGAGAACCGGCTTCGCCGCCGCGAAGTGACCGTCGCCGCCCGCACGCCGGAGGGCGTGATCGTCACCGCCGGCGTAGAGCCGGATGAGAGGGTTGTGGTCAGCCGCCTGCCGACCGCTGTCGGCAATGTCGTCCGGCCGCTCAGCGCGGATGAAGCCGCGGCCAGCGAACCCGCAGAAGACGAAGCCGAGGCCGGCGGCCTGCAGGCTGATCGCCGCCGGGCCAATAGCGGACGTGCCGCCAACGCAGGAGCGAACTGATGAACGGCCTCATCGCCTGGTGGGCGCGTAACGGCGTCGCCGCCAACCTCCTGATGATCCTGATCTTCATCGTCGGTCTGATGCAGTTCGCCACCATCGACCGGGAGGCCGAGCCGAGCCCGCCGCTCAGCTTCGTCGACATCTCCGTCTCCTGGCCCGGCGCCGGACCGCGCGAGGTCGAGGAGCAGATCGTGATGCGGATCGAGGAGGCGCTCGCCGATCTCGACGGCATCAAGGAGATGCAGGCGACCGCCACCGAAGGCTATGCCAATGTCTTCATCGAGATGCGCGATGACGGGCGCAGCTTCGAAGGGTTCCTGAACCAGGTGAAGGCCCGCGTCGACGGCGTCAGCAACATGCCGCAGGACGCCTTCCCGCCGGTCGTGCGCCAGTTCATCCTGGAGCGGCCGCTCTCCTTCATCACCTTCAGCTCGGCCCTGCCGGACCGCGAGCACAACCGCCTCGCCCGCGAGATCCGCGACGAGATCGCCGCCCTTCCCGACGCCACGCCGCTCGTCGACATGTATGGCGACCGCGCCGAAGAAGTCTCGATCGAGGTCTCAGAATCGGCGCTCCGCCGCTACGGGCTCACCTTCGACGATATCGCCCAGGCGATACGCGCCTCCTCGATCAACCGCGCGGCGGGCACGATCACGACGGATACCGGCGGCATCGCTCTGGGCATCCGGAACCTCGCCGATACGCGAGCTGAATTCGAGCGCATCGTCGTGCGGCAGAACCGCGACGGCAGCGTGATCACGGTCGGCGATGTGGCCACGGTGATCGACGGCTTCACCGAGGCCCGCTTCCGCTCGGAAGTCGACGACCAGACCGCCATCACCATCGTGCCGCGCGCGTCGGGCCGCCTGAACATCGTCACGGTCTCGAAGGCCATCGAGGATTATGTCGAGGCGAAGCAGGACGAGCTGCCGCCTTCGGCGAAGCTCTTCATCACCTATGACACGGTCGAGGACTATCGCAGCCAGATGGAGCTCGTCGGCTCCAATGCCTTTGTCGGCCTCATCCTCGTCCTGATCGTCCTCACCCTGTTCCTTCGTCCCGTCGTCGCCGCATGGGTCGCCGCCGGCATCGCCATCTCCTTCATCGGGACGTTCATCTTCCTGCCGACCGCAGGCGTGACGCTGAACTTCCTGTCGCTGTTCGGCATCCTGCTCGTCATCGGCATCGTGGTCGACGACGCGCTCGTCGTGGGCGAGAGCATCCACCGCCAGACGGAGCGCGGGCGGACCGGCCTGACCGCCGCCGTGCTCGGCACGCAGATCGTGGCCAAGCCGGTGCTCTTCGCCGTCCTGACGACGATGATCGCCTTCGCGCCCTTCATTCTCATTTCGGGTCCGACGGCGGAGTTCACCAAGCATATCGCCTGGCCGATCATCTTCGCCCTCTCCTTCTCGCTGATCGAGAGCTTCCTGATCCTACCCTCGCACCTGTCGCACATGAAGGAGCCCAAGCAGGAGAGCCGTTTCGCCCGCTTCCAGGCCGTCTTCGCCAACGGCATGGTGAGTTTCGCCAAGCGGTTCTACCGGCCCCTGATCATTCAGGCCGTGAAGTTCCGCTACATCACGGTCTTCACCTTCCTCGGCCTCTTCTGGCTGTCCGTGGCGCTGCTCCAGCAGGGCTGGGTGCCCTTCTCGTTCCAGCCGGAGGTCGAAGGCCGCTCCATCGTCCTCGACATCACGCCGCAGGAAGGCTCGCCCTATGCCCGCAACGTGCAGATCTTCGAGATCGTCAGCCAGGCGGTCGACGAGCTGCGCGAGGAATATGAGGAAGAGATCGGCCGGGACATCATCGTCTCCAAGCGCCTGCGCGTCAGCGAAGGCGGCGTGAATGCCCGCATCATCCTCACCGATGCGGACGAGCGCGGCATCGCGACCAGCACGGTGGGCGACCGCCTGCGCGAGCTGATCGGCGATATCCCCGATGCCGAGGATATCAGCCTGAGCACGGCCGCCAACGAGGATGCGGGCCGGTTCTATGCCTCGATCGAGGCGGATTCGCTCGATGCGCTCCAGGATGCCGCCAACGACATCAAGGACTACCTGCGCACCGTGCCCGAGCTCTACGACGTTCGCGACAGCCTGCAATCGCCCAATGACGAGCTCCAGTTCACCCTGAAGCCCGGCGCCGAGCGCTTCGGCATCACGCTGGCCGAAGTGTCCCGCCAGGTGCGGCAGGCCTATTTCGGCGAAGAGGTCCAGCGCCTGCCGCGCAGCGGCGAGGATGTCCGCGTCATGGTGCGCTATCCGCGCGAGGTCCGCGAATCCCTCGAGAGCCTCGACAATCTCCGGATCCGCACGCCCGATGGCCGGCAGATCCCCTTCTCGGCCGTCGCCGATACGGAGTTCAGCCCGGGCCTCAACCGCATCCAGCGGGTCGACCGGCAACGCTCGGTCAGCATCTTCGCCCGCATGGCGGCCGATGCCGATCGGGGCGCGATCCAGTCCGACTTCTACGGCGAGTTCGCGCCGGACTGGCAGGACCGGCACCCGGGCGTCACCCTGACGCGGCGCGGCGCAGGCCAGGAGCAGGACGAGTTCTTCAGCCAGGTCCTCGCGCTATACGGCATCGCGCTGTTCGCGATGTACATGCTGCTGGCCATCGCCTTCGGCTCGTATTTCCAGCCGATCCTGATCATGTCGGCCATTCCCTTCGGCTTCATGGGCGCAATGTTCGGCCATGCGCTGACGGGAACGGATTTCGCCATGTTCTCGGTCTTCGGGATCGCGGCGGCCGGCGGGGTGGTCGTGAATGACAACCTCGTCCTCATCGACTATGTGAACAGGCTGCGTGACGAGGGCGCCGGTGCCTTCGCAGCGCTCGTCGAGGCGGGCACGGTCAGGTTCCGGCCGATCATTCTCACCTCGCTGACGACCTTTGTCGGGCTCGTTCCGATCCTGCTCGAGCAGTCGGTCAATGCGAAGTTCCTGCAACCGATGATCATCGCGCTCGCCTTCGGCGTCTTCTTCGCGCTGTTCGTCACGCTGATCTTCGTTCCGGCCCTCTACGCCGTCGGCATCGACATCGCCCGGCTCTACAAGTGGGGCTGGACGGGCACCAAGCCGCCGAGCCTCGGCGATGGCGCGAGCCAGGAAGAGCTTCCCGATATCGAGCGGGACCATTCCTATCCCGGCCAGGCGCCGCAGCCCGCCGAGTGAGCGGCGGCGTTAAGGCCTCTTTAACCAAGGCGGCGACATCGTGGCGATGTTGCTGAGAGCAGGCAGCAACTCATAACGCACTCCCCCAAATGCGGCCCCGCCCAGCTCCCGGGCGGGGCCGTTCCGTTTGGAGCCGTAGCGGGCGATTGCCGAGAACAGAGGTCTTCCCCCCTCTTTCGCGGCGCTGGATCGAAGCGCGCCGGCCGGCAGGCGCAGAGCGCCGCGCCTATCCCGGCTTCCCGCCCGAACCGGCGCAGGCCGAACGCGCCCGCCTCGGCCCGCAGGGGCGGACAAGTGGATCGACGTCATGAATGAAAGAAGGAATGGCTCCCCAGGCCGGACTCGAACCAGCGACAAAGCGGTTAACAGCCGCTTGCTCTACCAACTGAGCTACTGGGGATCACCAGTGAGCAGCGTCTAACAAAGCCGGTTTGGCGAATCCAGAGGAAAACGGCACGAAATGCGCTCCTCGAACAAAAAGAAGGCGCTCCCGGGGGAGCGCCTTCCGATCATGGTCGCATTCGCGGCGGAGGGGCTCAGCCCGCCTCCGTCTCAGGCTCTTCTTCGGCCGGAGCCGCGGGCGTGGCGGCCGTGCCGTCCACCAGCTGCTCCGCCGTGACGCCCGCTTCAACCTGCGCGATGAGCTCGCGGCACTGCGAGACGGTCTCGTCATCCGCGCCCGACGCGCCGCCGAGGTCGATCACGTCGAGAATGGATTCGCAGCGATCGATCTGCTGCTCCTGACGCTCGATCGCCTGGAGGCGTTCGACTTCGTCCTGGCGCCGCTCGGTGTCGATGATGGCGTTGATGTACTGGATCCATTCCTGCGCCGCCGGGGCGGAGGAGCGGAACCGGGTCGCCTGGCGGAACGCGTCCTTGGCGTTCTGACGGCCCTGCGGGCTCTCGCTGTCGAGCGAGAAATAGGCGGAGCCGATCAGCGTGTAGATATTGCCCTGCTCATCGGCCGAGAGACCGCCAGCATTGAGAGCCTGCCGCAGCGCCCGGATAGACTCCTCGAACTGCTCATCGGCCAGATAGCTCTGCCCCAGCTGATAATAGAGCTCGCCGTCATCGGCGAGGCCCGCGGCCTCGGTGAGGATGTCGATCGCCTGATCCTGCTCACGGGCCTGCGTCCAGAGCTGGCTCAGCAGCTTGAGATTGCCCAGATCGCGTTCGACATTGCCCGCGGCCATTTCCTGCTCGAGCATCTGTGCCCCGCGATAGGGGTTGTCGAGTTCCGAATAGAACTGGGCGAGCGCGACGATCTTCGGCTCGTCGCTGATGATGCCGGCGCGATAGGCCGCTTCGAGCGTGGCGAAGGCGTCCCGGATGCGGTCGGCGGCCGAATAGCTGCCCGAAAGCTGGACCCAGTAGGATTCCACCTCGGGGAAATATTCGACCATCTGCTCGAGAAGCTGCCCGCGCTCCGCGGCCAGGCCGAGCTCCGAATAGATGAGGTTGAGAAGGTCGTAATAGCGCTTCTCGCGCTTCTCATCGAGGCGCAGCGCCGTCTCCGCGGGCTCTCGCGCGCCTTGATAATCCTCGAGCTGGATCAGCGCGCCGGCGAGGATGAAGTAGTCGTTCGCGGTCGCCTCCTGCGGCGACTGCTGGATGAAGTCGCGCATGAAGCGCACGGCTTCCTGGAAGTTCTCCTGCGAGTAGTGCAGCTGCGCGACGTTCCGCCGGATCTGGATCAGGCGGTCCGAGGGAAGGGCATCGAGCCGCAGGACCTGCGTGTAGTCCTGAAGAGCCTGCTCCACGTTTTCGAGCTGATAGTTCAGGCTGCCGCGGATCTCGAGCACGGTGGAGCGGTCGAAGGGCGGCAGATCCCGCCGGAGCAGGTCATTGATCTCAGCCAGCGCCTCCTGGAGGCGGGGCGGCTCTTCATTGGCGAGGTTCAGCGCCTCGTTCAGCTGCTGTCCGGTCCGCTGCTGCAATGTCTGGCGAGAGCGGCGGCGGTCCTCCTCCTCGCTGACCTGCGCGGCGGCGGACGTGACGGGGGCGGAACCGACAGTCAGGGTCGCGCCAAGGGCGACGCCGAGGGCCGTCGCGGAAAGGAAGTGTCGCATACTCAACATCTCTATCTACGGACCCGGTGCCGAAGCCGCGAAGCGAAGCGGCTTCGGCGTAAGGGTGATCGGAGCTCTTACTCGGAGCCGACCTGGAACTTGATCGTCGTGCGAACGCCACGGCGCCATTGCTGCTCGCCATCGACGATCTTCGGCTGGTACTTCCACTTTTCGGCCGAACGGACCGCATAGCGATTGTAGCAGCTATCGGTGGAATCGACGACTTCCACATTGGTCACCTGACCTTGCGGGGTCACGTCGAAGGCCAGCGCGACGACTTCGGTCGCGGCGCGATTGCCGATGCAGCGCTCGAAGCCCTGCGGCGGAACGCGGACGAGCGGCTGCGCGTCGCGGTCGGGGTTGAAGGCCGTGCCGATGTCGATATCGGCTCCGAAATCCGGCGCAGCCGCCTGAACGCCTTCGACGGCAGGTTCGAAATTGGCGCGGTCGATCGCCGGCGGCGGGGGCGGCGGCTGGTCGAGCTCGGGGCGCTCGAACCGCTTCTGGTTGCGGATCTCGGTGTCCTCGATCTGGCGGGAGATCTGGATCGAAACGGGATCCTTCTCCTCGCCCAGATTGATGACGTCCACCTTGATCAGGCCGTACATCAGAAGGAAGAGCGCGCCGACGACCACGAAGGCGACGGGTACGCCGATCAGAACTCGAATTAATGCACCCATGGCGTTTCTCCTTAAGCGGCTTCGGTTGAGACGGCGACGTCGGCGACACCGGCGTCCTTGACCTGCTGGAGCACTTCGAGAAGCACGCGCGACTTGGCACCCTGATCGGCCTGGATCACGGCGTTGCCGCGGGGCGTCTCCCGACGCAGTTCCTCGACCCGGAAGCGGACCTCGTTGAGGTCGACCTGCTCCTGGTTGATGAAGATCTCGTCATTGGCGCTGATGCCGACGAGCACGGCAGGGCTCTGCTCTTCCTGCGTGACAGCGAGCGGTCGCTCGGGGTCGATGCCCGGCTCCTTGATGAAGGTCGAGGTCACGATGAAGAAGATGAGCATGATGAAGACGATGTCCAGGAGCGGCGTCACGTTGACGTCGTCATCCGCACCGCCTGTCGGTCCTCTGACTGGTCTTCTTGCCATGTTTGGTCCTCATGATGGCCGCGCCCTCTTCGGCTGCGGCGTCTGGTCCGGAAGGAGGCCGCGCGCCTGCGGCCTCCTCGTTCTTACATCTCGCCCTGAAGGGCGACGGTGATCCGGCCATAGGCTTCCGGACCGCCGGCATCGCGCGCCTGGTCGAGCACGGTGATGGTCGTGCCGGTTTCCGATTCCGGAGCCGCCGAGACGATGACGACGCCTTCGGGCTCGGAGGCGAGGAACTCTTCCACCACCGGCCTGGTCGACCGCGGATCGATCAGGCGGACATCGTCCACCAGGACGAAGCCGTCTTCCTGCACCGTCAGCAGCAGGCTCGGCGGCGGCGTCGTCTCCTCGTCCTGAGGCGACGGCTCCGGCAGGTTCGGCGAGATCCCCTCTTCGAACACGAACGTCGCCGTGACGATGAAGAAGATCAGCATGATGAACACGATGTCCAGGAGCGGCGTCATGTTGACGTCGGCTTCTTCCTCGCCGTGTCTCATTCGTCTGCGCATCGAAAGCTCCTAGTTGAACGCCAGGCGATCCGAGACCGAGGAAATGGTCTTTTTCGCCTGCCGGTCGAGAATGTTCATCGCGAGGATGCCGGAAAGAGAAGCCACGAGACCGGCCATGGTCGGGATCGTCGCCTTGGTAATGCCGCCAGCCATCAGGCGGGCGTTGGACGAACCGGTCACGGCCATCACGTCGAACACCTCGACCATGCCCGTCACCGTCCCCAGAAGGCCAAGGAGCGGCGACACCGCCACCAGCACCTTGATCAGACCGAGATTGGACGTCGCGGTCAGCTTCACCTCGGAGATCAGCTTCTCCCGGATCGCGTGCGCATACCAGGAGGTGTGATCTGTCCGCTCGTCCCAGGCATTGATCGCCCGCTTGCGCACATTGCCGTTGGCGGTGCTGAAATAGATGAGGCGTTCAACGATGAGCGCCCACATCACGAACGTCGTGATCATGATCACGAAGAGCACATTGCCGCCGGCCTCGAGGAACGCCCGGATATTGTCGGCGGCATCCGCCGGATTGAAGACCTCCAGCATAGCTGGTCCTCCTTTTTCGGGCGCGGCCCGCGGGTCGTTAGACCCGCGACTCCGCGTGCTCTGCGATCATTCCGGCGGATTGCTCCTCCAGAATATTGGTCACGCTGCGCGCCGTGCCGCTGGCAAAGGCGTGGAGCAGCAGAAGCGGGATCGCCGCGATCAGGCCGAGCACCGTGGTGATCAGGGCCTCGGAGATACCGCCCGCCATCAGCTGGGGGTCGCCCGTGCCGAACAGCGTGATCGCCTGGAAGGTGTTGATCATGCCGATAACGGTGCCGAGCAGGCCGAGCAGCGGCGCGACAGCGGCGAGCACCTTGAGCAGGTTCAGGCCGGATTCGAGCCGGGGCACTTCCTTCATCACGGCATCGTCGAGCTTGAGAGCCATGGTCTCGGTATCGGCCGCAGTGTTCGACTCATAGGCCATCATGACACGGCCCAGCGGGTTCGACTTGGACGCGCTCTTCTTGCGCATCTGGCTGCGGACCTTCGCCGCCGTCATCAGGAGCGTGATCCACTTATAGAGGCCGAGAAGCAGGCCGATGATCAGAACGCCGATGATGACCTGACCGACGAGACGGCCCTGCGCGATGCGCTCTTCGAGGGTCGGCGTCTCGATCACGAGGCCGAGGAGCTGGCCGAGCGAGGGGTCGATCGTGCCTTCGACATAACCGTCGCCATCATAGCCCTGCACGCGGCGGGCGTTTTCGACGGCATCACCACCGGGCTGCCGGGGCAGCTCCGTCAGGCGCGTGCCGGTCTCGGTCGAAGCCATGGTGTAGTAGCTGCCGCCAGCGAAGGCCGAGAAAGGACCGATCCTGGTGATCGTTTCCTGCGTCGTCTCGCCTGCGGCATTGACCACGGTGGCGGGGAAGGTGGCTGTCTTCGACTGCGCCACGATTTCCTGCAGCATGGTCAGATAGAGGTTCTGGAGCTCCTCTTCCGAAGGCAGCTGCTCGGACTGCGCAAGCTCTGACAGCTGCTGCGCCCGGCCGGGATATTGCGCCGAGATGATCGACTGGCGCAGCTGGGCTGCGAGGTCGCCGGCTGCCGAGCGGGCGGCACCGAAGAGCTCGCCGAACTCGCCCTGACGCTCCTGCAGCGTGTTCTGCAGCTCCTCGATGCGGGCTTCATTCGTCGCGAACTGCTCGTCGAGAGCGTCCGAACGCGCTTCTTCCTGCTGCACCTCGGCCACGACCTGGCTGAGGCGGGCCTGCTGCTGGTCACGCTCCTGAAGGAAGCGCGCCTCGCGTTCGCGGTTGACCTCGGCCGCCGCGCGGCGCTCTTCGCGCGCTGCCCGGAGCACTTCGTCGAGCGACGTCTGCTGGGCCGATGCGACGCCCGTCATGGCCGCCGCACAGACCGCACCGGCCATAATGCCGGTCTTGAGAGACTTGAACATCTTCATTCTTCCGAACCCTTCTCGATTACTCGCTGACCTCGACCGGCGCCGTCGTCGGCACGGTCAGCAGGCCCGGAGGCGTCTGTTCCTTCGCCATGCGAAGGCCCTGGCGGATATTCGGCAGGAAGCTCATGTCGAGATCCTCGAACTGCCCGGTGTCGCGATTGTAGATTCGCAGGATGGTGTCGTCGGCGTTCTTGTAGACGAGCGCCAGGCGCCCGATCCGCAGGAACTCGACGGTCAGCTCCTCGCCACCATTGTCGACGACGCCGTTATAGGCCTCCATCGTGCGGCCGTATTCGTTCTCGATCTGGAAGGCCTCGATCAGCAGGCGGTAGCGCGAGGCCGGCGTCTGCGTGGAATCGGCCATGACCGTGCGCAGACGGTCCAGGCGCTCGGCCCGCTCTTCGGCGAGGAAGGGAATGTCCGCCGCGATCAGCGCTTCGAGCTGCTGCAGCATCTCTTCCATCAGCGGCGTGACCGCGCGCTGGAGGCCCTGGATGTTCTCGACGTCCTGCTCGAGTCCGCGAATGTCGGCCAGCTGGTTCTGAACCTCACGCTCACGCGTGACGTTGAAGCGCCGCAGGAGATCCCGCTGCTTCAGGTTCGCCCGATACTCGCCGAGGAGTTCAGAGGCCTGATCATCGAGCTGCTCGACGCGCTGCTGGCTGGCACTGCCCTCATCGACGGTCTGCTGTGCCACGTCGAGCGCCTGCCGAAACTGCGCGGCCGCGGGAGTCGTACCCACGACCGCAAGCAGGGCCACCGACCCCAGGAGTGCGCTTGTCTTCATCATCTGCTCACCTACCGGATGCTTCCGTATCTGTTCGGCCGAGCGGCCCTTGCTGCGCGTCCCGGAGGACGCCTTACAAAGTTGACCCGTCCGCGTTCGCCTGCCGCGTCGTGGAATGACTCGCAGCGAGCGCAAAACCGTTTTTGGGGCGAACCCCGTACCAACCCGAAATCGATGATCGAGTGAAACTTTCTGAAATGCAACGTCTAAAGGCGACGCCGCTTCCATCCCTCTCAAGTCTCGACCGGGTCGCTGCGCAGAGAGGCGCAAGAGGTTACGTGTGTCAACCACATCGCGCGCACCCTATCACGTGCAGGTGGGACGCGAAGTGACGGTTTCGACAAGTAATACCGCCGACAACACGCTGAACTGCGGTCGCCATTTCGTGTTTATGCTGCACTGCACACAAGCAGGTCGACGGCTTTCTCGCCGCTCGACTTAACCTTGCGCGACCGCCGGCGAGCAGCCTGCGTCCGGACCCGCGAGAATGTGAAGGAGATGGCTGGGGTGGTAGGATTCGAACCTACGATACACGGTACCAAAAACCGCTGCCTTACCACTTGGCTACACCCCAAGACGGCCGCCTCACTATCCGCTCGCGATCGGCATTGCAACGCCCTTTCGGCCAAGTTTTCTAGGAGTTGCCAAGCGCGATTCCCGGCGCTAGAGGCGCACGGATCGGAGTGTAGCTCAGCCTGGTAGAGCACTGTCTTCGGGAGGCAGGGGCCGGAGGTTCGAATCCTCTCACTCCGACCATCATCCCGGCCGCCGGACCCGCGCTCCGGCAAACCCGACCCACCGAAAGAGGAGGCGCAGATGTTCCGCCAGCTCGAAGAGGGGGTCGCCGTCTCCCCCCAGATCAGCATCGACGACGTCCAGGAGGCGAAGCGCCTCGGTTACGGCACGATCGTGTGCAACCGGCCGGACAATGAAGATGCGGGACAGCCCTCGGCGGCCGCGATGGAAACGGCGGCGCAGGATGCCGGGCTTTCCTTCCTGCACGTGCCGGTCGGGCCCGACGGCGTCCACCCGCAGCACATCGATGCGATGGCGGCGGCGCTCGAAGCCCCCGGCAAGACGCTGGCCTATTGCCGCTCGGGCACGCGTTCCGCGACGCTCTGGGCGATGGCCCGCGCGCGAGGCGGCGCGGAGGTGGATGGCCTGATCGAGGCGGCGAAGGCGGCAGGCTACGACCTGTCGGCGCAACGGAATGCGCTGCTCGCCCTTCAGTGATGATTCCCTTCATTCGCGAATTCGAATTCGCCTATGGGAAGCCCGACAGGCTCAGCCCGCTCGTTCGGCGGGTGATCGCGAACAATCCGGGGCCGTTCACCTTCACCGGCACCGGCACCTATCTGGTCGGTGATTCGCGCGGCGTGATTCTGCTCGATCCCGGCCCGGACGATCCCGCCCATGCCGAGGCGGTGCTGGCGGCGGCGCCGGGGCCCATCCGGCATATCCTCGTTACCCACACCCACCGCGATCATTGCGCCGGCACCCGGCGGCTCGCGACGCGGACCGGCGCCCCGGTCAGGGCGTTCGGAGCCCACCCCTCCCCGCCAGCCAGAGCGGCGCCGGCGCTCGACGAAGGCGCGGACTTCGCCTTCGAGCCGGACGGGATCCTTCTTGACGGAGAGAGTGTGACGGTCCCCGGCGCCGCGCTCAAGGCGGTGCACACGCCCGGCCATATCGGCAACCATCTCTGCTTCGCGCTCGAGGAGGAGCGGGCCCTGTTCACGGGCGATCACGTCATGGGCTGGGCAACGACCGTCATCGCGCCGCCCGATGGCGACATGGACGCCTATATGGCGAGCCTCGAACGGCTGCGGCTGCGTGACGAGCGCATCTACTACCCGACGCATGGCGCGCCGATCGAAGATCCCCTGCCCTTCGTGGAAGCCGTGCAGAACCATCGCAGGGCGCGGGACGCGGCCTTTCTGGCGGTGCTCGCGAGCGGCCCGGCCAGCGCCGGCGAAATCGTGCCGCAGGTCTATGAGGGTCTCGATGCCGCCCTGCGCCCGGCGGCCGCTCTCAATGTCGCCGCCCATCTCGACGCGCATGTGAAAAGGGGCCGCGCGAGCAAGGACTCGGCCGGACGCTACAGCCTCGCCTAGGCGGTCTTGTCCGCGGGCTCTCCCAGGCGCAGGGCCCGTCTGGTCGCGACGATCAGCGCGCGCTGCTTGTCATTGGGCGGGGCTTGCGTGCTCGCGACTTCTTCGAGCATGGCCAGCAGTTCCTTCATCTCGTCGAGGGTGCACCGCTCGCGAATCGGACGGAGCAGCCGCGGCAGCGCATCGGCGGCATCGCCCGTCTGCCCGATCGCCATCCGCCCGAAAGAGAAGAGCCCCTCCGCCTCGGCCTCGTCGGACCCGAAGGCCTTCCGCATGAGCGCCGTGATGACCCGCTTGTGATCGAGGGAGACGTGCCCCTCGTAAGCAGCCTGCTGCACCAGCAGGATGGCGGCGGCGTCGCGGGGATCCGACAGCGTCTCGACGAGGCGGCGCCGGGAGCGCGCTGCCGATTCGCGCCGGGCGAAGAATCGCCGGGCCTGCCTTGCCAGAACGAAGGAGAGAACGAGGAGCGCGAGAAGGAGGAGGAGCTGCATGGCGCGTCCTCAGATTTCCTGGCCGCGCGTTTCCTTGCGGAGCCGGTCGGCCCGCTCCCGCACCCCGTCCATATGCGGATTGATCAGCAGCGCCTCGCGATAGCGTTCGAGCCCCGCCTGCTTGTCCCCTGCCTCGACCGCCAGATCGCCCAGCCTGGCGAGGGCGACGTAATGCCGGGGCTCGAGGCGCAGCGCTTCGGCATAGGCGCGCGAGGCGCCGCCTCCGTCGCCGAGCGCAGAGCGGACATGCCCCGTCAGGATCCAGCCCTCCGCATAGCTCGGGGCGAGGCCGTTGATATGAGAAGCGAGAACCGCCGCGAGATTGGGATCTTCGGCGTTCAGGGCATCGACGGCCCTTTCGAACAGGACGGCGATGCCGCTTTCCGGCGCACGATACCAGAGCGCCTCGATCCGGGCCTCGGTCTCGGCTGCATCGCCTTCGGGCGCCTGCAACTGCGCGAACAGGTCATCGAGCGCCGGCTCGTTCTGATCGGCAGCGGCAGGGATGAGCGCGGCGGCGCTCGATGCGCCCAGGACGAGGGGAAGGAGGAAGGCCCGCATTCCTGCGAAGATAGCAGGGATCGGGCCGAAGCCCAATGCGGCCTCAGCCCTGGCGGGCCTTGAAACGCCGCTGCGTCTTGTTGATCACGTAGATGCGACCCTTACGGCGCACGACGCGGCAGTCGCGATGCCGGTTCTTGAGCGATTTGATCGAGCTGCGGACTTTCATGACGGGCCTGCGCTGAGCGGTTGAAAAAAGAACGCGCCGATTAAGGGGACGGACCGCTCCGGTCAAGCCTTCTCCGGCGTTTCGGCATTTTCTTCCCGCCCGTCATCCGTATCGGTCCGGTGCTCGAACCAGCGCAGGCCGCCCAGCACGACGAGCGTGATCGCCGCCGTCACGGCGGCGGCCGGATAGTAGCCGAAGCCGCAGGCCACGCCGATGGCGCCGGCCATCCACATGCCCGCCCCTGTCGTGAGGCCGACCACCCTGCCGCCCTGGGAGATGATGGTTCCGGCAGCCAGGAAGGCGACGCCGGAGGTGACGGCGCTGATGATGCGGATGGGATCCGCCACGACCTTATCGTCCACGGTCAGCGAGAGGCCGATCTCGGTGGTGATGATGGCGAGAAGAGCGGCAGCCAGCGCGGTCAACATATAGGTGCGCAGGCCCGCGGGGCGGTGCCGCCGCTCCCGCTCGAGCCCGAGCAGCGCCCCGAGCACACCCGCCGCCAGCAGGCGGGTGCAGATGGTCGCGAGGCCGAGCGCGCTCGGGGCATGTCCGGGAATATCGATGGCGGCGCCTCGTCTTGTTGCGGCAGCGCGTCAGGCCTCGTGCCATAGCGGGACACCCGCCATCGGCGCCGGGGACCGGGCGCCGGCGGCTCAGGCCGCCTTGCTCGCCTCCGCATAGGACAGGCATGCCGCCGTGCGAAAGGCCCGCATGGCGAGACGGCGGCGAGCGACCTTGTCCGGATGGTCGCCGATCATGTCCCGCGCCTTGGCGGCCACGGCGCCGAGCTTCGGCGCAGGCAGGAGGTCGGCGGCGTGGTCGACGGCGTCGAGCGCCCGGATCCAGTCCTCGTCCGACGCCTCCGCTCCGACGCCGCGCAATGCCGCATCGGCCTGCCGAACCCAGTTCGACCACAAACGGCAGGCGAGGCCGGGTTCGGCCATGTTCAGAATGCTCAGGTCGTTGCTCATGCTGTCCTCGACTGGCTTGCGCTTCGTTCACGGCGATGGCGTGCAAACGCCGCGCCTCGCCGATGCCGTTCGCGTGATCTAACCTGCCGAAAATCAAGGTCCTTTTGGGGCATGGTTAACGGGCATTAGCCATGACGGCGCTCATGTCTGGACGCGGAGGCCCGGCTGTTCCTATGCCTGCTGCATGGTCCTCCCCTCTTTCCTGGCGGCCCTCGCCCTCGTTGCCACCCATCTTTTCGCCCATCACCTCAAGGCGCTGGACGGCGTTCCGCGCTCGCGATGGCTCTCGGCCGCAGGCGGCGCCTCGGTCGCTTATGTCTTCCTGCATCTTCTGCCCGAGATCGCGGCGGGACAGCGCGAGGCGCTGGTCGAGGTCGGGCTTCTCGAGGAAAGCCTCGCCTGGATGCTGGCCCTGACCGGCCTCGTTCTCTTCTATGCGCTCGAAACGATGGTGCGGCGCAAGCGGCGCGATCCCGAACCGTCGCTGAACGAAGAAGAAGCGCCGCGGACAGGAACGTTCTGGGTGCATCTTTCCAGTTTCGGCCTTTACAACGTGATCGCCGGCTACCTCCTCACCCAGAGCGAGGGACGCACCGAGCTGACCCTCCTCTTCTTCACCCTCGCCCTTTCCCTGCATTTTCTCGTGACCGATTACGGCCTCCGCGAGGATCTGAGCGCGACCTGGAGACGGATCGGGCGCTGGGCGGTCTCGCTGGCGCTCCTTCTGGGCTGGGCCGCCGGGATCCTGACGCATCCGCCGGAGCCGCTGATCTTCGGCTTCGTCGCCTTTCTGGGCGGCGGGATCATCCTCAACGTCCTCAAGGAGGAGCTGCCGGAGGAGCGCGACAGCCGCATACTCCCCTTCATCGCAGGCGCTGCCGGTTATTCGGGCCTCCTCCTCATCGCCTGAGACGGCGGGACAGCCCGCGCCTTGCGAAGAGAGGCGTCCCCGCGCGGGACGGCCCGGGCCCGCCGCCCTGCCAATGCAGGAGAGTTGACCCGCCCCTTGCGCTGGGGCACGACACGCGCCGTGCCCCTATAGCTCAGCTGGTAGAGCAACTGATTTGTAATCAGTAGGTCGTTCGTTCGAGTCGGACTGGGGGCACCAGACCAATCAATAACTTAGCGCCGGTCGCCCAAGTGCACTGCGGCAGTGTGCTACCACCCTGCTACCATCACACCCTCTATGGCAGCAGAAACGTCACCATCCGCCGCTGATCGGCTTCCGCCGGTGCGATTGGAAAGATGGGGGCTCCGATAGCTATGGTTGCAGTCACGGCCGGTCTTGTAGCTCGGCAGTCCGAGACAGAATAGAACAAATATCTAGCTCTACTTCAAACTGAGTTAGACGGCCCGCAGGATTCACCTTATCATATCTGTCAATCTCTTTATCCGCGCGGCGGGGTGCGAGAAGTAGTGAGCAGGAATTCGGTCAGCGTGGAAGACGACACCGGCCAGAAGAGCGGCGAAAACAGCCGCCCCTATGGCGGCACGCGTTCGAACGCTTTCAATATGCGCGTCCTCAACGATGCCATCATGGCGCACTGTCACCACGGCGACGGCTGGCGAGAGGGTCACGGCCGCCAAGCTTCCAACGCCGCGTTGATGGCGATGAAAGGGCTTGAGCCGGATGGTGCGCTGGAAGGCTTGTTCGCCGCTCAGATCGTGATGGCGCATGCTGCAGCAGCCGAATGCTATCGCCGGGCCGCCCTACCCGATCAGACTTTCGAAGGTCGGCAGATGAACCTCTCACAAGCAGCGAAAGCAGCCCGCACCTTCGGCGCAATGGCGGAAGGATTGAGAAAAGCACGCGGACCGAACAGCCGCCAAACGGTGCATGTGCATCACCATCACCACGACAACCGCACCCAGGTATCGGCTGGCACAGCACACCTCCACGCAGCTCACAGCGAGCAGGAGGGGGAGGATTTCATCGGTGAAGGCGTACAACCCCATGCACGGCAGGCAGCGCTCGCACATGAGCCGGGCTGCCCTGCCCCCGCTGCTGACCTCGGCACCTCTATGCGGTGCGAAGACGAGACACGGGAGGCCCTGCCGGTCGCCAGCGATCCAGGGGAAGAAGAGGTGCCGGATGCACGGCGGGAAGAGCCCCGGCGCACCGAAAGGCAAGGCCAAGGGGAACTATAGCACCGGCTGTCACACGAGCGAGGCGGTGGCGCTGCGGAAGCACATAACGCAGCTAAGCCGCTGGGTCGCTGATGTTCATCGACAGCAGAAGTAGGCGAGTGCCGACTGTTAGGCCCTCGCTGGCCTCCCGGCCATAGGGGCGGACGCCGGTGAGAGTTTTCCTCAGTTACGCCTGGAGAAGCGGCGCGCCCCCGCCACTCCACTTAGCCCGGTCAGGAGGAACAGAGCGGCGCTGGGCAGCGGGACCGCCTCGGCCAGCGTGACGGTGAACGTCAGGCCGTCGAACTGTGGCGCCGCCTGACCATCCGCCATGACGACGGCGACGAAGCTGTCCTGCACCGCGTCGAACGACAGCCCGTAGGAGAAGGTGGCGCTCATATAGTCGCTGCTGTCGGAGAAGACCCACCACGACGGCTGCGCATCGAAGCCGTTCCGCAGGCCGCTCGTGTCGAGCGCGGTGAAGCTGGGGTTCTGCGGATCGTTGCCGAGCCAGAACTGCTCGCCAAACAGCGTGCCGATCGGCAGCGTCAGATCCTCGATGTAGCCGTAGACGCTGAGGTCTTCAGTGGTGCCGTCGCCGAGCGGGCGGTTGATCACCGTCGCGACCTCGGGATCGAAAGTGAACTCGGTCGTGCCGATCACTTCGCCGTTCTGTGTGGCGGTGATCTCGCCGACATAGGGCGCGGCGAGGGCCGTTCCGGTGGAGATAAGAGCGAGCGCACACGTGGCGGCGCACGCAGAGCGTGCTACCTTAAGAATCGTCATGGGGCCTCCCGAACAGGCATCCGTGGCAAGGCGCGGCGGGGCGGGTCAGAACCCCCCGCGCCCCTAACCCTTTAGACACTATGGCGACTCTGTGGCGAGACAAGCGGTGTCTGCACCTCGCTAGCCAGCGTTCACCCGCGCCCGACTGCGCATCGATTTGCCTCGGATAAGGCTAGCATTCCTACCATTGCGGAGCAGCCAATCCTGAATAGAGATAGGCAGTGACGGACGACGAACTGCTACCTCTGCCGCCTCCCCCACCTGGCAAACTACCTGTGTCTGAAGAGAGGGGACGACAAGTTTTCTTCAAGCCCAATTTCGTCCGAAACCGAGGGATGGCTTACGAGGCACCTTTTATCGTTTATCAGTACACTGGTCCAAGATAAGGGACACGTTGTCCCAAATTAGGGCCAGCATTTTAGCACCGCCACACTGTTAGAGGGTACTCCACCGCAGATGGCAGGGCCACAACTTTTCCGATTGCGGACCAGCAGGTTATCATTACTGCACATCCTGCTTCAGTTTTCGTCCCTCGATACCTACAATGATGCCACGCCAATTACAGGAGTCACTTGCGTGTATATCGCTGTATGCGACAGCCATGATTGGGAGGGCATGCGCCGAGAGGACCACCTAGACGCAGAGCTAGACCTCGAAGCGCATGTCGCAACGTATCCAGACGAAGAGCATGATGGGCTACGGATCAGCTCTCTTGAGACGAGCACAAAGGTAGATAGTAAAAACGAAGAAAACGGCAGTACCCATGTGCGGTGCAACCGGCAGAATTGTCGCTGGCACCGCGATATCAATTCCTTCGTTTTAGGAGAGAATGGAGGATGGGTGCGGGTCAAAGCAATTTGGGAGAACGTCTTCGACGTTTCTATTACATGCAATAGTGCTAGCGGAAATTCCTATATATTCAGCGATCAAGGGAAGCTGATTGGGGCCGGACAGACCATGACTCTACCACCGGGTGAGTATACGATTACTCCTCGTCTGCGTTGGGTTAGTGGACCATCGCTGCCGCAGTACAATACTTTTACAGCCTTTGTTTCATGGTTCCAAAACGGATGAGGAAATACTGCGGACGTGCCTTGCAGGAATTCTTGTGTCCTGATTAATGATGTCTCATAGCTTCCGTTGGTCATAGCAATCATCAGGAGGCGTTACATCTCTAGGCGTCGCAAACATTCACTCCTTGCTTCCCGGCGGATACCACTTTTCGAAGTCGCGCGAGGGCGCATGGCCAGCGAACGGAAACTCTGTCAGCACCCAGCAACGGGCGTAGCGCATATCGAGTTCGGCATAGGCTTCCACCCGCAGCTTGATGAAGCCGCGTTCGCGCAGGATGCCGAGCATCTTTCCGGCCGTGTCCTTATTGACGTGCACCCGCTCCGCCGCCCGCCGGACGCTAAGGAATAGCTCGCCGTTGTTCTGGCCGTCATAGAGGTCGTACAGCTCTGTCAGAATGGCTCGCGCCGCCGGTACCAGGGAGCGGTAGGCAGGCGAGTGCAAAGTGCTGCGATAGAGGCGGACGTGGCGGGGCGGCCCCTTGGACCGCCCCTGCGCATCGACGCCTCGGCCCTTACGCCGCTGCGCCATGCTCACCATCCTTCCGTGCGCCGGGCCGGATCCTGCAGGGCGTGCGCAGCACGTAGCGGGCATGCGTTCCGGCATAGGTGCCGCCGTGGGGCTCGGTGATGGTCTCCACGTCCAGCCCGGCGCCTCGCAGCTTCCAGACGTAGTGCGACCAGCGCGGCGCTGGACGCTCTAGCGGCGTCACGCCGTTCTCACCCGCGCGGATAAGGTGCTGTAGTGCCCATGCATCCCGCCCGGTGAAGAGCAGCACGCCGCGCTCGGTGTCGACCGCGATGCTGTAGCGAATGCCGTGTTCCTGGCTGTTGCCGCTCATGCATCACCTCCTTCGCCGCAGGAGCCGAAGGCGAGTTCGGCGACGACGGCGGCGCCCTCTTCGCTGAGGGCGAAGCGCCGGCGGACAAGCCGCACCTGATGGGAGAAAGGCGTAGGGAGATCAATCTCGCGCTGGCGTGCGCGAGGCAGGTTCTGTATGGTCATGATGGTAATGCCTTTCGGCGGCTGTGGGCTTAGCTCATGGCCGCCCTTCTTATGCCGCGCGTTCTGAAGTAGACTGACGAAGACCGGCTTCGATGAAAGCGTCTAAGTCTCGTTGTCGGTAGCGGATCGCGCGGGTGCCTAGAACGGTATGCTTTGGTCCCCAGCCTTCGCAGCGGGCGCGATTTAAGGTGCTTACGCCAAGGTTCAGGTAGTTTGCTGCCTGCTTTGTGTTGAACAGGCCGCTCTGAGATCCATCCTCGGTTTGATGAAGGTCTGACAAATGCCTACTCCTCTTAGTACCTACCGGTCATGCCCGGATGCCTATGGGTACTTCGGAAAGAGCGGCGTATTAAGGGAGCGGGAACAGACGATGTTTGCCCTAGGGCAACTGAATTCTGCGCGTCCTGCCCTACTCTTCTTCCTCACAGGGTCTCGGCATAAAGAAATAGTACCGACCCTCTGATCCCTCGCGTTCTCTGCCTCTTTGGATGAGTGCGTAGTCTTTTCTAACCGTCTCCGTACTGGCGCCTGTGATGTCGGCGACGATGCTGTACGCGTGCTCCCATGATCTACCGAGGTTTTCAGTTGAGGTCAGGCCGAGGTAACGGGCCGCTTCTTGCCTGCTCATTTTGTAGACGAACTGCTTTCCCGCTCCACCCTTGCCCTGAGCGACTCTGCAAGCGGTGAGAAGACGCCAGTGGTTCCATTGCTTAGAGGCTAGAGCATCGGATCGCTGTCGCCGAGAAAGTAGTCTCGAAAATTCTTCCCCTACGCTGACATCTTCTAAATCCCAAAAGAGGTAGACCAGTGCGTCCGTAAGCCATGTAGGGAATGGAACGCTGGCAGCCCTGAAGAAGTGGACGGCAGAAACAATTGAAAGCCTGTCACCCTCTTCAACACCTATGCGTAGATCCTCTGACATCGCATCGAAGGTTTCTTCGGGGAGATTTTCACCACCCGTGCGGCGGTCAATGAACTTCTGCAGAGAGCTCTCGCCTTCAAAAATCCTGTCCGACATATTTCTACGCACCTCACAGACCGCTTCAACTGTACGATTTACGGTCACGTTCCTTACCTAGATGCGGCTTCGTGGATCCACGACTCAAGCTGCATGGCAGTTGCATCTAACCTTGCCTCCATGAGCCCATTGATCCGTGTCCCGACAGCAGCCGTAGCGGCTTTCAACGGGTCGCTGGCGAGGTGAGCATAGCGCGCCGTCGTCTGCGCCTGTGTGTGTCCGAGTAGTGCGCCGATCATCGGGAGGCTCATCCCGCCCGCGACGGCGATACTGGCGAAGCTGTGACGCAGGTCATGGGGGCGGACATCGTCCAGCCGCGCGGCCTCGCTGATCCGCTTCCACGGATCCTTGTAGTTCACGAGCGAGGCGCCGGGCTTGCCTCCGCAGATGACGAACGGATTGCCCTCCTCGCGCGGGAGAGCCGCCAGCACCTCCAGCGCAGGCGGCGAGAGGTGGATTGTCTTCCGGCCGGTCTTGCTGTCGGGAAGCCGCAGCTCGCCCGCCTGCAGGTCCACCCACTCCCATCGCGCCGTGCGAATCTCGCTGCAGCGCGCTGCGGTGAAGGTGAGCAGCCGGAAAAGCGCCACGGCATAAGGCGTCTCGCTCCCCTGCTCTTCCGCCTGCCGCAGCGCTGCGCCGAGCCGCACGAACTCCTCAGCCGACAGATAGCGCTCGCGCTTCACCTCCTTGAACTTCTTGATGTGCCGCGTCGGGTTCGTGCCGTCCGGCACCTCGCCCCATGCCTGCGCCATCGTGAAGATGTGGGAGAGCAGTGCGAGTACGCGGTTCGCGGCCACGGGACGGTCCGCGAGGCTGCTGTGCAGCTTCGCCACGTCCTGCCGGGTAATCTGGTCCAGTGCGCGGGCGCCGAAGGCGGGTAGCAGATGGTTGCGCAGGTTCGCGCGGTCATCCCGCACCGAACTCGCCTTCTTGTGACGCTCGGCATGCTCAGCGAGGTAGCGTTCTGCGAAGGCCGCGAACGTCGCTCGGTCCCGCGCTGCAAGCTTCTCGGTCGCAGGATCCTTACCCTGTGCTACCAGCGCCAGAAGCGCCTGCGCCTCCTTCCGTGCCGTGTCCGGCGTCCAAGGGCTGCCATGCTTGCCGATGGTGAGCCAGCGCTGCCGCCCGCCCGCGCGGAACTTGAGCACGTAGGATGCCGTACCGCCCTTGGTGCGCTGGACGCCGAACCCCTTCAGCTCGCCATCCCACCGCCGCTCGCCCGCAGGCAGAGCATCCACCGCTCGCTTTGTAATTCGACCCGCCATCGCCCCTCGCACCGGCAGCTCGGCCAAGCCGCCCTCTCTGCCGTGCTACCACCGTGCTACCATGCTACCAGAAACGCAAGGCAACGGGTGATATCGACTGATGACGCTACAGCCCGGATTACCTAGCCTCTGAGGGGATGTGACAAGGGGCGGATAGTCGGACCCAGAGATTTGTAATCAGTAGGTCGTTCGTTCGAGTCGGACTGGGGGCACCATGTCCGCGGCCGTCCCGGCGCACCCTCCCCTGTCCTCGGCCATGAGCAGCCTCCCGCCTGTGCGGCGCCGGCAAGGACGCCGCCCACCGTTCAGAAGACGCCCAGAGCGAGGCCCGCGCCCATCGCTTCGCCCAGCTTGCGGCAGCGCGAAAGATCGTCTGGCGCGATCGTCTTCTCGGCCAGGATCTGTTCGGCCGACTGGGCGTGCGTGCAGACGATCAGGGGATCCTGCACCGCCTTCAGCCGCCAGCCGGTCGCGATCCTGGCCGTCTGGCGGGCCGCGTTCTCGCCGTCGGATCCGGCGCAGACCATCTGGGCATAGGGCCGCCCCTCGATCCGTCCGAGGACAGGATAGTAGCTGCGGTCGTAGAAGTCCTTCATCACCCCCGCGATGGCGGCGAGGTTCTCCGGCGCCGCGAAGATGTAGCCGTCCGCGGCGAGAAGATCCTCCGGCCCCGCCTCTTCCGCCCGCTTGAGGACGGTCTCCGCCTCCTCCCGCGCGCCTTCTGCAGCGGCGTCCGCCATCTGCCCGGTGCCGCCGGTCTTGGAATGGTAGACGATCAGGAGCTGCGCCATCAGCCCGGCCGCGCGACGCCCGCCCGGTCGAGATGCGGGCCGAGCCGCCCCGTCAGGGCGAGAAAGAACATCCGGAAATCGGCGCGCAGCGACCAGAGCGGATAGGTGAAGGTCGCGGGCCTATTGTGCTCGACGAAGGCGTGGCTGATCCAGGCGAAGCCGTATCCGGCCACGGGAACGAGCAGCAGCAGCCAGAGGTTCAGCGTCAGCAGGGCCCAGATGGCGAAGGCGAGCACCAACGCCGTGCCGAGATAGTGGAGGGCCCGCGTCCGCGGCCGCGCATGTTCGCGCAGGTAGAAGGGAAAGAACTCGGCAAAGCTGCGACAGCTGCGCTCCGTGCTCATCGCGTTCTCCTTCCTTGCAGGACGATGGGGAGGCTGCCCCGAAGAGGCCGGCAAGACAAGCTTCACCTCTTCGAGGCCGCATTCGCAGCCGTGCAGAGGCCGCTGCGCCGCAGGAGCACGCGCAGGCTCGCCCGCGTGCCGTCCGAGGCCGCGATCAGCGCCCTGACATCGTCGCGAAGGCGGGGGTCGCGCATCGCCATCAGCGTCGCGAGGACGAGGGAATCATCCCCGACCTCCTCTGCCGCCTCCCAGATCGCGCTCAGCCACTCGCTGTCCGTCATGCCGTCGCTCCTCATCGCCCGGTGAGGAACATATTGTGAACGCCCCCTAATGCAATCCGAGGTAGCATGCGATTCTCACCTCGCGTATAGGTCGCCCGATGAGAGGCGAGCGGTGACGAGACCAGAGGACAAGCCACAGCGAAGCGCCGCCACCGGACCGCAGACGCTGGACCTTCTGGCCGGACGGGCCGTGCGGCGGATGCGTGAGCGCGCCGGCCTGTCCCGTGCCGCGCTCGGCCGGGCCTGCGGCGTCTCGGGCGCGCAGGTCGAGAAATACGAGCTCGGCACCAACCGGATGTCGCTGTCGCGCTTCCAGGCGATCGCGCAGGCGCTCGGCACCGACCCCGTCAGCCTGATGGCGACCCTGGCGCCTCCGCCCGCAGCGCCCTCGCCCGCGCCCGCGCCCGCGGACCGGCGCCGCAAGGCGGCGGAGCTGGCGCAGCTCGCCATGAGGATGGACGAGGAAACGCTCGACCATGTGCTGGCCCTGGGCCACAGGCTCGCCAGCTGATCCATGCCCCGTGCTGGCTTCCGCGCATTCCTTTGCGTAAGCGGCACAGCAGAAAAGGGAGGTCGTTCATGCCGGGACTGTGGTTCGCCGATTTCGAAGTGGGGCGGGTGTTCGAGCATGAGTGGACGCGCACCGTCACCGAATACGACAACATGCAGTTCTCGCTGATGACGATGAACCCGCAGCCTCTGCACATCGACCATCACGCCGCAGCCCGGACCGAATTCGGACGTCCGCTGGTCAACAGCCTCTTCACCCTCGGCCTTCTGGTCGGAATGACGGTCAACGACACGACGCTCAACACGACCGTGGCCAATCTGGGCATGGAGAAGGTCCGCTTCCCCGCGCCGGTCTTCCATGGCGATACGCTGCGCGCGCGCACCACCGTGCAGGCCGTGCGCGCGTCCAAGTCCCGCCCCGGCCAGGGCATCGTGACTTTCCTGCACGAGATGCTGAACCAGGACGGCACTGTCGTCGCCTCCTGCGAGCGGGCCGCGCTGATGAAGGCGGGACCGGAGGCGGGCTGACACCTGCTCTTGCGGATGGCCGCCGCCGCCGCGACCTGTGAAGTCATTCTTGTGGAGGATTGCCCATGCGCGCCATGCTGATCGCCCTGTCTCTCGCCGCCGGCCTCACAGCCTGCGCCGACAGCGAGCCCGAGGGTCCCGAAGGACCGCCGATCATTTCGGAGAACGCTGTCTATTCCGCCGATCCGCAGCCCTATGACCCCGCGCTCGATGCGCAGGCCGCGATTGACCGCGCCTTCGCGCAGGCGCGCGGCGAGAACAAGCGCGTGCTGATCAAGATGGGCGGCAATTGGTGCCCGGACTGCCGGATCCTCGCCGGGATGATGGAAATCCCGGAGATCGCGGATCTGATCGCGGAGAACTATGCTGTCGTGAAGGTGGATGTCGGCCGCTACGACAGGAACATGGACGTGCCGCAGCGCTTCGGGATGGAAGAGCTCGAGGGCGTGCCGACGCTCCTGATCGTGACGCCCGAAGGCAGGGTCCTCAACGCGGCCGAACCGTCGATCTTCCGCAATGCGCGCGAGCGGGATCCCCAGGACTTCGCCAACTACCTCTACCGCTATGCGGAGATGCCGGCGAGCTGACGCGGGTCAGGCCGCGGGCACGGCGTCTCCGCCCTCGCGCCGGGACACTCTTGGCGGAAGATCGGCCGCCGCCGCCTCGCTGCCGAAACGCCAGCGGCGGATGAAGTCTTCCACCATGTCTTCGGCTGCGCGGGGTCCCTTCGCCCGCACCTGTCCGGGCACGGCGGCGTCGGGCAGGCTGTCCATCAGGAGGCGTCCCGGCACCGGCACGGCCTTTCCGCAGGCGACCACCTCGGAGCGGCCGAGCGTGGCGGCGGCCGACAGGAAGGCGTTCGCCGCCTCGGGCAGCGCCGCTGTCACGCGGGTACGATCCGCCTCCCCCGACATGCGGTGAACGAAGACGGTCGGCGCCTCGCGCAGGAGGCGGCCGCTGACTTCGCTGGCCCGGTCGGATGTGAAGCCGAGGCCGATGCCCGAGCGCGCGCCGCGCGCGACCAGCTTTTCGAGGGCGGCGGAAGACAGGGCGGTGACGCCGGTGGGCGTGTCGGCCGGCGCGAAACGGTCGGCCTCCTCGAGAAGGAGCAGAACCGAGACCGCGCCGCGCGTTCCCTCGGCAAGCGCCGTGCCGATCCGCGCGATGACGGCGGTGAACAGGCCTTCGAGGCCGAGCGGCAGCTTGCCGAGCTGGAGGACCGAGAGGAGCGGGCCGGGCCGGCGGAGGCTGAACACGTCGTGCACGAATTCGCCGAGCGTGTCCTGGCCGGGCTGGCCGCCGAAGATGACGCGCAGGCGTCCATCCGCCGTCGCGCTGCGAAGACGGGTGCGCAGCCTTTCATAGACGACCGCTCCGCGCAAAGCGTCCTGCTGCGCCGTCTTGTCGAGCCAGGACAGGAGATCGCCGATCCGGTAAGGCAGCGGACCGTCGACGGGCGAGCCGTCCAGCGCGGCCGGATCGGCCCGTTGCAGCGTCCGACGCCGCGCATAGGGGACGCCCTCGTCGAGGAGCGAGCGCTCCTCGGGCAGGAGCGGCCCGCCGCTGAGCGACAGGACCCAGGCGAGCTCGTCCGACGTCAGCAGCCAATGCGGCAGGAAGCCGGCGCCGGGGCGGATGATCCTCGCCGCGCGCCCGAAGCTGCGGCCATATTCGTCGTGGATGTCGAGGAGCACCGGATGGACGGGCTCGCGCGCCCGCAGGAGCGCGCGGACCAGGACGGCCATCGAGCAGCTCTTGCCGAAATCCGCGGAGCCGAGGAGAGCGAAGCCGCCCGTCAGCGCGGCAGGCGCGACCGTGGCCTCGTAGGGCGTGCCGGCCACGGTGCCAATCCGCATTCCGCCATTGGCCTCCGGCCCGTAGAGGGCGCGGATATCGGCTTCCCCCGCGAGGCATGCGGGGTCGCCGAGCGCCGGCGGGCGCGGCAGGCCGTGCCGCACGGCGCCGTCTTCCGACAGCGCGCCGTAGAGCTCGACCTCGGCGATCCACAACTCGTCGGTCTCTCCCTGGGCAGCGGGCGCCGGCACGCTCATCGAGCTGACGGCGCCGACGCAGAGCGAGCTGTTGCGCCCGACGATCAGGAGGTCGCCGGTGTGCAGGATCTCGGCCGCCCCGCCCTGCCTTTCGATCATGACGAGGACGACCGCGCCGGTATTGGCGATGACCCGCCCCACGCGCCGGCGGCCGCGGCCCGGCTCCTGGCTTTCGCTGGTCAGGGTGAGGATCTCTTCGCTCATCATGACGCCACCGCCAGGGCTTCATCTTCCACGGCCAGGGGAAGCGCGAAGCGGATCAGGTGGCCGGGCGCCTGGCGGGGCTTCACGTTGAACCGGCCGCCATTGAGCTCGACGAAGCTCTTGGCGATCGGCAGGCCGAGGGCCTGGCTGCCGAAGCCCCTGTCGAGCCCCTCATGGACCTGCTCGAAGACCCGCATGGCGTCGGCAAGCTCGTCCGCCGTCCGTCCGGGGCCGTCATCCTCTATCGCCAGATAGATCCAGCCCTTGGAGCGGCCGGCGAGGCCGGGGCGGACGGTCACGTCGATATGCATGCCGGGCCGGTGCTTGGCGGCGATGAACAGGACGAGGTGGCGCAGAGCCGTCATGATCTTGTCGGGATCGGCATGCACGGGCGGCAGGGAGTCTGGCATGTCGGTCCGCAGCACGATCTCGCGCGAAGCCAGCTCCTCCGCGAGGTCTTCGGCCAGATGCTCGATGATCTCGGGCAGCGGGAAGCTCCTCTTGCGCAGCTTGGTGCCGCCGCTTTCGGCATCGGCCACTTCGAGGATGGTGTCGATATGGGAGAGAAGGAGGTCGGCCGATTCCAGGATATAATCGAGATATTCGGTGCGCTGTTCCGGGCCGAAGCCATAGGTGTCGGCTTCCTTCAGCAGGCCCGCGAACCCGGTGATCGCGTTGAGCGGCGTGCGCAGCTCGTGGTTCATGCTGGCGAGGAAGGTTCCGCGCGCGCGGTAGGCGAGCTCGGCCTCCACCCGCGCGGCGCGCAGGGCGATCGTGCTCTGCTGGCGCCGTATCGCGTCGCCGTAGCGGGCGGTGTAGGCGGCAAGAAGGCTGCCCGCGCGCATCCCCCTTTCCTGCCTGACCGCCATACCCGTTCCCTTAACCAGCCGGGTTAAGGCTACGGCCAACTTCCTTAAGCCGCCGTTAAGTCCCGATGCGGAACGTACCGGAACGGGTCAGGTGGAGACTTTCTCGAGGGCGGCGCGCTTCTTCTCCTGGATCGCCTCGACATCCGAGGAGGTGTCGGGCGCCTGTTCCCTGCGCTCGCCGACCGCCTTGGGCGGCAGATAGGCCAGGACGCGGTCCCCTGCCATCAGTTCGATCCGTTCCTCGGCGGACTGGAAGAGGAGCTGGTCCTTGCGCACGACGAGGACGATGAGCGCCTCGGCCGGCAGCCCCTCGCGATAGCGCTCCGGCGGGTACTCCTCGGACAGGCGGGTGAACTGGAACTCCCAGCCCTCCCAGTGCTTCTGCAGCAGCGAATCGAGGCTCACCTTTTCGGACAGGAAGGTCCTGCCCTGAAGGCTGTAGGACACCGATTTGCGCGAATCATCCGTGCCGCGGGCCGAAAGCTGATAGGTCGTCGCGCGGTCCATTTCCGGCGCGAGATCGGTGCAGACCAGCGCGTTGTGCGCCTCGTTGCCGCCGACGGCGAGGAGATAGCCGAAGCGCACGAATTCGATGTGGTGCTCCGTCACCTCGGACAGGATCTCGCCGTAGAAGGTCTCTATGCCCGCCTGCCGCGCGGGGCGAAGCGCCCGGAAGCTCGTATCCGCGATCAGCACCGGCACCTTCAGGTCGTGGATCTTCTCGGCGAGCTTGATCGACCAGGGGCTCGACCCGACGATCAGGACGCCCGGCGGATGGGTCGAGGCGAGGCCGAGCCATTTGGCCAGCGGCGCGATGGTGAAGCCGTGCAGGAGGACGGTGGCGAAGACCATGGCGAAGGCCAGCGGCACCAGCATCTGCGCGTCTTCATAGCCGCGATCCGCCATCGAGGCGGCGAAGAGGCCGGAGATCGCGACGGCGACGATGCCGCGGGGCGCGATCCATCCCACGAGAGCCCGCTCCTGCCAGCGCAGATCGGTTCCCATGGTCGACAGGAAGACGGTCAGGGGCCGCACCACGAACAGCATGGCGGCCACGAATAGCGCCGCCCGCCAGTCGAGCATGGTCAGCGTCTCCGGCGTCAGATTGGCCGTCAGCAGGACGAAGACTCCCGAGACGAACAGGACCGCGATGTTTTCCTTGAAGTGGCGCAGCTGGTTGATCGACGGCATCTTGGCGTTCGCCATGGTGACGCCCATCGCCGTGACGGCGATCAGCCCCGCTTCTTCCTGCAGGAGGTTGGCGAGTTCGAAGCAGAGCAGGACCGACGAGAGCAGCACTGGCGGCTTGAGATATTCGGGAACCAGGCCCTTCCGGAAGCTGGCGGCGAGGCCGTAGCCCACGCCGACGCCCCATGCGAGGCTGATGAGGGAGCCCAGAAGGAGGCTCGCGGCGATCTGCCAGGATTCGATCTCGTGGCCGGCGGCACCGCTATGGGTCGTGAAGAAGAACTCATAGGCGACCACGGCGGCGAGCGCGCCGATCGGGTCGTTGATGATCCCTTCCCATTTGAGCAGCGCGGCGGGCCGCGAGGACAGCTTCGCCTGGCGCAGGAGGGGAATGATGACGGTCGGTCCCGTCACCACCATGATGCCGCCGAACAGGATCGCCGTGCCCCAGCTCAGCCCCGCAACGTAATGCGCCGCGAGCGCGCCCAGCGCCCAGGCGATGGGAACGCCGGGCAGGACGAGGCGCCTCACGCCCTTCCCCAGCCCCCTCAGCTCGTCGAAGCGCAGCTGGAGCCCGCCCTCGAACAGGATGACCGCGACGGCCACCGCGATGATCGGCTGGTAGAAGTCGCCGAAGGTCTCTTCGGGCCGCATGATGCCGAAGATCGGTCCGAGGAGGAGCCCGGCGATCGACATCAGGACGATGGCCGGCAGGTTGAAGCGCCAGCCGAGCCACTGGGCCCCGATGCCGAGAACGCCGATCAGGACGACGGCGAGAACGAGATGGTCTTGCATGCCGGCGATCCTCGGGCGGCTATCCGCGTCAGCCGAAGCTAGCGCAGGCGGACACGGTGTCCATCGGTCCGGCCGCAGCCATATCTATTTGTTCTTGAAGCTTGGCTGCCGTTTTTCGACGAAGGCGTCCATACCTTCCTTCTGATCCTCGGTCGCGAAGACGCCGTGGAAGACGCGGCGCTCGAAGAGAAGACCCTCGCGCAGCGTGGTCTCATAGGCGCGGTCGACGCATTCCTTGGCCATCATCGTGATCGGCCGCGAGAAGGACGCGATCTTGTTCGCGGTCTTCAGCGCCTCGTCCATCAGGTCGGCTGCGGGCACCACGCGGGAGACGAGCCCTGCCCGCTCGGCCTCCTCGGCGCCCATCATCCGTCCGGTCAGGCACATCTCCATCGCCTTGGACTTGCCGATCGCGCGCGTGAGGCGCTGGGTGCCCCCGGCGCCGGGAATGGCGCCGATCGTGATCTCGGGCTGGCCGAACTTCGCCGTGTCCGCGGCGATGATGATGTCGCACATCATGGCCAGTTCGCAGCCGCCGCCGAGCGCATAGCCGGCCACGGCGGCGATCACGGGCTTGCGGCACTTGGCAGCCTGCTCCCAGTTCGCGGTGATGAAGTCCTCGGTATAGGCCTCCATCGCGGTCTTGTTCTGCATCTCCTTGATGTCCGCGCCCGCGGCGAAGGCCTTTTCCGAGCCGGTCACGATCATCACCGAAACACTCGGATCGGCGTCCGCCTTGATCAGGGCGTCGGACAGCTCGTCCATCAGCTGGGTGTTGAGCGCGTTGAGCGCCTCGGGCCGGGACAGCGTCACGATGCGGACCTTGTCCTCGGTCCTGGTTTCGATCGTGGAGTAAGCCATTGCTCGCCTCTTCGGTTCGGGAAAGCGGCCTTACGCTTGTGCGGTGCCGCATCGCAAGGCGGCCGCGCGTTCAGAAAGCGGTGACCCCTTTACCCTAAGGCAGCCGCCGGAAACCAGTACAGGCAGGCAGAACAAGTGCGCCCTCCCCACCCCCGGGGACGGAAAAGGCACCCCCTCTTTCGGAGACCACCATGAGCGGCATCACCGTCTTCCCCGTTCCACAGCACCGCGTGCGGCCCGAGGGGGGAGAGTTCTGCGGATCATTGCCGCCCGAGCGCAGCGCCCTGGCGCTCCAGGTGAGCAATGTCGCCAGCTGGGAGTGGGACATCGCGACCGGCAAGGTGCAGAGCAATGCCGCCTGGTACGCGCTGTTCGGCCTGCCGCCCGGAGATTACACGGCCGACGATTTCTTCTGCCGGGTCTACCACGAGGACGTCGCCCGCCTTCAGCGAGAGCACGAGGCCTGCTTGGAGCAGGATGTCGATTACGCCACCGAGTTCCGCATCGTCCTGCCCGACGGCGCCCTGCGCTGGGTCGGCGGGCGCGGCCGCGTCATCGAGCGGGACGCGGGAGGAACCCCGATCCGCATGCTCGGCGTCAACTGGGACGCGACCGAGCACAGAAGCCAGAAGGATCGCCTCGCCGCCCTGGCCGCCGAAATGGATCAGCGGGTCACGAACGGGTACGAGCTGATGGCGACGCTGATCCGGCTCGGCAGCCACAGCGCGCTCGACAAGGACGGGCTGGCGGCGATGCTGGCCGAGCAGGTGGAGGTCATGAGGGCCGTCCACGCCCTGACCGCCGAGGCCGCCGAGCAGCAGCCGGAACTGCATGCGCCGGACATCGCGGTCGCCGATGTCGTCCTGCGGGTCGTCGAGACCTGCGCGCAGCATGGCGGCGATGCGCCCGACGCGCTGCATCTCGACCTCGGCGCCGTCCACATGCTGCCAGCGGGACAGGCCTCAGCGCTCGCCACCTTGCTCTGCGAGCTCCTCATCACCGCGCGGCGGCGCCCCGCGGCGGACCGGGGCGGAATCGTCCTGACCCTCGACAAGGACCAGGAGGGGCGGACCCGGCTCCTCTGGAAAGAGCGTCTCGGCGCTCCTGCCGAAGCGAGCCCCGCCACCGCCGGATCGCCGTTCCGCGACGTGCTGCTGCAACATTGCGTCGCGCTTCTGGGCGGAAGCTGGCGTAGCGAGCAGACGCAGGAAGGGCCGCGGGTCGAGCTTCTCTTTCCCGGCTGAAGCGGCCTGCGCCGGCGCCACCATCAGGGGTGACGCCGCCCCGCGCTTGGTCTAGAGGGGCGCGACTTGTTTCCCTAGCGCTGTCCGAGGTTCCATGTTCGCTGCTCTCGCCGTGATCGGTCTGCTCATTCTGGGTCTGGCTGTGCTGGGCATCCTTCCGCCGAGCGTCGTGGTGATCGGCCTCTTCGTTCTGGCCTTCGTCACGCTGAACACGCTCGAGAAAGGGCGCCCGGACTGATCCCCGCGGCCATGCCTTCCAGCCAGGCCCGCCGCGAGGCCCGCCAGTGCTGATCCACCTTCTCCTGATCGTCGTCGGCCTCGCCGCGCTGCTCTGCGCCGGCGAGCTGCTCGTGCGCGGCGCGGTCGCGCTCGCCAAGCTGCTGAACATCCCGTCCCTTCTCGTCGGCCTGACCGTGGTCGCCTTCGGCACCTCGGCGCCGGAGTTGTTCGTGACGGTCCAGGCCGTGCTGTCCGGCGACAACGGCATCGCCATGGGCAATATCGTCGGCTCGAACATCGCCAATATCCTTCTGGTGCTCGGCGTGCCGGCCATCGTCTCGGCGATCTCGCTGGCGACGCCGAAGCTCGGCCGGCACGCGGTCGTCATGCTGCTGGCGACGGGTGTCTTCTGCGGCTTCGTCTATCTCGGCGGCGCGATCGACCTACGCGCGGGGCTGGTCATGCTCGCGCTGATCGCCGCCTATGTCGTCGCGATCGGCATCGCGGCGGCGCGGTCGAACGGCGACACAGAACTGATGGCGGAGGTCGAGGAATATGGGGAGACGGCGAGTTCCAAGTGGAAGACGCCGCTCTATCTCGTCGCCGGCCTGATCGGCCTGCCGCTCGGGGCCGACCTGCTGGTCGACAATGGCGCGGCCGTCGCCACCGATCTCGGAGTGCGCGAGGAGGTCATCGGCCTCACCATCGTCGCCTTCGGCACCTCGCTGCCCGAGCTGGCGACGGTCTTCGCGGCGGCGCTCAAGCGGGAGGCCGACGTGGCGGTGGGCAATATCCTCGGCTCGAACGTCTTCAACCTGCTCTTCGTGGGCGGCGTGGCGGGGCTCGTCGGCACCTCCACCTTCTCGCACACGGCGCTGCTCTACGACCTGCCGGTGATGATCGTCACGGCGATCGTGCTGGCGGCGCTGGTCTTTGCCGGGGGGCGGATCGGCCGCATCCTGGGCATCGCCTTCACTGCGGCCTATGTCGCCTATATCGTCTTTCTCGGCACGGGAGGCGCGGCATGAGGCGCGGCGTTCTGGTCACCGGCGGCGCGAAGCGGCTCGGCGCCCTCTTCTGCCGCACGCTGGCCGAGGCGGGCTGGGCGGTCGCGGTGCATTACAACCGCTCGCGCGGGGAAGCCGAAGCGCTGGCCGGAGAGATCGGCGGGATCGCGGTCGGCGGGGACCTGTCGGACCTCGGCCTTCCGCCGCGCCTGATCCGCGATGCCGGCGAAGCGCTCGGCGTCCCCCTCACCGGCCTCGTCAATTCCGCGTCGATCTTCGAACACGACACGGCGGCGGATACGGGGCCCGAGAGCCTGCAACGGCATTTCGCGGTCAACACCGCCGCGCCGGTTCTTCTTGCGCAGGCTTTCGCCAAGGACGCGCCGGAGGGCGATGCCGCGATCGTCAACGTGCTGGACCAGAAGCTCTGGAATCCCAATCCCGACCATTTCGCCTATACGCTGAGCAAATCGGCCCTGCGCGAGGCGACGACGCTGATGGCGCAGGCCTTCGCGCCGAAAGTGCGCGTCATCGGCGTGGCGCCGGGCTATTGCCTGCCGAGCCCGGGGCAGAGCGAAGAGAGCTTCGAGGCGCAGGCGGACCGCCACAATGCGCTGAAGCGGCGTCTCGACCCGGTCCATGTCGCGCAGGCCGTCCGCTTCGCGCTCGAAAATCCCGCCATCACCGGCACGACCCTCCTCGCCGACAATGGCGAGCACCTGGTGCCGACCGAGCGCGACGTCGCGTTCAAGGGCTAGGACGATGCATCTGCCCGCGCTCGACGAAGGCTATTACGCCGTCTTCCTGGAGGATCTGCGCCGCAAGGTCCGCCTGGGCGTCCTCGACCACGAGACGAAGCCCCAGCTCGTCAGCTTCCATATCGGCATGGTGCTGCGCCGCGTCGGTGCGGGCGACGGCATTGAGGATGTCTGCGACTACAACCACCTGCGCGATACGGTGCTGGACCTGACCGAGGAGCGCCATTTCGGCCTGCAGGAAACGCTCTGCGAGGCGATCATCGCCCGGCTGATGGCCCGCGAGGACGTGCACGGCGTGGTGGTCGAGACGCGCAAGCTGTCCGTCTACGAGGATGCCCGCGGGGTGGGCTGCCGGATGAGCCGGATAGACGCGGCCGCCCTCGCCCGCTAATCGCCCCCTCCCATGTACGAGCAGTCCTACAGCTTCGGCTTCGAAGCCGCCCATGAACTCGGCGCGAATGTCGCGCCGGGGCACGATTATTCGCATATCCACGGCCACAGCTTCCGCGCCACCGCCGTGCTGCGCGCGGAGACGCTGGGCGAGCAGGGCTGGGTGACCGACTTCGCCGAGGTCCGCGCAGCGTGCGAGGCCGTGCGCGAGCGGCTCGACCATCGTTTCCTGAACAAGATCGAGGGGCTGGAGCGGCCGACCCTCGAAGTGCTGGCGGCCTGGGTCTTCGACCACCTCAAGGCGCGTCTTCCGGCCCTCGCCGAGGTGGAGGTCGCGCGGCCCACCCTGCACGAGGCGGTGCGCTACCGCCCCTGAGCGCGCCGGCCGCGCTCCGCCTTCAGCCGAAGACGGCGCAGCATTGCCGCGCGCCGACGACCGGCTCGCCGTCGCGGGCCCAGACCATGTGCGCCTGGCCGCCATAGCCGTTCACCGCCGCCTCGCCGGAGGTCCCGCAGAGATACCAGCCGCCCTGCGAATCGGCCTCTTCGGTCAGGAAGTCCGCCTGCCAGGTGATCGAAGCGGCCGGAGCGGGCGCATCGAGCATCGACAGGAAGGCGGGCGGAAGAACGTCGGCGAGCGCCAGGAGCGGTCCCTGCCCGCGCCGCGCGCCCTCGTCCCTATGCCGGACCCAGGCGAGGAAGCGGGCCTCGTCGCTGCCGGAGAAAAGATCCGCCCCCGCGACGAACCGGACGTCATAATGCTGCATGAAGGCCGGTCCGCTGACACCGCTCATGTCCCGGGGCGGAAGCTCTTCGGGCTCCGGGACCTCCGGCATGGGAACATCGTCGTAGTCGATGCTGCTGTCGCGCGCCGCGCCGAAGCCGAACAGGCAACGCGTCGCGAGCCCCGCCTCTCCGGAGGCGTCAGCGGCGACGAAGGTCATCGACTTGCCCGCGCGCAGCACCTGCGTGCGCACGCTGAGATCGCCCACCGCCGGGCCGAGAAAGGCGATCTGCGCGGTTCTGAGCGGCGGCAGCTCGCCCTGCTGCAGCCTCACGGCTTCGAGGCCGAGCGCTGCGGAAAGGCCGCCATAGGCGGTGCGGCCCTGCCGCCAGTCATCGGGCACGGAGGCGGCGACGGCGCCGTCGCGCTCGGTCATCGCCGCGAGAAGATCGGAATAGGATGTCGTCATGGGGGCGCCATAGCGCGCTGCGGACCTTGCAGCCTAGCCGGACATGCATGCTTGAGCGGCGCGCCGCGGCTGCCTAGCTTCGCGTCATGCAAAGAGGATTTGCCATGCCCCGCCTTCTTCTCCTGACATCCGCCCTCGCATTGCTGACGGCCTGCGGCGATGCAGAGCCCACTTCCGAAGTCGTGGTTCAGGAGGAGCCGGCCGAGGACGTCGCCGTCGCCGATCCCGAAGTGCCCGACCTGCCGCCCATCGACGAGGACTTCCTGGAGCAGGGAATCGCCACTCTCGCCTCGGACGCGTTCGAGGGCCGGGCCCCTGCCAGCGAAGGCGGCGTGATGACGCGCGAATATCTGATCCAGCAGATGGAGGAGATCGGCCTGCAGCCGGTCGACGGGTCCTACGAGCAGCCCGTTCCGCTGGTCGAGCAGACGGTCGATCCTGCGCAGTCGCGCCTGTCCGTCACCCTCCCCGATGGCGAGGAACGGGTGCTCGGCTATGGGGACGAGGCGGTCTACTGGTCCAAGCAGGTCCGCGACGAGATCGCCTTCGACGATTCGGAGATGGTCTTCGTCGGTTACGGCATCGTCGCGCCCGAATATGGCTGGAACGACTACGAAGGCGCGGACGTCGAAGGCAAGACGGTCGTCATGCTGATCAACGATCCGGGCTTCACCCTGCAGGGCGAGGAGTTCGGCGGCCGGTCCATGACCTATTACGGCCGCTGGACCTACAAGTTCGAGGAAGCCGCCCGCCAGGGCGCCGCCGCCGTTCTGGTGGTCCACCAGACCGAACCGGCCGCCTATCCCTGGAGCGTGGTCGAAGGATCGTGGACCGGCCCGCAGCTCGACCTCGTCCGGCCCGACGAAGGCGCCTCGCGCGCCATGCTCGAGGCGTGGATCCAAGAAGAGGTGGCCGAAGAGCTCTTCTCCGCCGCCGGCCTCGACTTCGCCGAGCTTCAGCAAGCCGCGCTCAGCGCGGATTTCGAAGCGGTGGACATGGGCGAGCTGACGGCCTCCGCGACCATAAGCAATACCAGCTCGCGATCGAACTCGGCCAATGTCGTCGGCGTCCTGCCGGGCGATGAGCGGCCGGATGAATATGTCCTCTACATGGCCCATTGGGACCATCTCGGCATGGCCGAGGGCGAAGGCGACGTGATCTCGAACGGCGCGGTCGACAATGCGACAGGCACCGCCGGCATCCTCGCCATCGCCAAGAGCATGGCCGAGGCCGAGGAGCAGCCCGACCGCTCGGTCATGTTCCTCGCCGTGACGGCGGAGGAATCGGGCCTTCTGGGATCTGCCTATTATGCCGAGGACCCGCTCGTGCCGCTGGCCCGGACGGTGGGCGGCATCAATATCGACGCGCTCGCCCCGACCCCGCCTTCGCGCGACCTCCTCGTGATCGGATACGGCGCCTCGGAGATGGAAGACATCCTGCGCGAGGTCGCCGAGGGCGAGGACAAGGTCCTGAGCCCCGATGCGAGCCCGGAGAAAGGCTATTTCTACCGCTCCGACCACATCAGCCTCGCCAAGAAGGGCGTGCCGATGCTCTATGTCGACAAGGGCATCGACCTTCTCGAAGGCGGCGAGGAAGCCGGCCGGGCCGCCGAGGACGACTATACCGCGACCCGCTACCACACGCCCGCCGACGAATACGATCCGGAGACCTGGCGCCTGGACGGGATCGTCGACACCCTCACGGTGTTGCGAGATACGGGCGCCGCTTTGGCCTATACGGACCGGATGCCCAATTGGTACGAAGGAAACGAGTTCCGGGCCATCAGGGACGAGCAGCTGCGGCAGTCCGGCGACTGACCGCGGCGAGGTCTTTGCAGGCGGCTGCGGAACAGCGCAATTTCATGGGGACCCGTAGTGGCTTTCATCACGCCGTCGCAGAATGACCCGTTCACCATCGATCCCGAGGCTGCCCGCAGCCTCGGGACGGATCTGACCGAGGCCTACAAGGCCGCCGATCCGTTTCCGCACACGGTCATCGACGATTTCCTGCCGCGGGAGGTCATCGATTACTGCCTCGCGCACTTCCCCGAAAAGCTCGATGCCGACGGCATGGCCTTCGACCGGGACCAGGAGCGCTACAAGCAGAGCTTCAACCCGGATTTCCTGGAGCCGAAGCTGCGCAGCCTCTTCTACACCTTCAACTCGCGCCCCTTCGTCAAGATCGTCGAGAATATCACGGGCATCAAGGGCCTGATTCCCGATCCCTATTTCCTCGGCGGCGGCTTCCACGAGATCGGCCGCGGCGGGCACCTGTCGGTGCACGCGGACTTCAACCACCACAAGCTGATGGATCTGGAGCGCCGCGTGAACGTGCTGATCTATCTCAACGATGACTGGCGGGACGAATATGGCGGCCAGCTCGAGCTCTGGAACACCGACATGACGGAGCGGCGCAAATCGGTCCTGCCGCTCGCCAATCGCTGCGTCATGTTCTCGACGACGGGCGACAGCTTCCACGGCAATCCGAACCCGATCAGCCATCCCGAAGGCAAGACCCGCAAGTCGATCGCGCTCTATTACTACACGGCGACCTGGGACGAGCAGAAGGTCGAGAAGACCACGCAGTTCAAGCCGCGCCCGGGCTCCGGCGACAAGACCGACTGGAAGGTCAAGAGCGACGAGATGCTGACCGAGTTCCTGCCGCCGGTCCTCGCGCGGCGCGCGAAAAAGGTTGCCGCCCGCTTGATCCGCTAGGCGGGAACGCCACGTTGCCAGTGCGCCCCATCCTAGGCTAGCGCACTGGCAGGAGGCTCTATGACCGTCATCACCGATCCCGACATGCCGCAAGCGCCGGATACCGAAGTGTCCGCGCGGGAGGTCTTCGGCATCGACACCAAGATGACGGTGCCGGCCTTCTCGGAGAGCAATCCGTACGTGCCGCCGCTCGACGAGAGCTACAGATTCGATCCGCAGACCACGCTCGCCATCCTGGCGGGCTTCGCGCACAACCGCCGCGTGATGGTCCAGGGCTATCACGGCACGGGCAAGTCGACCCATATCGAGCAGGTCGCAGCCCGGCTGAACTGGCCCTGCGTGAGGATCAATCTCGACAGCCATGTCAGCCGCATCGACATGATCGGCAAGGACGCCATCGTGGTCGAGGACGGCAAGCAGGTCACCGCCTTCAAGGAAGGCATCCTGCCTTGGGCCTTCCAGCGTCCGGTCGCCCTCGTCTTCGACGAATATGACGCGGGCCGCCCGGACGTGATGTTCGTGATCCAGCGCGTGCTGGAAGCCGAGGGGCGGCTGACCCTTCTCGACCAGAACCGGGTGATCAGCCCGAACCCCTATTTCCGCCTCTTCGCGACGACCAACACGATCGGCCTCGGCGACACGACCGGCCTCTATCACGGCACCCAGCAGATCAATCAGGGCCAGATGGACCGCTGGTCGATCGTCACGACGCTGAACTATCTCGGCCATGACGAGGAAGCGGCCATCGTCGCCTCCAAGCTGCCCGGCTATTCGGAGGGCGAGGCGCGCAAGACGCTCGACGCCATGGTCCGCGTCGCCGACATGACGCGCAATGCGCTGATGAACGGCGACATCTCTACCGTGATGAGCCCGCGCACGGTCATCACTTGGGCCCAGAACGCCGAGATCTTCGGCGATATCGGCTACGCCTTCCGCGTCACCTTCCTGAACAAGTGCGACGAGCTGGAGCGCCCCCTGGTCGCCGAATTCTACCAGCGCGCCTTCGGCGAGGACCTGCCCGAGGCCGCGCATCTGGTGGATGTGGCCTGAATAGCAGGTTTGCCTTCTTTGCATCTCTCACCCGCGCCTCTAGGCTGCGTCGGGGATCAGGGGCGAACATCATGACAAGGTTTCACGGTTGGGCCGCAGCGGTTTCGGCGGCAGCAGTGGCGGCTTCGTGGCTGCCCGCGCACGCCACGGCGTCAGCACCGGAGGAACTCGTCCGAGACAAGAAGTTCGCCGTTGCGATTGAACGGGCGATGAAGAAAGTCGACCGGGGAACGAGTCGCGACCTTCGGGGAGCCAGTCGCGAGCTGGACGACCTGCTTGCGGATGACACACTCTCACCCACTGCTCGGTCGGTCGCGCTGGAGCTACGTTCATCGGTCCAGGCCGCATTGTCTCCAAATGATCTTTCTCCCGCCATCGCGGATCTGCGCGAAGCAATTGCGCTTGAGACACGGGGCGCGGCGATCACGCAGGCCATGCACGAGTCGCTTCTGGCTCTCCTGACCCACGCAGAGGGTCCATCGGCGGCAGTCAGACACCTGCAGAAGCATCCTGAGGGCTGGCGCGCGGACCCTGGTGGATACTATCTCACATTGGCACGCTACGCCTATTTCGCGCTCGACCTCGCGACGGCCGAACACGCGTTGGAGCAGGCGGAGACTAGGCTTGGCATGACGGCGGACACCGTCGCCCGCCGTTACGCAATCCTGCTCCTAAGCGGCCGGGCGGCCGAGGCTCGGCAGGCTCTCGCTGCATACGGCCAAGCAGCACCATACATGAAGGCGGTCGAGAGCGCTCTTGCCGCACATGACGGGATGGTCAGAAGAGGCGCCACTGCCCAGCAGTTTGCCAATCATGCAAAGGCAATAGGTGAAGCCCTGACCGAAGAGCTATCCCAACATTCACGCACCGTCGAGAGAACGCCGCCAAGAAACTTCGAGACTTGCATCAAGACGGCAGCAGTGGAGCAGGTGAAGGCAGCGTTCGACGTCACGAGTGAAGGTCGAACGGAAGATATCCGGATTCAAGGCAGCACGAACCCCTGTTACAATCGCTCCGCGATAGAATCGATTGAGACTTGGATTTACGAACCTATCATGGTCGACGGCCAACCGATCGGCCGCCAGAACGTTCAGGCGACGATCAGATATCAGGTGGGCGACTGGTAGCGGGTTCAGCCCGATCCCGCGATCACCGGCAGGAAGTGCTCGGCATACTCGTCGGCCTTTCTCAGGCCCACGCCATAGACCGATAGCAGCTCGTCGCGGCTCGAGGGCTGGCGCACCGCCATGTCGATCAGCGTGCGGTCGGAAAAGACCGTATAGGCGGGGGCGCCCTTCTGCTTGGCGAGCTCGAGCCGCTTGTCCTTGAGGCGCTGGAGGAGCTCGCGGTTCACCTCGTCGGGCAGCGCTTCGACGCGGGCCGCGCGGCCCGCCTTCTTCTTGGGCGCCTGCTTCTTGAGGGCGACGTCGCGCTCGCCGCGGATCACGTCCTTGCCCGCGGGCGTGACCTCGACCGAGGAATATTCGCCGACGATGTCGATCAGGCCCTGCGCGTAGAGCTGGCGGACGACGCTGCGCCAGGCGGCGGGCGTGCGCGAGGCGCCCCGGCCGAAGACGGCGAGTGCGTCATGGCCCGCGCGGGTCACCTTTTCGGTCTCGTTGCCGCAGACGATGTCGATGAGGTGGCTCTGTCCGTAGACCTCGCCCGTCTGGGCGGCGGCGCTGAGGATCAGGTCGGCGGCCTCTGTCGCGTCCTCGGTCCTGGGCGGCTCGCGGCAGACGTCGCAATTGCCGCAGGGCTCGGAATGGCGCTCGCCGAAATAGGCGAGGAGGATGTTGCGGCGGCAGCTGCTCGCGTCGCAATAGGCGATCAGCGCGTCGAGCTTTCGCCGCTCGGCGCGCTTGACCTCTTCGGGCGCGCCCGTGTCGTCGATCATCTTCCTGCGGAATTTCAGGTCGCCATAGCCGAAGAGGAGGATCGCCTCGGCGGGCCGCCCGTCGCGCCCCGCCCTGCCGATCTCCTGGTAATAGGCTTCGGGAGAGCTCGGCAGGTCGCGGTGGATGACGAAGCGGATGTCCGGCTTGTCGATGCCCATGCCGAAGGCGATCGTCGCGCAGACGACGAGGTCGGATTCCGACAGGAACCGGTCGAGGCGCGCCGCCCGCTCCTCGTCGGTCAGCCCGGCGTGATAGGCCACCGCATTGTGCCCCGCCTCGCGCAGCTTCTCGGCCGTCCCCTCCGTCCCCTTGCGCGAGAGGCAGTAGACGATGCCCTGCTGGCCTTTGCGCTCGCCGACGAGTTCGACGATGCGGCTGTCGGCGCGGGACTTCTCCTCGACCGTGATCGCGATGTTCGGCCGGTCGAAGCCGCCGACAAAGGTGCGCACCTGGCCGTGGAAGATGCGGGCGGTCATGTCCGCCTGCGTCTGGTCGTCGGCGGTGGCGGTGAAGGCCGCGACCGGCGTGCCCGGATGGATCTTCTTGAGCTCGCCCAGCGCCATGTATTCGGGGCGGAAGTCATGGCCCCACTGGCTGATGCAATGGGCCTCGTCGATGACGAAGAAGGAGACCGGCGCCTTGGCGAGCGCGTCCTGCATGCGCTGCGTGGCGAGGCGTTCGGGGCTCATATAGAGAAGCTTCACCCGGCCTTCGAGCGCGCCCTTCCAGTCGGCGACGCTGTCCTGCCGGTTCCGGCCCGAATGGATCATGCCCGCCTCGATCCCGAAGGATTTGAGGAGCGCGACCTGGTTCTCCATCAGGGCGATCAGCGGGCTGACGACCACGGCGAAGCCTTCGCGCATCAGGGCGGGGAGCTGGAAGCAGAGCGACTTGCCCGCGCCCGTCGGCATGACAGCGAGCACGTCCTCGCCCGACAGAAGCGCGTCGACGATGGCTTCTTGGCCGGGTCGGAAGGCATCGAAGCCGAAGGCGCCCGACAGCGCGCCGAGCTTGTCTTCCGTCTCGTCCGTTTTCGCCAAAGCCTGCCCCATGCACGCGCCTCCTGCCCGAAGGACCGGTGAATCAGACCCGGCCGCCGCCCGCAAGTGTGAAGGCGGTTAGGCGCCGCGCCCTCATCCCGTTAGGCTGGAGCATACCCATAGAAGGATTCGCTCCATGACCGGCATCACGATCGACCCCAAGCTGTTCACCGAGGAGGCGATCACGGCTGAAACCCGTGCGATGAACGACAAGGTCGAGGCGATGCTGGCGAGCCAGCCGACCATCATCGAGGTCGGCGCCGAAAAGGTGCGGGCGTCCCGCGCGGATGGCCAGGGCGTCCTCGCCGCGCAGCCCTTCTCGGATATGGCGGAGTGGAAGACGGCCTCCGCGCTCGGCCTCGACGTGCCGATCCGGGTCTTCCACCCCGGCGGGGATCTGCGCGGCGTCTATGTCCACATCCATGGCGGCGGGCACGTGATCGGCTCCGCCGACGGGCAGGATCAGGGCCTCGCGGCCATGGCCAAGGGGCTGAATATCGGCGTCGTCTCGGTCGAATACCGCCTCGCACCCGAAAACCGCTGGCCGGCGCCCGCCGATGACTGCGAGGCGGCGGCGGTATGGCTGGCGCAGGGCGGCGCGGAAGAGCTTTTCGGCACGGACAGGATGACGATCGGCGGCGAGAGCGCGGGCGCGCACCTGTCAGCCGTCACCATGATCCGCCTCAAGGAGCGTCACGGCCTGACGCCGTTCGTCGGCGCGAACCTCGTCTACGGCATTTTCGACATGGCGCTGACGCCCTCGGCAAAGCGCTGGGGCGAGCGGAACCTGATCATCTCGGGCCCGATCATGGCCTGGTTCGGAGAGCAACTCCTGCCCGCCGAGCAATTCGCGCAGATGGACAAGCGCGACCCCGACCTGTCGCCGCTCTATGCGGACCTTTCGGGTTATTGCCCCGCCCTCTTCACCATCGGCACGCTCGACCCGCTGCTCGACGATTCGCTCTTCATGGCGACGAAATGGGCGACGGCGGGGAACGAGGCGGAGCTGGCCGTCTTTCCGGGAGGCATCCACGCCTTCAACGCGCTGCCGGGCCCACCCATCGCGAACGAGGCGAACCTCAAAATGGTCGAGTTCCTGAACCGGGTGCTGTCATGACGGCGTTTCCGGAGCCGCGGAGAGTCGAGACCGCGCGGGGCGCCTTTTCCCTGCACGAGGCGGGGCCGGAGGACGGCATCCCGCTCGTCATGCTGCATGGCTGGCCGGAGCTTGCCCATTCCTGGGCGCCGGTCTTCGGGCCGCTGGCCGAGGCGGGCTATCACTGCCTGATGCCGGACCTCAAGGGCTTCGGCGCGTCGGACCGGCCGGACGAGGCGCGGGCCTATGCGATGGATGCGCTCACCGACGATTACTGCGCCCTGCTCGATGCGCTGGGCCTCGAACGGGCTGTCTTCATCGGCCATGACTGGGGCGGGGCCATCGTCTGGCCGATGGGCTGGCGGCACCCCGAACGGGTCATGGGGATCGCAGCGCTCTGCACGCCGCACCCCGCAAGGGCGCCCGTGGCGCCCCTCTCGATCCTCGAGCAGCGCTTCGGGAAGAAGCACTACATCGTGCAGTTCCAGGACGAGGGCCTGCCGGACCGCGTCTTCGGCGGCAGGGAAGACGACTTCTTCCCCTTCACCTTCCGCCCGGGCCCGCCGCGCTCGATCTGGCCGAAGCTCTATCCGGAGGTGACCTGGCTTCCCGAGCGCTTCGCCGAATACGACCCCGCCACCGCCGAGCCGCCGGTCATGGGAGAGGAGGATCTCGGCGTCTATGCCGAGGCCTATCGCAGGACGGGGCACAGGACGCCCACCCACCTCTATCGCATGATCGACGAGAACTGGCGGCAGACAGAAGGGCAGGACCTGACGGTCCGCTGCCCGGCCCTCATGGTGACAGCCGAGCGCGACGCCTTCCTGCCGCCCGAAGCCTCCGAAGGGATGGAGGAGCGCGTGCCGGACCTGTCGCGGGCGCAGGTCGATGCCGGCCACTGGGTCACCTGGGAAGCGCCAGAGGCGGTGAGCGCAGCGCTGCTGGACTGGCTGAAAGAGCGCTTTCCCGTTTAGCGGCCGCCGAAGATGCGGAAGAGGATCGTCGCGACCACGCTCAGGATCAGGCAGGTCACGATCGGGACATAGATCCGCGTATTGCCCCGCTCGATCGCGATGTCGCCGGGCAGGCGGCCGAGGCCGATCTGCGACAGCCAGGGCCAGAACAGGCCGAGCGCCAGGAGCAGCAGTCCGGCGATGATGAAGACCTTCTGCATCCGGCTCATGTGGATGCCGAAGCCGCGCTTTCCAGAGCGGATTGTGCAAAGGAGTCACTGTCCCCGGCCTCGCCGATTCGGCATAATGGGGAATGGCTGACGGCGCTCCCCTCCCCGACCCGCAAACCGCCGAGAAGATTCCCTTCTCGCTCGATGCCGAACAGGCCGTGCTCGGCGCGATCCTGTTCGACAACGAGGTGTTCTACCGGGTCAGCTCCTTCCTGAAGGCCGAGCATTTCTACGATCCCGTCCACGGCGTGATCTATGCCGCGATGGAAAAGCTGATCAGCTCGGGGCGGCTCGCCTCGCCGGTCATGCTGAACACCTATCTGCAGGACGAGCCCGCCTTCACCGAGGTCGGCGGCGAGGGCTATCTCTCCGCGCTCGCCCGCGCCGTGCCCTCGACCGTGGGCGCGCCGGACTATGCGCGCGTGGTCTTCGACCTCTCGGTCAGCCGGGGGCTGATCACGCTGGGCACGGACATGATCGAGAAGGCGCGCGCCGCCGATATCGACGAAGATCCGCAGACCCAGCTCGAAGAGGCCGAAGCGCGCCTCTACAAGCTCGCCGAGACCGGCAAATATGGCGGCGGGTTCAAGACCTTCGAGAACGCGCTGACCGAGGCGATCGAGCTCGCCAATGCGGCCTTCCAGCGCGATGGCGGCCTTGCCGGCGTCTCGACCGGCCTGTCCGATCTCGACCAGAAGCTCGGCGGCCTGCACCCCTCAGACCTCATCATCCTCGCCGGCCGCCCCTCCATGGGCAAGACGGCGCTGGCGACGAATATCGCGGTCAATGCGGCCAAGGCCTATACGCCGGAGCGCCAGGCCGACGGCACGGTCAAGGCGGCGGCTGGCGCGGTGGTCGGCCTGTTCAGCCTCGAAATGGCGGCCGAACAGCTCGCCGGCCGGATCCTGTCGGAATTCTCGGGCATCTCGTCCGACCGCATCCGCCGCGGCGACATCGACCAGTCCGATTTCGAGCGCATCTACGAGGCCTCGAACGAGCTCAACGACCTGCCGCTCTATATCGACGACACGGGCGGCATCTCGATCGCGCAGCTCGCCGCGCGCGCGAGGCGGCTCAAGCGCCAGCACGGCCTCGGCATGATCGTGGTCGACTATCTCCAGCTCCTCACCGGTTCGAAGAAGACCTCGGACGGAAGGGTGCAGGAGGTCTCGGAGATCACCATGGGCCTCAAGGCCCTGGCGAAGGAGCTGTCGGTCCCGATCATCGCGCTCAGCCAGCTCAGCCGTCAGGTCGAGGCGCGCGACGACAAGCGCCCGCAGCTCGCCGACCTCAGGGAATCGGGCTCGATCGAGCAGGACGCCGACGTCGTCATGTTCGTCTATCGCGAGGAATACTATCTCTCGCGGACCGAGCCGCGCGAGGGAACGCCCGAGCACCTCGAATGGCAGCAGCGCGTGGACGAGGTCCACGGTGTCGGCGAGGTCATCATCGGCAAGCAGCGGCACGGCCCGATCGGGACAATCCGCCTCGCCTTCGACCCCAATCGCACCAAATTTTCGGATCTTGCACAGCCCGAGCGCTATCCCCATCAGGATTTCTGATCACGCCTGTGCGAGTATTCTCCTAGGGTTAGGACATGGAAACTATCATGGGTTAAGTGCCCGCAATGGTAGCTTCGGTCCCTCCTGACGTCGACGTCTTCGACCTCGCCGGCCGGCGGCTTCTGCTGGCCGAAGACGAATTCATGATCGCCCTCAACCTCCAGACCGAGTTCGAGGAGCGCGGTGCGCAGGTGGTCGTGGTCGAGAGCGTGCGGCAGGGGCTGGCCGCCGCGCAGGAGGGCGACTTCGATGTCGCCATCCTCGATGTGCGCCTGTCGGACGGCGAGGTCTTCCCCCTGGCAGACCTTCTCCAGGAAAAGCGGATCCCCTTCGTCTTCCATTCCGGCCATGCCGACGTCTCCGCCCTGTCCGAGCGCTATCCGGAGGCGATTGCCCTCTCCAAGCCCGCCTGGGCGCACGTCTTGCTCCAGGCGGTACACGAACGGGCTTCGAGCGCGTAAGCTTCTCCCGGGGCAGGTTCGAAGGGCATTCGGCAGCATGGGCGGCTTTCGCGGCGGAGCGGATCATCATCACGACGTGGCGGCGCTGGCCCGCATCGCGCTCGATGCGGGCGCGATGGGCGGCTGGGACTGGGATCTGTCCAGCCACAGCGTGAGGGGCGACGCCACCTGGCAGGACCTGTTCCGGCTCGAAGGGCCGGTCCATCCGATATCGGCGGTTCTGGACAAGGTCGATCCCTCCGGCGCAGAGGCGCTGCGGGCGCTGAGAAAGCGCATCTTCGCGCGCGAACGGGAATTCACGGTCGAGCTGCGCGTCATCCATGACGGCTGCCCACGCTGGATCGCCCTGCGCGGCAGCGTGACCGAGCGCGACGCCGCCTCCCGCCCCTCGCGCGCCTTCGGGGTCGCTTGGGACGTCAGCGAGCGCAAGGCGCGCGACGAACAGGAAACGCGCCTGCTCGCCGAGATGGATCACAGGGTGAAGAACAGCTTCGCGGTGATGGAAGCCCTCCTCAATCTCGGGAAGGCCGCGCCGGGTTCGAAGCATGATTTCGCCGAGATGATGCGGGCGCAGGTCCATGCCATGGCCCAGGCGCATGCGCTGACGACGCAGTTGGCGAAGGAGCGGAACGATGCGGATGTCGCCGTGCCGCTCGACCAGATCATCGAGACGACCCTCGCCCCCTGGACGGCTGCGGCGAGGGCGCCGAACACTGCGGTGGATCTGAGGACCGAGAGGGGGGCGGCCCTTCCGGCGCGGCATGTGCCCGCCCTCACCATGCTTTTGTCCGAGCTGGCCGTGAACGCCCTCAAATACGGTGCGCTGGGATCGCGCGGCGGCCAGTTGAAGGTGGCGCTGACGCCCGATGGCACGGAGCACATCACGCTTCATTGGTCGGAACGGCCGCATGAGGCGAATTTCACGACGGGCGAGGCCGCAGGCTTCGACGAGGGCTTCGGCAGCATCCTGATCCAGCACTGCTCTTCGGTCCTCGACGGACGCGTCACCAAGACCCTGACGCCGCGCGGTCTCGACCTCGCCATAACCTTTCCGATCGTGCAGACTTCGCTCGCCTGAACCTTCCGAGGATTGCTGCCCGGTGAGCCTGTCTCCAAGCCGCCCGACCCTGACCGTCGATCTCGCCGCGCTCGGGCGCAATGCCGAGAGCCTGCGCGCGCGGCGCTCCGGCGCGGAACTGGCCGCCGTCGTCAAGGCCGACGCCTATGGCTTCGGTGCCGAGGAAGTGGCGCGGCACCTCGTCGAGAAATGCGGCATCAGGACGCTCTTCGTCGCCCATGCCGCGCAGGCCCGGCAGGTCCGCCAGGCCATCAACAGGCCGGCCCTTCCGACGGCGGATATCTACGTCCTCAACGGATATAGCGATGCGGACGGGCACCTGTTCGACATGCTGTCCCTGCGGCCCGTCCTGAACACGCTGGACGAGGCGCGGATCTGGGCCCGCCGCGGCGGCGCCTGCGCGGTGATGATCGATATCGGGATGAACCGGCTCGGCATCGCGGCCGACGAGCTCGAATCGCTGCCGGCGGAGACAGGGCTGGATCCGGCCGATCTGCGCCTCGTCCTCATGCATCTGAGCCACACGGCCACGCCGAAGGACGAGCAGAACCGCCTGCAGCAGGAGCTGTTCGCCATGGTCCGGAAGGCGAGCCGCGAGAGCTTCCCCCGGGCGGGCTTCAGCCTGTCGGCGTCGGGCGGCCTGTTCCTCGAAGATGCGCCCGAAGAAAGCCTGAGCCGTCCAGGCATCGCGCTTTACGGCGCCTCGCCCGACGGCCGGCCGGAAAACGCGCTCGAAGCGGTCGCGACACTCAGCGCGCCCGTGCTCCTGACACGGATGATCGAGGCCGGCGAGACGGCGGGCTATGGCGGCACGTGGACGGCCGCGCGCCGCTCCCGCCTCGCCGTCCTCGCCATGGGTTATGCGGACGGATATCTGCGCTCGCTCAGCAATAGAGGCGTGGTCTGGCTCGGCGGGCGCGAATGCCCGGTGGTCGGCAAGGTGTCGATGGACCTCCTGATCGTCGATGCGACCGATTGCGAAGAGGAGATCGTGCCGGGCCAGCATGCTGAGCTGTTCGGCGACAGGATCAAGGTCGACCGGCTGGCCGAGCTCGGCGGCACCATCGCCTATGAACTCTTCACCGCCGTGGGAGACAGGGTGGAGCGCCGCTACACCCGCTGACAGGCTTCACGCGGCGAGGCGCAGATAGCGCAGCACGGCATCGAAATCCGCCCGCAGCGCCGCTTCCCGCTCGGCCGCTTCGGCATCCACGCCCCAGCGCTCGGCCTGGTAGGTCTCGTCGAGCCGGCTGGCGGCGAAGATCGCGTCCTCGTCCGCATCGTCCTCGATGAGCGCCACGGCCAGTACCGCCGAGCCCGTGATCTGCGTCAGGAGAGCGAGCGCGAAGCGCTCCTCCTCCGCACGACCCGAAACCTGCCGCTCAAGGCCCTCGATCAGATCATCGGGCTGCGCAACGGCGATGACGCCTTCGGTGACGGCGAAGCGGCCGCCGGCGCGCTCTCCGGCCGCGTCGAGAAAGGGCTGCCAGCAATCGGCCTGCCGCTTGGCGAGGGCGGGGTCCTCCGCGCGGTAGCAGAGGAGGTCGGAGCGCGCATAGGCGAGGATCGTCCGTGCCCACTCCTCCCGCGCTTCCGCGTCTGCGTCGAGGAACATGCCCTGAAGGCGGGTCAGCGGCATGGCCCCCATGTCGAGCGTCTCGCCCTGCCCGTTCCATTCTTCGGCCATGGCGCCTGCGAGCGGCTGCGCCTTCGCGGCCAGGACCGCCCGGCGGGGCGTCTTCGCCTTGCGGCCGTCCAACGCCACGGCCCAGCCGCCGTCATGGGGCATGGCCTCGGCCGCCTCGTAGAAGCGTTTCACTTTCGGGGTTTCGCTCATCGCTCCGGCCACTCGGTGTCGATATCGTCGGGAAAGGCGAAGAAGCTCCACGCTGCCTGCATGTGCCCGGTCAGGGGCGCGGTCAGCACGAGCGGCGGCTTGCCCTTCCGCGGCACGGTCATCTGGCGGCAGAACAGGTGCATGCGGCGCGAGACGCCTTCGATGCGCGCTTTCTCCCCGCCATATTTGCCGTCGCCCGCGATCGGCGTTCCGAGCGCGGAGAGGTGCACGCGGAGCTGGTGGGTGCGGCCCGTATAGGGGCGCAGCGCGACGAAGGCGGCCTTGGTGCCCGCGCTCTCGATCACCTGGTAATCGGTCACCGCCCGCTTGCCCTCGCTGTCGGCCTGCACGCGCTCCATGCCCTCGCCCGATTTCTCGACGGCGAGATCGATGGTCCCCTCCAGCGGGTGGGGCACGCCGCTCGTCAGCGCCCAGTAGTCCTTGAGGATCCGGTGCCGCCGGAACGCCTCGGTCAGGTGCTGCGCGGACAGGCGAGAGCGGGCGAGCAGCATCAGGCCGCCCGTATCCTTGTCGAGGCGGTGGACGAGGCGCGGGCGCTCGTCGCCCTTGCCGCCCTTCAGTCCGTCCAGCATGCCGTCGAGATGCCGCGTCACCTTGCTGCCGCCCTGCACCGGCAGGCCGAAGGGCTTGTTGATCGCGATGAGGTCGTCATCCTCGTAGAGGACGAGAGAGCGGACATAGTCGTGATCGGCGGCCGCTTCCTGCGCCGCGGCCTTGGGCACCGCCGCTTCGAGCGGCGGCACGCGCACGGTCTCTCCCGCCGCGATGCGCCGGTTCGCTGCGACCTTGTCCCCGTCCACGCGGACCTGTCCCTTGCGCAGCATGCGCTGGAGCTGGCCCTGCTTGACCTGCGGGAAGTGCTGGCGGAACCAGCGGTCGAGCCGCATGCCGTCATCGGCCGCGGCGACCTCGATCATGCGCACGCCGCTCATGCGAAGCTCCTTCCCAGAGCCGCGCCCGCGAGAAAGCCGCAGAGGGCGAGCCCCACCGATCCCGCCACATAGGCCGCAGCCAAGGCGAAGCTGCGCTCCTTGAAGAGCCAGACCGCATCGAGGGCGAAGGTGCTGAACGTGGTGAAGGCGCCGAACAGGCCGACGAGGAAGAAGAGCGCCCAGGGGCCCTGCCGCTCGGCGAGCAGGATCGCGGCGAGGCCGAGGCCGAAGGAGCCGCCGACATTGACGATCAGCGTGCCCCAGGCGGCCTCAGCCCCGGCGAGAAGCGTCACCGCGCGGGACACGCCGAAGCGCGCCACGGCGCCGGCGGCGCCGCCGAGGGCGACGGCGGAGAGAGAAAGTGCGGACATGGAAGCGCACCTAGAACGAACGGCTGCCGCGTGCCACCGCTCGGCGGTGGTGGAACGCGGCGGCGGCAGCGGCTAGAGCGGATCGCGATGGCGAGCACTCTCAACCCCCTCCGGCGTCCAGCGCTGCGTCCCGAACGGCCGGTCGTGCTGGTCGGGCTGATGGGCGCGGGCAAGACCACGGTCGGGCGCAGGCTCGCCCAGCGCATGAAGGTGCCTTTCTTCGATGCCGACCAGGAGATCGAGAAGGCCGCCAATATGGGCGTCGCGGACATCTTCGAGATCTATGGCGAGGCGGAGTTCCGCGAGGGCGAGCGCAAGGTGATCGAACGCCTGCTCTCCGGCCCGCCGCACGTTCTGGCGACGGGCGGCGGCGCCTTCATGAACGAGCAGACCCGTGCCCTGGTCAAGGCGGGCTCCACGAGCATCTGGCTCCGCGCCTCGCTCGACCTGCTGGTCAAACGGACCGCGATGCGCGACACGCGGCCGCTCCTGCGGCGGGGCGACCCGCGCGAGATCCTCGCCCGCCTCCTCAAGGAGCGCGAACCGGTCTACGCGCAGGCCGATTTGACCGTCGATTCGGTCGAGGGCCCCCATACGCGCACGACGGAGCGCGTCGTCCAGGCCCTGGCCGCGCGCGCTGAAGAAGGACATGTCGTCTGATGGAGACGGTCGAGGTTGCACTCGGAGAGCGGGCCTATCCGATCCTGATCGGCGCGGGCGCCTTGAGCGCCGCCGCGTCCCGGATCGCGGGAGTGATCGGGGCGGGCAGAGCGGCGATCGTCGCCGACGAGGCTGTGCTGCGCCACCACATGCAGGCGCTCAAATCGGTCCTGCCGGACATCCCGATCATCCCCGTCCCCAGCGGCGAGGCGGCGAAGTCCTTTCCCCAATACGAGCGGGTCTGCGAGAGCCTCCTGCGGGCAGGCGTCGGGCGGGACGGCACGGTGATCGCCTTCGGCGGCGGCGTGGCCGGCGACCTTGCGGGCTTCTGCGCCGCGACGTTGCGGCGCGGCTGCCGCTTCGTGCAGGTGCCCACCACCCTCCTCGCCCAGGTCGACAGCTCGGTCGGCGGCAAGACCGCGATCAATGCGCGGGCCGGCAAGAACCTCATCGGCGCCTTCCACCAGCCGAGCCTCGTCGTCATCGACACGGACCTCCTGCGGACCCTGCCCGAGCGGGAGATCCGGGCAGGCTATGCGGAGATCCTCAAATACGCCCTGCTCGGCGACAGGGATTTCGCAGACTGGCTCGAGAAGAACGCGGAGGCCGTGCTGCGCCTCGAAGCGGACGCGGTGGGGCACGCTGTCGCCATATCCTGCCGGACCAAGGCCGCCATCGTCGCGGCGGACGAGCGCGAGGCGGGACGGCGCGCCCTCCTCAATCTCGGTCACACCTTCGGCCATGCGATCGAAGCGGCGGGCCGCTATGACGGACGGGTCCTGCACGGCGAGGGCGTGGCCGTCGGCATGGCGATGGCGTTCCGCTATGCCGCCGCGCAGGGCACCTGCCCGCAGGCCGACGCCGAGCGGGCGCAGGACCTGATCGGCCGGAGCGGCCTGCCCGTGCGATTGTCGGACCTGCCGCCGCTGGGCGCGACGCCTGACGGCCTCCTCGATGCCATGTACCAGGACAAGAAGGTCGAGGGCGGGGCCCTGACGCTCATCCTTCCGCGCGCCCTCGGCGACGCCTATGTCGTCAAGGGCGTCGACGGAGAAAGCGTGCGCGCCTTCCTCGAAAACGAAATCGGGTTTTCCTCGTGACCATCATGCTTTTCGTCGTGGCGCTTCTGGCGCTGTCGGCTTTCTTTTCGGGCTCGGAAACCGCGCTGACCGCCACCTCGCGCGCACGGATGCGCACGCTGGAGGATCGCGGCGACAAGAGCGCGGGCGCGGTCGTCCGCCTGACCGAGGACAAGGAGCGCCTGATCGGCGCGATCCTGCTCGGCAACAACCTCGTCAACATCCTCGCCTCGGCGCTCGCGACCTCGCTCTTCGCCTCGCTCTTCCCCGGCGGCGCGGGCGTGGCCATCGCCACGGCCGTGATGACCGTGCTGGTGCTCGTCTTCGCCGAGGTCACGCCCAAGACCGCGGCCATCGCGCGGCCCGATCCCTTCGCCATGCTGGTCGCCCGCCCGATGGGCGTCATCGTCCGCATCTTCGCGCCGATCACCGGCGTCGTGCAGTGGATCGTCCGCCATACCCTGCGCGCCGTCGGCCTCGATGTTTCCGATCAGGCGCATGTCCTCTCGCCCACCGAGGAACTCAAGGGCGCGCTGGAGCTGCACCATGAGGAAGGCGCGGTGGACAAGGGCGCGCGCGACCTGATCCGCGGCGCGCTGGAACTCGAGGACATCACGGTGGAGGAGATCATGCTCCACCGGAAGAACATCGAGATGCTGGATGCGGAAAGCTCTGCCCGCGAGGTCGTCGAGGCGGTGCTCGCCTCCAAGCATACGCGCATCCCGCTCTACCGCGACGAGCCCGACAACGTCACCGGCGTGCTGCACGCCAAGGACCTGTTCCGCGCGCTCTGGGCCAATGGCAACGACCCCGACAAGGTCGAGATCGAGAGCCTGCTGATGACGCCCTATTTCGTGCCGGAGACGACGACGCTCCAGGAGCAGCTCGACGCCTTCAAGCGCAATCAGCAGCATTTCGCACTGGTCGTCGACGAATACGGCTCGCTCCAGGGCCTCGTCACGCTCGAGGACATCCTCGAGGAGATCGTGGGCGAGATCGAGGACGAGTACGATGCGCCCGTCGTCGGCGTGCGCCGCCAGCCGGACGGCTCGGTCGTCGTCGATGGCGACGTGACGATCCGCGACCTCAACCGCACGATGGACTGGCGCCTCCCCGATGAGGAAGCGGTGACGATCGCCGGCCTCGTCATCCATGAAGGGCGGACGATCCCGGATGTGGGTCAGGTCTTCAGCTTCTTCGGCTTCCGCTTCGAGGTCCTCAAGAAGCGCCGCAACCAGGTCACGAGCCTCAAGATCGCGCCGCTGGAGGCGGCATGACCGCCGAGGCGCCGGGCGCGCCGCGCGCGGCGATCCTCTTCATCTTCATCACCGTCCTGATGAGCATTGTCGGCTTCGGGATCATCATTCCGGTCATGCCGGAGCTGATCATGGAGCTGACGGGGCGCACCGAGGCGGGGGCGGCGCAGCTTCAGGGCTATCTCCTCGGCGTCTACGGGTTGATGCAGCTGATCATGTCGCCGGTCCTCGGCGCGCTCAGCGACCGGTTCGGACGCAGGCCGGTCATCCTCACCTCGGTCGCGGCCTATTCGCTCGACTTCCTCCTGATGGCGCTCGCGCCGACCTATGCCTGGCTGTTCCTCGGCCGCACGCTGTCGGGCGCGACGGCGGCGACCTATGCCACCGCCAACGCCTTCATCGCCGACGTCTCGCCGCCTGAGAAGCGGGCGGGCAATTTCGGCCTTCTCGGCGCCGCCTTCGGCCTCGGCTTCATCGTCGGGCCCGCGCTCGGCGGCTGGCTCGGTGACATCGACACCCGCCTGCCCTTCTTCGCCGCATCCGGCGTCGCCTTCATGAACTTCCTCTTCGGGCTGTTCGTCCTGCCGGAGACGCTGCGCAAGGAGCGGCGCCGGCGGTTCGAATGGCGGCGGGCGACACCGCTGGGCGGCCTGCGCAGCGTCGGGCGGCACCCGGTCGTGCTCGGCGTCCTCGCCGCCTATTTCCTGATGCAGCTCGCCCATGGCGCCCTGCCCGCCATCTGGGCCTTTTTCGGCGCCGAGAAATTCGGCTGGGGCCCGCGGGAAATCGGCCTCTCCCTCGCTTTCGTGGGGGTGACCGCCGCGCTGGTGCAAGGTGGCCTGACGCGGGTGATGATCCCTAGGATCGGCCAGCAGCGCGCAGTCTATCTCGGCATGGCGACGATGACGGCGAGCTTTCTCGGCTATGCCTTCGCAACGCCCAGCGGAGCCTGGGTCTATCTCTGGATCGTGGTCGGCGCCTTTGGCGGGTTCATGATGCCGGCCATGCAGGCCCTCATGTCCGCCGCCACGCCCGAGACCGAGCAGGGCGAGCTGCAGGGCGCGATCGCCTCGGTCATGTCGATCACCACCGTCGTCAGCCCGCTCGTCATGACGCAGGTCTTCTACGCCTTCACCCGCCCCGGCGCGGACACCTATTTCCCGGGCGCTCCGATGCTGCTGGCGGCGGTGGTCCTGGCCCTCGCCCTCCTGCCCTTCCGCCGGACCATGCGGCGGGAGGGCGTGCGGCGCAGGGTGGCGGCGGCGGGCGCGGCCTAGCGCGCCTCGTCGGGCGCCAGCGCCTCGACCGACAGGGCGTGGACAGGGCCGGCGAGCTCCTCGCGCAGCGCCTCGTTCACCTTTCGCTGCCGGTCGACACGGCTCATTCCGTCGAACAGCTCCGCCACCACGCGCACCCGGAAATGGCTCTCTCCGCCCTCGGGCGCGCCAGCATGGCCTTTGTGCAGGTGGGACTGGTCGACGATCTCGAGTTCGAGCGGACGGAAGGCGGCGGTGAGCTTGGCATCGATGCGTTCTGCGACGGTCATGGAAGTATCCTCCGGGTCGGAAAAAAGCCGGGTACGACGCACCCGAATGCGCCGATTGTCAAGTCTGGTCCCCTAACGCGCTGCGGGCCATATTCGCTCGCATGGGACGTGAAGATTTCAGCTATAAGCCGCGCCACGGCTTCGACATCCGGGTCAAGCCCACCAAGGGCTCCAAGACCTCGCGCAAATCCTGGGCGAAGACCGAGGCCCGCGTCTGCGATCATGAGGATTGCGACGCGCCGGCGGAGGCGCGTGCGCCCAAATCGCCCGAGCAGATGCACGAGTTCGTCTGGCTCTGCACGCCGCATGCGCGCGAGCACAACAAGAACTGGAACTTCTTCGCCGGCAAGACCGACGCGGAAGCCGCCGCCATGCGCAATCAGGCGCGCTATGGCGACCGCCCCACCTGGAAGTTCTCGGCCAATGGCCGCGCGGCAGCCGCAGCGCGCGCCGGCATGGAAGGCATGCACGAGATCGACGATGCGATCGGCGGGAATACCCGGATGGAATCGTCGTCCCATGATGACGGCGTCTACCGCGAGGGGCGCCGCCTGACGAAGCTGCAGGTCCAGGCCTTCCGCACGATGAACCTCAAGGCGAACGCGTCGAAATCGGATATCCGCAAGCGCTACGCCCAGCTGGTCAAGCGCTATCACCCGGACTCGAACGAGGGCGACCGCAGCGCCGAAGCGCAGCTCGGCGAAGTGGTGAAGGCGCACCAGCTCCTGAAGAAGGCCGGCTTCGTCTGATCGGCCTCAGCGGAGCGGTCGCGCAGGATTGCCAGCGACCGTGACGCCCGCCGCGACATCGCGGGTCACCACCGCCCCCCCGCCGATCACCGCATCGTCGCCGACCGTCACGCCGGGAAGGATCAGGGCGCCCGAGCCGATCCAGACATTCTCTCCGATCGCGACGGGACGGCCGAACTCCAGGAGCTGCCTGCGCTCAGCCGGATCGCGCGGGTGATCGGCCGCGACGATCTGAACGCCCGAACCGATCTGCGTCAGCGCACCGATGCGCACCGGCGCCACATCGAGGATGGTGCAGCCGAAATTCAGAAAGACGCCCGCGCCGAGCGTGATGTTGTAGCCATAGTCGCAGTGGAAGGGCGGCCGGACATTCGCGCCGTCGCCGACCGATCCGAAAGCCTCGCGCAGCATCGCGATCCGCTCTTCGGGCGGAACGGCCAGGGATGCGTTATAGCGGCTCATCCATTCGTGGATGCGCGCGCTGTCCGCCGAAAGCTCCGGGCTGTCCGCCCGGTAGAGTTCGCCGGCGAGCATCTTGTCCTTCTCGGACCGGGTCACGCCGTGGCCGTCGCTCCGGCAGAGCCCGAAGCCTGCGTGTCCTTCTTCTGGCCCTGCCGCTCGGGGTGGAAGAGATAGCGCCAGATGCCGATCACGTTGATCACGAAAAGGACCGCGTTCTGCACCGTCAGCGCGACCTCGCCCTGCATCACCGCCGCCGTGATCCAGCAGACCGACGAGACCGTGAAGATGACGAAGCCCCATCCGGTCTTCTTCGCGCCGAGATTGAGCGAGACGATGATCGCCGCGAGCACGCCCGTTCCCGTGGCGGCCCACTCGAATATGGTCGCAGTCGTCATGAGCAGAACTTCCGAAGCATCAGAGCCCTAACGGCACGCCCGCCTCTTCGTTCCGCGCGGCCCCTCACCCCACGAGGAAGACCGCGGCGAGACCCAGAAAGGCGAAGAAGCCGACGACGTCGGTCACCGTGGTGACGAAGACGGCGGAGCTGACCGCGGGGTCCGCGCCCGCCCGCTGAAGCCCGAGCGGGACGAGCGTTCCGGCTAGCCCGGCACAGACCATGGTGATGACCATTGCGGCGGCCAGCACCGCCCCGAGGATCACGCCGTCACCGCCGGAGGCGAGCTCGTACCAGAGGCCCGCGCCCACGGCGAGGATGATCGCGAAGGCGATGCCGTTGATGAGCGAGACCGTGGTCTCGCGCAACACGACCCGCACGGCGTTCGAGCCGGTCAGGTCGCGCGTTGCGAGGTTCCGCACCGCCACCGTGAGCGTCTGGGTCCCGGCATTGCCGCCCATGGATGCGACGATCGGCATCAGCACGGCCAGCGCGACCACCTCGGCGATCGTGGCGTCGAAGAGCCCGATGATGAAGCTCGCCAGGATCGCCGTGCCGAGATTCACCGACAGCCAGGTGAAGCGCGAACGCGCGACCTGCCGGACGGATATGGTGAGGCCGCCTTCGTCCTTCTCGACGCCGGCGAGGGCGAGCATGTCCTCGTCGCGCTCCTCATGGACGATCTCGACCACGTCATCGACCGTGATCATGCCGACGAGCCGCTGCGCCTCGTCCACCACCGGTGCGGAGATGAGGTTGTACTTCTCGAAGAGGTAGGCGACCTCCTCCTGGTCCATCATGTCGCGGACCAGGGGGTGATCCTCGGTGATCAGCGTGTCGATCACCGTATCGCGCGGCGCCTTCACGAAGCGCGACAGGGGCACGACGCCGACCACGCGATAGGTGGGGTCGACGACATAGACCTCGAAGAAGGTCTCGGGCAGCTGCTCGGCGGAGCGGAGCCGGTCGATGATCTCGCCGACGGTGCGGAAGGCGGGCGCGGCGAAGACGCCGCGCTGCATCAGGCGGCCTGCGGAGTCTTCCGGATAGTCGAAGGCCGCTTCGAGGGCGAGCCGGTCGCTGACCGGCATCTCCGCCAAGATTTCGGCCCGCGCCTCTTCGTCGAGATCCTCGAGGACGAAGGCCGCCTCGTCCGTGTCGAGCTCGGTGACCGCGCCTGCGAGCTGGCCCGTGGGCATCGCCTCGATGACGACGTCCCGGACATCCGAATCGAGCTCGACCAGCGTTCCGGCGTGGAAATCCTCGCCGAGAAGGCCGACGAAGGGGCCGCGATTGTTCTCGGCGAGCTGTTCGAGCAGGTCGGCCGTGTCCGCCGGGTGGAGGTCGCCCGTGAGGCGCTTGACCTCGTCCGCATCCTCGGCCTCGACGGCCTCGTCGACCGCCCGAACGAATTCAGGCGTCAGCGACATGCGCTCGTCGAGCGCCTCTTCGCGCTCGGGCTCTGGCAGGTCGCCCGGGGGCGGCGGCGGCGCGGACGGCGCAAGGGGCGCGGCGGGCTGCTCTGACACGCTCGAAACCTTCTTCGCTCGGGATGTCGGTAGGACTTCGCGCGTGCCATCATTCTGCCGCGCGGGCAAGCCGCTACCGCTGCGGCTCAGACATCCGGCTCGAAGATTCCCGAGATGATGAGGGCCGCGACCACCAGCCAGACCAGCGCCGTGATCCAGGTCGTCCGGCGCACCTTGAACCACAGTTCGGGCCGCACCGGCGCCCCCTCCTCCACCCCTTCGGGCTGCTCCTCGGAATCCTCCCACACGCTGCGCACGCGCATGGGGAGGACCGCAAAGAACACGACCCACCACAAGATGAGATAGATGATGAGGCCGCCGACGGGACTCATCGCTCAGGCCCTGTTGACCAGCACGGCGATATCGCAGCGCTTTCCCCAGCGCGGCGCCAGCTCTGCCCGGATCGCCCGCCGCAGGGCGTTTTCGATATCGCGGTCGTCACCGAGCTTGTTCTTGGACATGCTGCCCAGCGCATCCTCCACCGCTTCCTCGATGACCTCGCGCAGGATGTCGCCGTCATTGTCGTCCTTCGGCACGCCCTTGAGGAAGAGCTTCGGCCCATCGAGAAGCGCGTTCTTGGCTCCGACGGCGAGGGCGACGACGATGACCCCCTCGGCCGCGAGCTGCCTGCGCGCGCGGATCACGCCGTCGCCCTGGGGCAGAAGGATCTTGCCGTCGATCATGATGCGGCCCGAAGGCACTTCGTCGATGCGGCGAAGATCGCCGGGCGCGATGCGGATCAGGTCGCCATTGCGCGGCACCAGCGTCTCTTCGACGCCGAGGCTTTTGGCGAGATCGGCATGTTCGCGCAGGTGCCGCGCCTCGCCGTGAACGGGGATCGCATAGCGCGGCTTCACCCAGGAATACATGTCGCGCAGCTCGTCGCGGCAGGGGTGGCCGGAGACGTGAACGAACGCGTCTTCCTCGGTGATGATGGAGACGCCGAGATCGGTGAGCTGATTCATCAGCTCGTAGATGCCGCGCTCATTGCCGGGAATGATCTTCGAGCTGAAGATGACCGTGTCGCCGTCCGAGAGGACGAGGTCGGGATGATCGTCCCGCGCGATTCGGGCCAGCGCCGCGCGCTCCTCGCCCTGGCTGCCGGTGCAGAGATAGAGGATCTTGTCCTTGGGCAGGTAGCCCGCCTCTTTCGGATCGACGAAGCTGACGCCTTCGGGAAGCAGGTCCACCATCCGCGCGACGTCGATCATGCGCAGCATGGAGCGGCCCAGAAGGCAGACAGAGCGGTCCGCCGCCATCGCCGCCCTGCAGACCGAGACGAGGCGGGAGACGTTGGAGGCGAAGGTGGTCACCGCCACCCTGCCCTTCTGCTCGGACACGATCTGCTGGAGCGTGTCGGCGACGTCGCTTTCCGAACCCGACCGGCCTTCGGACAGGACATTGGTCGAGTCGCAGATCATGGCGAGGACGCCCTCCTCGCCCAGCTCGCTCAGTGCCTCGGCGTCGGTCTTCGAGCCCAGCACCGGCCGCGGGTCGAGCTTCCAGTCGCCCGTGTGCAGCAGCGTGCCGAACTCCGTCCTGATCGCGATGGCGTTCGGCTCGGGAATGGAGTGGGTCAGCGTGATGAATTCGAGATCGAAGGGACCGAGTTCGAAGCGCGCCTGCAGGTCCACGATCCTGATCGGCGCGTCGTCGATGCCGACTTCCTTGAACTTGCGGCGCACGAGCTCGGCCGTGAACGGCGTCGCGTAGATGTCGCATTCCAGATCCGGCCACAGATGGGCGACGGCGCCGATATGGTCCTCGTGGCCGTGGGTGAGGACCATGCCGAGCAGGTCCGCGCCCTCGTCGAGCTCGTCGAGCAGGTAGTTGTGGTCCGGTGTTATGAGGTCGATGCCGGGGGTGTCGTCGCCCCCGAAGGTGACGCCGGTATCGACGATGATCCACTTGCGGGCGTCGGCAGGACCGATCCCGAAGAGGTTCATGTTCATCCCGATTTCGCCGGATCCGCCCAGGGGCAGGAAGACGAGTTCATTCTCCATAGATGTCCGTTCCGGCGCCTCGTGCGCCTGTTATCGTTGACGTTCCGCCTCGAGCCGGCGGGCAATTTCGGTCAGGCCCCGAATGGTCAGGTCGGGGTCGAAATGATGAATCTTGTCGGTCGCGTCCTTGAACAGCGACGAGACGCCGCCCGTTGCGACCACTGTCATGGGCGCGCCGTATTCGGTTGAGATGCGGTCGATCAGCCCCTCGATCAAGCTGACATAGCCCCAGAACACGCCCGCCTGCATGGCGCCGACCGTGTCGGTGCCGATGACCTTGTCCGGCCGCTCGATCGCGATGCGCGGCAGCCGGGCCGCCGCCGTGTGCAGGGCCTGGACCGAGAGATTGATGCCGGGCGAGATCACGCCGCCCTCGAAGCCGCCATCGGCGCCGACGATGTCGAACGTGGTCGCCGTGCCCGAATCCACCACGATCAGCGGCCCGCCATAGGTGACGAAGCCGCCCACCGCGCCGACCAGGCGGTCGGCGCCCGCCTCGGAGGGGCGGTCGATGCGCACCGGCACCCCGGGAATGTCGGGACCGACGATCATGGGCTCGGCGTTCAGGTAGCGGCGGGACAGGTTGCGCAGGTTGAACAGGGCCTGCGGCACGACGGTCGCGATGATGCAGGACGTCACCTCCCCGAGGCTCCGCCCGCCGTCGAGGTCCATGAGCTGGCGAAGCCAGACGGCATATTCGTCGGCCGTGCGGCGCGCCGAGGTCGAGGCGCGCCACTGCGCGACCGTCACCCCGTCTTCGACCAGCGCGAAGACGGTGTTGGTGTTGCCGACATCGATGGCGAGCAGCATCCTACCCCCTATTGCACGGGCCGCGCATCGGCCTCGCTGCCTGTTAGCCGCCCTGACCGGGAAAGAACACGTCGCCGGCGGTCACGATCACCGTCTCTTCCCCCTGGCGGAGGCGGAGCGTGCCGTCCGGGGCGAGGCCCTCGAAGATCCCGGTCAGCGTGGCCTTCGGCAGCCGCACTTCGATCCGGTCGCCGATCCCTTGCGCGCGGGCGAGCCAGGCATCGCGCAGCGCCGGGAAGCCGTCGCTCTTCCAGCTTTCGAGCCGGGAGAAGAAGGCCCCGTCCAGAAGCGTCAGGAAGCGCTCCGGCGCCGGGGCGGGCGCATAGGCGGCGATGGCGCTGGTCGGATAGGCGGCGATGGCAGGCGCGGAAGCCAGATTGACGCCCATGCCGAGGGCGAGCGCGAGGCCGCCCTCCCACTCCAGCAATTCGATCAGGAGGCCCGCCAGCTTGCCGCCCTCGAGCAGCACGTCGTTCGGCCATTTCAGCGTCACGGCCGTCGGCGGCACGCCGCAGGCTCTCGCCGCGTCCGCGATGGCGAGCGCGGCGGCGAAGCCGTAGCCCGCAGGGTCCTCGGGCCCGAGCCTGCCCTTCAGGGGAAGAAGGAGCGTCGCGGCAAGATTGCCCTCCGGGCTCTGCCAGCTGCGCCCCCTGCGGCCATAGCCCGCGCTCTGCCGGTCGGCCCGGACCCAGAGCGGGCCGTCCTCGCCGGCATCGAAGCGGCGGCGGACCTCCTTGCTGGTCGAATCGACCTCCGGGAGGTGGACGCACGCCGTCTCCAAATCAGAAGAGCGGCGCCGCCGCCGCGGCAGCCACGGCCCGCAGCGGCTCGATCGCGAAGATGATGCCGAAGACCGTGATGATCGCGGCGCCGATCGCGGTGAAGGACACGGCGGAGCTCGGCTCCCGCACGAAACCGACCGCAGGCTCCTCGAACCAGATCGTCCGGATGACCGACAGATAGTAGTAGGTGGCGATCACCGAGGTGATCACGCCCACCGCCGCGAGGATGTAGAGGTCCGCCTCGACCGCCGCCATGAAGACGAAGAACTTGGCGAAGAAGCCGATGAAGATCGGAATCCCGGCAAGCGAGATGAACAGGAAGGTGAAGGCCCAGGCGAGGCCGCGCTGGGTCTGGCTGAGGCCGGCGAGGTCCGAGATGTTCTCCGCCATGCCTTCGGAGCGGCGCATGGACAGGATGCAGGCGAAGGTGCCGAGCGTCATCACGAGATAGATGATCAGATAGATCACCAGCGCGGCGAGGCCGCCTTCCGTGCCTGCCGCAAGGCCCATCAGTGCATAGCCGACATGGCCGATCGAGGAATAGGCCATCAGCCGCTTGATGTTGGTCTGCACCAGCGCGGACAGGGCGCCGACGATCATGGAGGCCGCGGCGAGCAGCCAGATGATGGGCTGCCACTGATCGAACAGCGTCGGGAAGGCCTCGATCAGGACGCGGCCGAACAGGACCATGCCCGCGAGCTTGGGCGCGGCGGCGAAGAAGGCCGTCACCGGCGTGGGCGAGCCTTCATAGACGTCGGGCGTCCACATGTGGAACGGCGCGGCGGAGACCTTGAAGGCGAGCCCTGAGATCAGGAAGACGAGGCCGAAGGTCAGGCCGACGGGATTTTCGACATCGGCCGCGACCAGCGCGATGGCTTGGAAATTGGTCGAGCCCGCGAAGCCGTAGACGAGCGACGCGCCATAGAGCAGCAGGCCGGAGCTCAGCGCGCCGAGCACGAAATATTTCAGGCCCGCCTCGGTCGAGCGGCGCGAGTCGCGGTTGAAGGCGGCCATGATGTAGACCGACAGGGATTGCAGCTCGACACCGAGATAGAGGCTGATCAGGTCGTTGGCGGAGACCATGAGGCCCATGCCGACGCAGGAGAGCAGGATCAGCACCGGATATTCCGGGCGCCCTAGCTTCTCGCGCAGCATGAAGCGCGTGGACATGAGCAGCGCGATCAGCGCGGCGAGGAAGATGAAGATCTTGGAGATCCGCGCCAGCGCGTCATTCACGAAGGCGCCGCCGAACAGGTAGATGCTGCCCTCATCCTGGCCGAACAGGCTCAGCAGCACGGCCAGGACGAGGCAGCCGGCGGCGGCATAGGTGATCTGCGCCACGCGATCGCCGCGCCAGAACACGCCGGTCAGCAGGAGCGCCATCGCCGCGAGCGACAGGAACAGCTCGGGCAGCAGCAGGGAGAGGTTGTCGAGGAGCGTCACTGATGCGCCTCCGGCTCGATGTGGATCTGGTCGGCGCTCGTCGTGCTTTCAGCGAGATCGGTGACGGGCTGAAGGCGCGTGAGCACATAGTCGGTGCCGGTGCTGAACACGTTCAGCGTCGGCGTCGGGTTGATGCCGAGATAGAGGGCGAGCGCCGCGAGGATGGCGAGGAGGCCGCCTTCGCGCCGCGTCACGTCGGCCAGGCTCTTGACCGGCTCGTGCCGCACCTCGCCGAAGACGACTTCGCGGTAGAGGCGCAGGCCGTAACCCGCCGAGAGGATCATGCCGAGCGTCGCGAGCGCCGCCACCCAGGTGTTGACGCGGAAGGTGCCGATCAGCGGCAGGATCTCGCCGACGAAGCCGGAGATGCCCGGCAGGCCGATATTCCCCATGGTGAAGAAGAGGAAGAAGAAGGCGTACCATTTCATCCGCGTGACGAGGCCGCCATAGGCCGCGATCTCGCGCGTGTGCATGCGGTCATAGACGATGCCGACGCACAGGAAGAGCGCGCCCGAGATGAAGCCGTGGCTGAGCATCTGGAACATGGCGCCGTCGATGCCCTGTTGCGTGCCGGTGAACAGGCCCATCGTCACGAAGCCCATATGCGCCACGGAGGAATAGGCGATGAGCTTCTTCATGTCCTCCTGCGCGAAGGCCACGAGCGAAGTGTAGATGATCGCGATGACCGACAGCGTGTAGACCAGCGGCGCGAAGTCGACCGACGCCTCGGGGAACATGGGCAGGCTGAACCGCACGAAGCCGTAGCCGCCCATCTTCAGAAGGATCGCCGCCAGCACGATCGACCCGGCGGTCGGCGCCTGGACGTGCGCGTCGGGAAGCCAGGTATGGACCGGCCACATCGGCATCTTGACCGCGAAGCTCGCGAAGAAGGCGAGCCAGAGCCAGGTCTGCGCCTCGCGCGCGAAGTCGTATTGCAGGAGCGCCACGATGTCCGTCGTGCCGACCTCGAGATACATGTAGACGAGCGCGATCAGCAGGAAGAGCGAGCCGAGCAGCGTGTAGAGGAAGAACTTGAAGGCGGCATAGACGCGGTTGGGGATCGTCCGGCCGAACAGCTCACGCTCGCCCTTCGAGCCCCAGACGCCGATGATCAGGAACATCGGGATCAGCGAGCCTTCGAAGAAGACATAGAAGAGAACGAGGTCGAGCGCGCAGAAGACGCCCATGATCATCGTCTCGAGCACGAGGAAGCTGATCATGTAGTCCGCGACGCGGTGCTTGATCGAGTTCCACGAGGCCAGGATGCAGACCGGCATGATGAAGGCGGTCAGCACGACGAACAGCACCGAGATGCCGTCCACGCCCATCTTGTAGTCGATGCCGTAGCCGAGCCAGCCGACCCGCTCGACCAGCTGGAAGCCCGCGGCGTCCTTGTCGTAGAGGAAGAAGTAGATCCCCATCGTGAAGACGAAGACGATGCCCGTCGACCAGAGCGCAACGAGGCGCGCGGCCTGATCGACGAGGTGCTGCTCGTCCTCGCGGCTGGTCGCCCGCCGCAGCACGATGAGGAGAGCCCCCACGAGCGGCAGGAAGGTGATCAGCGTCAGCCAGGGGACGTCGGAATAGGACTCTGGAATCACGGTGCGCGCTCTAGAGGAGAATGATCAGGAGAAGGATCGTCACGCCGATCAGCATGACGAAGGCGTAGTGGAAGACGTAGCCGCTCTGGCCACGCACCGCCCCGCGGGCGCTGGCGCCCGTCAATGCGGAGAGGCCGTTCGGGCCGAACCGGTCGATGGTCGCCTCGTCCCCGCGCTTCCACAGGAAGCGGCCGATCAGACGCGCCGGCTTGAGGAAGGCGTTGCGGTAGAGGTCGTCGATATACCAGCGGTTCCGCAGGAAGCCGTAGAGCATGCCGCCCTCCCCGATGAGGCCCGGGCGCAGCGGATCGTCGCCGCGGCTGTACTGGAACCATGCCGCGATGGTGCCGAGGACCATGGCGATGAAGGGCGCCCACAGGACCCAGGCGGGGAAGTGGTGCCCGCCATGATCGGCCGCCGCCTCCGCCTCGCCCAAGATGGCATCGCCGTGATCCGCTTCGCGCGCGGCTTCGGCCAGGCTCTCCTCGCCATGCGGGACCGGCTCGGCATGGGCCTCGGCTTCGAGGCCGTGCTGTTCGCCGGCATGGGCGCCCGGCACGTGGATCGCCTGCTCCCAGAAGCCGGCCGCGCCGTCGCCCACGAAGGGCTTGTAGAAGAGCATGCCGGCCAGGACCGCGCCCACCGCGAGCGGCAGCATGGCAACGATCATCGTGCTGGGCACGCCGTGCGGATGCCGGCGGACTTCCTCGGGCGCTCGCCATTTCCCGCCGAATGTCAGGAAGATCAGGCGCCAGGAATAGAAAGCGGTCAGGGTCGCGGCCAGAAGGCCGATGACGAAGGCGTAGATCGCGAAGCTCTGCCCCGCTTCGGATGCGGCGAAGGCGCTCTCGATGATCATGTCCTTCGACACGAAGCCCGCAAAGCCGAAGGGCGCGCCGAACAGCGTGACCATCGGAATGCCAACGCCGGTGATCGCCAGCGTGCCCAGAAGCATCATCAGGAAGGTGATCGGCATCTGCTGCCGCAGGCCGCCCATGAAGCGCATGTCCTGCTCGTGGTGGCTGAAATGGATCACCGCGCCGGCGCCGAGGAAGAGCAGCGCCTTGAAGAAGGCGTGGGTCGTCAGGTGGAACATCGCGGCGCCATAGCCGCCCACGCCCGCCGCGAAGAACATGTAGCCGAGCTGGCTCGCCGTCGAATAGGCGATGACCCGCTTGATGTCGGGCTGCACCAGGCCGACCGTCGCCGCATAGATCGCGGTCGTCGCGCCGATCACGGTGATCAGCGCCGAGGCGCCAGGCGCGACGGCGTAGAGGTCCGACATGCGGCAGACGAGGAAGACACCCGCCGTGACCATGGTCGCCGCATGGATGAGCGCGGAGACCGGCGTCGGCCCCTCCATCGCGTCGGGCAGCCAGGTATGCAGCAGGAACTGCGCGGACTTGCCCATCGCGCCGATGAAGAGAAGCACCCCGATGATCTCGACGGCGGCATAGGTCCGGTCGAGGAACTGGATCTGGAGATCGGGCAGCGCGATCGGCGCGGCGGCGCCATAGGGCTGGACCAGGCCGCCGGCGCGCACGGTCTCGAGGATCACGTCGAACTCGACCGAACGGAAGACGAGGAAGCAGGCCATGATGCCGAGGGCCAGGCCCACATCGCCGACGCGGTTCATCACGAAGGCCTTGATCGACGCGTCATTCGCGCTCGACTTGTGGTGCCAGAAGCCGATCAGGAGATAGCTCGCAAGGCCCACGCCCTCCCAGCCGAAGAAGAGCTGCAAGAGGTTGTCCGCCGTCACCAGCATCAGCATGGCGAAGGTGAAGAGCGACAGATAGGCGAAGAAGCGCGGCCGCGAAGGATCCTCGCTCATATAGCCGATCGAATAGAGGTGCACGAGCGAGGAGACGGTCGTGACCACGATCATCATGGTCGCCGACAGCGCATCGACGCGGACCGCCCAGTCGGCGGTCAGGTCGCCGACGGCGATCCAGGTGAACAGGCGGATCGTCCTTTCCGAATCGCCGAATCCGACGGCGAAGAAGGTCCACCATGCGAGGAGGGCGGCGAGGAAGACGAGGCCTGTCGTGACGATCTCGGCGGTGCGCGCGCTGCCGCGGCCGAGCGGCATTGCGAGGAGCGCGCCGAGAAGCGGCAGGAGGACGATGAGCACTTGCATCGGGACTAGTTCCGCATCGTGTTCGCGGTCTCGACCGAGATGTCGCCGCGGTTCCGGAAGAAGGTGACGAGGATGGCGAGACCGATCGCGGCCTCCGCCGCGGCCACGGTCAGCACCATGAAGGCGAAGACCTGGCCGACGAGGTCACCCAGATAGATCGAGAAGGCGACGAAATTGATGTTCACCGCGAGCAGCATGAGCTCGATCGACATCAGGATGACGATGACGTTCTTGCGGTTCAGGAAGATGCCCGCCGCGCCGATGGCGAAGAGCAGCCCTCCGACGAGAAGATACTGACCAAGTCCGATCACAGCTGAATCCCCTTGCCCTTGGGTACCGAGACGACCTCCACCGCTTCGGCGCGGGTGCGCGCCACCTGCCTGCCGACGTGCTGATGCTTGACCCCGCGCCGCTCGCGGAAGGTCAGGATGATGGCGCCGATCATCGCGACCAGCAGGATGAGGCCCGCGATCTGGAAGAAGTGCACATAGCGGGTGTAGAGCACCATTCCGAGCTGCTCGGCATTGTTCGGCGCCAGCGCGACGGCCGCTTCATCGCCGGTATCGACGATGCCGTCGGGGCCCGGCGCGACCGCGACCACGTCCTGCACGATCGGCGCCTGGCGAACGGCCAGCGCCTCCTCGGGAATGTTCCAGGCGGCGACGACGAAGCCGATCTCCACCATCAGGACGACGCCCACAAGGATGCCGAAGGGCAGATAGCGGGCATAGCCCGATCGGAGCTCGGCGAAGTCGACGTCGAGCATCATGACGACGAAGAGGAAGAGCACCGCGACCGCGCCGACATAGACGACGACCAGAAGGAAGGCGAGATACTCCGCGCCCAGCAGCACGAAGAGCCCGGCCGTCGAGATGAAGGCGAGGATCAGGAACAGAACCGAGTGAACCGGGTTCTTGGACAGGATCACCCCGAGGCCGCAGGCGATGGTGACCACCGCGAACACGTTGAAGGCGAGTTCGACAAACCCCATGAAAGCAACACTTTTGGCTAGTCGGCAGCCACGCTGAGCGTGCTGCGCCGCTTCGAATTTCGGGCCGGTTAGCCCAATTGGCCGGGCGGGGAAAGGCCGCGAGCCAAGCTCGCCTCATCCTTCTTTCCGCATTTCGGCCGCATCGCAGGCATTTCGCGCCCCCTGCGCCGCAAGGGCGCGGAGGCGGGTGCCGCCGCGCCGCCTTCCGGAATCGGAATGCCGCCCGCCGCAGCTTGCGCGCGCTCCCGCCCTCCGTCCGGCAGGCGCCGGTCGGGAGCGGCGGGCGGCGCATTATGCCGCAGCGGGCGCCCCTGCCCGCCCCTCCGGACAGTGTGAAGCCCTGAAAACTTTCGCTTAACCAAACTGGTCCCAGTCTCGGGCCGAGCCCGCAACCTTGTGCCAAATATGCCACAAAAGCGCGGAGTTTCTTAACGGGAGCTGTCGGTTTCTTGACCGTTCTGTCACACCGGACATAGTGCCGCCGAACGCGCGTCGTTCGTCTTCGCCATCCGACAGGGCAGGCAGGGGCCGAAGCGGGCCGTTACGGGAGAAGAGGTGCTGACCGGCGCCTCATTCAATTGGAGGACTTCATGGCCAAGTCTAAATTCATGGGGCGTCTGCTCCAGTCCACGATCTTCGTGGGCGCGATGGCTGCGGCGGCGCCCGCACTCGCGCAGGACGACGAATCGGACACGATCGTCGTCACCGGCACGCGCATTCAGCGCGCGCAGAACCTCGTGGGCACCAGCCCCGTCACCGAGATCGGCGCGCAGGAATTCGATGAGCGCGGCGTTCTGCGGGTCGAGGACGTGGTCAACACCCTGCCCCAGGCCTTCGGCGCGCAGTCCGTCCAGGTCTCGAACGGCGCGACGGGTACGGCCTCGCTGAACCTCCGTGGCCTCGGCTCCAACCGGACGCTGACCCTCGTCAACGGCCGCCGCCTGCCCTACGGCTCGACGACGATCGCCGCGCCCGACGTGAACTTCGTTCCGGCCCAGCTGATCGAGCGCGTCGACGTCCTGACCGGCGGCGCTTCGGCGACCTACGGCTCGGACGCCATCGCGGGCGTCGTCAACTTCATCCTGAACGACGACTTCGAAGGTTTCCGCATCGACGGCAACTGGTCGACCTATCAGCACACGAACGACAATGACGAGCTGCAGGGCCTGCTGAGCGATTTCGCTGCCGGCAACCCGACGCAGTTCCGCGTTCCGGACGGAAGCACCTGGGGCGGTGAAGCCGTCGACGTGACCGCGCTCTTCGGTGGCGACATCGATGGCGGCCGGGGCCACATCACGGCCTATGTCGGCTATCAGAACCAGAACGAGATCCGCCAGGATTCGCGCGACTACTCGCAGTGCGCCTTCGGCGCGGCGGGCGACGAGTTCACCTGCTCGGGTTCGGCCACGAACCAGTTCACGAACTTCCTCGATGTCGGCGGCGGCTTCGGCGCGCCCTTCGCCAACGGCCTCGCGGCGCTCGACGAGACGACCGGCGACATCGTCGCCTATGACGGCACGACCGACACCTTCAACTTCAACCCGTTCAACTTCTTCATCCGCCCGTCCGAGCGCTACCAGTTCGGCGCCTTCGCGGATTACGAGCTGGCCGAAGGTCTCGAGTTCTACTCCGAACTGATGTTCATGGATAACCGCACCAACGCCCAGATCGCGCCGTCCGGCGTGTTCGGCGGCGGCGTCGCGGGCCAGTCCGGCGGCATCAACTGCGACAACCCCTTCCTGTCCGACCAGGCCGTCGACGTGCTCTGCACGGCGCAAGGCCTCTCGGCCGAAGACGGCGACGTGGCCGAAGGCGTGATCTTCCTTCGCCGGAACGTCGAGGGCGGTCCGCGGAACAACGACCTGCGGCACACGACCTATCGCGGCGTCGTCGGCCTGCGCGGCGATATCGGCGACACGGGCCTGGCCTGGGACGTCTCCGGCCAATACGCCAACGTGCACCGCGCCGAGACCTACAACAACGAGCTGTCGATCCAGAACGTCTCGCGCGCTCTGAACGCGGTGAGGAATGACGACGGCGATATCGTCTGCGCGGTGAATGCCGACGACAACGTCGCCAACGACGATCCGAACTGCGCGCCCTACGACATCTTCTCGCCCGCCGGCCCGAGCGAAGCCGCTCTCGGCTATATCGGGCAGCCCCTGATCCTCGACGGTCAGATCGAGCAGGTCGTGGTCCAGGCGCTCATCAACGGCGAACTCGGCGAAGTCGGCCTCACCTCGCCTCTCGCAACGGCTCCGGCGGCCTTCGCTCTCGGCGTGGAATACCGCCGCGACCGTCTGTCGAGCGAGCCGAGCTCGAACTACATCTCGGGCGACGGCTTCGGCCAGGGCGGCCCGACGCTCCCGATCGAGGGTGCGCAGGACGTCTACGAGATCTTCGGCGAACTGAACGTCCCGCTGATCCAGGACCGTCCCTTCATCGACCAGTTCGGTCTCGACCTGGCCTATCGCTACTCCAGCTATACCAACAGCTCGGAAGGCACCCGGGACACGTCCTTCGACACCGAGTCCTACAAGGCCGGCTTCGACTATGCGCCGTCTGCCGACATCCGGTTCCGCGGCAGCTATCAGCGTGCCGTCCGTGCGCCGAACATCTTCGAGCTGTTCAGCAACCAGCAGGTCGCCCTGTTCGACCTGACCGCTGACGATGAGGGCCGCTACGACCCCTGCGCCACCTCCAACCCGGCCGCCACGCCCGAGCAGTGCGCCCGGACCGGCGTGACCGCGGACCAGTACGGCAACATCGCCGACAACCCGGCTGGCCAGTTCAACCAGTTCATCGGCGGCAACCCGGACCTCCAGCCCGAGACCTCGGACACCTTCACCATCGGTGCGGTGATCGAGCCCGGCTTCCTGGATCGGTTCTCCCTGTCGGTCGACTATTTCGACATCCAGGTCGAAGACTTCGTCGACCAGGTGTCGCCGAACCTCTCGCTGCAGCAGTGCCTCGAGACCGGATCGGAGTTCTTCTGCGGGCTGGTCAACCGGGGCGACGGCGGCACGCTGTTCGCCAACCCGACCGGCTTCATCACCGCGACCGACGTGAACACGGGCGAGATCTCGACCTCGGGTATCGACGTCCTGTCGCGCTGGACCTTCCCCGTCGCCGAGCAGGGCGACGTGACGATGGACTTCGTCGGCACCTGGGTCGAATCGCTCGAGACCCTGCCCCTGCCGGGCCTCGAAGAGCAGCGTTACGACTGCGTCGGTCTCTATGGCGGCGCCTGCGGCACGCCGAACCCGGAATGGCGCCACAAGCTGTCCTTCCGTTGGGACACGGGCCTCAATCTCGGCCTGACGGCGGCATGGCGCTACTATGACGCGGTGGACGTCGTTCAGTCCGACGAAAGCCAGCAAGCGGTCTTCGGCTCGAGCTTCGCGCCGGTGAACGAGACGCTGGACTCGCAGAACTACATCGACGTCTCCGCTCGCTACGAGCTGTCCGAGATGGCCACCCTGCGGGCGGGCGTGAACAACGTGTTCGACAAGGAGCCGCCGCTGAGCTCCGTCGTCGGCGCGGGCCTCGGCAACGGCAACACCTATCCGACGGTGTACGACTCGCTGGGCCGCTACATCTTCATCGGCGGCACGATCGACTTCTAAGGATCGCGCCATCGGCGAAACTTCTGGAAACGGCGCCCCTCGGGGCGCCGTTTTCGTTTGCGCCGCCTCCCCTTTCGCTGCCCCCGGCAGCGGCCTAGATTCGCGCAATGCGAACAGACACAGCCCAGCCGCCCCGCCCGAAACATCTCGGCGACTATCAGCCGCCCGCCTTTCTGGTGGAGAAGGCGTCCCTCACCTTCGCGCTCGACCCCGAGGCGACCATCGTTACGGCCAAGCTCGCCCTGCGCCGCAACGAGGCCGCGCCCGCCGACGCGCCGCTCTGGCTGGATGGCGAGGCGCTGGAGCTGCTCGATCTCGCGATCGACGGACAGCCGCTCAATGCCGAAGACTACGCGGTGACGGCGGACGGTCTGAGCGTGAAGGCGGTGCCGGACCGCTTCGAGCTGACGACGCGGGTGCGCATCGCCCCGGCGGCGAACACCGCGCTTTCCGGACTCTACCTCTCCTCCGGCATGTTCTGCACGCAGTGCGAGGCCGAGGGCTTCCGCCGCATCACCTATTATCCCGACCGCCCGGACGTTCTGGCGCCGTTCGACGTCCGCATCGAGGCGCAGGACAGCGTTCCCGTCCTCCTGTCCAACGGCAATCCCGTGGGGGCGGGCAAGCTCGATGGCGGGCGCCATTTCGCCGAATGGTCGGACCCCCACCCCAAGCCGTCCTATCTCTTCGCGCTGGTCGGCGGCGAGCTGTCTCATGTCGAGGACCGGTTCACCACCGCCTCGGGCCGCGAGGTGACCTTGCGCGTCTTCGTTCAGGAGAAGGATCTCGGCCGCTGCGACTATGCGCTCGACGCGCTCAAGCGGGCCATGCACTGGGACGAGGAGGTCTTCGGCCGCGAATACGACCTCGACCTCTTCATGATCGTCGCCGTCGACCATTTCAATTTCGGCGCGATGGAGAACAAGGGGCTGAACATCTTCAACGCCTCCTGCGTGCTCGCGAGCCCCGAGACCGCGACGGACGCCGATTACGAGATGATCGAATCGATCGTCGCGCACGAATATTTCCACAACTGGTCGGGCAATCGCGTCACCTGCCGGGACTGGTTCCAGCTCTGCCTCAAGGAGGGCTTCACCGTCTTCCGCGACCAGGAATTCTCCGCCGATCAGCGCAGCAGGGCCGTGCAGCGGATCAAGGACGTCCGCAGGCTCTGGGCGCGGCAATTCCCCGAGGATGCCGGTCCCCTCGCCCACCCCGTGCGGCCGACCTCCTATCTCGCCATCGACAATTTCTATACGGCGACGGTCTACGACAAGGGCGCCGAACTCGTCCGCATGATGAAGGCGCTCATCGGGCCGGAGGATTTCCGGCGCGCGACGGATGCCTATTTCGAGCGCAATGACGGCACGGCCGCCACGGTCGAGGACTTCCTCTCCGCAATGGAAGAGGCCTCCGGCCGCGATCTCTCGCAATTCAGGCTCTGGTACGAGGCCGCCGGCACGCCGCGGCTCGCCCTCGAGGAAGAGACGCGCCAGACGCCGGACGGCTATGAGCACAGGCTGACCCTGCGCCAGTCGACCAGCGCCGCCGGCGAGGCCGTCAGCGATGCGCCGCGCCACATTCCCTTCCGCTTCGCGCTGATCGGCGAGGACGGCCCCCTGACCGGGGAGCAGCTGGTCGAGCTGACCGGCGAAGAGCAGGAGGTCGTGACCGAGGGTCTGACGGGCCGTCCCGTCGTCTCCGCCCTCAGGGGTTTCAGCGCGCCGGTGCGGCTCGATCGCCGACTGAGCCTCGAGGACCGCCTCCTCCTGCTGCGTCAGGAGACGGACAGCTTCGCGCGCTGGTCCGAGAGCCGCCAGCTGGCGCTCGACATCGCTTCGGCGCTGGCGGGCCTCGGCGATCTCGCCGAACCGGAGGAGACGGCTGCGCGCTATGCCGGCGCGCTCGGCGAGATCGCGCGCGAAAGCACGCTCGATCCTGCCTTCCGCGCCGAGATGCTGCGCCTGCCCTCGGTGACCGATCTCGCCCGCGTGGCGCCGGTCATCGACCCGGACGCGCTGACGCGGGGCCACGATGCGCTGAAGCGTCAGGTGGCGGCGGCGAATGCGAGCGATCTCTCGGCGCTCTACGATGGCCTGGCCCAGGACGAGCCCTATGCGCCGAGCGCGGAACAGGCGGGCCGCCGCGCCTTGCGCAACGAGGCGCTGCGCCTTCTCCTTGCGTCGGGAGAGGAAGAGGCTGCGGAGCGCGCCATGGCGCAGGCGGAGGCCGCCACGAACATGACGGACGAGGCGGCGGCGACGGCGGCGCTCGCTCTGGCCGACACGCCTTTGCGCCAGGCGGCGCTCGACCGCTTCTACGACCGCTGGCAGTCGGACCCGCTGGTCCTCAACAAATGGCTGGCCTGGCAGGCCGCCTATCCCGGAAAGACGGCGCTCGATGACATTCGTGCGCTGACGGAGCACGCGGCCTTCGATATCGGCAATCCCAACAAGGTCCGCGCGCTCATCGGGGTCTTCGCCACCGAGAACCTGCGGACGCTGCACCGGGCGGACGGAGAGGGCTATGCCTTCTTCTTCGACTTCGTGCGCAGGGTCGACGGGCTGAACCCGCAGGTCGCCTCGCGCCTGCTCACCGCCGCCGAGAGCTGGCAGCGCCTGGAGCCCGCGCGCAGAACGATGTTCGAGAATCAGCTCGCCGCCCTCCTTGGGGACAAGCTTTCCGACAACCTCTTCGAGACGGCCACAAGATTGTCGGCGAAACCCTCATCGGGACCGTGACAGCAGAACGAACAGCGGTATGATTCATGACGGCAGGGAAAGGACGCGGAATGGCGGAGGCAGGCGGCGCGAAACGGAGCGGGCTCAAGCCACTCCCGCCCCCGCGGCGCCTTGCGGCCCTCACCCTTGCCGTGCTCGGAGCCTGCCTCGGCCTGCTGCTCGTCCGGGCGATCGCCGATACGCGCGCAGCCGCAGAGCCGGATGAAGAGGCCGCGATGCTGGCCGCCGTCGAGGCGGCGGACGCTCTCGACGACCTGACGCCGCTGCCGCGGAACGATCCGCAAGCGGCGCGGCGGGTGAAGCCGCTCCTGTCCTCTGCGGCCGGTCCGGGCGGCGTGGCCTATATCCTCGACCGGCAGGGCAATCCCTTCCTCTATGGCGGCCACGCCTCGGGCCTGTCTCTCCGGCCCGAGAACATTTCCTCCGACATGCTCATGCGCCCGGATGTCGCCCGGCTGACGCTGGACGGCCAGGAGGTGGTCGCTGCTTGGCGCAGTATCGGCGGGGGCCAGCACCTCGCCGTGCTCCGGCCCTATGACGCAGGCGGCCTCCTGCCGGTCTGGCTGCCCCATGCGCTTGCGGCGCTGGCGCTCACGCTCCTGACGGGGGCGCTCCTGACGGCGCTCAAGCGTTATGCCGACCGCGAGGCGCATGATGCGCGCGAGCGGGCCCTCCTGCTCGAGCGCCTGCTCGGTCCCGAGCGGGCCGGCTGCGGCGTCTGGCGCGCGGATGCCGACACGATCACCCTGCCCGCTGCGCTGAACACCGCGCTCGGTCATCCCCGGGCGGACCGCAAGCTGGAGAAGGCGGCCATCCGCGAGGTCGTGCACGACAAGGACACGGCACGGGCGCTGCTCATCACATCCCCCTCGGACGAGCTCGAGGAGGCGCGCCTGCGCCTGAAGGTCAGCGACGGGAGCTGGCAGCATGTCTATCTGCGCGTGCTGTCACGCATGGCCGGAGTGACCGAAGGCATCGCCCTGCCGGTCTCCGATGCGGGCCTCGACGATGGCCGCTCGCGGCAGCTGATCCAGCGCCTGCGCGAGACGCTGGAGGCGCTGCCGCACGCCTTCCTGCTGTGGGACGCCTATGGCAAGCTCGTCGCCTGGAACGACGAATTCCGCGTGATCTTCGACGTCGCCTCCGAAGCGATCCACGAAGGCCAGACGGTGGCCGAGCTCGGCGCCGCCTGCGGCATCAGCGAGCGCTACCTGCGCGAATATTTCGCGCCGCCCGAAGAAGCCAGCGCGACCATCGAGGCGGCGTTCCCCGACGAGCGGGTGATGCGCATCGTCCGCCGCCGGACGATCGGAGACGGCTGGGTCTGCATCGGCACCGATATCACCGATGCCCGCGCCGATGCCGAGGAGAGCGCGCGCAAGAAGCGCGAGCTCCAGATGACGGTCGACATCCTGGAGAAGTCGCGCGCAGAGCTTCGCGAGGCCATGCGCGGCTATCAGACCGAGAAGGCCCGCGCGGAAGAGGCGAACCGGTCCAAATCCGAGTTCCTCGCCAATATGAGCCACGAGCTGCGCACGCCGCTCAACGCGATCAACGGTTTCTCCGCGCTGATGCAGTCCGAGCTCTACGGGCCGCTCGGCCATGACAAGTACCGCGAATACATTTCCGACATCCTCGAATCCGGACAGCACCTCCTCGCCCTGATCGAGGACATTCTCGACCTCTCCAAGATCGAGGCCGGACGGCTCGAGCTGAACTTCGCGCAGACCGATCTCGAACGGCTGCTCCAGGAGGCGCTGCGCCTGGTCGAGCCGCAGGCGCGCGAATCGGACATCCGCGTGCATGCGGTGATCGATCACGTGCCCTCGGTCTGGGGCGATGCCCGCGCCATCAAGCAGGTGCTGGTGAACCTTCTGTCCAATGCGGAGAAGTTCACGCCCGAAGGCGGCACGGTGACCGTCACCACGCAGGCCGACCTCGACACCGTCACCGTGCTGATCGCCGATACCGGCGTCGGGATCGCCGCCGACCAGATCGAGCGGCTCGGCGCGCCCTTCGAGCTGATCGAGGATCATTTCGCGACCAAGCGGCGCGGCTCCGGCCTCGGCCTCGCCCTGTCGAAATCGCTCATCGAGGCGCAGACGGGCGTCCTGGCCATCGCGAGCGAAGTCGGACGCGGCACGGTCGTCGCCTTCACCCTGCCCCGGCGCCGCGGCGCGCGCGGACGGGTCCCGGCCCTTCTCGCTGGCAAGGGCCGCATCCTGACCAAGCCGCCCGAGCCTGCCGAGCGCAGCGGCGTCATGCAGCCCTTCGCCGAGCGCGCGGCGGGCTGACGCCGCAGGCCTTCAGGGCAGCAGCGTCGTGAACAGGCCTTCCACCTCGTCCTGCGCCGAAGCGATCGCTTCCTCGATCGGACCGTCCGCGCCCGTCAGCTTTTCGAGCCGCACACGCTGCGCGGGGCTCAGGCCCCGCGGTTGCTCCTGTCCGAAGGTCGCGCGCATGAACTGGATGACCGCTTCGAAGAGGTCATAGGCGCGCAGCAGCGTTTTGGCGGCATCAGGGCCGAGCCGTCCGGCCTCGCCTGCGGCCTTCAGGCTGTCCGGCGTCGCCCTCGGCGAGGGCGCGCCCGATGTGAGCGCGAAATACTGCGCCAGGAAATCGATATCCGTCAGCCCCCCATCCATCCGCTTGACGTCGAAGGGTCCGCGCGGCGGCTGTCCTTCGGCCAGGCGCTGGCGCATGTCGCGGACGGCCGCCGCCGTGGCGTCCGGGTCGCGCGACGCGATCAGCCTCTGGGTGATGATGTCGTCGAGGCGCTCTTCGAGCTGCGGCTCCGCGCGCACGATGCGCGCCTTGGTCAGCGCCATCGCCTCCCAGACCCGCGCCGTCTCCTCGTAATAGCGCGAAAAGGCCTCGACCGAGACCGCGGCCGGTCCGGCCCCGCCCGAGGGGCGGAGCTTCATGTCGACCTCGTAGAGTTCGCCCTCCGCCGTCGGCACCGAAAGCGCCGTCACCAGCCGCCGCACCCGCTTGAGCACGGCCGCGGCTTCCAGGGGCGGCGCATCGTAGACGAAGACGAGGTCGAGATCGGAGGCCGCCGTCAGCCGCTGCGTGCCGTAGCGGCCGAAAGCGAGAATCGCCAAGGGGGCGTCCGTGTCAGCTCCGCGCCCGCGCAGATCCTCATCCACCGCATCGGCAAGGACGTCGACGGCCTGATCGGCGAGATCGCTCAAAGCGCGCGCCGTGGCCGGAACATCGGCCCGGGCCAGCGTCAGCTCCGCAGAGCGGCGCAGCCGCTCCTCCCGGACGCGGCGCCGGACGGTATCCATGGCCTCCTCGAGGCCGATCCCGGCGGGCAGCGAAAGCGGCGGCAGCGTGTCGTCCTCGAGCAGCGCCTCGACCAGGGCGGGCCTCTTGCCCATGCGCATGGCGAGGTCCGGCGATGCGGCGCAGAGCGCGATCACATCGTCCATCACCTCCGGATTGGCCGTGAACAGGGAGAAGAGCTGCAAGCCGCTCGGCAGGAGGCGGAGAAACGCATCGAACGCCCTGAACGCGGCATCGGGTTCGCCCTGCTCTGCGATGGTGCCCAGAAGGCGCGGGACGAGCCCGGTCAGAACCTCCCGCGCCTTGACGGAGCGGGCGGCGGGAATGCTGCCCTGATGCCAGCTGCGGATCGCGCCGGCGACGGCCGAAGGCTCGCCGAAGCCCATGCGGGAGAGCGTCTCGATCGTGCGCGGATCGTCCTCGACGCCGGTGAAGACGAGGCTGCCGGGCGGCGCCTCTTCGGGTTCGGGCGCCTCGAAGAGTTCCGCATAGGCATCGTGGATGGCGACGAGTTCCCGCTCGACCAGCCCTTCGAAGGCATCCAGATCCGCGCAGTCCATCATCACCGCCAGGGCGGCCCGCGCCTGTTTGTCGGCGGGAATGGTCTGGGACGGATTGTCGTGGCGCATCTGGATGCGGTGCTCGACATCGCGAAGCGTCGTATAGGCCTCGGATAGCCGGGCCGCCGTCGCCGCGTCGATCTGGCCTGCCGCCGCGAGCGCCGACAGCGCGTCCAGCGTCGCAGGCGCCCGCAGTTCCGGCGCGCGTCCGCCGAAGATGAGCTGCTGGGTCTGCACGAAGAACTCGACCTCGCGGATGCCGCCGGGTCCGAGCTTCACGTCGCCGCCGGCCGCGACGATGTCCGGATTGCCCTTGCGGGCGTGGATCTGCTTCTTGACCGCGTGGATGTCGCTGATCGCCGCGTAGTCGAGCGTCCGGCGCCAGACGAAGGGCGCGATCATCCGCAGATATTCGGCCCCCACCGCCCGGTCTCCGGCGCAGGCGCGCGCCTTGATATGGGCGGCCCGTTCCCAGTTCTGCCCATAGGTCTCGTAATAGCGCTCCGCCCGCTCGAGGCTGACGGCGAGCGGCGTGGTGGAGGGGTCGGGGCGCAGCCGCAGATCGGTGCGGAAGACATAGCCCTCCGGCGTCTGATCGCTCAGGACCGAGAGGAGAGCCTGCGCCGCGCGCACCGCCGCCGCCTTCGCTCCCATCCGGTCGTCCGGACCGAGCACCATGCGCTCGGGATCGTAGACGACGATCAGGTCGATGTCGGAGGAGTAGTTCAGCTCCCGCGCGCCGAGCTTGCCCATGGCGATCGCCGACAGGCCGGGCACGGGGCCGCTTTCGGGCAGAGGAATGTCGGCCTTGCGCAGCTGGGCGACCTCTTCCCAGGCGGCCCTCAACGCGCCTTCGACGCAGGCATCGGCGAAATCCGACAGGCTGCGCGTGACCTTGGTCATCGGCCAGAGGCCGGACAGGTCCGTCAGCGCAAGGAGGAGCGCCATCTCCGCCTTCGCCGCCCGCAGGCGCGAGCGCGGCTCGCCCTCTCCGCCCGCGGCCTTCGCCAGAAGATGGGCGAGGCTGTCTTCGGCGGGCCGCGCGAGGCACCGCGCGCAGGCAGGCCGGCTCAGAAGGCTTCGGAGATAGGGGGCGGCGGTGCCGACCCCCCTCAGGAAATCTGCGACGGCCGCATCCGCGTCGAAGGCATGCTGCCAGGCCGTCCCGCCCTGTCCCAGCCGCACCAGCGCCTTCCCGCGCCCGCGAGACAGGCAGGAGGAAATCTCTTCGGCAAGAGTGCTCATCCCCGCGAGCTAGCGCAGGCGCGGAGAGGAGGCGAGGGCCGGGCGTCTATTTGGTGCCGGCAGCCGCCTTGAGGTTCGAGGCCGGACGGAAGCGCAGGCTCTTGGACGCCTTGATCTTGATCTCCTCGCCCGTCTGCGGATTGCGCCCCTTGCGGGCGGCCCGCTTGGTGATCGTGAAGGTGCCGAAGGTCCCGATCGTGTACTTGCCTTCCTTCTTGTGCTTCTTGAGGCCCTTCTCGATCTCTCCGAAGACCAGTTCGACCATACGCTTGGCTTCGGCATTGCTCATGTCGCCGGCCTTGGCGACATTCTCCACGAACTGCGCCTTGCTCATTCTCGTCTCTCCTCGCTGAGTGCAGCATCAAGCTTCACAGCGAAGGAAGACGTGATTTTCTCGTCTTTGCAAGCCGTTTTCTTCGGCTTCTCAGGCCTTTGCTTGCCCCACCGGCACGGATTTCGCCGCCGCGGGACGCGAGGTCTTGCCGGGCTTGGGCGCAGGCACGGCCGGCGGGAAGGCGATCCTGACCCCGAGGCCGTAGGCGGACGGAGCCACGAGCCCTTGCGGATCCTTCTCGTGCGGCAGGCCCCGGCCGATGGAGAGCTGCGCATTGTGACGCCGGGCGATGGCCGAGACGAGCGAGAGGCCAAGGCCGTTCCCGGCCGTGGAGCGGCTTCTTTCGAGCCGGACGAAACGCTGCAGGATCCGCTCCTGATCGGCTTCCGAGACGCCCGGTCCATTGTCCATGACGGACAGGAGGACGCCGCCATCGGGCCTCGGCGCCACCGTCAGCTCGATCGTCGGCGTGATCGCGCTGTCCTCCGAGCGGCGGGCATATTTGAGCGCGTTGTCCAGGAGATTGGCGATGGCCTGGGAGATCAGCTCGCGGGACCCCAGGACGACCGGCGCCGGCTTGATGTTCCCGACCAGAACGAAGCCGTCATCCTGCGCGGCGGGCTCATAGAGTTCGAGCAGTTCCTCGGCGACGGCCGTCACGTCGACGGGCACCTTGGTCCCACCGCCCTCGCCCGATTCGATGCGCGTGATCGACAGGAGCGCGTTGAAGGTCGCCAGCAGCCGTTCGACATCGGTCGTGGTCTGATCGAGCACGGCGGCCCTGTCGGCGGAGGGATCGTTGAGGGCCGATTCGAGCCGCGCCTTGATCCGGGTCAGCGGCGAGCGGAGATCGTGCGCGATATTGTCCGAGACCTGGCGCATGCCGGTCATCAGGCGCTCGATCTGGTCGAGCATGGCGTTGATGTTGTCGGACAGCGTGTCGAACTCGTCCCCCGAGCCTGACAGCGAGATGCGGCGGGTCAGGTCGCCGTCGCGGATCGCGCGCACGGTACGCCCGATATTGTCGACGCGCCGGAGGAAGGCGCCCGAATAGATCGAGCCGAGGATGAGGCCGAGCAGCAAGGTCAGCCCGCCGATCCGGATGATGACCGTCTGCGCGTCCTGCCGGATCCGCGCGATGTCGCGGATGTCGCGCGCGGCGAGGATGATGGCGCGGATCTGCCCGCCATCGGAACTGCGATAGATGAAGTTGGCGACGCGCCCGACGGCGGGACGCGTGCTGAACACCACCTGCCCCGCCTCGTTCACGGTGCGGGCGGTATAGTCGAATTCGAACATGCCCTGCGCCCCGAGCATTTCGGGCGGCGGGTTGGGCAGATCGGAGGAGAGTACCCGCACGGGCGGGCCGACGAGGACGACCATGTAGAGGGCGCCGTCCTTGACCACTTTGAGGCGGCTGACCTCGGTATTGACCTTGGCGAGGCCCGCGAGGCCGTCCGTGCCCGCGCTGCGATTGATCTCGGCGAGATAGGTCAGCTCGTCGATCAGCTCCTGATCGAGGCGGTCCATGGTCTGGCCGAGGGTCGAGGCGTAGACGAAATAACCGATGCCGAGCACGGACAGCACGAAGAAGGCCGTGTAGATCAGGGTATAACGGAAGGCGGATGTGCGGAGCAGGCGGGGAATGAGCCCGAGCCGGGTCAGCCCCCGCCTTTGTCCGTCGCCCTCCAATGCGTCCTCAGTCTTCGTCGGTCAGCGTGTAGCCAGCGCCGCGCACGGTCTTGAGGAGCGGCTTGTCGAAGCCCTTGTCGATCTTGGAGCGCAGACGCGAGATGTGCACGTCGATGACGTTGGTCTGGGGGTCGAAGTGATATTCCCAGACATTCTCGAGCAGCATGGTCCGCGTGACGACCTGGCCAGAGTGGCGCAGGAGATATTCGAGAAGCCGGAATTCGCGCGGCTGGAGGTCGATCTTGCGGCCGCCCCGCCGCACGGTGCGCGACAGGATGTCCATTTCGAGATCGGCGACCGAGAACTTGGTCTGGATGTTCTGCGGCCCGCGCCTGCGGCCCAGCGCCTCGACCCGCGCGATCAGCTCGGAAAAGGCGTAGGGCTTGACGAGATAGTCGTCGCCGCCCGCCTGTAGCCCCGCGACGCGGTCATCGACCTCGCCCAGCGCCGACAGGAAGAGCGCAGGCGTCTCGTCGCCCTCGGCCCGGCGCTGTTCGAGCATGGTCAGCCCGTCCATCCCCGGCAGCATGCGGTCGATGACATAGGCGTCGTAGCCGCCGTTCTCGGACATGTTCTTGCCGGTGTCGCCGTCGAGCGCATGGTCGACGGCGTGCCCCGCTTCGCGCAAACCCTTGACCACAAAGGTCGCGGCATCGGCGTCGTCCTCTACAACAAGGATTCGCATGAAGACCTCCTTGATCCCGTGTCCGTGCGAACAGTCCCGGGGCTAAGCCGGTTCGCCCGGCAAGTGTAGCGCGGCGTGCAGGCGGCGAGGCCCGCACGCCGGCGCTTCGCGATCAGTCGCCGCTGCCGACGGGCAGAGCGCGGAAGTCGCGGCCCTGCGGGGTGACCACCCGCACGAGCACGGCCTCCTTGCCGCGGTCGCGCGCCGCCTCGACGGCGCGCTCCACGTCGCGGACGCTGGCGACCTCGCGATTGTCCGCCTCGGTGATGATCATGCCGGGACGGATGCCCGCTTCGCTCGCTTCGGATTCGACCGAGACATCGGTGACGAGCACGCCGGTCACGTCCTCCTCGAGGCCGAGCCGCTCGCGGACCGCATCGTTGAGCGGCGCGAAGGTGACGCCGAGGCTGTCGGCGAGACGGTCGTCGCCCTCGGGCTCCTGCCGGCCGAGCGCCGCAGCGACGACGTCGTCCTCGCGGCGTTCCAGCCGGACATTGAGCGTCTCTTCCTCGCCTGCGCGCAGCAGCCGGACCTTCGTGCGTTCGCCCGGCGCGGCGCGGCCGACGGCGCGGGTCAGCGCCGTGGCGGAGTCGACATCCTGGCCATTGAAGCTCAGCAGGACGTCGCCTTCCTGGATGCCCGCCTTGTCCGCAGGCGACCCTTCGGTCACCGTGCCGACGAGAGCGCCCTTGGCTTCGTCGAGGCCGACGGCCGAGGCGAGGCGCGCATCGAGGTCGCGGATGCCGACGCCGAGCCAGCCGCGCGTCACGCTGCCGCTCTCGATGATCTGCTCGGTCACATCGGCCGCGACCTCGGCCGGAACGGCGAGGCCGATGCCCACATTGCCGCCGGTCGGCGAGATGATCGCGGTGTTCACGCCGACGACATTGCCCTGAAGGTCGAAGGTCGGGCCGCCCGAATTGCCCCTGTTGATCGAGGCGTCGATCTGGATGAAGTCCGCATACTGACCGCCGCGGTCATCCCCGCCGATGGCCGAGACGATGCCAGAGGTCACCGAGCCGCCAAGGCCGAACGGGTTGCCGACGGCCAGGACGTAATCCCCCACCCGCAGGTCGGCATTGGGCGAGAAATTGACGTAGCGCTGGTCCGAGGACGGCTTGACCTTCAGGACGGCGATATCGGTGGAAGGGTCGGTGCCGACGAGCTCGGCCACGAGCTCGGTCCCGTCGTAAAGGACGGCGATGATCTCGTCCGCGCCCTCGACCACGTGGTTGTTCGTGACGATGTGCCCGTTCGCGTCGATGAAGAAGCCCGAGCCTTCGCCCGTCGCCTGGCGCGGCATGCCGTCGCCGCGGCCGCGAAGCTGCGGGAACATGCGCTCGAATTCAGGCGGCAGCTGCGAGTAGCGGGCCTCGACCTCCTTGGTCGTGCGGATCGAGACGACAGCCGGGCTGACGTCCTCGACCAGGTCGGCGAAGGAAAGCTGCTGGATGAAGCCGGGATCGGGGCGCATCAGCTGCGGCTCGCCCTGTTCGCTCTGGGCGGAGGCGAAAGGCATGCTGCCCAGCGTGAAGGCGCCGAGCGCGAAGGCGCCGACGGATGCGATGAGAGTCTTGTGGAGCTGTGAGGTCTTCATGGGGGGAGCGTGTCTCCTGCTGACTGCCGTTACGGGGCTATGTGGAGATGTTGTGGCAGGTGGGAACTTACGGGGAACTGTCTCGGCACTTAAACCTCGGTAAGTCATGCGCCCAAGGAAGGAAGACCTCTACGATGCCTCCCGCATGAGTTGTTCGCGGGGGTCGGCCTGTTTACCTTGCCAGTCCTTCACGAAGGCTTCGAGCGCGGCATCAGGCTCTTCGGGCAGCACGATGCGGGTCCTGGCGAGGAGGTCGCCATGGGTGCCCTTCTTGTTGTTCTTCAGCCCCTTGCCGCGCAGGCGGAAGGTCGTCCCGGAGCTCGTATTGGCAGGAACGCGGATCGCGACGGCGCCGCCAGGGGTCGGGATCTCGACCTTGCTGCCAAGGATCGCCTCCTTGAGGGTGACCGGCACGTCGATGGTCAGATCGTCGCCATCGGCCTTGAAGTGGGGGTGCGAGCGCACCGACACCTCGACGAAGACGTCGCCCGCCGGTCCGCCATAGCTGCCCGGATTGCCGCGCCCGCGCAGGCGCAGGGTCTGCCCGTCGCGCAGGCCTTCGGGGATGTTGACGTCGATGGTCTTCCCGTCGGGCAGGCTGACGCGCTTGGTCGCGCCGCGCGCCGCCTCCAGGAAATCGACCGTGAGGCGGTAGCGGATGTCGCGCCCCTTCTGCGCCCGCGGCGCCCGGCCGCGCGAGCCGCCGCCGCCCTGCCCGAAGAGGTCGGCGAAGATATCGCCGATATCGTCGAAATTGCCCGAGCCGCCGCCCTGTCCGCGATAGCCGCCCGTGCGCCCGCCGAACGGGCCGCCACCGCCGCCATTGCCGAAGGGATTCCCGCCGCGGCCGAAGCCGCTCATGCGCTCATTGCCGTCCGCATCGATCTCGCCGCGGTCGAAGCGCTTCCGCTTCTCCTCGTCGCCGACGATGTCGAAAGCGGCCGAGACCGCCTTGAAGCGGTCCTCTGCCGACTTGTTCCCCTGGTTCCGGTCGGGGTGATATTGCTTGGCGAGCTTGCGATAGGCCTTGCGGATCTCATCCGCCGAGGCCTGCCGCCCGACGCCGAGCACGCTATAGGGGTCCTGAGCCAATCGTTGTCTCTCACCTTGAAGATCGTTTGGCGCTTATCTCGGCAAAGCGGCCCGAGTTTCAAGGCGCAGCATCGGGATTGGCGCGTCACAGCGCAAGCCGCGCGGCCCGTCCCGGCCCCGTCACCGCAGAGATCTGCTGCACGCGCAGCTCGTCCGCGCCTGCCGGATCGACGAGCGCGTCGGGCTGGCCGCTTTCGAAGGCCGAGATTTCCTTCCCGCCGCTCCAGAGGCTCACGCGGTAGCGCTCCTGCGCTTCGCCGAGCGGCACATCGGCCGCCCAGGCATCCCCGCCCATGCGCGTGCGCCGGGTCCAGCGCACGCGCAGCTGCGCGCCTTCGGGCGCTGCGCGGAGATGGCAGGGCGCGAAGGGCCGGACGCTGGCTCCTTCGAGGCGCACCGGCATCTCGCGATAGGGAAAGGCGCCGGGCGCCGCCCCTGCGGGCCCTGCCTGCCAGTCCCCTTCGCGCCCCAGCCAGTCTGGCGGCAGGGGCGCAGAGACGGCGCCGGCGAGGAAAACGGCCCGCGCGCCGACCAGCGCGCCTGCCGCGGCCTCTTCTTCGGTGCCGCGAAGGCCGCGCAAGAGGCGGCTCAGGCGCCAGGTGCCGTCGGGCCGCAGCTCGGCATCGGCATGGGACAGGATCTCCCAGCCGCCATTCGCGCTCTCGACCGCGATCCGTCCCGCGCCGCCGAGAACCGCCGCCGGATCGAGGCTGGCGACGCTGCCTTTCGGCAGATGCAGCGACAGGACCGAGGCGCGGTCCCAGCGGGAGGTGACGCCCGGCGCGAGCGGGGCCGTCAGGCGGCCCATGAGCGCAGGCGCCTCGAGACGCCCAGCCTCGGGTGCCGCATCGCCCTGACCGGCCAGGACGAGGACGGCCCCCGGCCACGGCTCGGCGAAGGCGGCGGCGTGCAGGAACAGGCCGTCCCGACCATCCGGCAGGATCGGCAGGTCCATCACCGCTGCGCTGACCGGCCCCGCCACCACGGGCGCGGCAGCGGTGCTGCCCGACAGGCCCGTATAGCGCGGAGAAAAGAGCCCGGGGTCGGTGAGAACGCCTTCGACCTCACGCCAGGGGCCGTCCGCGATCTGCGTCAGGCGAAGGGGCCGCATGCCCTCCACGGCCAGGACGTCCGACGGCTCGATCGCCAGCGCGTCCGGCGGGAGCGCGAAGCGGGCCGTCTCGGCCTGCGCGGCGGCTTCGGCGAGAAGCGTCGCGAGCCGGCCCTCCGCCTCGCCCTGCTCCAGGACCACGGCCGTGTCGATCCGCCCTTCCGCGCGCCCGCCGCCAGGCATGTCGGCGGAAGCGAGGCCGGGGCGATAGTCGGAGAGGCCGTCGGTATAGCTCAGCGACAGCCGCGCCGGCATCTCCTCGCCCTGCGCGGCATGAACCGTGAGCAGCGGCTCGCCCGTATCGACGAGATCGCCGCTTGCGATGCCGACCGAAGCCTCGCCCGTGCGCGGCGTCACCACCAGCACGCCCTCCCGCTCGACCGCGTCGAGCTGGTAGAGGTCGAAGAGCGGCTGGAGCGCATTGCGCGCCGCCATCGGCCGGTCGATCACATAGCCCGTCACGAGCGCCGTGCAGGCCGACGCATCGATCGCGTGGAGCCCTGCGCGCCGCGCCAGATCCTCGATCAGCGCGGAGAGCGGGACCCGTCCCGCACGGCCGTTCAGCCAGTGGCCATAGGTCCAGTTCTCCGCATCGCTCCACACGCTCTTGCGCACGGGGAAGTCCGGGAAGGGCCGCGCATCCCATGTGTAGAGGAAGATATGGTCCGTGCTGACCATCGGCCCGCCATAGACCGGCGAGACGGGATTGTTCTCTTCCTCGGCCCAGAAGCTCAGATGCGCTTCGAGGAAGCGCCGCTGGATCAGGTCGTCGCGATTGCCGTCGGAGTGATGGGGCCGCGCGGATTCGGAGGATTTGGGGTCGAGGAACACGTTGGGCTGGTTCGCGCCCTTGTCGACGGCGCTCGATCCGAGCTCGTCCGCCCACGCCGTATCGTGCTGGTGCCCGCGCAGGCCGTCGGGGTCGTCGGCGGAGAAGACATGCGCCTCCGCCCCGTTCGGCCAGACGAGCCTGTGCCGGGAGGGCTCATAGCTGGGCCGCTCCTCGGGCAGGCCGACATTGGACAGGCCCGAGGGCCCGTCGATCATCACCTCGCGCGCGTCCTCATAGGTCTCGCCGACCAGCGCGATGCGGCGGGCGCCGTCGCGGACACACTGGGCGATCCACTCCGCCCCCGTCCGCGTCTTGCCCGCGCCCCGGCCGCCGAGGACCAGCCAGGTCGTCCAGTCGCCCTCAGGCGTCTCCTGATCCGTCCTTGCCCAGGGATGCCAGCCATGCGCCAGTCGGCTCAATCCCTCGCTCTGCAAGGCGTCGAGCAAGTTCGGATCGCCCGAGACGATCTGCATGGCGAACCAGTCGGCGATGAAGCTCTTGTCGAAGGCGCTCGGTATCGTCTCGATCGGGTGTATGATGGTCAATCTTGCTATCCACGCTCAGGATCTTCTCTATGTTGGCGCGGTGTACGGACAGGATCCGCCCGCGCTTCTCCGCGAGCGCGACCTGCTCGGGCACCGTCCAGTCCAGCTCGGACAGCATGGCCGCCTGATCGACCAGCAGCGTCACCGCGCTGGCCTGCAGGAACTCCGCTTCTGCGCTCAAGGAGCCGCTCCTTCCCTTCGTTCACGGAAGAGAAGGTTAGGAGGTCAGGGCGTGGCGGGGATAAGTTTGGTGGGCTAAGGCAAGGGCGCAGAGCGCGGGGGAAGAGGCATGCCGACCAGCGATGGCATCACCGATGCCGATTGGGATGTCCTGAAGGATATCGCTTGGGAGATGTTCCACGCGCTGCAGCAGGACTGCGACGACAGCCTGCTGCGCCAGCGCCTCTTCGTCACGCTGGACCGGTTCGAACGGAAATATGGACGTTTGCCGTCCCTGCTCATCACACGAGCGGATTTTACCGAGGATGACAGCCTGCCGGAACGGCTGCTGAAGGAAGCGTTCGTCACGGCGGAAGAACTGGGGGACGTCGAGGGTCAGGTGTCGGCCATCGACTCGCTGGCGAGCCACTACCTCTCTACCAACCGAGAGGCATCCCTCGTCGGTTTCTGGCTGGACAGAATGGAGAAGCTCCTCGAGGGTTTCGATGACGATGACTTCAAGAAAAATCTCACCGAAATGCGGCAGTCCAATACATATCCGCATATATAGGACATTGCATTACTAATCTCATTTCTATTAGAGTGAACGCAATTCGTTATATCGGTCGTCATGAACCGATACAACCTCACCCAGAATGAGCTCTAAGTCCGACCAGAACTCGCTGCCGGGCAAGAAATCGACCGGTTCAGCAAAAAGAGCGATATATATAGACAACCCCCCGCCTGGGT
>NZ_JPHU01000007.1 GCF_000733125.1 Parvularcula oceani | reverse complement strand
CACGACCGTCGAGCGCGACGGCGAGATCCTCGACGGCAAGATCGTCTTCGAGGAGATCCGCCGCGGCGAGATCCACACGGGCGGCTTCGACATCAATGGCGGCTGGGTTCCGCTCTACACCTGGCACAAGGTCCAGGCCGGCCTCATCGACGCCTACCGGCATGCGGGCCTCGAGGAGGCCATGCCGATCCTCCTCGGCATGGCGGGCTATCTGGCCGACGTGCTGGAGCCTCTCGACCACGGGCAGATGCAGAAGCTCCTGGCGGCGGAGCATGGCGGCCTCAACGAGGCCTATGCCGACCTCCATGTCCTCACCGGCGAGAGGCGCTGGCTCGACCTCGCAAGGCGGCTCCGGCACGAGGCCGTCCTCGACCCGCTCGCAGAGGGGGTGAACGCGCTGCCGGGCCTGCATGCGAACACGCAGATCCCCAAGGTCATCGGCCTCGCCCGCCTTTACGAGACAGCCGGCGCGGAGGCCGATGCCGCCGCCGCGCGCTATTTCTACCGCACCGTCACCGATCACCACAGCTATGCGATCGGGGGCAATTCCGAACGCGAGCATTTCCGGCCGCCGGACGTCATCGCGGGCGCCCTCTCAGACCGGACCTGCGAGGCCTGCAACAGCTACAACATGCTCAAGCTGACGCGGCATCTCTACGCCTGGGAGCCGGACGCGGCTTTGTTCGACAAATACGAGAACACCTACGTCAACCACATCCTCGCCCATCAGCACCCGGACACGGGCATGTTCGTCTACTTCATGCCGATGTCCTCGGGCGCCTACCGGACCTATTCGACCCCCGAGGACAGCTTCTGGTGCTGCGTCGGCTCCGGCATGGAAAGCCATGCAAAGCACGGGGACAGCGCCTTCTGGCAGCGCGGCGGCGAGGCGCTGATCGTGAACCTCTACATGCCCGCGCGGGTGGACTGGCGCGAGGGCGGCATGAGAGTGCGCCTTTCCACATCCTTCCCCAGGAGCGAAGAGGTCGCGCTGACCGTGGAAGAGGCACCGCGCGGGCGGCGGACCTTGGCGCTGCGCCTTCCCGGCTGGTGCGCCGCCCCCGAGATGGCCGTCAATGGCGAACCGGTCGAGGTCGGGACCGGCCCCGGCTATGCCGAGCTCACCCGCCGCTGGCGCGAGGGCGACCGCGTCGAGGCGCGCTTTCCGATGCGGCTCGCCGTGGAGCCCTCCCCCGACGAGCCCGGGACCGTCACCTTCCGGCACGGCCCGCTCGTCCTCGCCGCCGATCTCGGCCCCGCCGACGAGCGCTATGATGTGCTGCCGCCCGCTCTCGTCGCGCGGGAGGCGGAAGACGCCCTGCGCCCTGCGAAGAACGATCCCTTCGCCTACGAACTGGCGGCTGCGGTTCCGGCGCCCGTCACCCTCCGTCCCTTCTACGACCAGTATGAGCGCAGGACGGCGGTCTACTTTCCGAGCTTCACGCCCGAGGACTGGAAGGCGCAGGAAGCGGCGTTCCGCGCCGAGCAGGCGGCGCGGCGCCGGATCCAGGAGCGGACGCTGGACGTCATCCATCTGGGCGAGATGCAGCCGGAACGCGATCACGACTTCGCCTCGAACCAGTCCGATGTCGTCGCCTTCGGCGGCCGCAATGGCCGTCAGGCCTGGTGGGGGGTCGGCAATTTCATCGAGTTCGACCTCGCCGTCGGCGAAGGACCCGTCATCCTCCAGGCTCTCTATTGGGGCGAGGAGGTCGACAAGAACTTCCAGATCCTCGTCGACGGGCAGAAGATCGCGACCGAGCGCCGCGCCGTCGCGCCGAGACCCGAATTCGTCACGGTCGCCTATCCGCTGCCCGAAGAGCTGACCCGCGGCAAATCGGAAATCCGCGTCCGGTTCGAGACCCTCGGCACCGACGCGCCGGTCTATGAGTGCCGGACCCTGAAAGCGCAGGAAGCTTGAGGCTCCCTGCGCCGTCCGAGCCTCACTCCCCGCCGCGCTCTTCGGCCGACATCCTGACGACCATCACATTGCGATAGGTCTCGCCCGGATCGAGCCTGGCGGAGGGGAAGTCCGGCTCATTGGGGGAATTCGGATAGGTCTGCGGCTCGAGGCACAGCCCGTCGCCCTGGCGATAGATCGTGTCCGCCTTCCCGACCACGGTCCCGTCGAGGAAATTGCCGCTGTAGAACTGGATCGCCGGCTGATCGCTCAGGACCTCCAGGACCCGGCCCGAGACGGGGTCCTCGACGCGCGCGGCGAGGCGCAGCCTGCCGGAACGGCCGTCCAGGACGAAATTGTGGTCATAGCCGCGCGCGATCCGGAGCTGCTCGTTCGCGCCCGCGCGGATCCGGTCGCCGATGCGCATGGCTTGCGTGAAATCGAAGGGCGTGCCCTCGACCTGCACCACCTCCCCGGTCGGAATGAGGTTCTCGTTGACCGGCGTGTAGCGGCTCGCGACCAGCGTCAGCTCCTGATCGAGCACGCTCTCCATCGCTTCGTGGCCCGAGAGGTTGAAGAAGCTGTGATTGGTCAGGTTCACGATCGTCGGCGCGTCGGTCGTCGCCTCGTGCTCGATCCTGAGCTCGTTGCTCTCGGTCAGCGTATAGGTCACGGTCGCCGTAAGAGTGCCGGGGAAGCCCATTTCTCCGGCCGGGCTCTCATAGGTCATGGTGACGCTCGAGCGGCGGCGTCCATCCTCGACATCGGCGATCGTCCAGAGGCGCTTGTCGAAGCCGTCCGTCCCGCCATGCAGCGTGTTCGTTCCCTCGTTCTGGATGAGATCATAGGTCTCGCCGTCCAGCTCGAAGCGGCCTTCGGCGATGCGGTTGGCATAGCGGCCGATCGTGGCCCCGAAATATTGCGGGTTCGCGAGATAGCTCGCCGCATCGTCATAGCCGAGGACGATGTCGTCGAATTCCCCGTCCGCGTCGGGCGCTTTCAGAGACTGGAGCGTCGCGCCGAGCGTGATGATGCGCGCCTCGATCCCGTTGCCGTTCGACAGGACGACCGCCTCGACCGCGCGGCCATCGTCGAGCGTGCCGAAGGCTTCCCGCTCCGCCTCGGCGGCCGAGGCGGTTCCGGCCATCATCATCAATGCGCCGTGGATGATCAGAGCTCTCATTCCAGTAACCCTTTCAGTTGGTCGGCAGGCCCATCGCCGAACCTAGCCGCTGCCGCCATCTCGGAGCCAGCCAAGGAAGGACGCCGGACAGCCGATCGCAGTTCCGGCCCGCCGATTCTCGTGGCGCCAGAAGACGATGACGCGCGGCTTCGGACAACTGCCAAGCGCCGGGAAGACTCCTCCTGCAAACCATTACTTTGGACGCGCCTTGGCCGAACTCTTATCTCTTCGGGCACCGAACCCGGCAATGGCGGGCTCCCGCCTGTCGGTATGTGGGAGGAAAAAAGACATGAAGACGAAGACGATCCTGATCGCTTTGTTGTGCAGCGCAGCGCCCTTTGCGGCCTCGGCCCAGGACACGACCGAAAGCGGCGCGAGCACGCGGGCGGACGTCCAGGCCGCCGCGAAGCAGGAAGCCGAAGCCCGCTACGACAATCCCCTGATCGAGCAGCGCGCAGATCCCCACATCGTCCGCGGCGAGGACGGAACCTACTACTTCATCGCGACCGTTCCCGAATATGACCGGCTCGAGATGCGCAAGGCGGAGTCTCTGGAAGGCCTGGCCGACGCCGAACCGATCGTGATCTGGCGCGAGCACGAAACCGGCGAGATGGGCTCGCATATCTGGGCGCCGGAACTCCACCGCATCGACGGCACCTGGTATATCTATTTCGCCGCTGGCGGCGCGGAGAACGAGTGGGACATCCGCATGTATGCGCTGTCCAATCCTTCGGACGACCCCACGACCGGCGAGTGGACCGAAGAGGGGCGGATCGAGACCGACCGCGCGGATTTCTCTCTCGACGCCACCGTGTTCGAGCATGACGGCGAGCTCTATTACATCTGGGCTCACCGCCTCCCGCGCGAGTACCACAATACCGGCCTCAAGATGTCGCGCATGGCAAGCCCGACCGAGCTTACGGGCGAGGAGATCGTCCTGACCGAACCGGTCTTCGACTGGGAAACGCGCGGCCACTACGTCAATGAAGGCGCTGCCGTGATCAAGCATGACGGCAAGATCTTCATCACCTATTCGGCGAGCGCGACTGACGCGAACTATGCCATGGGTCTTCTGTGGGCCGACGAGGATGCCGACCTGATGGACCCCGAGAGCTGGAACAAGTCTCCGGCGCCGCTCTTCTTCACCAATGAGGAGTTCGACCGTTACGGGCCCGGCCACGCCCAGTTCACCGTCAACGAGGACGGCGAGGACGTGCTGGTCTATCACGCGCGCGAATACGAGGAGATCCCCGGCGGCGAGCCGCTCAACGATCCCAACCGCCACACCCGCGTGAGGGTCTTCACCTGGAACGAGGCAGGCTTCCCCGAATTCGGCCAGAATAGAGGGGACTGAGCCCCGGCAGCGGCTCGGGCGGGCAGGCCTGTCACGGCCCGCCCGCCCATGCTGTTGTGCCCCTGCCCTAAAGGATGCTCTGTCCCGTGCCCTTCCAGTCCTTGACGAAGTCGTCGAGGCCCTTGTCGGTGAGGGGGTGCTTGATCAGCTGTGAGAACACCTTGGGCGGGATGGTGGCGACGTCGGCGCCGGCGAGGGCGGCTTCCTTGACGTGGACCGGGCCGCGGATCGAGGCGGCGAGCACCTGCGTCTCGTAGCCGTGCTGGTCGTAGAGGATGCGGATCTCCTCGATCAGCTCCATGCCGTTCATGCCGAGATCGTCGAGCCGGCCGATGAAGGGCGAGATGTAGGTCGCGCCCGCCTTGGCCGCGAGCCAGGCCTGCGCCGCGGTGAAGCAGAGCGTCACATTGGTGTCGATGCCGTCTTCGGTCAGCTCGCGGCAGGCCGAGAGCCCCTCGAAGGTGAGCGGCAGCTTGACCACCACGTTCGAGGCGATGTCCGAGAGGATGCGCCCCTCCTTCACCATCACTTCCGCCTCGGTCGAGGCGACCTCCGCGGAGACAGGACCGTCGGTCATCTCGCAGATCTCCGCCACCACCTCCTTGAAGTCGCGGCCCGACTTGGCGATCAGCGAGGGGTTCGTCGTCACCCCGTCGATCAACCCCGTCGCGAACGCGCTCTTGAGCTCGCCCGTCTCCGCCGTGTCGAGAAAGATTTTCATGGCCGTGTCTCCCTTCGTCGTGGCCCGGAGCGGCCGGAAGGTCCGCCCTGCCTTGATACTGGCGCATAGCTGGATGCCGTCTTCCGCATAGCAGGCGGGCCGGGCGCTGCGGCGCGACGGGGGCGGTGAATTCGTTTCCAGACACGCGGAACTGAAATTGCCCGCGCTCGGGCGGCCTGGGGATCGGCAAGGACGCATCTGCGCCCCAGGAAGGGGGACAGTCGAGCGGACGCGCGAGAAAATCGCAGTCGCGGCGCCGCTGCCCCGCCGTCTGACCGACATTGTTTCTTTTCCCCGCGCTGCTAAGACCAGCGGGTGACGATGCGTCCGCTTCTCTTCGCGATCATGATGATCGCCTTCATCGCGGCGCCGCTGCTTGCCTGCTGCGGCGCGCAGGCAGCTGACATGCCGCCGCCTGCGCCCGCGGCCCATGACTGCGCGCACGGCCCCGCCATGGACGCGGCGGACACGGCGTTCCACCTCGATTGCGACGGCTGCGGCGACTGCAATCCGGGCGAGCAGACCATCCTCTCATCGCCCAAAAAGGTGGAAATCTGCGCGGCAGATGCGCCGGTGGCGCCTCGCATCGGGATGCCGGAACCCTCGATCCTTGCGGTCGGCCGCTTCGCCCGTCCACCGGCGACGGCGCCGCCAAAGGCGAGCCCCGTCCGGCTCCATACGAAAATCACGGTCTAGCTGACGCGACGCTCCCGCCCCGCGCGCCACTGCGCGTGCGGGTTTTCGCTCGCTCAGCAGGACCGAACCATGCCCTTGTCCCTCCGCCGGATCTTCCTGTCCGCTCTCGCCATCGGCGCCAGCGCGACCTCCCTTGCCGCCGCTCAGCCCTTCGCCGAACTCGAAGCCCGGCTCGAGGAGCATCCCACGCTCGTGGCCATCAGGCTCGAAGCGGCAGCGCAGCGGGAGCGCGCCCGCGCGGCAGGCGCCCTGCCCGATCCCGTCCTGAGCGCGGGGGTCAACAACCTGCCGGTCGGCGATCCCGGCTTCGACCGCTTCCTGCCCACGCACAAATCGCTTGGCGCGCGGCAGTCGATCCCGGACGGCCTGACGCGCCGCGCCCGCACGGCGCAGGGGCTCGCCGAGGCCTCCACCACCGAGCTGCGCCTCGCAGCGGAGCGGGCCCGTCTTCGGGCGCGGCTGATCGGCCTGCTCGCCGAGCGGGAGGCGGTCGCGGAACGCTCCTCCGTCCTCGCGCGCCAGGACGGGGTCTATGCCGAGCTTGCCGACACGGTCGAGGCCGAGCTCGCCGGTGGCCGCGCCGTCGCCTTCCGCCTGGGCGAGGTGGACGCCGAGCGGGCAGGACTTGCCGAAGCCATCGCGGCCCTGGCGGGCGAGCGGGCCAGGGTCGAGGCGCAGCTTGCCGAACTGGTCGACCCGGTTCCCGAAGGTCTCGCCGGGCCGGATGTCGAGGTCGCAGCCTGGTCGGGCGCAGCGCGCGCCTTCTACGACGTCGCACTCGCAGCACGCGGGATCGCGCGGGCGGAAGCAGGCGTCGATCTCGCTCGCGGCGCCTACCGCCCGGACTGGGGCATCGGCGTGACCTATCAGCAGCGGGAAGCGTCCGCAGCAGGCGTGACCATGCCCTTCCCCGGCGATGACTGGGTCTCGGCGCAGGTCACCTTCACCGTTCCTCTCTATGCCGGACGATCCCAGGCGCCGCGCCTTCGCGCCGCGCGCGCGGAAAAGGCCGCGGCGGAAGCCCGCATGCAGGCTGCGGCGCGCACCGCCCGCGCCCGCTACGAAGCGCTCGCCGCCGAAGCTCGGGCCGCGGACGAGGCGGAGGAGGCGCTCCGCCGGCGGATCGCGGCGCTCGAAGAGCGGATCGCAGCATCGCGACGGAATTACGAGGCCGGTTTCGGCGATTACGCCGCGGTGCTGGACGGCGAGATCGCGCGGCTCGGCCTCGAGGCGCAGCTCGCCCAGGCCGGAGCCCGCAGCACCATGGCCGCGGCGCAGGCGAACAGCCTGCTGATCGAAGAGGGAGAGGAACGATGAAAACGGTCCTGATCGTCTTCGCCGCCCTCTTCTCGCTCGGTGCGGCAGCCGCGCAGGAGGCAGAGCGCTGGACCTGTCCCATGCACCCGCATTACGTCGCCGACGAGTTCGGGACCTGCCCGATCTGCGGCATGGACCTGGTGCCGGTCGAGGCGGATGCGGCCGAAGGCGCCGTTTCCGTCAGCCCGGAGGTGATCCAGACCATGGGCGTCGTCACGGCGCCCGCGGCGGTGTCGGACTTCGGCCGGATCATCCGCGCATACGGCACAGTGACCGCGAATGAGCGGACCGAAGCCGTGGTCGCCTCGCGCGTCACGGGCTGGATCGAGGACCTCGCCGTCGCCGCCGAGGGCGATGCGGTCGAGGAAGGCCAGCTCCTCTACCGCCTCTACAGCCCGGACATCACAGCGGCGCTGGCGGACTATCGCGCCGCGGGAGGCGCCCGGCGCGAATCGGCCAGAGCGCGTCTGCGCTCGCTCGGCGTTCAGGACCAGGCGATCGACACCCTTTCCCAGAGCGGAAACGAGGGGGTGCCGGTCTTCGCCGAAGCGGACGGCATCGTCGCCGAGCTGTCCGTGCGCGAAGGCGCGTACTTGCGGCCCGGCGACCCGATCATGGTGCTGCAGAACCTTTCCACCGTCTGGATCTCGGCCGCGATCGAGCCGCGCGACCTGCCTTTTGTCGAGGCAGGCACGCCGGCGGTCGTGACAGTGACAGAACTCTCCGGTCCCATCGAAACGGTGGTGGACTATGTCCACCCCTCCGTCGACGCCACCACCCGGACGGGCGAGGCGCGCCTCGTCCTAGACAATGCTGAGAGCCGCCTCGTGCCCGGCGCCTATGCCGACATCGCGCTGAGCGTGAATGCCGCGCCCCGCCTTGCCGTGCCGACCGAAGCCGTTCTGCGGGACGGGCGAGGCGCGCATGTCGTCGTCGCGCTCGGCGAGGGACGCTTCGCGCCGCGCGGCGTGCGCACGGGGGTCAGCGCGCTCGGCCTGACCGAGATCACCGCCGGACTGAGAGAGGGCGAGAACGTCGTCGTCTCCGGCCAGTTCCTGCTCGATTCCGAGGCGAGCCTGACCGAGGGCCTCGCGGACTACGCGCCGCCCGCCGCGGTGGTCGCGGGGCCGGACACGCCGCTCTCCGAGCTGCCGCTCGATCAGGACGCGCTCGCCGCGATCACCCATCTGCCCGATGCCGCGCTCTACCTGCACGAGGCGCTGGTCGACGGCTACGCCCCTCAGCCGGGCTTCCTCGAGACGACCATAGAGGTCGGCGAGACGCTGCGCGCCCGCTATGCCGGCACGCGCCTCGAAGCCGTGGTCGCGGGCGCGCAGGACGCGCTGCGCGCGGCGCAGTCCGCCGAGAGCGAAGCGGCGATACAAGCCGCGCTCGCCACCCTCATGTCCGCGCTGGAGCCCTGGATGCTGGAAGGCGCCCCGGCCCGCTACGAGGCGGTCGGTCTCGACCTCTACCGCACCGAGAATGGACGCCTCTGGCTTCAGGAAGGCGGCGAGCCCGTGAGCCCCTACGGCCCAGCGTCCTTCGTCCGCGTGCCCTGGCCCGAACCGATGGCGATGCCGGAGGCGCCAGACCCCGTCCGGCCGCGCGCCGCGCCCCTGGAGCGGGACGCCTCGGCGGAGCACGCGCACTGATGGCCGAGCTCGCCGGGAACGACCCGTCGCGCTCCTGGGTCGCGGGCGTGATCGAGTGGTCGGTCGAAAACCGCCTGATCGTGCTCGCGCTCAGCCTCGCCCTCGCCGTGGCGGGGACGATGGCGGTCCTGCGCACGCCGCTCGACGCGATCCCAGACCTCACCGACACGCAGGTCATCGTGCGGACCGACTTTCCGGGGCAGTCGCCCCAGGTCGTCGAAGACCTCGTCACCTATCCCCTTTCCTCAGCCCTTCTAGGCCTGCCGCGAACGGAGGACGTGCGCGCTTCCTCCATGTTCGGCACGAGCTTCGTCACGGTCGTGTTCGAGGACGGGACCGACCTCTACTGGGCCCGCGACCGGGTCGCGAACGCCCTCGCCCGGGTGCGGGCGGAACTGCCCGAAGCGGCGCAGGTGCAGATGGGCCCCGACGCCACGGGCGTCGGCTGGGTCTATCAGTACGCGTTGATCGACCGGACCGGACAACGCAGCCTGGCCGAGCTGCGCACCATTCAGGACTACTACCTCAAGCTGGAGCTGACGGCGCTCGACGGTGTCGCCGAGATCGCGTCCGTCGGCGGCTATGAGCGCGAGTATCAGGTGCTGGTCGATCCGAACCGCCTGCGCGCCTTCGACGTGCCCCTGACCCGCGTCGCGGAGGCGATCCGGTCGTCTTCTGGCGAGGTCGGCGGGCGGACGATCGAGCAGGCCGAGACGGAATACGTCGTGCGCGCTTCCGGCTATGTGGATGAGCGGTCGGACCTCGAGGACGTCGTCGTCAACGCCCGCGACGGCACGCCGGTCACCCTCTCCGACCTCGGCCGGATCGTGGAAGGGCCAGCGCTCCGCCGCGGTGTCGTGGACCTCAACGGAGAGGGGGAGGTCGTCGCGGGTATCGTCGTGATGCGCGATGGCGAGAACGCGCTGGCGGTCACGCAGGCCGTGCGGGCCCGTCTCGCCGAACTCGCGCCCGGCCTGCCCGAGGGGGTCGAGATCGTCTCCGTCTACGACCGCGGCCCGCTGATCGAGGGGGCGGTCAGCTACCTCGAGCACAAGCTGATCGAGGAGGGCATCGCCGTCGCCCTCGTCACGCTGATCTTCCTCCTCCATGCCCGCGCGGCGCTCGTCGCGCTCGTCACCCTGCCGCTCGGCGTTCTCGCCGCCTTCGTGGTGATGAACGCGCAAGGGGTGACCGCGAACATCATGAGCCTCGGGGGCATCGCCATCGCCATCGGCGCCATGGTCGACGCCTCGATCGTCATGGTCGAGAACGCGGCGCGCAAGCTGTCAGAGGCGGGACGGGTGAGCGAAGCCGAGCGCCGCCGCATCGTTGTCGACGCGGCCAAGGAGGTCGGCCCCGGCATCTTCTTCTCCCTCCTCGTGATCGTGGTCAGCTTCCTGCCGGTCTTCGCGCTGACCGGTCAGAGCTTCCGCCTCTTCAGCCCTCTCGCCTTCACCAAGACCTACGCCATGGCCTTCGCCGCGGCGCTTTCGGTCACGCTCGTCCCCGTACTGATGGTCCTGTTCCTCAAGGGACGGGTGCGGCGGGAGGACCAGAACCCGGTCGCCCGCCTCTTCGTCCGGGCCTACAACCCGATCCTGGCGCTCGCGCTGAGGCGGCGGCGATGGACGCTCGCGCTGACGGCTCTCCTGACGCTCAGCGCATTGTGGCCCGCGGCGAAACTCGGCTCGGAGTTCATGCCGCCGCTCTACGAGGGTGAGCTCCTCTACATGCCGACCACCCTGCCCTCGGTCAGCCAGACCAAGGTCCGGCAGATCCTTCAGCAGACGAACCGCGCCATGCTCACCGTGCCCGAGGTGGCGAATGTCTTCGGCAAGGCAGGGCGCGCGGACACGGCGACCGACCCCGCGCCGCTCACCATGATCGAGACCTGGGTCGAGCTGCGCCCCCGGTCCGAATGGCGCGACGGCGTGACGGCGGAGGACATCACGCGGGAGCTCAACGCGGCGACGCGCATGCCCGGCCTCGTCAACTCCTTCGGCTACCCGATCAAGATCCGCATGGACATGGTCTCGACCGGCGTACGCACGCCCGTCGGCATCAAGGTGACCGGCGACGACCTGGGCACGATCGCCGAGGTGGCGAGAGCCGTGGAAAGCGCGGTTCAGGACGTGCCCGGCACGCGCTCGGCCTTCGCCGACCGCGTCCTCGGCGGCCGCTATGTCGAGGTCGAGCCGGACCGCAGCGAGCTCGCCCGGCGCGGCATCGACATGGGCACCTTCCAGATGGTCGTTCAGACCGCGCTCGGCGGCAGCGTCCTGACCGAGGCCGTCGAGGGCCGCGAGCGCTACGGCATCGTCCTGCGCTATGACCGCCCCTTCCGCGACACGCCCGAGGCGATCGAGCGCGTGCTCGTCCCGGGTCCCGGCGGCGCGCATTTCCCGCTCGGCGAGGTGGCGAGCGTCGCCTATGCCGACGGCCCGCCCATGATCCGCTCCGAGAATGCGAGGCTGACGGGCTGGGTCTTCGTCGATATCGAAGGACGCGATCTCGGCGGCTACGTCGCCGAAGCGCGCGAAACGGTCGCGGCGGCCATCGACCTGCCGCCCGGCGTCGCGCTCGAATGGTCCGGCCAATACGAGGAGCTGGAAGAGGCCCGGGCCCGCCTCGCCATCGCCATCCCGGCCGCGGTCGGGCTCGTCTTCCTCCTCCTCATGCTGCATTTCGGCAGGCTCGACCGGACGCTGATCGTGCTCCTGTCCCTGCCCTTCGGCCTGATCGGCGGGCTCTGGGCCGTCTACCTCGCGGGCTATGATCTCTCCGTCGCCGTCGCCGTCGGCTTCATCGCGCTTGGCGGGATCGCCGTCGAGACGGCTGTCGTCATGCTGCTCTACATCGACCAGCAGCTGCGCGAGGCGCGCCCCGAAGACGAAGCGGCGGTGGGCCGCGCGGTCGTCGCGGGCGCCGTCGCGCGGGTGCGGCCGAAGCTGATGACGGTGACGACGATCATCGTCGGCCTCGCGCCGATCTTCCTCACCGACGGCCTCGGCGCGGACGTGATGCGCCGGATCGCCCTGCCCATGCTGGGCGGCATGGTGACGACGACGCTCCTGACGCTGATCGTCATCCCGGTCGTCGTCGAGGTCTGGACCCTCCGCTCCCTTTCCCGCCGCGGCGGACGGATCTCCGGATCCCGCCGCATCCCCTCTGCCCCCAAAGGAGAACTGACATGAAACCGATCCTGGCTGCGACCGCATCCTTGCTGCTCCTCGCAGCCTGCGGCGAAGACGCCGCAGATACCGATATCGCCGAAACCGAGACCACCCAGGCCATGGATAGGCCAGACGGCATGGATCACGGTGCGATGACCGCAGCCGAGACAGGCATTGTCCGGGGGCGCGTGGTCGCAGCCGAGGGGTCAAGCCGCATCCGCATCGCGCATGATGCGATCCCCGCGGCCGGCATGGATGCGATGACCATGAGTTTCGAAGCCATGCGCGGCGTCGCGCTCGACGGGCTGGAACAAGGCGACGAGGTTCATTTCCGCCTCGAACGCGGCCGCGACGGGACCTATCGGATCTCGGCGCTCTGCGGCCTGGAGGCTGCGGATCACGAGGCTTGCATGGCAGCGATGGCGAACGATCGCTGAAGCCGGCCTCCCGAGCATTCAGCCTGCGGCAGAACCTCTTCCGCCAAAGGGCGGCAGGCCGCCGCAGGCCCTCTCAGGCCCCTGCTCGATGCCCGGCTTCGAGGAGACGCTCGAGGATGGGACTGAGAAAGGAGCGTTCGCCGCGGGCGGTTGCCGCGGCGGCCCAGCAGACACTGCGCCCCTTGGCGCCTGTCGGCAGCCCTGCCTGCGACAAGCCTTTAAAAGTATGCCTGTCGCAGCCGAAAACGCTCTTCTCCCGCTCGCACGAGCCGAAGCGCCTGTTCCGACCAGAAGTTCGGGACTGCGTGGCGGTGGAAGCAGTCCGCTCGAACTCTGATCTCCGCGTCTGCACGACTTTGGAAACAGGGACTTATAGCGAACAGCGCGCAGTTTGGCGCACGTTCTGCGGGAGTACTGCGCTCTAGCCGAGCGAGATATCGCCGACCTGCAGCCCTTCGGGCGTCCCGATGCGCAGGCGCGATGTCGTAGAGGTCGCGGTGGCCGCCTCGCCGAAGCGCGTCTGCACGTCGAAGGCGAGAGCGGTCACGGCCTCCCCGCTCGGCGGAAGGTCGCTTGCAGCATTGAGCGGCAGCACCCAGTCCTGCGCAGCGGCCGTGCCGAGAGCAATAAGCGCAATCGGCGCGCAATGGAGAAACTTCTTCATGATCGTAGCTCGCTCCCCAGCGCATCCAATCGGTAGATCAGGCACGGGTCTCGCGCAGGAACCACCAGCAGAACGCAAAGGAGACGAGAGAATTAAGTGGACAAACGATCACACCGGCTCCGAGCTCTGCGTACGCTCACACGCTGCACAGTGAGAGCTGTCCGCCTGGCTTAAGAATTATACGCCCCCGAGGCATTCGGCGCTCGTCATACGCTTGCCGCGCCTCGTGACAATTCTTCGCCCTAAGCGATCCTGCTCAAGACACTGCACCACTAGCCAACTCCTGCCGATCTCCATCTGCTGGCGCCGAAGAGAATAGACGGTTCCTTCGTCAATCTCGTACGCGACCTCACCTGACGGCAATAGAATTGCTTGAGGGGATCCGTGCATGATGTTGCCCTCTGGGGCATTCAGGCCAATCCAGCGATACGTATCTTCTTTCAAAGAACCGGTATAGGTCCTGCCGTCGCTGCCTTCGTAGCGGATTGTTAACGATCCCTCGGCCGCCAGCAGAACCGGCGGCTGTGATATTGGTGGTACACTGAAGGTCTCACATGCTGCGAGGAGCGTAAGGCCGGCGAGCTTCAGCGACCACTCCACCATGCACCAGGCTCGTGAGGGTTTGCGTACCATTGCGCGTCATTCTCCATGCTGTTGCCATACACGCTGGCGATACCGCCGGACAGCGAATAGACCGGAAGGTAGAAGGGTCCCAGAAGCTCTGCCTGGTAGGTGTGCCCTCGTGCATGATCACCAAACACAACATCACCATGGCGCCACCCCTTGGAGTTGCCTGGTCCGTAGTACGCACCCGCGCCTGAAGGAGATGTGTCGCCGCCGTAGATCACTGCGTTATCGAGCGTTAACTCACCACCATTGAACGCCTCCAGCCCGGCGAGTGCCGCAACTACTTCGCCGCCGTAGGCGACCCCTATTCATGAAAAGCTTCTTGCGCTCGTCTTGCCGCCGCTGGCAGCAGCCCTCTATCTGAGCCTATGCTGATTGCTGCACCACGAGTACGAGTAACGGACACACAAAATAGTTTTCAGCCGCGCCCTCCTTTCCAATACTCTTTCGAATCACGATTATGATTCTGTCCCAATCGATAAGCACTTTTGAGCCTTAATATTTTTTCCCGAAGCCATGACCATTCTTCTGCCGAGCTGCTCCCGTTCTAAGCACTGAACAACTACATAACCCCTCTCGAGTTTTTGCTGTTGGCGCCGGAGAGATCTGATAATCTCGCTGTCAACCTGATATACGATTGTGTCGGATTTTTCCATGATCTGATATACGCGATTACTTCTCTGATTATCAGATTCATTATGATTGACAACAAATATATATTGTCCAGCGTTAAGAGTATAAGCGTACACTTCTCCGTCCGAACCAATCGTTCGAAATAGCAGAGGTCCCTCAGCCGCCACCAGAACTGGCGGACTCACTATAGGATTATAAACTAGCTCACACGCCGACAGCATAAAAAAAGTACCAATCTCATCTTCCACTCTACCATGCGCCATTTTCGTAAGGGTCAGCGTAACGCTGTGCATCGTTCCCCATTCTGTTTCCATCAACATCAGCGACAGCCCCAGACAGGAAGTAAACCGGAAGATAAAACGGCCCCAGAACTTCTGCTTGATAGGTATGCGCCTGTTCGTGCTTTCCCAGGGAAAATAGAGGGTGGTCCCAATCGCCCTAATAGGCACCCAAGCTGCCCGGCTGACTTTCTGATCCGTATATTACAGAGTTCCCCAATGTCAAAGCCCCTTTCCCAAGAGCCCCACCAAGAAACTGAACCGCGCTGTTACCGAAACTGATCCCTACTTCGTTACCCAGCAGTGCACCAATTGTTATGTTCGCCATTCCCAACGCAGCGCCGACGAGGGTATAAGGAAGCGTCCACACCTTCCCGAGCAGTGAACCATTCGTTTGCTGTTGGGTAGCTTTGATCTGATCCACGGTAGGAGGCTGCAACGGCTTTCCTAGGCGCATGCCTGCAATACCGTAAGCCCTTCCGCCATCCGCAAACGCTGCTCCCCCACCCATCGCTGCTATCGGCTCCGGAGAAACATATGATCCGCCAGTAACCGCACAGCTAGCTGGCTTTTTTGTGGTAGCAGTACGCCTGATTCTCGATCCTGTGCAGGTATAGGTTCCGTTATTCTGAGCCATGCCACTAGGATTTGAGAGGCTCACTGCCCCCCCCCCCCAAGCCGATCGGGTCGGACTGCAGGAAGCGGCCGAGGCGGGGAGAATACGCCCGCGCCTTGGAATGCCATAGCTCGGTGCCGCCGATCTTCGTCTGACCGATATAGCCGAAGCGGCCGGTGTGGCTGCCGGTCGGCACGCCCCACTCGTCATAGCTGTTCTGCGCGATCTTCTTGCCGTCGTCGCCGGTGATCAGCACGATCGGGCCGCGCTCGTCGGCGAGGGGGAAGCGGCGGCTCTCCGGTCGGTGCAAGGTCCTTCCCCTCGTCCGCGTGGTGACGATCGAAGCGATGAGCTGCGCCTTCTCCTCGACCTGCCCATGGAGAGGACTTGCCATGTCCGAAACCGCGGGCGGACCGCAGTTACTTCCCTCGGTTGATCGAAATATCCCTGTTCCGCGCCGAGACCGTCCCAACCATTCTTGCTGCAGAGTCCTCGCCCGGAAGGGTCGCGCGAAGAGCCCTGTTGGGGCCGGAAAAGGCGGCGCCGGACATGAAATGAGGCTGAAAAGGCGGGACAGCCAGGGCAGTTGGCGCCGAAGCGCCTGTTCCGAGCAGAAGTTCGGGACTGCGTGGCGGAGAGAGAGGGATTCGAACCCTCGGAACCCTTGCGGGCTCAACGGTTTTCGAGACCGCCCCGTTCGACCACTCCGGCACCTCTCCGTTCCTCTTGCGCTGCGCCGAGGCGCCCGCGTGAGGAAGCGCGTAAGTGGCCCAGCCTGCGGCAAGAATCAAGGGGTGTCGGAGCGGATTCCGAAGGCTTCTCGAGGAAGCGGCTTGGTCCAGCCCGGAACGCGCGGCGGCTTCTTCGCCTCCCACCCGGCGGCGGCGAGAAGGCCTGCGATATAGGAGTTCGAATTGTAGCCGCCCGACCAGCTGAACGGGACCATGTCGTAATCGGTCTCGTCCGCATAGGCCCTGTCGGCGGCGAAGAGATATTCGACCGCCTCGCGCTCGGTGATCTCTCCGCGGGTCACGCCGGGATGCTGGATCATGGCGTCATAGGTGTCGGGGAGGAGCTGGTTCACATCCCAGACGCGGTTGAGGTCGGAGACCAGCGTGCCGAAGAGCGGGTTCATGTTCTTGGGCCCCGCCCCCATCGTGCAGAAGCGGCTGCCATCCGGCAGGACGTATTTGAAGCGCTTGTCCCCCTCATAGGCGGGATGACCTGCGGAGATGATGGCGAGATAGGCATGGTCGCGGCGCGCGAAGACCGGATGGCATTGCAGCCGCACCTCGATCCTGGGCGTATCGGTGCCGAGCCCGCGCCGGCCGAGCGCCAGCGCGTCGAGTTCGTGCAGGACCGCATCGGCGCCCGCGCGCAGGGCCGCGTCGTAGAGAACCGCCTCGGCGGAGGGGTCGATAGCGATGAGCGCCCGCACCGGCGCCGGGTCATCGGCCGCGGCGATATCGGCGGGCGACATCGCGCCCTCACCTATACGGCGCGTCGAGCTCCAGGTTGCGCGCGATCAGGCGTTCCCAACGGTCGCCGTTCGAGAGCAGCTTCTCCTTGTCGTAGAAGAGCTCCTCGCGGGTCTCGGTCGAGAATTCGAGGTTCGGGCCCTCGACGATCGCGTCCACCGGGCAGCTTTCCTGGCAGAGGCCGCAATAGATGCACTTCGTCATGTCGATGTCGTAGCGCGTGGTGCGGCGCGAGCCGTCCTTGCGGGGCTCGGCCTCGATGGTAATCGCCTGGGCGGGGCAGACGGCCTCGCAGAGCTTGCAGGCGATGCAGCGTTCTTCGCCGTTCGGATAGCGGCGCAGCGCGTGCTCCCCCCGGAAGCGCGGGCTCTGCGGCCCCCGCTCGAAGGGGTAGTTCACGGTCGCCTTGGGACGGACGTAATATTTCAGCGCGAGCCAGAAGGCCGACAGGAAGTCGGTGAGCATCGCGCCCTTGAGGGCCTGTGCAACACGGGACATTAGTCGATTCTCCAGCTGTGGAACCAGTCCGCGAAGGCCGGGAACAGCAGCATGAGCGCGGCGACCACCATCAGATAGGCGACGGAGGTCGGAAGGAAGATCTTCCAGCCGATGCGCATCAGCTGATCATAGCGGTAGCGCGGCACGATGGCCTTCACCATCGCGAAGAGGAAGAAGATGAAGACGATCTTGATCGCGAGCCAGAGCGGGCCGAGCGCGTCGAGACCGAGAAAGTCGCCGAAGGGCGAGTGCCAGCCGCCCAGGAACAGGATCGCGGTCATCGCGCACATCAGCACGATGTTCATGTACTCGCCGATCATGAAGAGGAGATAGGGCGTCGAGGAATATTCGACCTGATAGCCCGCCACGAGTTCCGATTCGGCCTCGGGCAGGTCGAAGGGCGCGCGGTTCGTCTCGGCGAGCGCCGAGATGAAGAACATCACGAAGAGCGGGAAGAGCGGGATGAAATGCCAGTTCAGGATGCCGAGCCCGCGATTCTGCGAGTTCACGATATCCGACAGGTTCATCGAACCGACCAGCAGCAGGACCGAGATGATGATGAAGCCCAGGGAGACCTCGTAGCTCACCATCTGCGCGGCGGAGCGCAGGGAGCCGAGGAAGGGATATTTCGAGTTGGACGCCCAGCCGCCCATGATGATCCCGTAGACCCCGAGCGAGGAGATCGCGAAGAGGTAGAGGATGCCGACATTGATGTTGGCGACCACCAGCCCCGCCCCGACGGGAATCACCGCCCAGGACACGAAGGCGAGGATGAAGGTGACGAGCGGCGCGATCAGGAAGACGGTCTTGTCCGCGCCCGAGGGGATGATGACCTCCTTCAGCACGAACTTGAAGAAGTCGGCGAAGGACTGGAGCATGCCGAAGGCGCCGACCACATTCGGCCCCTTGCGCATCTGCACCGCGGCCCAGACCTTGCGGTCGAAAAGCAGCAGGAATGCGAGGCTGACGAGCAGCACGACGGCGAGCGCCAGGATCTGCAGCAGCGTCGTCAGCGTGCCGCCGAGCGGAGAGGTCCAGTCGCGGACCACGAGGCCTTGGAAGATGTCCATGGCGCGCCTCTAGCGCAGCCTTGGCGGCGCGCAAAGGCACAAGCGGGCCTCAATTGCCACTCTTTGCGCGACGTCCCGGCGCATCAGGCGAAGAGAAAGTCTTCGGCGCCGATCTGGGCCAGGCTGACGCCCTCGAGGAACAGGTCGTCCCCCGGCTCGCCGAAATCGATCAGAACGCCGTCCACGCCCTCATAGGCGCCGGCGCGGACACCGATCTCCGCGAATTCGCCGACGCCGACATCGGTCAGGCCGATGCTGTCGAAGCCGTCTTCGAAGTCGGTGACGACCACGAAGCCCTCATCGCCATAGATCCTGAACCGATCCTGCCCCGCCCCGCCGGTGAGCCGGTCCGTGCCGGTGCCGTCGCCGCGGAAACCGCCGACGAGAATGTCGTTTCCGTTCCCGCCGAACAGGGTATCGCTGCCGAGGCTGCCGACCACGGTATCCTCGCCGTCCCCGCCCCTGATCAGGTCGTCGCCGCCATGGCCGTCGAGATAGTTGTCGCCGGCGTCGCCCGTCAGCGTATCGCCCGCGCTCGCGCTGCCGATCACGTCCTCGACCTCGTAAAGCGCGTCGCCCTCGGCGTCACCGCCCCCATAGAGGCCGCCGCCGAGATCGATCTGCACGCCGATCCCGGATGCCGCGTAATAGGCGATATCCGCGCCCGCGCCGCCGATCAGCGTATCGGCGCCTTCCCCGCCGGCGAGATAGTCGTCGCCGGCCCCGCCATAGAGCTGGTCATTGCCCGCCCCGCCGGAGACGTAGTCGGTGCCGCCCTCGCCGAAGATCACGTCGTCCCCGGCTTCGCCGAACAGGTCGTCCCATTCGGCATTGTCGCCGCCATAGATCAGATCGTGGCCTGCGCCGCCATGGACGACGTCGTCGCCGTCTCCGCCATCGAGCTCGTCCGAGCCGTCCTCGCCGTAAAGCGTGTCGAAGCCGAGGCCGCCGAAGAGCGTATCCTCGCCCTCTCCGCCCCAGAGCTCGTCAGAGCCGTCCCCGCCGCGCACATCGTCGGCGCCGCCCTCCGCGAAGATCAGGTCGTCGCCCGCTTCGCCGTCGAGGAGGTCGGCGATGCCCGATCCGGTCAGCGTGTCCGCGCCCTCGCCGCCGAACAGGCTGTCGCCGTCGCTCGTCGTCAGGATGTCGTCGCCCGCGCCGCCGCGCAGGATGTCCGCGCCGGTGCCGCCATCGAGGACGTCATCGCCTCCTTCGCCTTCCAGCGTATCGGCGCCGGCTTCGCCGTAAAGCGTGTCGGCGCCTTCTCCGCCCCGCAAGAGGTCGGCGCCGCCCCGGCCCCACAGCGTGTTCGCGGCATCGTTTCCGATCAGCGTGTCGCCGCCCTGCGTGCCGGTGAAATCGATCTGGGTCGATTGATAGCCTTCGCCCGCATCCCCGATCAGGAGGTCGTCCCCCGCGCCGCCTTCGATGACGTCATCCCCCGCGAAACCGACCAACGTATCTCCGCCCTCGCCGCCTTCGAGGCGGTTGTCGCCGGCCGTGGCGAGGATTTCGTCGGCGCCGGCCGTGCCGATCACCGATTCCGCGCCCTCGACCCGCATGACGGCCTCGCCCAGCACCGTGACGTCGGCGCGCATGAGATCGAGAAAGACGCCTGCTCCGACCGCGCTCAGATCGACGGTATCGCTGCCCTCTCCCCCGAGAAGCGTGTCTCCGACGCCGCCCGCGAGCGTGTCGTCGCCCTCTGCGCCATCGAGCAGGTTCCGCCCATCCGTCCCGGCGAGGACATCGTCGAAGCGCCCGCCGAGGACGTTCTCTATGCCCAGAAGGGTGTCGACGCCGTTCGGGCCGAGATCGAAGACGCCCGAGGCGCTCGAAAGGTCGATCCGGACGCTCCCGATCGCATGCGCATAGGACACGGTGTCGAAGCCTGCGCCGCCATCGAGCAGGTTGTTGCCGTCACGCCCGGTGGGGGCCCCGGCCAGCAGCCCGCCGTCTGGCGCCAGAGCGCTGGCATCGACGAAATCCGGATCCGCCACCGTCCCGATCAGGAGATCATCGCCGGAGCCGCCGATCGCATCCTCGATCGATGCGCCGCGCGCGATCGAGAGGTTGTTCACCATGCCGCCGAGCGAGCTGAAGCCTTCCTCGCGCAGGTCGATGACCTGATCGTTCCAATAGCCCGAGGCGTCGATCACGTCGCGGCCGCCTGCGTCCCAGATCGCGCCGATCATGTAGTCGCCGCTGCCATCCAGGGTCCAGCCGCGGTCACCGGTGTTCGAGCCGAAGCCATAGGTGGTGTCGCCCGCGCGCGTCTGCGTGTTCGGCCCGTAGAGCCTCTGTAGCGCGGCGATGTCGTAGAGCATCAGGTTCAGGACTTCGCGGCCGGAGAAATCGGCGCCGGTTTCCCGCTCGGACCAGTAGCTCATCACCGAATATTGGCGGCTGTCCTCGAAATAGACCGCGTCGCCGCCATAGCTGATCGGGTCGTCGTCCGAAGCGTCGTAATCCGCCGGATGCGCCAGCCCGACGGCGTGGCCGATCTCGTGGATCGCCGTGGAGAAGGCGTAGCTGCCATAGCGGGACAGGCCGCTGACCCCGACATTGACGGCGGAGTCGTAGATTTCGCCATCGTACCAGGCAGGGGTGGCGTAGCCGCCATTCGTGCCGAGTTCTCCGAAGATGTCGATCTCGGCGGCGGTGTCGCTCGTGACATAGTCGCTGCCGCCCGCGCCCATGACCCGCTCGAAAGTGATGTCCGCTGCCTCCGAGACCAGCTGGATCGCATATTCGAGGAGCTCGATCTCGGCCCCGGTCAGCGCGCGATGATCGGCGGGATCGTCGACGCCTCCGGTATTGGCCGTGATCGCAGCATCGGCGAGATAGCCATAGGTGACCGTGCCGCCGGTGCCGAGCGCATTGGGGTCCCATGCCGCTCCGACCAAGCGGCCGGTCGACGAATCCTCATCGTCCCATTTCGCATTCCAGCGAGAGCCCTGCTCCGCGACCTCGTCCCAGGTCAGGCTCGGCTTGCCGAAGGGGTTGGGCGCGCTGCGATAGATCTCGAGCGGCGACGCCGAGAGCGGCCCGTCCGCCTGCTCGAGGCGCAGGACGCGCGCCTCGGCCGCCACATTTGCGGCCAGACTGGCTTTCGCCGGCTCTTCGATCCTGCCCATGAACCTTCATCTCTCCCGCAGGGTCGAAATGTAAGGCACGAATGAGTGAGGAGAACAGGGACCAAGCGTTAACAAGCCTTTACGGTTCCGCCCGCACCGGGATCAGCCCATGCCGGCGTCTCCGCCGTCGCCGATCAGGATATCGTCCCCGTCTCCGCCGAAAAGGACGTCGTTCCCTTCGTCGCCGAAGAGGATGTCATCCCCCTCGCCGCCCTCGACGACGTCGTCGCCGTCGCCGCCTTCGAGAACGTTCGCAGCGTCGTTTCCGGTGATGATGTCGTTCCCGGCGCCGCCCAGCGCGTCCTCGATCACCACGTCCCGCGCGATCGACAGGTTGAAGACCCGCCCGCCGGTCGAGCTGAACGCCTCCTGGCGCAGGTCGATCTCCTGATCCATGGCATAGCCGGACAGGTCGAGCGTGTCGTGGCCGCCGGCGTCCCAGATCGCGCCGATGAAGACGTCCTGCGCATCCTCGAGCGACCAGCCCGCATCATTCGTGTTCGAGCCGAAGCCGTAGACCGTGTTGTCCGCGCGCGTCGCCTCGTTGGCGCCGTAGAGGCGCTGAAGCGCCGCGATGTCGTGCAGCATGACAGACGTTGAATAGGTGCCATAGCCGAAATCGGCGCCCGTATTGGTCTCGTCCCAATAGCTCATCACCGTGTATTGGGCGGAGTCCTCGAAATAGGCGGCGTCCGAGGCGTAGTCGCTCGCACCGGAACCTTCATAGTCCCCGGGGTGGGACAGTCCGAGCGCGTGCCCAATTTCATGCAGCGCCGTGCGGAAGGCGTAGGAGCCGAAATCCTCCAGACCCTGCTCTCCGATCGATACGACCGCTTCCAGGATCGTATCGCCGCTATACCAGGTGGTCGCCACGCCGCCATTCGAGTTCAGGACCGCTTGCAGGTCCAGATCGGCGCTCTGGGCATCGTCGAGGTAGGCGCTCCCGGCGCCGGTGACGCGGACGAATTCGATATCGGCGACATCGGAGATGATGCCGATGGCGCGCTCGACCATGGCCATTTCCTGCGCATCGAAGGCCCTGAAGGAGCGGCCGCCCTCATCGGCGCCGACATCGGTCTCTGCGAGATAGCCGTAAGTGACCGTGCCGCCGCTGCCGAGGCCGCTCGGGCTGAAGGTGACGCCGATGCCGCCGGAGCTGTAGCTGTCGCCATCCGCCCATTTGCGGTCATGGCGGGAGGTTTCCCGCGCCGCCTCGTCCCAGGAATAGCTCGGCTTGCCGTAGCTGTTGACGCCGCCGCTGCTGGCGCTGTCCCCGGCCGCGTATTCGACATGCCCATCCGGGCCGCAACAGGCGCAGGCACCGTTTTCGCCGAGAAGGAGATCGTCCAACCGGCTCTCGAACGGATCGCCGAGCCCATCGGCCTCGTCCAAGGAGAAGACTCGCCGCATGCCGCGCTCCCTTTTCACCGAACCGGTTCTGGTTCGGAAGGAAGCGTGCCGCGAACCGTTTCATGGACGGTTGGGACGGGCCCGGATCTTTGATGAAAGTCCGACCGGTTCGAGAAAGGTTAACCGGCCGGAGGAATGCGGAGCGCCCTATTCGGCCGCCGCCGCGGGCTTGGGCACATAGGTGTCCGAGCATTCCCGCAGGATCTCGGATGCCCGCGCGATCGGATTGGTGAGGTAATAGTCCTCGAAGGCCGAACCGAAGGGATCGGAGGAGAGCTCTCCCGCCCCTTCGAAGTCGGCCGAGCGCGGCGCGGCGCCGATCTCGCAGGTGTCGATCTGCGCGAATGTCTCGGCATCCGCGATCATCGCCTGGCGCAGCGCGAAGAGGTCGTCATAGGGCAGCGGCTCGCCCAGGCGGGCGGAGAAGGCTCTCAGGATCGCCCAGTCCTCGCGCGCCTCGCCGAAGGGGAAATAAGCCCGGATCGTCTGCTGCACCCGGCCGTCGAGATTGACGTAGATGCCCGACTGCTCGGCATAGGAGGCGGCGGGGAAGATCACGTCCGCGACGGAGGCGCCCCGGTCGCCGTGGCTGCCCTGATAGATGACGAAGGCGTCGCGCAGCTTGGCGACGTCGCATTCATCCGCGCCGAGATTGTAGACGACCTCGATCTCGCCGGATGCTGCCCCGTCGAGGATGCCGGCGAAGTCGCGCCCGCCCTCTTTCGGCAGGAAGCCGAGATCGAGCGCGCCGGTGCGGCCGGCCGCCGTCTGCAGCACGCCGAAGCCGTTCCACTCGCCGCCGAGCGCGCCGACGCTTTCGGCGAGCTTCATCGCGGCGGACATCACCGCGCCGCCATCGCCGCGCGACAGCGCCGCCATGCCGACGATGATGAGCGGGCGCTCGGCATTCTTGAGCACGTCGAGGAAGTCGGACTTGCCATCCGCCAGCGCGGTCAGGCTTTCGGGGCCAGCGCCCAGATGCTCGTAGTCATAGGTCAGGTCACGGCGTTCGCCGATGACCCCGACCTTGAGGTTCATGCGCTGCAGCCAGTTCTTGCGGATGCGCGCATTGACCAGCGGCGCCTCGATGCGCGGATTGGCGCCGATGAGCAGGATCGCATCCGCCCGGTCGATGCCCTCGATGGTCGAACCGAGCGTATAGGCGGAGCGCGGCGCGCGTTCGCCGTTCGGCAGCAGGCCGAGCTTCGCGCCGTCCTGGCGGCAGTCGCGATGCGGCGTGCCGATCCTGTCGGTCAGGTCCTTCAGCGCCTTGACCGCCTCGGCCGGAACCAGATCGCCCGCCAGAGCGCCGACCTTTTCGGGAGCGGTCGTCTCGAGCCGCGCGCGCACGACCTCGAAAGCCTCGTCCCAGGAGGCGGGGCGCAGCTTGCCGCCCTCGCGGATATAGGGGCGGTCGAGGCGGCGCTTCTTGAGGCCGTCCCAGACGAAGCGCGACTTGTCGGCCAGCCACTCCTCGTTCACGCCCTCATGGATGCGGGGCAGGATGCGCATAACTTCGCGGCCGCGCGCATCCATCCGGATCGGCGCGCAGACCGCGTCCATCACGTCGATGGTCTCGGTCTTCCGCAGCTCCCACGGGCGCGCCATGAAGGCGTAGGGCTTGGAGGTCAGCGCGCCGACCGGGCAGATGTCGATGAGATTGCCCGAAAGCTCGGTGTCGACCGCCTTTTCGAGATAGGTCGTGATCTCCGCGTTCTCGCCCCTGTTGACGAGGCCGAGATCGTTCACCCCCGCGACTTCCGTCGCGAAGCGGACGCAGCGCGTGCACTGGATGCAGCGGGTCATGATCGTCTTGATCAGCGGGCCCATGTATTTCTCTTCGACCGCCCGCTTGTTCTCCTCGAAGCGGGATCCCGCGCGGCCATAGGCCATGGCCTGGTCCTGCAGGTCGCATTCGCCGCCCTGGTCGCAGACCGGGCAGTCGAGCGGGTGGTTGATGAGCAGGAACTCCATCACGCCTTCGCGGGCCTTCTTGACCATGGGCGTGTTGGTGAAGAGCTCGGGCGGCGCGCCTTCGGGCCCCGGGCGCAGGTCCTTCACGTTCTGGGCGCAGGAGGCGACGGGCTTGGGCGGACCGCCCTTCACCTCGATCAGGCACATGCGGCAATTGCCCGCGACCGAGAGGCGCTCGTGATAGCAGAAGCGGGGAATCTCCTCGCCCGCCTCTTCGCAGGCCTGCAGGAGGGTCAGGCTGGGATCGACCTCGATCTCGTTGCCATTGACCTTGATCGTACGTTTCTCTGGACGCGTCTCGGACATCTTCGCTTCCTGCGTCGCGGCGTCTGCCTGTTGAGGCTTCCCGTCCGAACGATCGGGCCGGGCGGCGCCGCGCTTTGCTTGCTTTTCCGGCCTATTCGGCCGCCATGTGCGGCACGGCGATCTGCGCCGGTCCGGTACGGTAATTAGAAATCTTCTCTTCGATCTCGTGACGGAAATGCTGGATCAGGCCCTGCACCGGCCAGGCCGCCGCATCGCCGAGCGCGCAGATGGTGTGCCCCTCGATCTGGCCCGCCACGTCGAGCAGCTTGTCGATCTCGTGCATCTCCGCATTGCCCTCGGCCATGCGGGTGAGGACGCGCCACATCCAGCCCGTGCCCTCGCGGCAGGGCGTGCACTGGCCGCAGCTCTCATGCTTGTAGAAATAGGAGATGCGGGCGATCGCCCTCACCATGTCGGTGGACTTGTCCATGACGATGACCGCCGCCGTGCCGAGGCCCGAAAGGTGCTCGCGCAGGGCGTCGAAATCCATCAGCACGTCGTCGCAGATCGGCTTGGGGATGCAGCGCACCGACGAGCCGCCGGGGATGACGGCCTTGAGGTTGTCCCAGCCGCCGCGCACGCCGCCGCAATGGGTGTCGATCAGCGTCCTGAGCGGGATCGACATCTCCTCTTCGACATTGCACGGCTTGTTCACGTGGCCGGAGATGCAGAAGACCTTGGTGCCCGCATTGTTCTCGCGGCCGAAGGATTTGAACCAGCCCGAGCCGCGCCGGAGGATCGTCGGCACGACCGCGATCGACTCGACATTGTTCACCGTGGTCGGGCAGCCATAGAGGCCCGCGCCCGCCGGGAAAGGCGGCTTCAGGCGCGGCTGGCCCTTCTTGCCCTCGAGGCTTTCGAGCAGCGCCGTCTCCTCGCCGCAGATATAGGCGCCCGCGCCATGCGCGATATAGAGGTCGAAATCCCAGCCATGAATGTTGCCGGGGCCGATCAGCTTGGCCTCATAGGCCTCGTCGATCGCCTTCTGGAGCTGCTCGCGCTCGAAGATGTATTCGCCGCGGATATAGATGTAGCAGGCATGCGCCTTCATCGCGAAACTGGCGACGAGGCAGCCCTCGATCAGGAGGTGCGGGTCGTGCCGCATGATCTCCCGGTCCTTGCAGGTGCCAGGCTCGGATTCGTCGGCATTGACCACGAGATAATGCGGACGGTCCTTCACCTCCTTGGGCATGAAGGACCACTTCATCCCGGTGGAGAAGCCCGCGCCGCCGCGCCCCCTGAGGCCGGATTCCTTGGTCTGCTGGATGATCCACTCGGGACCCATGTCCAGCATGTCCTTGGTCGCGTTCCACGCGCCGCGCTTCTTCGCGCCGTCGAGGAAGGGATCCTGAAGGCCGTAGAGGTTCGTGAAGATGCGGTCTTTGTCCTGGAGCATGGTCCGTCCGAGAGCGTGTGAACGTGAGCCGACAGCTAGACGGCGGGAACAAAACCCGCAAGGCGTCCGATGATCGCGCTTGCCGTCATGTAACGGCCGCCCGCACGCGGAAGGCGGGGTCGTCATAGGCCCTGCTCGCCAGCACGTCCTCGACCTGATCCATCGCGTCCCACAGCTCCGCATGGCTCAGGAAGAGCGGCGAGAGGCCGAAGCGGATCGCGTCAGGCGCCCGGAAATCGCCGATGATCCCGCGCGCGATCAGCGCCTGCACGATGGGATAGCCCTCCTCGTGCCGCAGCGTGACATGGCCGCCGCGCGCTCGCCTGTCCCGAGGAGAGAGGATCTCGAAGCCCATCGCCTCGGCCCTCGCCGTGCACAGGTCGCCGAGCATCCCCGCCTTCTGCCAGAGCGCTGCCGGGTTCTTTCTTTCGAAGGCGCCCAGCGCCGCGTCGAGCGCGAGGAGGGAAAGGACCGGGGGCGTCCCCGCCGCGAAGCGGGCCGCACCGTCCTTGGGCGTGTAATCGAGGCCGAAGGCGAAGGGTTCGGAATGCCCGAACCAGCCGCGGATCGGGGTCTGGAGGTCGCCGGCCAGAGCTTGCGCGACATAGACGAAGGCGGGCGCGCCGGGGCCGCCATTGAGATATTTGTAGGTGCAGCCCGCCGCCAGCCTGGCGCCCCGCGCACGCAGGTCGAGCGGCACGACGCCCGTGGCATGGCTCGTATCCCAGACGACGAGCCCTCCGCCCTGCCGCGCCGCCGCCTCGTGAGCCTCCATGTCCGCGAGCCGCGCCGTGCGGTAATTGACGACGCTGCGCACCAGCACGCCGCCCTCATCGGCGAGGAAGTCTCCGCCCCGCCCGCTCGGCAGGCGCCGGACCTCGCAGCCGACAAGGGCGCCGAGGCCGTCCAGAACATAGGCATCGGTCGGGAACTCGTCCTCCTCGACGCCGAGAACGCGGCCCTTGGCGAGCGGCAACGCCGCGGCGGCGAGCTTGAAGAGGTTCACCGAGACGCTGTCGGTGACGATGACCTCGCCCGGCGCAGCGCCCAGGAGCGGGGCGAGCCTGGCTGCGACGGTACGCGGCAGGTCGATCCAGCCTTCGGCATTCCAGGACCCGATCAGTCCGTTCGCCCACGCCTCCCCCGCCCCGCGCTGCACCGCGTCGATGGCGGCGCGGGTCGCGGGGCCGAGGGAATGGCCGTCGAGATAGGTCACGCCCTCCGGCAGCGCGAAGAGATCGCGGGCGGCGGCGAGCGGGTCGTCCCTGTCGAGGGCGAGCGCGTCCTGGCGGCTTTCGGGGAGAGGCGGCATGACCGCCCGCTAGCACGATCGGCAGCTTCCGCCGAGAGAGGCCGTTGCGCCCGCACATTCCAGCGCCGAGCCTGCGGGCATGATTCGTATCCTCGCCGCTCTCTGCTTCTGCTTCCTCCTCGCCTGCAGCGCGGAAGACGCGCCGCCGGAGCCGATGGCATGGCCGGACCTGACGGAGCGTCCGCTGCCCGAGCCGACCCGGACCGTCCGCTTCGGCCCGGGCGGAACCGATCTCGCCGATCTGTGGCTGCCCGAGGGCGAAGGCCCCCACCCGGTCGTCCTGATGATCCATGGCGGCTGCTGGCAGAAGGACATCGCGGACCGCACGCTCATGAACTATGCCGCCGAGGCGCTCCGGGCGCAGGGGCTCGCGGTCTGGAACGCCGAATATCGCGGCGTCGACGAGGAAGGCGGCGGCTATCCCGGCACCTTCTCGGACATCGCGAGGAGCGCCGAAGCACTCGCCGAGCGCGGACCCGGGCTCGGCCTCAGTACCGGACGCGTGGTGGCATACGGCCATTCTGCGGGCGGGCATCTCGCGCTCTGGCTCGCAGCGGCGCGGCAGCTTCCCGCCTTCCCCGCCGCCTCGCGCCTCGACCTCGATGGGGTGGTCAGCACGGGCGGCCTCGCGGATCTCGCGGAGGCCGAGCCCGTCACCCTGCCCTCCTGCCTCGCCGATGTGCGGGAAAGGCTCACCGGCACAGCCTCTTCGGAGCGGCCCGATCCTTACGCCGACACCTCGCCCGACCGCCTGCTGCCGCTCGGCGTGGCGCAGGTCAGCATCCATGCAGAGAACGACCGCATCGCGCCGCCGGCCCTGGGCGAGAGCTGGACGCAGGAGGCGCGCGCAGCCGGCGACGCCGCGCAGCTCGTACGGGTGCCCGGCGGCCATGTCGAGCTCATCGCGCCGGGCACGCCGGCTTGGGGCGAAACGGTGCGGGTGCTGAAGGACATGCTCGGGGAGGACGCGTCGTGACGCCGAGAGCGGACGAAGTGGTCGCGCTTCTGGGGCTGGAGCCGCATCCCGAGGGCGGCGCCTTCCGCGAGACATTCCGGGACGCAGGCGCACCGGAGGGACGCGGCGCATCCACGGCGATCTATTACCTGTTGCGGGAGGGCGAACGCTCGCACTGGCACAGGATCGACGCGGCGGAGGTCTGGCACCATTACGCCGGCGCGCCGCTCCTCCTGCGGATCGAAGGCGCCTCCGGCATAGAGACTCACCGGCTCGGCAGCGCGCTCACCGAGGGAGAGCGTCCCCAAGCGGTGGTGCCGCCCCATGCCTGGCAGAGCGCGGAGACGACCGGCGCCTGGTCGCTCGTCGGCTGCACCGTGGCGCCGGGTTTCGATTTCGACAGCTTCGAGCTGGCGCCCGAGGGCTTTACGCCCCCGTCTTGACCGCGCCCTACTCGGCGGGCGCGGGCTCGGAATTCGGCAGCTTGTCGATCTTCTTGGCCGCCGAGCCGTCATAGAGGGCGGGATCGGTCAGGCTCGTGTTCTCGCCTTCGGGATCTGAGGTGTGGCGTCCCTCGTTGAACACGCCCGGCTCGACATATTCGCCGCGGTCGAGCTTTGCGAGGATGTCGCGGAAGACCTCGGGCGTCAGGTCCTGGTAGTAATAGTCGTTGATCTGGACCATGGGCGCATTGCAGCAGGCGCCGAGGCATTCGACCTCGATCCAGGAAAGATTGCCCGAAGGCGTGATCGTGTTCTGCGCCCCGATCATCTCGTGGCAGACATCGATCAGGCCTTCCGAACCGCGCAGCATGCAGGGCGTCGTGCCGCAGAGCTGCACGTAATAGCGGCCCACCGGCTTGAGGTTGAACATCGTGTAGAAGGTCGCGACCTCGTAGACCCGGATATAGGGCATGGCGAGCTGCTGGGCGATCGCCTCCATAGCCGGGATCGACACCCAGCCTTCCTGCTTCTGCGCGCGCCACAGAAAGGGAATGACGGCCGAGGCCTGGCGGCCTTCGGGGTATTTCTTCAGCGTCTCATCGCACCAGGCGCGGTTCTCTTCGCTCCACGCGAAGCTGTCCGGCTGCTCTTTGGCGGGGCTGCGTTCGGCCATGGTCTTGTTCGTCTCGCATCGGTTCGCGGATTTGGGGGCCTTGTCGCGGCCCGGAGCGAGATTGTCCAGCCGCCGGGCGTTCAGGCTGCCAAGAGCGGCGGAGGATGCTAGGCGGCCCCCGATGACGAGCGATATCCGCACCCCCGACGCCGCCACCAGCTTCGTCGACCGCGCGCCCGGATCGGTGCGCCCTTTTCTGCGCCTGATGCGGGCGGACCGGCCGGTGGGCACGTGGCTTTTATACCTGCCCTGCCTCTGGGGCGTGCTGATCGCGCGTCCCGCGGATTTCACCGCGCCCGAGTTCTGGCGCCTCGCGATCCTGTTCGGCATCGGCGCCTTCGTCATGCGCGGCGCTGGCTGCGTCTATAACGACATCGTCGACCGCGATTTCGACGCCAAGGTCGCCCGCACCGCGACGCGGCCCATCCCCTCGGGCCGCGTCAGCGTGAAGCAGGCCTGGGCGCTGCTCGTGGGCCTGAGCCTGATCGGCTTCCTCGTCCTGATCTCACTGCCGCTCGCGGCGATCCTGACGGGGCTCCTCTCCCTCGTCCTCGTCGCGGGCTATCCCTTCATGAAGCGCATCACCTGGTGGCCGCAGGCCTGGCTCGGGCTGACCTTCAACTGGGGCGTGCCGGTGGGCGCGGCAGCGGTCGCCCACGCCGTGCCGCTCCCGGCCCTCCTCCTCTACGCCTCGGGGCTGTTCTGGACCCTCGGCTATGACACGATCTATGCGAGCCAGGATGTCGAGGACGATGCGCTGGTCGGCGTGAAGTCCTCCGCGCGGCGGCTCGGGGCGGGCGCGCGGCGGGGGGTCGCCCTCTTCTATGCCGCTGCGATCCTCTTCGCCGCGGCAGCGCTTCTCGCGACGGGCGTGCGGGGCTGGCTCATCCTCCTCATTCCGGCGGCAGCGCAGCTCGCATGGCAGGTTCTGCGCTACGATCCTTCGGACGGCGCGCTCTGCCTGCGCCTCTTCAAGTCCAATGTCTGGGCCGGTGCGCTGATCGGCCTCGCCTGCCTTCCCGCCTGATCCTCGCTTCAGGCGGGAAGCGTTCCCATATGGGACGCAAGACGGAAGGGAGCCGCCCCATGACGATGACCAGACGCGGCCTGCTCGCCAGCGGCGGGGTGGCCGTGACCTTCGGCGCCGCCGCCTGCTCGCGCGGCGCGCCGGAATCCCAGACAGACGCACGAACGGAGGGACGCATGAGCCTCGCAACGACGCAAGACGGAACGACCGACTGGTCCAGCCTCAGCACCGATCAGTGGCGCGAGCGGCTGACCGAGCAGGAATTCCGGGTCCTGCGCAAGGAAGGCACGGAGCCCGCAGGGTCGAGCCCGCTCGACAAGAACTGGGACGAAGGCACCTATGTCTGCGCCGGATGCGCGCTGCCGCTCTTCACTTCGGAACAGAAGTTCGACTCGGGCACGGGCTGGCCGTCCTTCTTCGATCATCTGCCGGGCGCGATCGAGACCAAGACGGATTTCAAGCTGATCATTCCCCGGAAGGAATATCACTGCGCGCGCTGCGGCGGGCATCAGGGCCACGTCTTCAATGACGGCCCCTCGCCCACCGGCCTGCGCTACTGCAATAACGGCGTGGCGCTCGACTTCCAGCCAGCCTCCGAGGCCTAGCAGAGGACCCAGCTTTCGGCGCCGCTCCCGTCGATGCGGCGGCGGCGCAGGAAGCCCGCTTCGTCGCGGCGGATCTCCGCGCGGATCTCCTCGGGCGTGATGCCGGGGAGCGCCGTCTCCTTGGCGCCCGCCTTGATGCCGCCAGCGATGACCGTCTCGTTCCCGTTGGCGTTCTGCACGACGTAGATGGGAACGTCCGCCTCGACATAGCCGCCCTCGAAGGCGGCGGGCAGAACCGTCGTGGCCTCTGGGTCGCTCTTCGCGGCGAGGCCCGCGCAGGGGCAGAGCTGACCGGCGGGCGACGCCGCCGCGCCGCCCCGGGTGAGCGGAATCGTGGCGAAGAGGCTGCCATCGGCCGAATAGAGCCTCGCCGTCCCTTATGCGGAGAGGCGACGGCGATCCCGTTATCGCTGCCATCTCCATAGGCATGCCCTGCCAGCGGCAGCGGCACGCGCTGGGAGAGCGCGGAGAGCGGGAAGAAGGGCGTCGCGTCGACCCCGGACGTGTCCGCGCCCGAATAGGCGCTGATCGGGCCGTCCGCTCTCAGGATCAGGCAGGCATCGGCCTCGTAGTCGGGATCGTTCGCGCCCGTCGCGGAGAGAAGATCCGCATAGCCCGGCCCCGCCGTCAGTGTCCCGCTCGTCCCGTCCCGCCTGTACCAGCGGATGGTCGTGTCCGGATAGAGCGCCGAAACCCGGCCCTGCGTGCCATAGCCGATGAGTTCGGTGGCGAGGGGCGGCACGAGGCGCAGATCCCAATAGGCCGGCGCGGCCGCATCCATTCGCGCCGCCACGCCGACGAAGACCGGCCGGTCCGCCACCACCTGGAACTCTGCATCGGCGTCCGTGAAGAGGGTCGCGAGGCCGAAGGCGTCGATCTCGGCCTCGTCGACGATGACCGTTCCGTCTCCGCTCATGAGCCTGACTTTGGCGGGAACCGCGCCCGCCGCGACGAAGACCTGCCCCCGGCCGTTCTCGCTGTCCCTGTAGGCATAGAAGAAGAAATGCTCCGCCGCGAAGCCCTCGAGGCCGAGCGGCATCGGTCCCGCATCGGTCTCGCTGGAGCCTGCGAGGCCCGCGGTCGAGGTCAGGACCGCGCCCGGCTGGAGGCCGTCAATGACCGCGATCTCGCCCTTGGCGAGAAAGAGCCGCTGCCGCACCGTCCCCGCCGCGAGATCGGCGCCGCTGTCATAGACCTCGACCTTGTTCCCGTCCTCGGCGCTGCCGATCTGCACTCTGCCCGTGCTGGTCGCCAGAACGATCTGCTTGGTGCGCGCGAGATTGCCGCCGCCGACGCCGCCATTGGCGAGGAGCGAGGCGGAGAGCCCGTCGGTGAAGGCGGCCGCGACGGCCGCCGCATCGCCGGCGCTGCCGCCTGCGACAGGCGTCGCGGGCAGGGTGACGGCGCCGGTGTTCCGGTCGATCCGCAGCGCCTCGTGGAAGGTGACGCCGTCCGGGCTGACCTTGAAGGCGAAATCGTCGCTGCCCGTCAGGCCGAGTTCGGCCCGGCCCGAATATCCCGACTGGAAGACGAAGGACGCCGTGCCCGCCGCATCGGCCTTGTTCAGGACATGGCGGACATCGCCGCTGCCGGGCGTTGCGTCGTCATGGCTGTGCAGAACGGCGTCGGATTTGACCGTCAGGCGGTTGGTCGCGTCCCCGTCGGCATTCACGCCGAAGATCGGCGCCGAGGTCTGCGGCGCCGCAGGCGCGCTGCCGCCCGCAAGCGCGGCCCAGGCTGCCCCGTCCCAGACCCGGTGCGCGCCCTCGTCCTCGACATAGGCGGTCAGCCCGGCCCGCGCCGGGAAATGCGCCCAGGCGCCGTCCTGCCACACCGCGACGGCCTGTTCGGGAAGGCCGTCCCATGCGGGGCCGGTCCGCCCGGCGGGAAGGATGTAGCCGTCCCCCGCCTTCGGCGCGGACGGTTCCTGCGCGACCTGCGCGGAGCGGACGCTCATCTGCACCAGCGCGTCGAGCGCGCGGACCGTCTCGTTGACGGTGACATGCTTCTGCGCCTGATCGGCGATCAGATAGGGCAGGCCGTGACGGTCGGTGATGTTCATGAGGGTGCTCCGCGTGCGACTGGTCGGCGCAGAGCATGGGCAGAGCGGCGGCGCGCGGGGATAAGTTTTCCCGCGCGGATGAGCGGCCTAAGTGACAGGCGTGCAAGCAGAAGCCCTCCTCCACCCCACGCCCAAGGGCCTCTACTGCCCGCCCGGCGACTTCTTCATCGATCCCGTCGCCGACGTGGACCGGGCCGTGATCACGCATGGCCATGCCGATCACGCGCGCGCCGGGCACGGCGCGGTGCTCGCGACGCCCGAGACGATCGAGATCATGGCGACCCGCTATGGCGAAGGGTTCACCCGCACGCGCCAGCCGGTCGAGATCGGCGAGGTGACGGTGATCGGCGGCGTCAGCGTCTGGCTCGTGCCCGCGGGCCACGTGCTCGGCTCGGCGCAGGCCGTGGTCGAATATCAGGGCATGCGCATGGTGGTCACCGGCGATTACAAGCGGCGGCGCGACCCGACCTGCCTGCCATTCGAGCCCGTCTCCTGCGACGTCCTCATCTCGGAGGCGACCTTCGGCCTGCCCGTCTTCCGCCATCCCGACACTGCCGGAGAGGTGCGAAAGCTTCTCGCCTCCCTGCGCCGGTTCCCGGAGCGCACCCATCTCGTCGGCGCTTATGCGCTCGGCAAGGCGCAGCGCATCATCTGCCACCTGCGCGAAGAGGGCTATGACGAGACGATCTTCATCCACGGCGCGATGAAGAAGCTCTGCGACCTCTATAGCCGGCTCGGGGTCGATCTCGGCCCCCTCGCCGATGCCACGGTCAAGGACGGGCGCGGGGCGAAGCAGGATTTCGCGGGCAAGGTCGTGGTCTGCCCGCCCTCGGCCATGAACGCAGCCTGGGCGCGCCGCTTCGCCGACCCGATCACCTGCTTTGCCAGCGGCTGGATGCGCGTTCGCCAGCGCGCGCGGCAAAAGGGCGTCGAGCTGCCGCTCATCGTTTCGGACCATGCCGATTGGGACGAGTTGACCGACACCGTGCGGGAGGTGGACCCCGCGCAGCTCTGGGTCACCCATGGACGCGAGGACGCCCTCGTCCGCTGGGCCGAGGTGGAAGGCCGCTACGCCAAACCGCTGCGCCTCGTCGGCTATGAGGACGAGAACGATTGAGCCCTCGCCGCCCTGCGCGGCTTGCCGCGCAAGCTGTGCGCCTTAGATGAGGAACCCGTAACGAGGGGCAGGCGCGGGAAATGGGCGCAGGGGACTGGAGCGCAGCGAACGGAGGCGCGAGCCGGACGGGATCGGTCCTTCGGGAGGTCATCTCGGCGCTGCGCCTTGCAGCCTTCCATGCCTGGCGCACGGTCCGGGCGGACGCCGTCTGCAGCAGGGTGCTGCCGCTCCTGGCCGCAAGCCTCGTCATCGTCCTGTCCCTCTCCATATGGGCCGAAATGGATGCGCCCGCCTTCGTGGCGCATCACTTCGACCTGTCCCGCGACCGCTCTCTGGCCGAGATCTACGGCTATGTCCTGAGCGGGACGACGGCGCTCCTGCTGCTCGGCGCGTGGCGCCGCTGGGGCGCGCCGCTCTATCTCGCCTTCTCGCTCCTCTTCGCCTTCGCCCTCGTCGACGACGCCTTCAGCTATCACGAGAACATGGCGCGCCACGTCCTCAAGCCGCTCTTCGACCTGCCCCGCCTGCCCGGCCTGCGGCTGCAGGATACAGGAGAGCTTCTCGCCTGGGCGCTCGCCGCTTTCGTGCTCGCCATCCCGGCCGCCCTCGCGCTCTTGCGGCCGGCGACCAACAAGCTCGCGGCCTGCATCCTGCTCGCCATCCCCGCGGCCCTGCTGGCGGGCTTCGCGATCGGCGCCGACATGGTGCACGGGCTGGCGGACGGATACCGCATGAAGATCGCCGCAGGGCTGATCGAGGATGGCGGCGAGCTGTGCGCTCTGGCGCTCGCCGCTACCTTCTCCCTGATCGCTCTGCGGTCGCCGCTCAGCACGGGCGGGACAGCCGGGGGCCGGGCACAGGACGCGCATGCCCAGCGCGGTATAGCAGGACGACCGACGCATGATCCGCTTCGCCCACCTGCTTGACCGCCTGATCTTCACGCCGGGCCGCAATGCGAAGCTGCGCCTGCTGACGGATTATTTCGCCGAAGTCCCCGACCCCGAGCGCGGTTGGGCCGTCGCGGCGATCACGCGGGACCTCGACGTGAAGTCGGTCAAGCCCGCCCAGATCAAGCAGCTCGTCTATGCGCGCGTCGACGGCGCCTTGTTCGACATGAGCCACGACTATGTCGGCGACCTCGCCGAGGCCGCCGCGCTGATCTGGCCCGAGAAGCCGGGACAGAACTACGTGCCGACCCTCGCCGACGCGGTGGAGACGCTGAACGACGTCACCCGCGCCGAAGCGTTGGAGGTGGTCGAGCGCTGGTTCGACGCGCTCGACGCCTCGGGCCGCTGGGCGCTGATCAAGCTGGTCACGGGCGGCCTGCGGATCGGCGTGGCGGCCCGGCTCGTCAAGGTCGCGCTCGCCCAGTACGGCGACAAGCCGATCCAGGAGATCGAGGAGCTGTGGCACGGGCTCGAACCACCCTATACGGAACTCTTCGCCTGGCTCGAGGACCGGGGCCCCAAGCCCGCCTCGGCGGCCCACGCCCCCTTCCGCCCCGTCATGCTGTCCCACCCGATCGAGGAGGCTGACAAGCCGAAGATCGACCTCTCCGAGATGGCGGCGGAATGGAAATGGGACGGCATCCGCGTCCAGGCCGTGCGGGAGAGGGACCAGACCCGGATTTACAGCCGGACCGGCGATGATATCGGCCCGGCCTTCCCCGACATTCTCGGCGCCATGCCCTTCGATGCGGCCATAGACGGCGAGCTCCTGGTCTTCGACCCGGACATCCGGGATCGCTTCGCCGTGCGGCCTTTCAACGACCTGCAACAGCGGCTGAACCGCAAGACGGTCGGCGCGAAGCTCCTCAAGAGCAATCCCGCCTTCATCCGCGCCTATGATCTCCTCTGGTGCGAGGGGGAGGACCTGCGCCCCCTGCCCTTCGCCCAGCGGCGCGCGCGGCTCGAAGCGCTTCTCGGAGAACACGATGCCAGTCCGGCGGGCGACGAGCGCTTCGACCTCTCGCCCATCGTGGACCTCGGCGGCTGGGACGCGCTCGCGGCCGCCCGCGCCAATCCGCCGGACGAAGCCATAGAGGGAGTGATGCTCAAGCGGCGCTCTTCCGTCTACGTCCCCGGACGGCCCAAGGGCGAATGGTGGAAGTGGAAGCGCGAGCCGCATCTCGTCGATGCGGTGATGATGTACGCGCAGCGCGGGCACGGAAAGCGGTCCTCATACTATTCCGATTACACCTTCGGCGTCTGGCGCGAGGGCGAGGACGGCGCGGAACTCGTGCCGGTCGGCAAGGCCTATTCCGGCTTCACCGACCAGGAGCTGCGCAAGCTCGACAAATATGTGCGCGACAACACCATCGCCCGCTACGGCCCCGTCCGCTCGGTCCGGGCGGATCAAGATCAGGGCCTGGTGCTGGAGATCGCCTTCGAAGGCCTCGCCCGCTCGACCCGCCACAAATCGGGCCTCGCCATGCGCTTCCCCCGCGTCAATCGCCTGCGCTGGGACAAGCCCAGCGCCGAGGCCGATCGCATCGAGATGCTGGAGGCGATGCTGGAAGGCAGCGCCTAGCCTTCGAGCCGGGCCAGCACCTGCGCGTCCCGCTCATAGACGTCCCGCGCGAATGTCACGTCGCCATCGGGCTCGGCCCAGGCGGTGAAATAGGTGATGTAGACCGGCACTGGCGGCGTCTCGATCTCGATCCGCTCTTCGGACCTTATCATCGCGGCGAGCTCGCTCTCGGTCTCGTCGAGCAGCCAGGCGCCGAAGCGCAGCGGCTCCTCGACGCGGATGCAGCCATGGCTGAACGTCCGGATGTCGCGGTCGAACAGCGAATCAGCGGGCGTGTCATGCAGGTATACGGCATATTTGTTCGGGAAGAGGAACTTGATCCGCCCGAGCGCGTTGTGATCGCCCGCTGTCTGCCGCACACGGAATGACGCCTCGCCGGCGGCGGCGGCCTCCCAGTCGACCGAGGCGGGGCTCACCACCTCCTCGTCCACCAGAACCTCGAAGTCGTTGCTCGTGATGTAGCTCGGATCCTCTACCTGTTTCGGCGCGATCTCGCCCGTCAGGATGGAATAGGGAACGTTCCAGTACGGATTGACGACGACCGTCTCCATCGTATCGGCGAAGATCGGGGTCTGCGTGCGCTCCTCGCCCACGATGACTGCCATTTCGCCGACCTTCGCGCCGTTCTCGTAGAGGCGCAGCGTGTAGTCGGCGGCATTCACGAAGGCGGCCTTGTCGCCGAGTTCCGTCGGCAGCCAGCGTGCGCGCTCGATATTGATTTCCAGGCGTTCGATCAGCTCTTCGGGCGTTTCGTTCAGCGCCGCGATCGTCGAGGGGCCGACCACCCCGTCATCCATGATGCTGCGCGAGCGCTGGAAGGCCTTCAGCGCCGCCACCAGGCGGCTGTCGAACACGTCGTCTTCGCCGAGCGGGCGGAGGAAGCCCTCGGCGGCGAGCCGCTCCCGGATATCCGGCACGAGCGGGTGCTCATCACCCTCCTCGATCAGGAGATCGTCCTGCGACGTCAGCCTGTTCCAACCCCCGCGCGCGGCCAGAAGCCGGTACTCGGCCAGCGCGTCCGTCAGGCGCTCGACGAGGAAATTGTCGGGCGTGACCTGATCGAGGTGGTCGAGCGGGTTTTCGAGCCCGAACGCCGCGCGGGCCAGCTCGCCTTTCTGCCGGTCGCGCAATTCCTCGAAGCCGGGCTGATACTCGATCTCCGGGCTCGTCCGGCCCTCGATCAGGTCCAGCGCGAAATCGGCGAAGATCCGGGTCGCGTTCCGCTCCCGCTCGGCTGGCTCCGCCCGCCGCAGCGCCTCTGCGCTGGCGACGGTGTAGCGCGAGAGATCCACTCCCCGCGCCTCGGCGGCCCGCAGCGCGGAAACGAGATCGGAGAAAGCTCGGTTCGGCCGCATGCCGTCCGACCAGACCGGCACGTAGCCGCGCTCCCGATAGAGGTTCCGCATCCAATCCGGCGCATCCGCGAAGGCTGCGGGGTCCACGCGCTCATGAGCGGACTGGGCCGCCGCGGAAGCGGCAGGAACGGCATCGCAGACAGAAGCGAGCGACAGAGCGCTCAGCGCGAACAAGGCGCTTTTGGACATGAAGGCCCCCAGAGGACGAAGGATTTTCCGTCACCTGCCAACACCAAGGTTCAGAAGACGTTCAGAAATCAGAACCCCACGCGGACGTGAAGGCGCAGGGACAGATCCTCAGACCGCCATGTCGAGGTCCTGAAGACGCTTGAGCTCGTCGCGGAGTTCCGCCGCCTTTTCGAAGTCGAGGTCGGCTGCCGCCTCGCGCATCTGCTGTTCGAGCGCCTTCATATGCTTCTGCATGTTGTCGCCCGCCTTGGCATAGGCCGCCCGCTCCTCCGCCATGGCGCCCATGCCGGTGGTCAGCTTCTCGCTGGTGAAGCTGGTGCCATAGGCGGCCTTGGTGCCGGCATCGTCGGAATCGACGATCTCGGCGATCTTCGCCTTCACCGTGCGCGGCGTGATGCCGTGCTTCTCATTGTGCTCGAGCTGCTTCTCGCGCCGCCGCTCGGTCTCGGCGAGGGCGCGCTCCATCGAGCCGGTGACGCCGTCCGCATAGAGGATGACCCGCCCCTCGACGTTCCGCGCCGCCCGTCCGATCGTCTGGATCAGCGAGGTCTCCGAGCGCAGGAAGCCTTCCTTGTCGGCATCGAGGATCGCGACGAACTGGCATTCGGGAATGTCGAGGCCTTCGCGCAGGAGGTTGATGCCGATCAGGACGTCGAACTGCCCCAGCCGCAGGTCGCGGATGATCTCGATCCGCTCCACCGTGTCGACGTCGGAGTGCATGTAGCGGACCTTCACGCCCTGCTCATGCATGTATTCGGTCAGGTCCTCGGCCATCTTCTTGGTGAGGACGGTGACGAGGCTGCGCCCCCCCGCCTTGGCGGTCTGCTTCACCTCGTCGATGACGTCGTCCACCTGGCTGAAACCGTCCTTGGACACAGGCCGGATCTCGACCGGCGGGTCGACGAGCCCCGTGGGCCGGATCACCTGCTCGGTGAAGACGCCGCCCGTATGCTCGAGCTCCCACGGTCCCGGCGTCGCCGAGACGTGCAGCGTCTGCGGACGCATCGCGTCCCACTCGTCGAATTTGAGCGGGCGGTTGTCGAGGCAGGAAGGCAGGCGGAAGCCGTATTCGGCCAGCGTCCGCTTGCGCGCATAGTCGCCTTTGAACATGGCCCCGATCTGCGGCACCGTCACATGGCTCTCGTCGCAGAACAGAAGCGCGCTGTCGGGCAGGTATTCGAACAGGGTCGGCGGCGGCTCGCCCGGCTTCCGGCCCGTCAGGTAGCGCGAATAGTTCTCGATGCCCTGGCAGGAGCCCGTCGCCTGCAGCATCTCGAGGTCGAACTGCACGCGCTGCTCGAGCCGCTGCGCTTCGAGGAGCTTTCCCTCCTCGTGCAGCTTGGGCAGGGTCTGGCCGAGCTCGGTCTTGATGCCGTCGATCGCCTTGGCCAGCGTCGGGCGCGGCGTGACATAGTGGCTGTTCGCGTAGAGCTTGATGCGCGGCAGGTCAGCCATCTTCTTGCCGGTCAGCGGGTCGAACTCGACGATCTCCTCGACCTCGTCGCCGAACAACGTGATCCGCCAGGCCGCGTCTTCATAGTGCGCGGGGAAGACCTCGATCGTATCGCCGCGCGCGCGGAACGTGCCCCGGGTGAAGGCCGCGTCGTTGCGCTTGTATTGCAGGGCAACGAGGTCGGCGAGGAGCTGCTTGCGGTCGATCTCGTCGCCGACCTGCAGCGTGAAGGTCATCGCCGTATAGGTCTCGACCGAGCCGATGCCGTAAATGCAGGAGACCGACGCCACGATGATGACGTCGTCGCGTTCGAGCAGCGCCCGCGTCGCCGAGTGGCGCATGCGGTCGATCTGCTCGTTGATCGTCGATTCCTTTTCGATATAGGTGTCGGTGCGCGGAACATAGGCTTCCGGCTGATAATAGTCGTAATAGCTGACGAAATATTCGACCGCGTTATTCGGGAAGAACGCCTTGAACTCGCCATAGAGCTGGGCGGCCAGCGTCTTGTTGTGCGCGAGGATCAGCGCGGGGCGCTGGGTCGCCTCGATCACCTTGGCCATGGTGAAGGTCTTGCCCGAGCCCGTGACGCCCAAGAGCACCTGATCCTGCTCGTGCTGCTTCACGCCCGCGACCAACTCCTCGATCGCGTCGGGCTGGTCGCCTGCGGGCTCGTAGTCGGAGACGACCTGGAACCGCTTGCCGCCCTCGAGCTTGGAGGGACGCTGGGGCCGGTGCGGCGCCCAGCCGGACGGCACCATCCGCCCGTGATAGGTCGCGATGGCTTCTGAAAAGCCCGTATCGTCCGGAAGAGTCTTGGCCATGCCCGCCATTTAGGAAGCAGCGGCAGCGCTTCCAACGCTTTCTCCATGCGGCGCGATAACGCGCGGTCGGAACGGGCGCTCGCGCTGCCGTGTTCGCGGAGCATCGTTTCACACGCAACAAGGAGCTATGTCATGGCAAAGAACGAAGCAGCCCTCGCTCACACTGCCCGCTCTCCGGAACTCCCGGTCGAAAGCGGCCTCGATCACGATGGGCGCAAGGCGCTCTGCGAGAAGCTCGCTGACGATCTCGCCGGCACCTATGTGCTCTATCACAAGACGCAGGCCTATCACTGGAACGTCACGGGCCCGCTCTTCTATTCCGTCCATAAGCTGACGGACAAGCAATACAAGGATCTGGCGAAGGCCGTCGATGCGATCGCCGAACGGATCCGCGCCCTCGGCATGCCCGCGCCGGTCGGCCTGAAGAACCTCTACGACGACAGCACGATCGACGATCCGACCGGCATTCCCGAAGCCGGGCAGATGCTGCGGGAACTCGCGCTCGACCACCAGCATCTCGCAGGCAAGATGCGCGATACGGTCGAGAAGGCCGAGGATATCGGCGACACCTTCACCGCGGACTTCATCACCGAGCGGATCGGTACGCATGAGGAATTCGCCTGGATGCTGAACGCCCTCGCCGTCGGCGACGATCGCGGCAGCGCGCCCGGCCAGGCGTAAGCGGTCACGCGGCGGGATCGCTCGGGCGACCCCGCCGCCTCGCTTCCGCGCATGAAAAAACCCGCTGCCTCGGCAGCGGGTTTTTTCGTGGGAAATTCGATGTTCCGCGCGGCCAGCGGGGGTCGAGAAAGAATTACTGCCTGCCCTGTCTCGCCAGCCCTTGGGGCTCGGCCTCCTCGTCCGGCGCAGCCCGCCTCCTGGCGAGCAGGCGCTCGATCTCGGACCGCAGCTCTTCGTCCTGATAGACTTCGTCCCGGAGGCTCCGCAGGTCGAAATTGTTGCGCAAATAGGCGGCTGCACGGTGCAGGGGCACTTCGCGCTCCGCCAGAAACGCCTCGACGGCGACCCGACGGTCTCCCGTCAGCTCGCCGTCGATGTAAGCGTGAACATCCTGCTCGGTGATGAGATGGATTTTGTCTGCCATGCCCTCCTTACACGCGGGCGGCGATGGCGGTTCCTTCCACATCCCGCGCTTCGAGGGACTCGCGGAGACGGGTCCGGGCGCGGGAAAGACGGGAGCGGACGGTGCCGACCGGAACTTCGAGGAGTTCGGCGGCCTCTTCGTATTTCAGGCCTTCGATGGCGACCAAGGAGAGAACGACCTTGTCGTTGTGCGGCAGGTCCCGGAAGCCCTCGACTACGTCCTGGTAGTGCATCTTCTCCTCCTGAGCGGCATCGATGGAAAGCTTCGACTGGGGAGCGTCGTCCATCTCGACGGCAACGCCGCGGACCTTGTCCCGGCGGATCTGGTTCAGAAACACGCGGCGGCAGACGGTGAACATCCAGGAGCGCAGGTTCTGGCCGTCGAAGAGGTGCTGCTTGCGGAGGCAGCGTTCGAGGCAGTCCTGGACGAGGTCCCGTGCACGATCTTCATTCCGGGTGAGGGTGAACGCGAAGCGCTGCAAGGCGGGGAGGCACTCATTGAGGTCAGCGGCTGTAATCGCGTTGTTCGTCATGAAGTTCTCTCCGTGAATAATTCCGTTGAGACCCGATTACCCCCTGCCCCAATACGGGTCAAAGATTTTGGTATGATCCTATGGAACGCTATCCACAACTGACGTGTTCTGCCCTACCTCTTCATATCAATCATGACACTACTTGTGAGTGATATGGGCGTCATGCGCATTAGGCGGGACATGAGTGACATGAGTGTGTCATCGAGGTCACAAGCGTTCCGCACGCTTCATCAGGGACGGGACGAAGGAACTCTTGCGATCCCGCTCCTGTTCTTCCTGTCCCATGAGAAGGAGGGTGAACGATGAAAATCTGGATCAGAGGATTCGCGGCAGCGCTGCTCGTCGTTTGCGGCCTGTCGGCCTGCGAGACGACCGAAGGCTTCGGCGAGGACGTCGAGGATCTCGGCGAAGAGATCCAGGACTGAGGACCAGGCCACAGTCCGGGCAGAAAAGCGAAGGGGCGGCCTCTGGCCGCCCCTTCGTCTTTGGTAAGCTTTGAAAATCCCGCCTTCAGTCGACCCTCGGCGGCACTGTCGGCTTCGGAGCCGATACTCTCCTGCGCGGCATCTTCGCGATCCCGATAACGGCGCCGACCGCGACCGCCGCCCCCAACATCCCGACCGGCCGCTTGGCGATTTCCCGCCCCACGAGACCGAGCGCTGCGGCTTCGAGGCCTGCCGGCAGCAGGCGCTCGCGCGGCGCGGCGGCGGCGGGCGGCTCCTCCGCCGGGGGCATCACCCCCGGCTCGGCCGCGGCGGCGGGCGGGATGACGCGCGCGCGGGCGAAAAGGGCGAAGAGGCCGGCGAGCAGCAAGAAGGCTACGCCCCCCGCCACCAATGCGGCCACCACGCCGAAGCTTGCCGCGATCGCGACGATTCCTGCCGCCGCCAGAAGCAGAAGCGCCAGCAGCAGGAACACGCCTGCCGCGGCCCCTGCCGCCGCACGCCGCATCGCCAGCTTGAGCCGGAGGGCAAGCGATTCGAGAAAGAGCATCAGTCCGATTTGAAGATGCGGCCCAGGAGCATGCCGCCCAGAACGGCGAGCCCGACCGACATATAGGGATTGCGCTGAACCTGCTCCTTGAGGTCCGCGCCCACGGCGAGGACGTCGTCCTCCACGGTCCGCACGGTCCGTTCCGCCCTTTCGCGGACGTCCTCCAGAGCCTCCTGCGCCGTCTGCTGGGCGGTCCGCACGGATGCCCGGCCCAGGCTGACGCCCCCGGATTTGAGCGCATCGATGTCCTGGCGCAGCGAGCCGAGATCGCTGCGCAGCTCGCGCAGGACGGCGCTGAGATCGTCTTCGGCTGCGCCGGTTGTCTTCTGCGTCTTGGCGGCTGTTGCGTCGCTTCCGGTCTTGCTCATGTCTTGCCTCCTGCTTGGGCGTTCGGTTCGGACCTGTGCCCTAATCTAGTGCCGATGCGGCAAGATGGGCAAACCTCGTGCCGGGCAGAGGCCGGGCGGCCGCCTGTCAGTCCCGCTGTGCGGTGATCGTGACGACGAGGCCGTCCGCCGTGGGCTCCCAACAGGCATCGCCGTTGAGATAGTTCTGCGCGAAGGTCCGCACGATCGAGAGGCCGAAGCGTTCGCTCGACAGGTCGACCGGGCCGCCGCCCTTCTCCCGCCAGACGATCACATAGCCCGACTCATCGGCCCGCCACTCGACGTTCAACCGCCCCGCCCTCGTCGTCAGGACGCCGTGGCGGCGGGCATTGGTGACAAGCTCGTGGAGGATCAGGCCGAGCGCCGTCGCCTGTCCCGGGGTGATCGCGAGCCGCGTCATGCACAGATCGACCGCCGGATCCGCTCCGAGAATCTTCGAGGCCAGTTCGGCCAGATCCACCTGGGTCCGGTAGCGATGCGGCTCGAGCGGGTTGGTGCCGGTCAGCGAATAGGCGATGTCGAGCGCGCTGATCCGAGCGAGCGTGGCATGCGCGAATTCCTCGACGCTTTCCGCGTGAGGCGCGGACAGGCTGATCAGCGCCGTGACCACCGACATCGCATTGCGCACCCGGTGGTTCAGCTCCCGCACCGAGCGGTCGGCGCGGTCGGATGCCATCTGGCGGGCCGTATCGTCGAGAATGCTGAAGACCAGGAGATCGGTGCCCGGCACCGGCACGACGGTGAGCTCGAGATAGCGCTCCCGGTCGGCGAGCCTCTGCACGATGCGCGCCTGTCGGCGCCGGCTGTCGCCCTGCTCTTGCAGCAGATCCATGATGAGCGGCGCGGCATCCGCATCGAGGCTGGAAAGCGGACGGCCGACGAGATGCTCTTCTCCCGCGGCGAGGACGCACCCATCGCTCCGGCAGACCCCGCAGCACGTTCCGACCCGCGACAGGACGGCGTCCAGCGGCGGCACATCGGCGACCCAGACGAGCCCTTCGCCGCGCCCGGGCGCGGTGCCGACCAGCCTGCCGGCGAAGAAGCAGCCTTCATATTCGAAGCCGATGTCGAACGGGCGTCCTTTTTCCAGCCCCCGCCGGAGGGCCAGCATGAAGGTCCGCCGATGCGGAGCGGGCATGCCGCGCAAAAGGTCCAGCAGCGCGAAGCGTTCGGGCAGCTTCGCGCGCTTGGGCGCGACCGCGACTCCGCTCCGATCGAAGCGGAGCGTCGAGACCGCGAGTGGAGACAGGCCAGCCAGCGGGCGGTCCTCCTGCATATCGAGCATCACTCGGTGCGCAGACTACCGAGCTCTTCGCTGGCATCGTCCCCATGCCGCTTCGTATAGAGAATGCCGAGCGCGATCAGCTCGCGCACGGCGGAGGACCTGTTGTCAGCACGGTTGTCGAAGCGCCAGTCGTCGATATTCTTCAGCTCCGTATCGGTGACGAGGATCTGAAGCTTCGACAGGCGTTTCTCATTCGACGATGCCATAGCGTCCGTGTTGTTCCCTGTCCTCTCCAAACGCGCTTCCTTGTGGACCTGCCGATCCGGCGAAGCGTGATGTGGATCAGTTGTGTTCCTACGCCCGGCGGGCGTCAAGACAATGCACCACCGCAGCCCGCACGTTGTTCGGCGTGTAAGGCTTTGAAATTACGAAGTCCGGCTCGATCTCGTCTCCCTGCAGGACCCGGTCCGGATAGCCCGTGATGAAGATGACGGGGCAGTCATGGTCCTGCTGGATCTCGAGCACGGCATCAATACCGGTGGCGCGGCCATCGAGATTGTAGTCGGCGAAGATGACGTCCGGCCGGGCGATGGAGACGGTCCGGACGGCCTCGGCGGCCGACCGCGCTTCGCCGGTCACCTGCACGCCGATGCGCTGCAGGATCGCCCGGAGATCGGCGGCGATCAGCGGCTCGTCTTCGATGATGACCGCCGTCGGATCGTCCTCGAGGCGGAGCCCGGCCCGCCCCTGCTGGAGAAGGCCAGCCGGATCCCCCTCGAACCCGACGATCCGCGCCGCTTCGGCCGGCGTGAAGCCCATCACGTCCACGAGCAGCAGCATGAGGCGGGCATCGTCGGGGGGCGGCGGCAGGGCGCTGATCAGCGCGGCATCGGAGAACAGGGCGGGCTCCTGCCGCCCCTCCCGCGCGACGGCGCGCCAGGATCGCACGAACGACACCATCAGATCGGTCACGGATGCGCTCGACGCGCTCGGATCGACATCGACCCGCGCCATCGTCATCCGCATCAGCTCGTCGCCGATCAGCCGATCCGCGAAGACCGCACGGGAGAATTGACGAAGTACGCCTAGAGGCGGTCGGGTCGTGATGGTCATTCGACGCTCAACTTCGCTTCGATTCCTATGCTCTCCGACCGAACGGTCGCCCACCGCTGAAGTTCCAGAACCCGCCCGGGACTTATTGCCCCCTGTAGTTCAGAGGACACGCTTCCCGAGGGGAAGCAGCCGAGGCCAGGCAGCACTAGTTTCTCACTGCATTCACAGCCGAGGCATGGCTTTGCTCGCCGCCCCTGTCAACCAAGGCGCCCTTTCCCCTCGCCGCCTGTCAGATACAGTGTGGAGAAGTCGCAGAGCTTGGCCAGCGCTTGCCTGTCGAGAAGCGTCACCCGGGAGCGCCGCCTCTCGATGAAGCCGCTCTTCTCGAGATAGCCGAGAACCCGGCTGACATGGACATAGGACAGGCCCAACGCGTCCGCGATGTGCGACTGGCTGACGGGAAGAACGAAGCTGTCGCCGTCGACCTCGCCGATCATGCGCAGGCGCTCATGCAGTTCGAGCAGCAGGTGCGCGACCCGCTCCCGCGCGGAGCGGCGCCCGTTCCGCACCACCTGCTCGCGGAGGATGGCCTCCTCCTGCACGCTGGCCCACCACATCGCCGCGGCGAGGGGAGAGGAGACGGTGAAGATCTCCATGACCTTCTCGCGGCTCAGCGCCGCCACCTTCACCGGCGTCAGCGCCCTGACCGTGTGGTCGGCCGGCTGCCCGGTGAAGACCTGCAGGTCGAAGATGTCTCCCGGCAGCATGAAGTTGACGATCTGCGTCCGCCCGTCGGACAGGGAGATCGAGCGCGCCGCCCAGCCCTCGCAGGCGACGAAGGCCTTCGATGCCTCCTGCCCGCGCCGCACCACGACCTCTCCCGGCTCGAAGTGCATGATCTCCAGCGTGACCCCTGCAAGATGGGTCTCGACCCCGTCCGGCAGGACCGCGTGGTGGGACAGGCGGCTGTACAAAGCTTTCGTGGGATTCAAGGCTTCCTCTCCCGGCGGACATTATCCCGGCCATCCCGGCCGCCCCGGTGCCGTCACCGCCCTGCGCCCCTGATGCCCTCGGACCCGAGTTGCCCTGATACTCCCTTCGCCGTCAACAGGTTACCCATTGCCTCGCGCAGGCGGTACGCAGCCAGGAAGACCGAGGCGCGCGCATCGATCCTGGCGAACCGCGCCTCGGCGAGATCCTGCTCGGCGAGGAGAAGGTCGAGCAGCGTCCGCTGGCCGACATCCCGCTCGAGCGCGGCGCCGCGCGCGGCCAGCGCGGCCGCGTCCGCCCGCGCGGCGGCCGCATCGGCCTGCGCCTCGGCGGCGATGAGTTGCGCGAAGGCGGTCCGGACCCGAGCCTCGACGCGGCGCCGCGCGTCCTCCCGCAGATCCCGTTGGGCCCGCAATCGCGCTCTCGCCCCGCGAATGTCGGCGGAGATCGCGCCGCCCTCGAAGAGCGGGACGGAGAGTTCGGCCGTCAGGGTCAGGGCGGTGACCTCGTCGCCGCGCACGAACTGGTCCTCGGCATAGGTCGCCCCGGCACGCGCCCGCAGGCTCGGCGCCCGGCGCCCCTTGGCGATGCGCAACTCCGCCTCGCGCGCCGCCACCGCCGCATCGGCCGCCGCGATTTCCGGGCTGTTCGCCAGGGCAAGAGCGATCGCGGCTTCCGCATTGTCGGGCACGGCGGGCACATTCCCGATCGTCGCGGGGTCCGAAGAGACCCGGCCCGCGATATCGGGACCCACGAGCCTCGAAAGCGCGGCCCGGGCCGCGGCCAGCGCGGCCTCCGCGGCGGCCACCTGCCCCCGGGCCTGCGCCGTGCGCGCATCGGCGAGCGCGGTGTCCGTGCGGGTGGCCTCGCCCGCCTCGAAGCGCAATTGCGCGGCGCGGGAGGCCGAGCGGAAGCGCGAAGCGGCCTGAAGCGCCGCTTCGAGGCGGGCCATGGCGGCCACCACTGCGAGATAGGCTTCTGCCGTCTCCACAACGACCGATTGCTCGACCAGGGCCAGCTGCGCCTCGGCGGCCCGCGTCGCGGCATCGGCCCTGCGGATGCCGTTGCGGATACGGAACCCCGTGAAGAGCGGCTGCACCACGCCGAGGCGGGCCGAGAAGCGGCCATCTCCGCCCTGCCCGCCAAGGGCGAGAGCTTCGCTCGAAGGCTCGCCTTGCTCGGGAGGCCCCAGAACCTCGCCGAGCAGCGCCTCCCCGTTCGGACCCAAAGTGTAGTCGCCGGTGCCGATCTCGTAATTCGCGCCCGCCTCGATGCTGGGGCGCCCGGCGGCTCTCGCTTCGGCGCCTTCGCTGCCGGTCGCCTCGAGCAGAGCCCGCTCGGCCTGAAGGCGCGGATTGGTCCGCAGCGCCGCCGCGACCGCGTCCTGGAGCGACTGCGCCTTAGCAGGCGCGAGCGCGCCCGACAGCAGCATCGCCACGACCAGCGCCCATCCCGTCAATCCTCGCCCCTGCCTCACGGTCTCCTCCCTGACACACGCCTTCGTTACCCGCAGGGCGCTGCTGTTGCCAGCACTAGCGCCCAACCCTAAACGAAACGCCGCCTTCGCATCTGCGGCATGGCTCCTGAATACCGAGCGTCACCAGTCCCCTCGCGAGACAAATTGTTCATGGAATCACTTACTCACCTCGATCGGCTCGAAGCGGAGAGCATGCACATCATGCGGGAGGTCGCCTCCGAGGTCGACCGCCCCGTCATGCTCTACTCGGTCGGCAAGGACAGCTCGGTCATGCTGCACCTCGCCCTCAAGGCGTTCTATCCGAGCCTGCCGCCCTTCCCGCTGATGCATGTCGACACGACCTGGAAGTTCCGCGACATGATCGCCTTCCGCGACCGGCGCGCCAAGGAGCTCGGCCTCGAGCTGATCGTGCACACCAATCCCGACGGCGTGGCGGAGGGCGTGGGCCCCTTCACCCATGGCTCGGCCTATCACACGGACGTCATGAAGACGCAGGCGCTCAAGCAGGCGCTCGACCTTCACGGCTTCAACGCGGCCTTCGGCGGCGCGCGCCGCGACGAGGAGAAGTCCCGCGCCAAGGAGCGCATCTTCTCCTTCCGCGCGCCCGGCCATCGCTGGGACCCCAAGAACCAGCGGCCCGAACTCTGGAACATCTACAACACCCGGATGCACAAGGGCGAATCGATCCGCGTCTTCCCGCTGTCCAACTGGACCGAGCTCGACATCTGGCAGTACATCTTCCGTGAAGGGATCGAGATCCCCGACCTCTATTTCGCCGCCGAACGCCCCGTCGTGAACTATGAGGGGACGCTGATCATGGTGGATGACGACCGGATGCCGCTCGACGGGCTGACGGTCGAGACCAAGTCCGTCCGCTTCCGCACGCTCGGCTGCTATCCGCTGACCGGCGCGGTCGAGAGCACGGCGGCCACCCTGCCCGACATCATCAAGGAAACGCTGCTCTCCACCAGCTCCGAGCGGCAGGGGCGCGTGATCGACAGCGATCAGGCCGCCTCGATGGAGAAGAAGAAGCAGGAAGGGTATTTCTGATGGCGCTCGGAGAGAACGATCGCACGCTGATCGAAGACGACGTCGTCGGCTATCTGCAGCGCCACGAGGACAAGTCCCTCCTGCGCTTCATCACCTGCGGCTCGGTGGATGACGGCAAGTCGACCCTGATCGGGCGGCTGCTCTACGATGCGCAGATGCTCTACGAGGATCAGGTCGCCTCGCTGACCGCCGACTCGAAAAAGCAGGGCACGCAGGGGCAGGACATCGACTTCGCCCTCCTCGTCGACGGCCTCGCCGCCGAGCGCGAGCAGGGCATCACCATCGATGTCGCCTATCGCTTCTTCTCGACCGAGAAGCGCAAATTCATCGTCGCCGACACGCCCGGCCACGAGCAGTACACGCGCAACATGGCGACCGGCGCTTCGACGGCGGAGCTCGCCGTGCTGCTGGTCGATGCCCGCGCGGGGCTGATGACGCAGACCCGGCGGCACAGCTTCATCTGTTCGAGCCTCGGCATCCGCAAGATCGTCCTTGCGGTGAACAAGATGGACCTGGTCGATTTCGACCAGAAGCGCTTCGAGGAGATCGAGGCCGATTACCGGGCCTTCGCCAAGGATCTCGGCTTCGACGACATCCTCTGTATTCCGATGTCGGCGCTCACCGGCGACAACATCACCACGCCATCGGACAAGACGCCCTATTATGACGGCCCGCCGCTGCTCGAACATCTCGAGAGCGTTTCGAGCACGCGCCAGGAAGAGGCTCCCTTCCGCCTGCCGGTGCAGTGGGTGAACCGGCCGAACCTCGATTTCCGCGGGTTTTCCGGCACGGTCGCCTCGGGCTCGATCAAGCCGGGCGATCCGATCATCGCCATTCCCTCGGGCCGCCGCAGCACGGTCTCGCGCATCGTCACCATGGACGGCGACCTCCAGGAAGCCGGCCCGCTCCAGGCGGTCACGCTGACGCTCGAGGACGAGATCGACATCAGCCGCGGCGACATGATCTGCGGCAAGGACTCGCCCGCCGAGCAATCCGACCAGTTCTCGGCCCGCCTCCTCTGGATGGCCGACGACGCCATGCTTCCCGGGCGGCAATACCTGTTCAAGACGGCCAACAACACCGTCCCGGGGCAGGTCTCGAAGCTCAAGCACAAGATCGACGTGAACACGCTCGCGGAGAAGCCCGGCAAGACGCTGGCGCTCAACGAGATCGCGGCGGTGAACCTCAACCTGTCCGCGCCGATCGCCTTCGATCCCTATGAGGAGAACCGGCAGACCGGCAGCTTCGTCGTCATCGACCGGCAGACCAATGCCACGGTCGGCGCCGGCATGATCGACTTCTCCCTGCGGCGCGCGGCGAACGTCGTCTGGCAGGACCTCGAGGTCGGCCGCGAGGAGCGGGCGGCGCTCAAGCACCAGCGGCCGGCCATGCTCTGGTTCACCGGCCTGTCGGGTTCGGGCAAGTCGACCATCGCGAACCTCGTCGAGAAGCGCCTCTACGACATGGGCCGCCACACCGCGATCCTCGACGGCGACAATGTCCGCCACGGCCTGAACAAGGATCTCGGCTTCACCGATGCCGACCGGGTCGAGAACATCCGCCGCGTCGCCGAGACGGCCAAGCTGATGCTCGATGCCGGACTGATCGTCATGGTCTCCTTCATCTCTCCGTTCCGGGACGAACGGCAGATGGCGCGGAACCTCGTCCCCGATGGCGAGTTCATCGAGATCCATGTCGACACGCCGCTCGAAGTGGCCGAGCAGCGCGACGTCAAGGGCCTCTACGCCAAGGCGCGCGCCGGGGAGATCAAGAACTTCACCGGCATCGATTCCGAATACCAGCCGCCGCGCCATCCGGAGCTGCGGATCAACACGGTCGACATGACCGCCGAGGAGGCTGCCGAGACGATCGTGCAGCACCTCACCGATGGCGGCTACCTGTCCGCCTAGGACAGCGGCAGGGACAGGCGGGCCTCGAGCCCGCCCGTCTCCTTGTTGCGAAGGCTGAGCGTTCCGCCATGAAGCTGCGCTGCGCGCGCCGCGATGGCGAGGCCGAGCCCCGCGCCGCCGGTGCGCCGGCTGCGTGAAGCCTCCCCCCGCGCGAACGGCTCCAGAAGCCTGTCCGCCGGGCCCGGAGGAATGCCCGGTCCTTCGTCCGCGATAGTGAACACCGCCTGTCCGCCTTCCCGCGCCAGGCCGATAGTGCCGCCTCCGGCATAGCGGTCGGCATTGTCGATGAGGTTCTGCAGGGCCCGCTTGAGAAGCTCCCTGTGAACGGGGGCGACGACAGGGCCCGCCGGACCGAGCGTCAGTTTCCGCCCGGCTGCGACCGCCTCCTCGGCGGCCTCGCGCAGGAGCGCCGCGAGATCCGCCGGCGCAGCCGCTTCGGCCGGCGCGCCCGTGCGCGCCAGTGCCAGCACATCCTCCAGCATCCCTTCGGTCTCGCGCAGCGTGCCGATCATCTTCTCGCGCAGGACCGCGTCCTCGATACGCTCCGCGCGCAGACGAAGGCTCGTGATCGGAGTCCTCAGGTCATGGCCGATGGCCCCCAGCAGCGCGTCGCGCTCCGCCAGCATGGCCCTGATCCGCTCGTGAAGCTCCGCGAAGGCCGCGGACAGCGCCCGCACATCCTCCGGCCCCTCCTCCCGGCGCGGGGGCGGGACCGCGGCGCCATAGCCGCGCAGATCCTCCGTCAGCTGCGCCAGAGGCCGGGAAATCCGCCTGCCGAGCCAGAGGACGGGCAGGAGGACGGCGAGATAGATGAGCGCGGTCTGCGCGATCAGCGGCAGCAGGGCGACAGGGCCTCTCGGCGGCAGGGGCACGCTGGCCGTCAGCCAGCCGCCGGGCAGGCTCGCCGACAGGGCGACGGCCCGCCTCGGCCCGCGCTCGCTTTGCCGCGTGATGCGCGCCGCCCTCACCTCCCGCGCATCGAAGCCGCGCTCCTCGAGCCCCTCTGCGAGGCGCGCGGCAGCCGCGGGCCAGGGCCGTCCTCCCTCGGGCGGCTCGGTTCCGAGGATCAGGCCGCGCCTGCGGTCGAGACGGCGCCGCATGCGCCGCTCACGCATGGCGGCGGTTCCGCTCCGCTCCCACTCGGCGGCCCGCAGGAGGACGCTCTGCGCCAGCGCCTCCGCCCGGCTCTCCGCAAGCCGGCTCTCCGCCCTTGCCAAGAGGCCGAAGCTCGCAAGCTGGCCGAGGAGGAGCGCCAGCGCCACGACCAGCGCGAGCTGCCCCGTCAGCCGTTTCGGCCACAAAGCCATCGCCCGCCGCCCTTCAGCGCCTGACGGCCTTCGCGGCGAGGGCATAGCCGCCGCCGCGGTGGGTCTTGATGATCGACGGCGTCCTGGGGTCCGGCTCGATCTTCCTGCGCAGGCGGCTGATCTGGTTGTCGACGCTGCGGTCGAAGGCATGCGCTTCGCGCCCTTGCGTCGCCGTCAGCAGCCGGTCGCGGTCGACCACGCGCGGCGCGGCGTCCAGAAGCGCGACGAGGAGCGCGAATTCTCCGCCCGTCAGCGGCACCTCCGCCCCGTCCGCATCGAGCAGCCTGCGTTCCTCCGCATGCAGTACGAACCCCGCGAAGGCATAGCTCCCGCCCTCGCTGCGCCCGCCCTCCGCGCGGCGCAGGACGGTGCGGATGCGAGCCAGGAGCTCGCGCGGCTCGAAGGGCTTCGGCAGATAGTCGTCGGCTCCCATCTCCAGCCCGATGATCCTGTCCATGGGCTCGCCGCGCGCGGTCAGCAGGATGACGGGCAGCTCGCTCGTCGCCCGCACCCAGCGGGTGAGGGACAGCCCGTCCTCGCCCGGCATCATGATGTCGATGACGGCCAGGTCGAAGGTCTCCGCGGCCAGCATGGCGCGGGCTTCTGCGGCGTCACCCGCGCAGGAGACGGCAAAGCCCCGGCCCTCGAGATAGTCCGAGAGAGGCTCTGCGATGGACGGCTCGTCATCGACCACCAGAAGGGCCGGCCTGTCGTCGCCGCGGCGTCTCATACCGGCCCTCCCCCTTCCGCTCAGGCGTCGGAGGCTCGGCGCGCCCGCTCCGCCTCGATATGCGTCCGCATCTCGTCGCGCGTCACCGTGCCGTCTTCATCGGCATCCAGAGCATCGAAGCGGCGGGTCGCCGCCGCGACGGCTTCGCGCTTCGAGACGAAGCCGTCGCCGTCCGCATCGGCCTTGGCGAACATGTCGGCGCCATGATGACGGCGCCTCTCGAAGCGCCGGCCCCGCTCGTCGCTCCGCTCCTCCATCCGCGCTTTTCTGGCCGCCTTCGCCTCTTCGGCCTCGGTCTTGGAGATATAGCCGTCGGCATTGGCATCGACCCGGTCGAAATGCGCCTCGGCGCGCTCGGCCACGGCGTCCCGCGTCATCTCGCGGTCGCGCCCGCCCTCGTGGCCGGGTCCGGCGAGAGCCGACGCGGTCAGCGCCAGGATGCAGGCGGCGGGGATCATGATCTGTTTCATTCCGGTCTCCTCGTCTGGCAGCGTTCTGGCTGCCGGTCTCTCTTCTTTAGGGAGCGCGCGTCGCAGGATTGCGCCGTGACGAGCCGTCTGTGTCGCGAAGTGTAACACGCCCCCCGCGAAGAGCCGCAAGCTTCGCGTTGACAAGCGCCTGCACTCTTGGGCATAGGACACCGCGTTGGCGGAGTAGCTCAGCTGGTTAGAGCAGCGGAATCATAATCCGCGTGTCGGGGGTTCAAGTCCCTCCTCCGCTACCACCTCCCTACCGCGCCGCGCCGAACCCCCCTAGGGTCGGGCCATGTCCTCCCCTTTAGAAAGGCCCGCTCCTCCTGCCCCGGCCTCCCGGACCGGGCTGCTCGAAGGCTTCCTCGTGGATGCCGATGGCGGCGCGCATCCGATCCTGCCCGAAACGCTCGCAGCCGACCCCGCCCTGCGCCCGCCCGAGGGCGGCTATGTCTGGCTGCATTTCGAACTCGACGCGGCGCGCCTCTGGGCGCCGGTCCACATGGATCTCGACGAGACGACGCAGCGGGCGCTCTTCGCGCTGGAGACCCGTCCCCGCTTCACGCCCCATGACGGCCAGATCCTGATGAACCTGCGGGGCGTGAACCTCAATGAGGGCCACGAGCCCGAAGAGATGCTGTCCCTGCGCATCCACCTTGAGCCCGGCCGCCTCATCACGGTCCGGCGGCAGCGCTCGGTCGCGATCGAGGCCATCCGCGAGGATCTGCGTTCGGACAGGGCTCCCGCCGATCCCGGAACGCTCCTCTTGCGCATCGTGTCCGGCCTCAACGACCGGATCGAGCCCGTCGTGGACGCCCTGTCGGACCGCGTGGACGGCCTCGAGGAGCTGAGCCTTCGCCCCGACGCGGCCGATATCCGCGCAGAGCTGTCCTCCATGCGCCACGACGCGCTCGTCTTCCGCCGCTATATCGCGCCGCAGCGCGAAGCCGTGATGCGCTTCGCCACCACCGAGTCGCCCCTGCTGCCGGCCTCCGAAAGGGTGACGGCGCGCGAGGAGGCCGACCGGGTGACGCGCGTCGTCGAAGAGCTGGACATCACGCGCGAGCGCGCCGCCGTCATCCACGAGCAGATCGCCGCGCGGCGCGCCGACGAGATGAACCGGAACATGATGATCCTCTCCGTGGTGTCGGCGGTCTTCCTGCCGCTCGGATTCGTCACCGGCCTTCTGGGCATCAATGTCGCGGGCATGCCGGGGGCGGAATGGCAGCCGGCATTCTGGATCGTCTGCGCGTTCTGCGCGGCACTGGGCGGGCTTCTCGGCTTCGTCTTCTACCGGCTCGGCTGGCTGCGCCCCGGCTGAAGGCGGCGCGCCTTCGGGTGGCACGCTTGTTGCGAGGACGCCCGGGTACCTCCTGTACGAAACCTTCCGATCGAAGACCGAAGGCCCGCCCTGCTCGTGCGGGCCTTCGCCTTTTCGGCCGCCGGCCGGCCGCGACGGTCATGCCCTCTGGACAGGCTGCCGCAAGTCGCCATCCTGCAACGGGATTCGAGGGAGTGACACGTGACCGATATCTTCAGCTTCGAGGGCGTGTTCACGCTTTCCAACCTGTTCACGCTTCTGATGGTGATTCTGCTTCAGGCGGTTCTGGGCTTCGACAACCTTCTCTACATCACGATCGAAAGCCGCCGCGTGGCGCCTGAGCGGCAGCGCTTCGTGCGGCGCATGGGCATCGGCCTGGCCGTGGCCTTCCGCCTCGTCCTCCTGATCCTGGTCCTGTTCCTGTTCTCGGCGATGACCGAGCCCTTGTTCTCGATCGAGACCCGGCCCTTCACAGGCGAGTTCACGGTGCGGGCGCTGGTCACGCTGTTCGGCGGAGGATTCATCATCTGGACGGCGATGAAGGAGATCTTCCACCTGCTATCGGTCGATCACCTGGAACATGCCGAGACGAGCCCGAAGCGCAGCGTCGGCGGCGCCCTGTTCTGGATCGTGGCGATGAACCTGATCTTCAGCTTCGACAGCCTGCTCTCGGCGATCGCGCTGTCGGAGGTCTTCGTCATCCTCGCCGTGGCGATCCTGGCGGGCGGCGGCCTGATGATCTGGCTCTCGGATCATGTCGCGACCTTCCTGGAGAAGAACCGGGCCTATGAGGTGCTCGGGCTCTTCATCCTTCTGGTCGTCGGCGTCCTGCTGCTGTCGGATGCGGGCCACCTCGCCCACATGCACTTCTTCGGCTTCGAGGTGCAGGCGATGTCGAAGGCGACCTTCTACTTCGTGATCTTCGTGATGGTCTGCGTGTCGGTGGTGCAGAGCCGCTATCGCAACATCCTGCTGGCCCAGCGCAAGGAGGCCGCGGCGGCGGGCGTTCCGACGACGGAGCCCGACACGCCCACCGGCAGGAAAGCGGCATCGCCGGCCGAGTGACGGCCGGCGAGGAAAGAGCGGCGCGTCAGCGCCGCTCGATCATGCCGGCATCGGCGAGAAGCTGGTCGTAGCGGACCTGGTCCTCGAGAATGTCGAGCGCCCGGTTGAGCTGGCAATCTTCGCCCTCGGGGCACTCCACCGGCTCGACGAAGAGCGCCGTGGCATTCTCTTCTTCGCGCTCCTGCCGCTCGAGCTCCGCCTGGCCTTCCATCAGGATCTGTTGGGAGGTGCTGAGCTGGTCGTCCTCGGCGGGCACGTCGAGGGCGCCGCGGAGATCGGCTTCGGAGCGGCGTTCCGTCGGCTCTTCCTGGCCGGGCCGGGTGATCGGCATGACGATGTCGGGCACGATGCCCTGGGCCTGGATCGAGCGGCCCGACGGCGTGTAGTAGCGCGCCGTGGTCAGGCGAAGCGCGCCGTTCATGCCGTTCTGCAGCGGCAGCACGGTCTGGACCGAGCCCTTCCCGAAGGTCTTGGTTCCCAGAAGCAGGGCGCGGTTCCGGTCCTGGAGCGCGCCGGCCACGATCTCGGAGGCCGAGGCCGAACCGCCATTGACGAGAACCACGATCGGCTTGCCCGCGAGGAGATCGCCCGGGCTGCCGAGTTCGCGCATCGAATCCTTCGCCTTGCGGCCGCGCGTCGAGACGATCTCTCCGCCCTCGAGGAAGGCGTCGGACACCGCGACGGCCTGGTCGAGAAGGCCGCCGGGGTTGTTCCGCAGGTCGATGACGAGGCCGCGCAGCCCTCCGGGCGCTTCCTCTTCGAGGCTTTCGAGCGCGGCGAGCAGCTTCTTCTCGGACTGCGCCGTGAAGCTCGCCAGTCGCAGATAGCCGAAGCCGTCCCGCTCGAGGCGGCTGACGACCGGGTTCACGGTGACGACGTCGCGCACCAGCGTGAAGTCGAGCGGCTCGTCGACGTCCTCGCGGATGATCTTGAGATCGACCGGCGTGCCCTTCGGCCCCTTCATCAGGTCGATCGCGTCGGTCAGCGTCATGCCGAACACGCTCTCGCCGTCGATCTCGTAGATGAGGTCGTTGGGCTCGAGGCCGGCGCGGGCGGCCGGCGTGTCATCGATCGGAGAGACGACCTTGACGAGGCCCTTGCCCGGCTCTTCCGTCTCGAGCGTCACCTGGATGCCGAGACCGGCGAAGGAGCCGCGGGTCTGCTCCTGCATGGCGCCGAAATCGTCGGGGCTCAGATAGCTCGAATGCGGATCGAGGCTGGACAGCATGCCGTCGATCGCCCCTTCGACAAGGGCCGCATCCTCGGGATCCTCGACATAGTTCTCGTGCACCTGCTCGAAGACCTCGCCGAAGAGGTCGAGCTGGCGGAACGTGTCGGCATCGAAGCCGGGCCTCGCGAAGCCGTTGGTGAGGAAAGCGGCCGTCACCGCGCCGCCCGCCAGAGCCGACGCGGCAAGCGCAGGCATGGAGGCACTCCTCATGATCGGAGACCGGCGGGAGGTCGGCAGCCGCTTCTTCATAGGTCGCGTTCCTGTTCTGATACGGGTTCAATGTGGCACGTGAAGCGCCTCTGGCAAAGGGTGCTGCAGCTTCCGGGCCGTGACAGTCCGGTAGGGCGGGTCACTGCGCCTGCGCGATCATGCCGGGCAGCAGCCAGGGCTCGGGATCGAGCGCCTCGTTCTGGCGGCGGATATGCAGCCGCAGGGCTCTTTCGCCGCCAGTGTCCATATAGCCCAGCGGCTCGCCGGCGCGCACCTCGTCATCGCGCCGCACCGCAAAGCTGCCCAGCCCCATCAGGACCACCGAATAGCCGTCGCCGACATCGAGGATCACGATGTTTCCGAGGGCGCCGTAAGGCTTCGCCCATTTCACCGTGCCGCCGAACGGGGCCGTCACCACGGCGCCCGGGCGGGTGGCGAGAACGAGCTCCTGCGCCCGTCCTCCGCCCTCGAGCGAATCGCCGAAGCGGGTGACGATGCGTCCCGCCGCCGGCAGCGGCAGCTTGGCGGCGGCATCGGCGAAGCTGGCGGGCAGCGCCGCATAGACCTCCGGCTGCGCCCGCGGGCGGGTCGGCAGCGAAGGCGGCGGCGCCTCCGGCTCGCGCGCCTCGTCCCGCCGGTCGATGCCCTCGATCAGTTCGCGCAGCGTGCTCGCCTCTCTTGCCAGCGCGGCATCCTCGCGCTCGATCCGCCTGAGGCGCGTGACATCCGCCGCCTGTCGGCGCTCGCGCTCGGCCAGGAGGTCTTCGAGAAGACGGCGCCGCTCGGCCAGCGCGCTCTCCGCCTCGCTCAGGGCCAGGCGCTCCCGCTCGGCCTCGAGGCGCAGCGCCTCGATCCGGTCGAGATCGGCGCGCAGAGCGGCCGCCTGCGACTGGATTTCCGGCGTCACCGCCGAAAGCGCGACGGCTGCGGTCGCCGCCCTGTTCGCATCCTCGGGAGAGACCACCAGCGCCGGAGGGCGCGACCGCTCGAGCGATTGCAGCGCCGCCAGGACGTTCGACATCGAGCGGCGGCGCGTCTGGAGTTCGCTCTGCGCCTCGCGCCGCTCCCGGGTGAGGCGGGCGATCGCCGCCTCGGCTTCGGTGGCGCTGGCTTCCGCGTCCTGAAGGCTCTCGGCCGTGTCGACGAGGCGCGCCTTGAGCTGGCGCAGGGTCGCCGCCGCCTGCTCGGTCCGCGAGCGCAGCGCCTCGACGTCCCGCGCTTTTTCCTCGCGCAGACGCTCGATCTCCCGCAGCCGCTCGGCCTCGGTCGCGTCCTGCGCATGGGCGGCGGAGGACACGGCCAGCGGGAGGAGGAAGAGGAGCAGCAGGAGGCGGCGCATGGACCTCCCGTAGCGCAGGGGCGGCTCGGTCCGCCAGCGAAGTCTGGGTAAGGTCAGTCCCGGTGATAGGGATGGCCGGCGAGGATCGTCGCGGCGCGGTAGATCTGCTCCGCCAGCATCGCCCGCACCAGCCTGTGCGGCCAGGTCGCCCGTCCGAATGCAAGGCTCTGCACGGTGCGGGGGCGGAGTTCCGCTCGGAATTCCGCGGGAAAACCGTCGGCGCCTCCGATCAGGAAGAAGAGCGCGGGCGTGCCCTGGTCGCGCTGGGCCCCGATCAGGCCCGCCAGCTCGCGGCTCGAACGGTCCTTTCCCCGCTCGTCCAGCAGGATGAGACGGGCATCGGGCGGGATGGCGTCGCGCAGAAGGTCCGCTTCGCGGGCCTGGCGGGCAGCCCCCTCCAGCGCGCGCGGCGCCTCCATCGCCTTGAGGTCCGGGCCGTTGAGGCCGAGCGAGCGGCCGAGCGCCTGCGCCCGGCCGAGATAGTCGCTCGTCAGCGCCTCATGCGGCCCCGGCTTCGCCTTGCCGATGGCCGCGATGCCGAGACGCAAGCCTACTCGGTCCCGGCGTCGGTCGCCGGGGCGTAGGTGCTTTGCGGCGCGCTGGCCGGCGCGAAGGTCTCGGGCGCCCAGATGCGCTCGAGATTGTAGAAGCTGCGCACCTCGGGCCGGAACAGGTGCACGATGACGTCTCCCGCATCGATCAGCACCCAATCGCAGGCGGGCATGCCTTCGGCGGAGACGGTGCCGTGACCGCCATCCTTGAGATCGCGCAGGATCTTGTCGGCGATGGCGCCGACATGCCGCTGCGAGCGGCCGGAGGCCACGATCATGGCATCCGCGACATCGGATTTTCCGGTCAGGTCGATATGGACAACATCCTCGGCCTGGTCCTCTTCGAGGCGGTTCAGGACGAGCGGCAGGGCCGGCGCGGGCGCCCGGCCCGCAGAAGAGGCTTCCGGCGCGGCCGGACCCTCATGGTCGGGTGCGACGACCCGCAGGTCGGCACCGGAACTAAGCGAAGCGATCAGCTCTTGCTCCTCAACAAGCGTCGCACGGACGCGGCGACAGTCCCAAGATAACAGCGCGACCGCCTCGGCGGTAGTGTTCATTTCGGAAGGGTAAACAATTCGGCGCGAATGGCGGTGGCGCTGGCCGGGTCATGCACCGCCGGAAGAAAGATCCATGCCGGCGGGCGCCGCTTCGGCAGCGTCGGCGCCAGCGCCGGCGGCAGGCGGAAGCGGGACAGCCTGAGGCCTGCCCGCCCTTTCAGCGCCTTCATGGTCGCGCCGGGGCGGCTGACCACGAGGATCGGCATCATCTGCGCGATCAAGCGCCAGTCCCGCCAGCGCGAGAAGCCCGCCAGGCTGTCGGCGCCCATGATCCAGACGAAATTCGCATTCGGCCCGCGCTTTTTGAGCGCCGTCAGCGTGTCCGCCGTGTAGCGGGTGCCAAGACGGGCTTCGGCAGCCGAGACCTCGATCCAGGGCCGCCCCTTCGTCAGCGCCTTCGCCCGCGCGAGGCGCTCGCCATAGCCGAGATACTCCTTCGCGCTCTTGAGCGGATTGCCGGGACTGACGAGCCAGACCACGCGGTCGAGGCGGCAGGCGGCGCGCGCAGCCTCCGCCACGGCGAGATGCCCGCCATGCGCCGGATTGAACGACCCGCCGAACAGGCCCACGCGCTGGCCGGGCCGGAAGGAAGGTATCGCGCGCTCGTGACGTCTCATGGCGGCCCCGCGCTAACGCACCGCGTTGCCGAAGCGCAAGCAAGCTGCAAACGTCTCATCATAGTGAGCGGGAGACATCTCTTGGCCAGCAAGACCCCGGCAGAACGTTCGCAAGGCTCTGCTCATTCTCTCGCGGACCGCTACCGGTCGGTGCGCGGCGCGACGCTCGGCCTCGCCGAGGGCCTGTCGGATGCCGATGCCACCGTCCAGTCCATGGACGATGCGAGCCCCGCCAAATGGCACCTCGCCCACACGACCTGGTTCTTCGAAACCTTCCTGCTCGCGAAGCTGGAGGGGTACGAGACCTACGATCCCAAATTCGGCTTTCTCTTCAACTCCTATTACGAGGCCGTGGGAGAGCGGCACGAGCGGGCGAGAAGGGGGCTCCTGACCCGCCCCTCTCTTGAGGAGGTCCTCTCCTACCGCGCCCATGTCGATGCGGCGATGGCGGACGCTCTCGAACAGGGCACCGCGGATCCCGCGCTCGTCACGCTCGGCCTCTCCCATGAGGAACAGCATCAGGAGCTGTTCCTGACCGACATCCTGCACGCCTTCGCGCAGAACCCGATCGAGCCGGCCTACAGGTCCCCCACCCCCCTTCCCGTCACCGCGGCGCGTGACGGCGCCGGGTGGACGAGCCATGATGGCGGCATCCTCCGGGTCGGGCACGAGGGCGGAGGCTTCGCCTTCGATTGCGAGGGACCTGCCCATGACGCGCTTCTGCGCCCCTTCGCCCTGCGCAATCGCGCGGTGACCTGCGGGGAATGGCGCGCCTTCATCGAGGATGGGGGCTATGACGACCCGCTCCTCTGGCTGTCCGATGGCTGGGCGGCGCGGCAGGCGCAGGACTGGATCGCGCCGGAATACTGGCGGAAAGACAAAGACGGCTGGAGCGTCATGACCCTGCGCGGCCGCCAGCCGATCGACGACGATGCGCCCGTCGCCCATGTCAGCTTCTACGAGGCCGATGCCTTCGCCAGCTGGGCCGCGGCGCAATGGGAGGGCGCGCGCCTGCCGACCGAGCATGAATGGGAGGTGGCTGCGCGGGATCGGCCGGCCGAAGGGAACGATGCGGGCAGCGGCAGGCTCCGCCCGGCGCCGCAGGATGGCGGCGCGCTGTCGGGTCTTTACGGCGATGTATGGGAATGGACGGCCAGCGCCTTCCTGCCCTATCCGGGCTTCCGCGCCGCCGAGGGCGCGGTCGGCGAATATAACGGCAAGTTCATGTCCGGCCAGATGGTCCTGCGCGGCGGGTCCTGCGCGACCCCGCCGGGCCATGTCCGCGCCACCTATCGGAACTTCTTCGCGCCCGACAAACGCTGGCAGTTCTCCGGCCTCCGCCTCGCGCGCGACGCCTGAAGCCCAGACGCCTGAACCTCAATCGAAAGACAGACCAAGTGACCGATACGGAGTTCGCCCGCGAGGTGCTGGCCGGCCTGCGCCAGAAGCAGAAGGCGCTGAGCCCGAAATGGCTGTACGACCAGCGCGGCTCCGAGCTGTTCGAGGAGATCACGGCGGTTCCCGAATACTACCCCACCCGGACCGAGGACGGCATCTTCGACGAGGCGCTTCCCGACCTTGCCGAGCGGTTCTCCGGCGCGGCAGTGGCCGAGTTCGGCAGCGGATCGAGCCGGAAATCCGTCCGCCTCATCGAAGCGATCTCGCCATCCGTCTATGTGCCGATCGACATCGCCGCGGCATTTCTCGAGGAGGCGGCGGACGGCCTCCGGACCCGCTTCCTCGCGCTTGAGGTCGTCCCGCAGGCGGCCGACTTCACGAAAGCGACGACGCTGCCATCCGCCTTCTCGGAGGCCTCCTCGCGGCTCGGCTTCTTCCCCGGCTCGACCATCGGGAATTTCGATACGGGCGGCGCGGAGGACTTCCTGCGCGAGAGCCTCAAGACCCTCGGAACCGGCGCCGCTTTCCTCGTCGGGGCGGATCTCGTGAAGGACGAATCGGTGCTGCGCGCGGCCTATGACGATGCGGGCGGCGTGACGGCCGCGTTCAATCTCAACCTTCTCACGCGCATCAACCGCGAGCTCGGCGCCGATTTCGACCTCATGCATTTCCGGCACGAGGCGCGATGGAATGCGCAGCGCGAGCGGATCGAGATGCACCTCGTCTCCGCCCTGCCGCAGACCGTCACGGTGGCGGGCGAGGAGATCGCCTTCGCCGAGGGCGAGACCATCCACACCGAGAATTCGCACAAATATACGGTGGACGGCTTCGAGGCGCTGGCCGGGCGCGCGGGCTGGCGCCTCGACCGGATGTGGACGGACGAGAAAGACTGGTTCGGCGTCTTCCTGCTGACGAGCTGAGCCGGCCTTGGCGGGTCAGACGTCGGGGTCGGCGAGACCCCTTCTGCGCGCGGCGGCGAGGACGGTGTTGCGCAGCAGGCAGGCAATGGTCATCGGGCCGACGCCGCCGGGAACGGGCGTCATCGCGCCTGCGACCTCCGCCGCATCGGGCGCGACGTCGCCGACGAGCTTCGTCTTGCCCTCACCCTTTTCGGGCGCATCCACGCGGTTGATGCCGACATCAATGACGACGGCGCCGAGCTTGACGTGGTCCTTGGTCAGAAGGCCCGGGCGGCCGACGGCGGCGCAGAGCACGTCCGCCTCCCGGCAGACGGCTTGAAGGTCCGCCGTGCGCGAATGCGCCATGGTGACCGTCGCATTCGCCGCCTGGAGGAGGAGCGCCAGCGGCTTGCCGACGAGGATCGAGCGCCCGACCACCACGGCCGTCTTGCCGGTCAGATCCGGCAGCGCCTCGGCGGCGAGCATCATCGAGCCCTGCGGCGTGCAGGGAACGAGGCCCCGGCGACCGAGAAGCAGGCGCCCCGCATTGGTTTCGGTCAGCCCGTCCACATCCTTGTCCGGATCGATGGCCGCGATGACGCGCAGCGCGTCCATGCCGCCCGGCAGCGGCATCTGGACGAGAATGCCGTCCACCGCCTCATCCCCATTCAGCCGCTCGACCAGCGCGACCACCTCGTCCTCTGGCGTGTCGGCGGGCAGGCGGTGAACGAAGCTCTTGAACCCCGCCTCTTCGGCCTGGCGGTGCTTGTTGCGCACATAGACCTGGCTCGCCGGGTCCTCGCCCACGAGCACCACGGCGAGGCCGGGCGTATTCGGCAGGCCCTTGGCGGCTTCGGCCACCCGCGCCCGCAGCTTCGCCGAGAGCGCCTTGCCGTCGAGGACGCGCGCGGTCATCTCAGAACCCGTTCCGGACGGCAGGACCGAACACGTAATTGTTCAGACCGAGCTGGATCGCGCGCAGACCGATGAAGACGAAGATGGGCGAGATATCGATGCCGCCCATGGAGGGTAGCATGTTGCGCACCGGCCGCAGGACGGGCTCCGTCAGGCCGTAGCAGGTCCGCAGGATCGCATCGACGATCTGATTGTTCCGGTTCACGATGCCGAAGGCGACGAGCCAGCTGGCGATGATCGTGACGATCAGGATGATGATGTAGAGGTCGATGAGCGCGTTGACGATGTAAGCGATGACGGCCACAGGCGGTTCCTCGAAACTGGTGCTCGCGACTTAGAGAGGGCCGCCCGCCCCCACAAGACCGGCCTACTCCGCCGGGGCCATGGCCGGCGCCCGCCCTTTGCGCCGCGGCGGCAGGCCGGCCTCGGCGCGGATTTCCTCGCTCGTCTTGCGGCTGCCGTCATGGGACCAGCCGGGCGGCGCGAAGGCATAGGCGAGGCGCTGGCGCAGGGTCAGGCCCGGGCGGCTCGCATCCTGTCCGATCGCGACATATTCGTGCACGGCGACCCGAAGCGGGTTGAACGTGCCGATATCCTTGACGAGGCCGTAATTCACCGGCTCCGCCTCGTCCTCCGGCACGAAAGTGCCGAACAGGCGGTCCCAGAGGATGAAGACGCCGGCATAGTTCGAGTCGAGGTAGCGCGGGTTCTTGCCGTGATGGACCCGGTGATGGGACGGCGTGTTGAACACCGCCTCGACCCACCGGGGCATCTTGCCCACCGTCTCGGTGTGGATGAAGAACTGGTAGAGCAGGTTCAGCGAGGCGCAGAAGGCGACGATGCCGGGGTGGAAGCCCAGAAGGACCAGCGGCACTTTGAGGACGAAGAGGCCGGTGGCGAAGCCGAACCAGGGCTGCCGCAGCGCCGTCGTCAGATTGTAGTGCTGGGACGAGTGATGGATGACGTGGTTCGCCCAGGCCCAGCGCACCGTGTGGCTGAAGCGGTGGTTCCAGTAATAGGCGAGGTCGTCGAGGACGAAGCAGGCCGCGACGGCGAAGACCGACAGGCCGATATCGAAGAGCGCGAACTGGTGCAGCCATAGAAGGCCCGCATAGATCGCCGCATAGATGCTGCCCGCGAAGATCAGGCCGAAGGTCAGGTTCCCCGTGCCCATTGCGAGGCTGGTGGTCGCGTCCTTCGTCTCATAGGCGCCCTTCGCGCCGCGCCAGGTGATCAGGCCGATCTCGAGCAGGATGAAGCCGATATAGACCGGCGCCGCGAAGGACGAGATATCGGGCAGGCTCTCGGGGCTCATGGCTGCGAGCCTAGCGCGGCTCGGCCTCTTCCGCGAGACCCGCCGCGGCGAGCCAGTCGCGCAGGCTTTCGGGATCATCGGTGCGCAGGACCAGCCTCGGATCGTCGAAGCCCCGGAGGCGCAGGGTCAGCCGCCTCGCGCGCGCCTGCACGTCGCGGACATCCTCTTTCCCGATGACGCGGACGAGCGGGAAGCGACCCTGCGCCCGCACGACGCCGATGCCGTCTTCCAGAGCGAAAAGGAGCGCGGCCTCCGTAACGAAGGGCGGCCCGGCGACCGGCCCTCCCGTCCGCTCCTGAAGGAGCCGCCGCGCCTCCGCCTCCTCCAGCACCGCCGGGCGGCCATGCCCGGTGCGGTGCAGGAGATAGGCGATGCCGCCGATCCCGGCGGCGACGAAGAAGGCATAGGCGAGAAGCGTGATCCCGCTCATGCCCCCTCTCCTCAGCTTGCCGGTGTCGTCGCCGCGGCGTGTTCGGCGACGAGGCTTTCGGGCGCATCGCCCTTGACCACGGCGGCCATGTCCTCATGGCGGCGCTGGATGTATTCGGGCACGTCTTTGGTCGCGAGGCTGACCCCGACGACCGCCGCCAAAGAGGCGAGGAAGCCCGGAATGATCGCGGCGACATCGCCGCCGACGGGTCCGTAGATCCAGAACAGGACCACGACCGCGCCCGTGACCATCCCCGCCAGCGCGCCGCTGCGCGTCATCCGCTTCCAGTAGAGGCTGAGCAGGATGACCGGGCCGAAGGCAGAGCCGAAGCCGAACCAGGCATTGGAAACGAGGTCGAGGATGTTGCTGTCGTCGTCGAAGGCCAGGAAGATCGCGATCAGCGAGACGGCGAGGACCGAGATCCGCCCGACGGTGACGAGCTCGCGGTCGCTCGCGCCCCGGCGCACGAAGACCTTGTAGAAGTCTTCCGTCAGGGAGCTCGACGAGACGAGGAGCTGGCTCGAAATCGTGCTCATGATGGCGGCGAGGATCGCGGCCAGCAGGAAGCCGGCGATATAGGGATGGAAGAGGATCTGGCTGAGGACGATGAAGATCGTCTCGGCATCGAAGGCTTCGAGGCCGCCCTTGCCCGCGAGATATTCCGCGACCTGACCCTCATTCGCGGCGACATAGGCCGCGCCCGCAAGGCCCGTGCCCAGCGCGCCGAGCACGGTGATGATCATCCACGTCATGCCGATATGGCGCGCCATGGTGACGTCTTTGAGCGACCGGATCGCCATGAAGCGCACGATGATATGCGGCTGGCCGAAATAGCCGAGCCCCCAGGCCAGAAGCGAGATCACGCCGACCACGGACAGCGCCTCGGCGCCGTTCGGCGTCGCCGCCTCGGTCATGCTGAGCATGGCGGGATTGCGCGCCTCGAGCAGGCCTCCCGTGTCTTCCAGGCCGCCCAGCACGCCGATCGTCACGATCGGCACGATGATGAGCGCCAGGAACATGATGCAGCCCTGCACGAAGTCGGTCAGGGACACGGCGAGAAAGCCGCCGAACAGCGTATAGGCGATGACCACGCCCGCCGTCAGGAACAGCCCCAGCGTGTAGTCGAGGCCGAAGGACGCTTCGAACAGCTTGCCGCCCGCGACCACGCCCGAAGAGGTGTAGACGGTGAAGAAGACGATGATGACGACCGCTGACAGGATGCGCAGCGCGTGGCTCCTGTCGTTGAAGCGCTTCTCGAAGAAATCCGGGATGGTGATCGCGTCGTCGGCCATCTCGGTATAGATCCGCAGGCGCGGCGCCACGAGCAGGTAGTTGAAGAAGGCCCCGACCGTCAGGCCGACGGCGATCCAGGCGCTCGACAGGCCCGCGACATAGATCGCCCCCGGCAGGCCCAGAAGCATCCAGCCCGACATGTCCGACGCGCCGGCCGACAATGCGCCGACCGCCGGGCCGAGCTTGCGCCCACCCAGGAGATAGCCTTCGGAATCGTCGGTCGATTCCCTGAAGGCATAGAGCCCGATGCCGAGCATGAGGACGAAATAGCCTGCAAGTGAAATGAGCGCTTCGGTGTTCATGCCTGCCCTTCGATCTTGTGCTTACGCCGCGGCAGTGCACTGCCGCGGCGTCTTCTCCCGGGCGCTGCCCCGCGCCCGATGTCTCGAATTGAAGTTAAACGGACCTTACGGCCGCGTCTGCCCGTCGCCGTGGACCTGATACTTGAACGTGGTGAGCTGCTCGAGGCCGACAGGGCCGCGCGCATGGACCTTGCCGGTCGCGATGCCGATCTCGGCCCCCATGCCGAACTCGCCGCCATCGGAGAACTGCGTCGAGGCGTTGTGCATGACGACCGCCGAATCGATCTCGGTCAGGAAGCGCGTCGCCGCGGCCTCGTCCTCGGTGATGATGGCGTCGGTGTGGTGCGAGGAATGCTCCGAGACCCAGGCCAGAGCGTCTTCGAGACCGTCGAGCACCTTCACCGAAAGGACGGTGTCGAGATATTCGGTGTCCCAGTCTTCCTCGCTGGCGGGCTTGATCCGGTCATCCGCAGAGACGGCGGCCTCGTCGCCGCGCACTTCGCAGTCGCCGAGAGCATCCATGAGCTTGGGGATCGCCTCGCCCGCAATGCTGCGGTCGATGACGAGGCTCTCGGTCGCCCCGCAGACGCCGGTGCGGCGCAGCTTGGCGTTGCGCACGACGGGCACCGCCTTTTCGAGATCGGCGGCCTCGTGGATATAGGTGTGGCAATTGCCGTCGAGGTGGAGCAGCGTCGGCACCCGCGCCTGGTCGCGCACCAGGCTGACGAGCCCCTTGCCGCCGCGCGGGATGACGAGGTCGATCGATTCGGTCGCGCGCAGGAGCGCCGCGACGGCGGCCCGGTCGGGCGTGTCGATCATCTGCACCGCGTCCTCGGGAAGGCCCGCCTCGCTGAGGCCGCGCTTGATGCAGGCGACGAGCGCCTGCGTGGAGCGGCGGCTCTCCGATCCGCCGCGCAGGATGACGGCATTGCCGGACTTGAGGCAGAGCGCGCCGGCATCCGCGCCGACATTCGGGCGGCTCTCATAGATCATGCCGATCACGCCGATCGGCACCGCGACGCGCTCGATCTTGAGGCCGTTTGGACGGTCGAACCGGGCGAGGACGCGGCCGACTGGGTCGGGAAGCTCCGCGATCTGCTCGAGCGCCTGCGCGATGCCCTCGATCCGCTCCGCATCGAGCCGCAGCCGGTCGACGAAGGAATCGGGACGGCCGGCGGCCTTCGCCTCGGCGACATCCTTCTCGTTGACCTCCGCGATCCTGGCGCTGTCCTCGCGCAGAGCGGCCGCGGCGGCCTTGAGCGCCTTGTTCTTGGCATCCGTGCCGGCGCCGGTCAGGGCGCGCGACGCGGCGCGGGCCCTGGCGCCGAGTTCCGCGATATAGGCGTCTGGGTCTTTGAGAGTCTCTTCTGTCATCAGGGTGTCTTTCCTCTTCGGGTCCGAACGAGCAGCAGCGGCGCCATGGGTTCGTCTCGCCGCGCTAGGCCCCCAACACTCCGGAACCCGGTATGATTACTTCCTATACTGAAATGGGTATTGCGCGGTCGCCCACTAACGCAGTTCCGTTACGCACGCAACATCGTGAGATTTCCTCGGCTTTCAACCACCCCGCCCCAAGTAACGGGCCGCGCCGGGAACACGGTTACGGCGCTGATCGCAAAACCAATACGTTAGCTAAACCCGCACCTCACAATTTCGTGATCACCGAATCTTGTAACGGACTGTTTGTTGCGTCGAAACTGTCAGCGTCTATGTGCCCTCCCACAGTAGAAATCAGGACATTTATCCGTGGACGAACAAAAACGTATCGTCGTGAAGGTGGGCTCGGCCCTCCTCGTCAATCAGGATGACCTCACACTGCGCTACGCGTTCATGCACGGCCTCCTCGCCGACATCGCGTCCCTGCGCGCGGAAGGCTATGAGGTCGTTCTCGTCTCCTCCGGCTCCGCCGCGATCGGCCTCGGGACGCTGGGCCTGCGCCCCGAATCGGCGGGCGTGGCCGACAAGCAGGCGGCCGCCGCCTGCGGCCAGCCGCTGATCATCAACGCCTACAAGCAGATCGCGATCGAGTTCGGCCTCGACATCGCGCAGGTCCTGCTGACCTCCGAGGACACGGAGAACCGGCGCCGCTTCATCAACACCAAGAACACGATCGACCGGCTCCTGACTTATGGCATCCTGCCGATCGTCAACGAGAACGACTCGATCACGACCGAGGAGATCCGGGTCGGCGACAATGACCGTCTCGCCGCAAAGGTCGCGCAGATGGTGCGCGCGCCCGACTTCGTCATGCTCACCGGCGTCGAGGGCCTCTACGACCGCGACCCGGCCGAGCCGGGCGCGCAGTTCGTCGAGGAAGTCGAGGATGTCAGCGTCTACCTCGAGGCGACCAAGAGCAAGAGCACCCTCGGCAGCGGCGGCATGCTGACCAAGATGCAGGCGGCGAACATGGCGCAGAACGCCGGCTCGACCGCCTATATCGCCAGCGGCATCCTGGAGCGGCCGATTTCCAGCATCCTCAAGAAGGAGCGGCGCCATACGCGCTGCATCGCGATCGGCGACCCGCAATCGTCCTGGCGCGTCTGGCTGGCCGACCGCCTCAACATGGCCGGCAGCCTCGTCGTCAATGCGGAGGCCGCCAAGCGCATCCGCAGCGGCAAGACCGGCATCCAGGCCGATGACCTGCTTTCGGTGCAGGGCGAGTACAACAAGGGCGACGTCCTGCACGTCTATGACGAGACCGGCGACGAGGTCGCGCGGGGCCTGACCAACTTCCCCTCCAACGAGGTGCTGCTGCTCGCCAAGCAGACCAATGAGGAAGTCTCGGAACTCCTCGGCTATCACAGCGCGGCGGACATCATCTCCAAGGACAATCTCGTGATCCTCGAAGGACACCATCTGACCTGGGACGCTCCCGAACACGACGTGCTGCCGATCTCCGAGTAAGATCCCGATTGCCGTACCGAGGACGACGCCGCGCCGCCCCCCGGCGCGGCGTCGTCTTTTTCAGTCCCGCGGCCAGTCCAAGTGGCGCCGCAGGAAGTCCCGGCGGGCCGCGTCCGTGTCCGCTCCCTCATAGGGCAGGACCTGCCAGCGTTCTGCGGCTTCCATCGCTTCGCCCGGCATCAGCGTTTCGAAGGGAGCATGCAGCTCCATCTCGATGAAACCGCCCAGCGGGGCGCCGGGACGATCGTCGACATAGAATTCGAGCTGCGCCTGATCCTCGTGGATCTCGCTTTCCTCCAAAAGCCCGAAGGTGATCAGGAAGGCCTGGCCGTCATGGAACGCGGCCATCCAGCCGGCGCTCGGAGCCACGAACATCTTGCCCTGCTGTCCCGCAGCGCCGGGCGCGGGCTGCATGTGGAAGAGGCCGCCCTGCACCGCGAAGGCGGGAGCGGTCTCGGGATCGCCCGACATGTTCAGGACATGGACGGCATCGGCCGACGCGGCAGGCGCATAGACCTCAGCGGCGGCGGGAACGCGGGTCACGAACCACAGGTCCCAGGCCACAGCCTCCTCGCGCGCATTCTCGGCCCGCGCCTGAAGCGAAAAGGCGCCCGGCATGTCCGGCACGGCAGCGAAGCGCTGCGTCACCCGCACTCCCGAAACGGGGCTCGGCTCTGAACGAAGCGTGACCGCCTCGCCTTCGCGCGTGACCGGCTCGGCCCGCGCAACGGCTCGCCAGGGGTCGGGCGGCCAGGTCTCTTCGTCCCTTTCGGGCGCGACGGACTGATGGCGCCACCACTGCGATTGCGGCCCGAGCCAGAGCACATGGCCCAAGACGCCGGGATGCGGCGTCGCAGCCGAGACCGGACCGGCGCCCGCCTGCCCGGCCGCTTCGGCGTCGAAGGCGATGAGCGAAGCTCTTCCGTCGAGGGACAGCGCGCTCACCCTGCCGCCGAAGCGGGGCGTGAGCGTCATGCTGGCCTCTCCGCTGCGAAGGATGATGCTCTCTTCCGCCTGCGCATGGGCCGCACCGGCCAGCATGAAGAGGAAAAGCAGCGCCCCTGCCGCCCTCCTCCCGCAGGACACGCCGATCATTCCCATTGCAGCCCTCTGTCTTGCGCCTCGCCGCCTTGTCCCCGCCCGGCTTCCGGCCTGTCAACGCAGCCCTGCAAGAGAAGCCGCCTTGCGGCGGCGCCGCCTGCGCGGCTTACTGCGCCCGAACCATGCTCGAGAGGACGATCATGAAATTTCTGATGACGACCGCCGCAGCGGCGATCCTCACCGCCTGCGCGGGATATTCCGGCGCCGCCTGCGCCGCCCCGGCGCAATCCTCGCAGGCGGGCGGGAGTGCCGCGAATGCTCAGGACCCGTTTCTCTGGCTCGAGAATGTCGAGAGCGAGCGCGCCCTCGAACAGGTGAAGGCCTGGAACGCCCGGTCCCTCGACACGCTTCAGGGCCTGCCCGTCTATGACGCGCTCTACGAGGAGGCGCTCGAGATCCTGACCTCCCGCGCCCGGATCCCCTATGGCGAGATCCGCGGCGGCTATGTCTATAATTTCTGGCAGGACGAGGCCCATGTGCAGGGCCTGTGGCGCCGCTCTCCCCTCGAGGCCTATGTCGCCGGCGAGCCGGAATGGGACGTCCTTCTCGACGTGGATGCGCTGCGCGAGGCCGAGGGCGAGGACTGGGTCTGGGACGGCGCCTCCTGCGCGCCCGAGAGCGACCGCTGCCTCGTCTCGCTCAGCCATGGCGGCTCGGACGCCCATGTCGCGCGCGAATTCTCCCTGGACAGCAGGGAGTTCGTCGAGGACGGCTTCTTCCTTCCCGAGGCGAAGTCCCGCACGGCCTGGGTCGACGAGGACGCCCTGATCGTCGCCACGGAATGGGGCGAAGGGACACTCACGGAATCGGGCTATCCCTTCGTCGCGAAGTTCTGGGAACGCGGCCAGCCGCTCGCGGATGCGCAGACCGTCTTCGAGGGCGAACCCACCGATGTCAGCGTCGGCAGCCTCACCATCCGCCGGGACGGCGAGGACCACGTGTTCTTCGTTCGCGGCAAGACCTTCTACGAAGACGAGATCTTCTCGCTGGAGGATGACGGCGGCCTGCAAAAGCTTCCCCTGCCCGGCCGCGTCGGTTTCGAAGGCATTCTCGACGGGCGGCTCATCGCGCTCCTGCGCGAGGACTGGTCCCATCAGGGCACGGATTACGAGCAGGGCGAGGTCGTCGCGCTCTCGCTCGAGGACATGTCGGCGGAGCGGGTGTTCTCGCCGCAAGCGCGCCAGGCCGTGCGCGGGATCGCGACGGCGAGCGACGCCCTCTATGTCGAACTGCTCGACGATGTGGTCGGCGCGGCGCTGCGCCTCGTTCCGACGGCGGAAGGCTGGCAGCAGGAGGAGCTGCCGCTGCCGGACAACGGCGTCGTCTCGCTCGTCGCGACTGACGATGAACGGCCGGACATACTCCTCTCCTTCGAGAGCCTAACCGTTCCGGACACGCTCTATCACTACGATCCCTCCGGCGGCCTAAGCGAGGTCATGGCCCTGCCCGAACTCTACGATGACGAGGATGTCGTGGTGGAGCAGCGCGAGGCCGAGAGCGCGGACGGCACGCGCGTGCCCTATTTCGTGATGGCGAAGCGGGACGTGCTCGAAGCGGGCGACGCGCCGACCGTGCAATACGGCTATGGCGGGTTCCTGATCCCGACCCTGCCGGTCTATTACGAGACCCCGGCGCGGCCCCAGCACGGCGCGCTGGCCGGCAAGCTCTGGGTGAGCCGCGGCGGCGTCCTCGTGCTCTCGAACATCCGCGGCGGCGGCGAGTTCGGCCCCGCCTGGCACGAGGCGGCGCTCAAGGCGAACCGTCAGCGCGCCTATGACGACTTCATCGCGATCTCCGAGGACCTGATCGCGGACGGTGTGACCAGCCCGCAGAAGCTCGGCGCGATCGGGCGGTCCAATGGCGGCCTCCTGATGGGCGTGATGATGACCCAGCGGCCCGACCTCTACGCCGCGCTCGATATCGGCGTGCCGCTTCTCGACATGCTGCGCTACGACAAGCTTCTGGCGGGGGCGAGCTGGACGGGCGAATATGGCGATCCGGACGTGCCGGAGGAGCGCGAGACGCTCCTCACCTATTCCCCCTATCAGCGCCTCTCGGCGGACGAAGACTACCCCACCCCCCTCTTCTACACCTCGACGCGGGACGACCGGGTCCATCCGGGCCATGCCCGCAAGGCGGCCGCGAGGCTCGAGGCGATGGGCAAGGACTTCTTCTATTACGAGAACATCGAGGGCGGTCATGGCGGCACCGCGAATCAGGAGCAGCTCGCCATGCGGACCGCGCTCGAATACGCCTATTTCGTGCGTCAGCTGATGGAGGGGCAGGAGGCGGACTGACCGGAGCGCCTCGCCTCGGTGGACGCCGCCCCCTCCGGTGAGGAGCTGCCAGTCTCAAGGGGGGGAGAGATGACCGGCGCGGAGCGGCGTCCGAGGAGACGCTATTGAGTTCGGCCCCTGCCCACAAGGCATGCAGAGCACATTCGCGGGAGGTCAGTGCAGCCATGTCCCCCATCGGGGGGGATGGCGGGGCCCGGCAGCGGCATATAGGCTTCCTTCATCCGGTGAGCAGATGAGCTGTCAGCTGGGGGAGAAAGCGGTCCGGCTGGGGGAGGCCGGGCCGCTATCCACCCCCGGATACAGAAGGCCGGATGATGCGGGACATTCTCGGACGAGTCTCCTGCGCTCTTGTCGATCGACGGGAGACCCGAGTGGGCGAAGCGCTAATCATCGACGACCACAAGCTTTTCGGCGCAGGGATGAAGACGCTGGTCTGCGATCTGCCCGGCATCACCGATGCCCATTACTATCCGACGCCGGCGGCCGCTCTGGAGGCCGCGCCCGAAGACGCGGTCCTCATCGTCGCCGACTTCTACGTGCCGGGCTACCCGGCGGCGGACTGGCTCCCCCGGCTCAAGGCGCATTTCCGCGATGCGGTGATGGTGGTGGTCTCCTCATCGCTCAGCCGCGCCGACCGCGATCTCAGCCTCGCGCTCGGCGCGCGCGCCTTCTTCGAAAAGCATGCCCATCCCGAAGTGGTGCTCCAGTCGCTGACCGCGCTGCTGACCGGCCGGACGGTCGAAACGCGGTCCCCCGGCGATCCGACGGGGCGCCTGACGCCGAGACAGCTCGACATCCTGACCGAGCTCGTCCGCGGCAGCAGCCAGAAGGCGATCGCGGCGCGGCTCGGCGTGTCGCCGGAAACGGTCAAGACGCACCTGTCGCGCCTCTACCGCGAACTCGGCCTGAGCGGCCGGGAGGCGGCCGTGCAATGGGCGCGGGAGAACGGCATCGCCTGAGGGCTATCGCGCCAGCGGCACCTTGACCCCGAAGGCCGATCCCGCGCCCGGCTCGGAGCACAGCGTCAGTTCGTGGCCGAGCGCAGCGGCGAGATCCCGCGCCACGGCCAGGCCGACGCCGAACCCCTCCTCCGTGCCGCTTCCGCCCCGCGCGAATTCGTCGAAGATCGTCGCCTGCGCCTCGTGCGCGATGCCCGGCCCGCGATCGATCACCATCAGGTGCACATGGCCGCCGCGCCGCCGCGCCGCCAGCAGGATCGTGCCGCCGCCGTGCCGCACGGCATTGACGAGGAAATTCCGCAGGATCCGCCGCAGGAGATAGGGGTCGGTGCGGATGGTGGCCCGCAGCGAGCGGCAGCGCAGCTCGATGCCCGCCGCATGCGCCATGACCCGGACCTCCGTCGCCAGATCGTCGAGGAGCGGCGTCAGGCCGACATCCTCCAGCCTCGGCTCCTTCTCCCCGTCATTGATCCAGGCGAGCTGGGCGATGCTGTCGAGGATCTCGTGCGCCGCCGTCACGGACGCCTCGGCCGCATCGAGTTCGGGCATGGCGTCGCCCTTGCGCTTGGAGGCATAGAACCAGAGCTGCAGCGCGCTCAGCGGCTGGCGAAGGTCGTGGCCGATCGCGCGCAGCACGCGCTGGCGCCGCTCGGTCTCCCTCTGGGCCCGTTCGCGTGCTTCCTGCTCCCGCCGCAGGGCCTCCGCCAGCGCCAGCCGATCCTGCGTGTCGCGGCGGAACCGTCCATGCGCCGCGAGCACCAGCACCAGGCAGAAGCTTCCGGCCAGGGCGGCGATCATCGCCTGCTCGAACCAGGCATCGGCATGCTGATGGTGGAAATAGGCGACCACCATGCTGACCGTGCTCGCGGCGATGACCGCCATGGTCGGCCAGAGGAGGCGCGCCGAGAGCACGGTGACGACCAGCACGGCGACCGTCCACATGCCGACGCCGCCGCCGACCGCTTCGGGTCCGTGCTCCTGAAGCAGCGGCAGCCTGGCCCAGTTCAGGAAGGGCAGGCCGATCATCGCGATCTGGAGAAGCGGATTGCGCCCGAAGGGGCGCCGCCTCACCGCGAACCAGATCAGGAGCTGGAGCGCGGACAGGCCGATCAGCTCCAGCGCGAACCAGGCCGAGAGGCGGTGGGCCAGTGCGCCCGCGCCCAGGATGACGCTTCCGAGGACGGCGAGGGCGGAGAGGATCAGCGGCTCGAGCCAGAACCACCGCATCCAGTCCGTGTAGAGGAGGTCGGCGATCTGCCCGCCCGCCGGCGCGGCCGATCCGGCAGGCGCGCCGGCGGGCGGCAGCACGGTCGCAAGAACGCCGGCCGCGACCGCGAGACCCGGCGCGAAGAGCAGGAGATGCTGTCCCAGATAGTTCGGCCAGTCGAAGGCGCGATTGGTCAGGAACACGCCGTGGAAGCCGTATTCGGAGACCGCCGCGCCCATCGATCCGAAATAGATGACCGGCACGCCCAGCGCTGCGACGAGAAAGAAGACGGTGAGCCGGTCTCCCTGGGGGCGCCGGTCGAGGAACAGCGCCACGGCCAGGCTCAGGACCGCGGCGGCGAGCGCCGATACCGCCGCCGCGGCGGCGGGCAGCCCGGCAGTCAATCCGCCCTGGCGCAGGACGGAGCCCAGAACGAAGGTGACCGCTGTCGCGCCGAGCGTCGCCAGGACGGCGGCGGCGAGCGGCCCGCGCACGGGCGATCTGGTTTTCAAAATCGACTCCCTGCTATCTGGATGATGCCGTCACAAGGCCGTGTCCCCGATGTCCGTTCTCGCCCTCCTCGCCAGCCTCGTCCAGTCCGCCGCGGCCGGGGACATGATCGACGAGATCGTGGTCGAAGCGGACAGCCCGATCGCCGCCGGCGTCCGCGCCGAGGCCGAGGCCGACCTCGTGGTCGAGATTCTCAGCGCGGAAACGCTGCGCGCGCAGGCATCGAGCGAGCTTGCCGAGGCTTTGGCGCGGGTGCCCGGCGTGACCCTTCAGAGCGAGGGCGGCGATCTGCGCTATGTCCAGCTGCGCGGCATCCGGCCCGCCCTGGGCTCCGTGACCCTCGACGGGCTGGAGATCGGCGCGCCCGGCGCAGAGGGCGGCGGCCGGCAGTTTCCGCTCGACCTCTTCTCCACGCGTCTTCTCGGCCGGCTGGAGGTCGTGAAGACGCCCCTGCCCGCCATGACGGGCCAGGGGATCGGGGGGATCGTGAACCTGCGCAGCCACGACCCGCTGGCCCCGCCTCCTGCCGCGATTTCCGCGCGGGCCGGGGGCGGCGGCAAGACCGCGCTGGAAGAAGCCACCCTGCTCGTCGGGAAGCGCTCGGCTGACGGAGTGTTCGGCGCCGTTCTGGCCGTCACCGCGTCCGCCGAGGACAGGGAGCGCGGCGTGCGCGAGCAGCGCCGCTGGGGCGAGCTGCCCGGCGCGCCCATTCCCCGGCAGCTGCGCAGCTACGACCTCGAAGAGGACGAGAACCGCCTCGGCGGGGTTCTCACGCTGGGCGCGGCGCCGCGGCCCGGCCATCGCGTCGCGCTCAGGCTGATGGGCGCCCGGCTGGGCGAGGAGATGTCGCAGGACCGCTACGAGAACCAGCTTACGGCCGCCGAGGGCGATATTCTCTCCGGCACCGCCCTTTCGGGGATCGGCCTGCGCTTTCGACGCGTCGAGGCGGACAGGGACCTCCTGCTCGCGAGCCTCGAAGGGACGCACGCGCTGAGCGGCATGACCACCGCCTCCTGGACGCTCGCGGCCACGCGAAGCTCCTATGACGAAGCGTTCCTCCAATGGAACTCGGCGGCGCCTGCGCCGGCCGCGCCGCTTTCCTATGTCGTCAGGAACGATTTCCTCCGCTTTCCCGAGGAGCCGCGCTCAGGGCTGATCGAGGCCGCGGGCATCGAGGAGCGGCGCAGCGACCGGGTGGAGATCTCCGACGAGGCCCTTCTTGCGAAAGCCGCGCTCGGCCATGCGGTGACGGCCTCGCTGCGCCTCGATCTCGGGGGGCAGTGGCGCCGGACCGAGCGGCGTAACGCGGTCGACTCGCAGCGCCTCTCGCCGGTGGACAGCCTCCCGCTGGCGGCGGTGTCGCCTCTTCGGACGGCATTCGTGTCCACGCCCCGCGGCGACTATCCGGTGACCGGCATCTCCGGGACCTCGCTTGAGGCTTATCTCGCCGCGAACCCCGGCGCCTTCGCCGGCAATCCCCTCGCCGACCTGATCGCCAGCACGGCGGAGGATTTCACGCTGACCGAGACGGTGAGCGCCGCCTATCTCTCCGCGCATTGGGAAAAGGGCCCTTGGAGCGTCATCGCCGGCCTGCGCGCGGAGCGGACCGATCTCGGTGCGGACGGCACGCTTCTTTCCGTCGGCGGACTGATGCCGCTGTCGCGCTCCGACACCCGGACGGACTGGCTTCCTTCTGTCGTGACGAAATATCAGCTGACGGACAGGATCATTCTTCGCGCGGCGGCCATGCAGCGCGTCGGGCGGCCCGGTTACGACCTGATCGCGCCGCGCGCCGCCTTCGAGAGCGACGGCACGGCCGCGCAGCTCACGATCGGGAACCCCGGCCTCGATGCGCGCAGAGCGGACAGTTTCGATCTGACGGCGGAATACTACCCGGCCCCCGATGCGGTCGTCGGACTGAGCGTGTTCCGCCACGCCCTGTCCGACGAGATCTATCCGCAGGTGACGCTTTACGAGGGCGAAGAGGCGCTCGCGGCGCTCCGGGCGTTCGGCCTCGACGCCCTCGCACCGCCCGGCGGCCTCGACCTCTTGGCGGTGACGAGGCCCGAAAACGTGGAAGGGTACGGCCTGACCGGCATAGAGCTCTCCTTCAGCGGGTCCTTGCGCCCCTTCTCGGAGCGCCTTGCGCCCTTCTCCTTGAGCGCCGCCGTGACGGTCATCGACGAGGACGGCACCTTCGAGCGGGGCTACGGTACCGAGGGGCTGACCCTGGTCGAGCAGACCGATGCGCAGGCCTCCGCCCTCCTCGCCTATGACCGCAAGCGCTTCTCCGGCTCGGTCGGCTATCGCTGGGGCGGGGATTATCTTTCGGGCCTCGGCAGCGCGCCCGCGCGGGACACGACGCAGCGGGCTGCGGGCTCCTTGGACCTGCGCGCCTCATATGCGGTGACGGACAGGCTGCAGCTCCGCCTCGACGGGCTCAACCTGACCGACGAGGTCGCGCGCGAATATCAGGGGCCGGACCCCGACCGTCCGACCCTGGCCCAGCGCTATGGGCGGTCCGTCCTCCTCGGGGTCCGCTACGGGCTGTGATTCCATGCGGGCGCCGCCAGCGGAGAGTTGATCCCCTCCCCCACCTGCACCTACATTTCTTCCGGTAACCGGAGGCCGCCCATGAAACGTTCTCGCGCCGTCCCGCTCGTCCTGATGGGGGCCGCCGCGGCCTGCGAGAGCCCCGAGGAGGCCGCGCGGCGGGACGCGCCGCCCGCGCCGACCTTCCCGACCGAGCAGGCCTGCCTCGACACCGGCGTCTTCGCCCGCGCCGCCTGCGGCGAGCTCGTCGTGCCGGAAGGCGGCGAGGCGCCGCCCGCCGAGGCGAGGGATTACGCCTCGGTCGCAGAATGCCAGGCCGACGACTATTTCCAGGACGATTACTGCGTCGCCAAATACGAGGAAGCCGTCGCCCTGCACCAGGATTACGGCCCGGCCTATTCGGACCTCTCCGCCTGCGAAGCCGATTACGGCGCGGCCAATTGCGGGCGCCAGCCCGTGGCGCAGGCCGGCGGCGGGGGCGGGTTCTGGACGCCCTTCCTGACGGGCTACCTCATCAGCTCGGCCATCAACGACTTCACCCGGCCCCAGCCCTATTACCGCGACCCCTATGGCGGCTACCGCACGCTCGGCGGCTACGGCTTCCGCGGCGGGCGCGGCGGCACTTACGTTCCGGCCAGCGCCTATCGGCAGACCCAGAGAGCCACGACCGGCCGCACCAATGTCCAGAAGGCGCAGGCCGGAAATCTCCGCGCGACGCCCCAGCGCGCGCAGGCGCGGCGCACCACTGTGGCGCGGCGCGGCGGCTTTGGCGGCCGTTCGGGCGGGCGCGGGGGCTGATCAGCCTAGGCGCGGCACGAGGAACTGCGCCGCGGCGACGATCACGACGATCCCCAGCAGGTTCAGCTTCACCCCGATCCGCGCCATGCGCGCGATGGACAGCTCCCCGCTGCCATAGGCCAGCGCATTGGGCGCGGTCGCCATCGGGAACATGAAGGCGCAGGAGGCGGCGAGCGCGACCGGCAGAGCGAGCCGCACCGGCTCCGTGCCGATCCCGGCCGCGAGCGCGAGGACGACGGGCGTCAGCGCCGCCGCCGTCGCGACATTGGAGGTCAGCTCGGTCGCGAAGATGACGCCTGCCGTCAGCAAGAAGGCGATGACCACCACCGGGAGCGGCTCGAGGCCCGCCATTCCGGCGGCCAGGGCCGCGCCGAGGCCTGTCGCCGTGATCGCCGCCGCGAGCGACAGCCCGCCGCCGAAAAGGAGGAGCACGTCCCAAGGAATGCGCGAGGCGGCGGGCCAGTCGAGCAGCATGCTGCCGCGCTCTTCCCGCGAGCCCGAAGGGACGAGGAAGACGGCGATGGCGCCCGCCACCGCGATGCCCGCATCGGTGAGCCCGCCAAAGGGCCGGAGGCCGAACAGCTCCAGCTCCTGGAACAGCATGCGGCGGAAGACCCAGAAGACCGCGACGATCGCGAAGACGGCCAGCGTCCGGATCTCCGGCGGCGTCCAGGGACCGAGCCCGGCCAGCCGCTCGCGCACCACGCGCTGCGGATCGCCGTCCGGCCGCCCCACGGGGCCCGACAGCCGGTTCAGCACCAGCCAGGCGGCGGGCAGAAGAAGGAGGACCGTCGGCACGCCGACCGTCATCCACTGCGGAAAGCCGATATGCCGCCCGGTCATCTCCTCGAGCCCGCCGAGCACGATGAGATTGGTCGGCGTACCGATCGGCGTGGCGAGCCCGCCGATCGAAGCGCCATAGGCGACCGACAGGACCAGCGCCACGGTCAGGGGCGTGCCCGCCCCCCGCTTCTGCCCCAGGGCATGGGCGACCGACAGCGCGACCGGCATCAGCATGATGGTCGTGGCCGTGTTCGAGATCCAGGCGCTCAGGAGCGCGGCGGCGGCGAGGAAGCCCGCGCTGAGCCCGCCGGGCGAGGAGCCCGCGCGGGAGACGGTCAGCAGCGCCAGCCGCTCATGCAGCCCCCAGCGCTCGACCGATTTCGCCAGAATGAAGCCGCCGAGCAGCAGGACGACGATGGGACTGAAATAGGGCGCCGCCGCAGCGCGCATGTCCGCAATCCCGAAAAGCGGAAGGAACAGGAGCGGCAGAAGCGAGGTGATCGGGATCGGGATTGCCTCGCTGACCCACCAGACCACCATCAGAACGAGAAGCCCGGTCAGCGCCCAGGCCTCGAAAGACAGACCCCCGGGCGGCGGGGCCAGCAGGATAAGGAGCGCGAGGACGGGCCCGAGCATGAGGCCAATTTGCTGTCCGCGCGTTTTGGCGCCCCTCCCTCCCTGCATCATACTCGCCTTCGGTCCCTCCATTGCGGAAGGCTAGGCCCGTTCGGGTCAGAGGCGGAAGCGCAGCGTGACGCAGGTTCCCGGCCGTCCCGGCTCCTGCCCGTGCCCGGCCTCGACCGAAAGCTCTCCGTTCAGGCGCTCGATCAGCTTGAGGACGATCCTGCCGCCAAGGCTCGCCTCCGACGGCCAGACATTCTTTTCGGTGCCGTGGCCGTCATCGCTGATGCAGAGGACGCCGCCCTCATCCGTCGCCTCGAGCCCGACGCGGATCTCGCCCGGCTCCCCTGGCCGGAAGGCATGCTGCAGGCTGTTGGTCAGAACCTCGGACAGGAACATGCCGAGCCGACCCGCGGCATCGAGGCCCGCCTCCAGCCGTTCGGTCTCGATATTGGTGCGCACGGCGGTGCGGCCGTCGAGGCCATGCACGCAGCCCGCGACGCGGCTGAGATAGGCGCCGAGCGCCACAGTGTCCGTGCTGCGCTCGGGATGGGGCTTGTTGGTGGCGAACTCGTCATAGAGCAGGCTGATCGCCTGCACGCGCTGGGTCAGCACATCCGCGAAGGCTTCGGCGCTTTCCGCGCCGTCCGCTTCCAGACGGATCATCGCGAGGATCATGGACAGGTGATTCTTCACCCGGTGCTGAAGCTCGGTCAGCCGTTCGTCGAGATCGTGCGCCCGCTCGGCATAGCTCGTATAGCGCGAGCGTTCCGTCTGGACGCCGAGAAAATAGATGACCTCGCCCGTATCGTCGTCATGCAGCGGCGTGATGAGCAGGCGGTTCATGAACGGCGTGCCGTCCGCCTTGTAGTTCAGGATGTCGACCGTGCATTCCTCACCGGCCTCGATGGCCTCGCGGATGATCCTGCGATCGGTCTCATGCGTCCGCTCGCCCTGCAGGAAGCGGCAGTTTTGGCCGATGGCCATGTCCGGCGCATACCCCGTCACCCGCGTGAAAGCGGTATTCACGTAGACGATAGGACAGTCTTCAAGCGTAGGATCGCAAATGACCATGGCGAGGGGGAAATTCTCGACGGTCTTCTTGGACAGCTCGCTGGGGAGGTCGGACAGGGGCAGGTCTTCGGGAGCAGACATCTTCTTTGCGCAGGCAGGGGCCGAAACGGCGGATAGCGTGGAGAGCCCCCCGACAAGGCCTGGGGAACACGGCGGCGTGATCGAATAGTACACACGGCCCGCTTTGCCCGGCAAGCGTCGCCCGGTATGCCTTTTGGCAACAGGAGGAACCATCATGCTGCCAACGCCCCAGACAGGCCTGAAGCCCAATACGCTGGCCTATGAGATGACGCCGCTCGTCAAGCCGACCGGCTTCCGCGAGTACGATGCGCGCTGGATCTTCGAAGAAGAGATCAACCGCCTCGGCATCCAGGCGCTCGGTGCGGGGCTCGGCACGCTGATCCACGAGCTGGGCAAGCGGCCTGAGATCGTCGTCGGCCACGATTTCCGCAGCTATTCCTCCTCGATCAAGCAGGCGCTGATCGTCGGACTGATGAGCGCGGGCATCAAGGTGCACGATATCGGCCTCGCCCTGTCGCCGGTCGCCTATTTCGCGCAGTTCGAACTCGACGTGCCCTGCGTCGCCATGGTCACGGCGAGCCATAACGAGAATGGCTGGACCGGCGTGAAGATGGGCGTCGAGGCGCCGCTGACCTTCGGCCCCGACGAGATGGGCCGCCTCAAGGACATCGTGCTGAAGGGCGAGTTCAAGCCGCGCGAGGGCGGCGCCTATGTCTACGTTCCCGACATGCGCGAGCGTTACATCGCCGATGTCGCGGACACGGTGAAGATCGAGCGCAAGATCAAGGTGATCGCCGCCTGCGGCAACGGCACGGCCGGGGCCTATGCCCCCGAGGCGCTGGAGCGCATGGGCGTCGAGGTGATCCCGATGGATGCCGAGCTCGACTTCACCTTCCCCAAATACAATCCAAATCCCGAAGACATGAAGATGCTGCACGCCATGCAGGACGCGGTGCGCGAGCACGGCGCGGATGTGGCGCTCGGCTTTGACGGGGACGGCGACCGCTGCGGCGTGGTGGACAATGAGGGCGAGGAGATCTTCGCCGACAAGATCGGCGTCATGCTGGCCCGCGACCTGTCCGCCCAGATCGAGAACGCGAAATTCGTCGTCGACGTGAAGTCGACGGGCCTCTTCATGACCGACCCCGTCCTCAAGGAACAGGGCGCGGAGACCGTCTACTGGAAGACCGGCCACAGCTATATCAAGCGCAAGACGACCGATATCGAGGCGGTGGCGGGCTTCGAGAAGTCGGGCCACTTCTTCTTCCGCGCGCCTTACGGCCGAGGCTATGATGACGGCCTGGTCGCGGCGGCGGCGATCCTGAAGATGCTCGACCGCAATCCCGGCAAGTCCATGGCCGACCTGCGCCGCGACCTGCCCAACACCTATCAGTCGCCGACCATGTCGCCCCATTGCGACGACGACAAGAAATACGATGTCGTCGAGAAGATCGTCGATGAGCTGAAGACCCGCACCGAGATGATCGGCCAGAAGGTCGCCGACGTGAACACGGTCAACGGCGTGCGCATCACGGTCGAGGACGGCACCTGGGGCCTCGTCCGCGCCTCCTCGAACAAGCCCGAACTGGTGGTCGTGGTCGAGAGCCCCGCTTCCGAAGAGAACCGCAACGCCATGTTCAAGGCGCTGCAGGACGTGCTCGCCGGCCATTCCGAGGTCGGCGAATTCAACCAGACGCTCTGACCGCGCGGCGCCCCGCCTTTGCGGCGGGGCGCGGCCGCGTCTAGGTCTTCTCCATGAACCGTGCTCTCTACCTCCTGCCGCTCGGCACGCTGGCGGTCATCCTGATCTTCGCCGTGCGCGGGCTCGGCATCGACACCTCGGTGCAGCCCTCCGCCCTGATCAGCTCTCCCGTGCCGGAGCTCTCGCTCGACCCCGTGCCCGGCTTCGGCGAGGCGCTCGAAGCCGAAGATTTCGGCGGCGAGGTCTCGCTCCTCAATGTCTACGGCTCGTGGTGCGCGCCCTGCCGGGCCGAGCATCCCTTCCTGATGGAGCTGGCGGCGAGCGGCGACGTGCCGATCTACGGGCTGAACTGGAAGGACACGCCCGAGGCCGGCGCGGCCTGGCTCCGGGACCTCGGCAACCCTTACGCCAAGGTGGGCCTCGAAACCGGCAGCACGGCCATTCTCGATCTCGGCGTGACCGGCGCGCCCGAGACCTTCCTGATCGACCGCAACGGCGTCATCCGGCACCGCCATGTCGGGATGCTGACGCCCCGATCCTATGAAGAGGACATCGCCCCGCGCATCGCGGCCTTGCGCGAATTGCGGCCGGATCCGGACCCTGTCATGCCCGGCGGCGCCCCCGGCCCCGGCTGACCGCTCCCTTTGCGAGAGTTTCACCGGCGGGCGGTTTCCACTATGGCCCGGCGCGTCTAGTGTCCCAGGCCACGGGCCGCAGGGGCGCGCGCCCGCAAGGATTTCATGAGCGAGCTTATGCTTCGAACGCTTCTGGCGGCAGGATTGATCGGCATGGGCGGCCTGACGGCCGGCCTCGCCGCTTCCCCCGCCGCCGCGCAGGATGCGCCGCAGGCGGCCGAGGACCAGGCGCAGCCGCAGGCCCGGCCGCAGGTCGGCACCGCCGTGGCCGCCGTGGTCAACGATCACCCGATCTCGACCTTCGACGTGCAGCAGCGCGTGCGCCTGATGATGGCGACCTCCGGCGCGCAGCTGTCCGAAGAGGCGCTCGTCCAGATGCAGCGCCAGGCGCTGCGCGATCTCGTCGAAGAGCGGCTCAAGCTGCAGGAGGCCGAGCGCTTCGAGCTGACGATCCCGGATGAGGCGGTGGACGAGGAGCTGGCGCGCATCGCGGCCTCTGGCGGCGGCTCGCCCGAGGCGCTGGCCCGCGACCTGGCCCAGCAGGGCATCGCCATCGAGACGCTGCGCGAGAAGATCCGGGCCGAGCGGGCCTGGGAGGAACTGGTGCAGGGCCGCTACGGCCCGCGCGTCAATATCTCCGAGGGCGAGGTCGAGGACGTGCTGGCCGACCTGCGCGAGCAGAGCCAGACCGAGCAGTTCCTCCTGTCCGAGATCTGCCTGCCGCTCGAGAGCCAGGCCCAGGCCGAGCAGATGCGCCAGGTCGGCATGCAGATGATCGACCAGATGCGCCAGGGCGTGCCCTTCCAGGCGCTCGCCGAGCAGTTCTCCGCCTGTCCCTCCGCGGCTCGCGGCGGCGATCTGGGCTGGCTGCGCCGCGCCGAGATGTCTCCCGAGATCGCGCAGATCGTTCAGAACCTGCAGGAAGGAAACGTTTCCCTGCCCGTTCCGACGCAGGACGGCATGATGGTGATGGTCGCGGTGCGCCAGAAGCGGGATGCCGCCGAGGCCGGCGAGCCGTCCTATCAGGTCGCCTATGCGGGCGCGCCCAAATCGCTCGGCCGCGAGGCGGCGGAAACGGGATTCGCGCGCCTCAAGCAGGCCAATCCCTGCACCGGCGACGCGCTGAGCGTGGATCTGGGCGAAGGCGTCGGCGTGAACGCCCTGCCCATGATGCCCGCCTCCGCCTTCGCGCCGCAGTTCCAGCCCGTGCTCGCGGACCTCGAACGCGGCGAGCAGTCGGATATCCTCGAATCGGAAACGGCGTTCCACAGCGTGCTGATGTGCGCGCGGGACGAAGGCCTCGGCCTGCCCAGCCGCGGGCAGATCGAGAACCGGCTGGCCGCCGAGGAGCTCGATCGCCTGTCGCGCCGCTATCTGCGTGACGTGGAGCGGGACAGCGCCGTCGACCTGCGCATCGCCACCGGTGGCTGACCCCGCGCCTGTCGCGCTCACCATGGGCGAGCCGGCGGGGATCGGCACGGAAATCGCGCTCAAGGCCTATGCGCGCCTGTCCGACGCTCCGCCAGGCGGCGCTCCGGTCTTCTTCCTGATCGACGATCCGGCGCGGGTCGAGAAGATCGTGCGCCTCGTCGGGCTCGACCTGCGCCTGGCGACGATCGAACGGCCCGCCGATGCGGAAAGCGTCTTTCCGCGCGCGCTTCCGGTCCTGCCGGTCGAGGCCGGGGGCGACGCGCTCCTTCATGTCGAACCCGGCGCGCCGACCTCAGCGACGGCGCCTTCCGTGATCGCCTCAATCGAGATGGCGGTGCGGCACGCCTTGTCGGGCGAGGCATCGGGCGTGGTCACACTGCCGATCCAGAAAAAGACGCTGACCGAGGCGGGCTTCGCCCATCCCGGCCATACGGAATATCTCGGCGCGCTCACGGCGGAGGCCGCCCTGCCCCGGGGTTTCGCGCGGGGGCCGGTGATGATGCTGTCGGCAGGCTCCTTCCGCGTGGTGCCGGTGACGATCCACACGCCCCTGCGCGCCGTGCCGGATGCGCTGAGCGTCGACCTGATCGTGCGGACCGGGCTGACCGCGTCCCAATCCCTGATCCGGGATTTCGGCATTGGCAGGCCGCGCCTCGTCATTGCGGGCCTCAACCCGCATGCCGGCGAAGGCGGCACGATCGGTACTGAGGAACAGGACGTCATCGCCCCCGCCATAGAGGCGCTGCGGGAACGCGGAGTGGATGCCATGGGCCCCTTCCCCGCCGACACGCTGTTCCACGAGGAAGCGCGGCGGCAATATGACGCCGCCTTGTGCATGTATCACGACCAGGCGCTGGTGCCGATCAAGACCCTCGCCTTCTACGATGCGGTCAATGTCACGCTCGGCCTACCGATCGTGCGCACCTCCCCCGACCACGGCACGGCGCTCGAGATCGCGGGCAAGGGCGCGGCCCGGCCGGACAGCCTGATCGGCGCGATCTATGCGGCCGCAGGCATGGCGAAGGCGCGCGCGGGCTATGCGGAGGCGACGGAGGAGTGACGACCCTTCCGCCGCTCAGGGATGTCATCAGCGCGCATGGCCTCGCCGCGAGGAAGGGGCTCGGCCAGCATTTCCTTCTCGACCTCAACCTGACCGCCAAGATCGCGCGGCTGACGGGGGCGGGCGGAGGAGACACCGTGCTGGAGGTCGGCCCGGGGCCCGGCGGCCTGACCCGCGCCCTGCTCGATACCGGCGCCGATGTCTTCGCCATCGAGCGGGATGCCCGCGTGATGCCGATTCTCGAAGAGATGCGCGCGGCCCATGACGGCCGCCTCGCCTGGGCCGAAGCCGACGCTCTGCGGGCGGACGAGCCGACGCTTCTGTGCGGGGCCCCGGCGGTGATCGCCTCGAACCTGCCCTACAACATCTCGACCGAGCTCCTCGTGAAATGGCTGACGGCGCGGCCGCGCTGGTGGTCCCGCATGGTGCTGATGTTCCAGCGCGAAGTGGGCGACCGCATCCTCGCCGGGCCCGGCGGCAAGACCTATGGCCGCCTCTCGGTGATCTCCCAGGCGGCCAGCAGGCCGAGCCTCGGCTTCCACCTGCCGGCGCGGGCCTTCACCCCGCCGCCGAAAGTGGACAGCTCGGTCTTGGTGTTCGAGGCGACGCCGCTGCCGGACACCCTCCCGGCGCTGGAGCGGATCACGCAGGCCGCGTTCTCGCAGCGCCGCAAGATGGTCCGGTCGAGCCTTAAGCCTGTCTTCGATGAGGGGCTGGCCGAGGCGCTGGACGCGGCGGACATCGCCGAAACGGCGCGGGCGGAAACCGTCAGCGTGGCCCAATTTTGCCGTCTCGCCGCGCATCTCGACGCTCGGGACAGGCCCGGACCGGCGTCACCGGCCGGAAAGAAACCCTAAAATCATTCCCTTCCAGAAAGGGTTTCGGCAAGGTTAACGTACACGGAACCTTGAAGGCAGGCCGGTCACAAAAGCGCCACTAGATGGTTGATAATTAAGCGGGAACTCGCCCGACACTTCAGGTATTATCGGCAGGCCCGTAGCGTTGGAGACCCTGCCCCATGACTGCTCCTGCAACGCGCCCCGTCGCTCGTCTCTTCCCGCAGAAGGACAGGCCCCGGAACGCTTTCATCCAAGAGCCCCCTGCCCAGAAGACGCCGGACAACCGGCACGTCCTCATCGACGAGGACCTGCATCTCGCCTATTCGGCCAATCTGCGCCGGCATCGATGGGAAGATGCGACGATGACCTTCCGCTCGGTCCTTGTGACCGGCGGCGGCCGTCCGCCGCGCCGCTATGGCGCCGACGATCCGTGGGAGGAAGACGGCCTCGCCGATCCGCGCTGCGGCTATACGCGTGTCGGCAATCGCCTCAAGCGGCACAGCGAGGCCGGACGGGATTACGACCCCGCCCGGCATCTGCAGCCGGGACGCTGACTCAGGCGCCGCCGCGGCGGCTGACCGAGCCGCCGGAGCTGGTGGAGCGGTCGACCGAAGGATCGCCCCAATAGCTGACGCTGCCGCCGGAGGATGCGCTGGCGTCGAGCCTGTCGGTCACGGTGAGACGGACCGAGCCGCCGGAGCTGGCGCGCGCCTCGGCGCGGCTGGCTTCGATCCGGCGGGCGTCGAGGCTTCCGCCAGAGCTTGCCCGCACGCTCAGCCGCTGCGCGGCGGGAAGAGCGTCCTCCACGCGGATCGAGGCACCGGAACTGGCCCGCAGGCTCGACAGGTCCTGCACATAGACCGTGGCGACCCCGCGATCGCCTCTGCCGCAGGGCTTGCGGCAGGTGACCTCAAGAATTCCGTCCTCGACCGCATAGGTCGTGCGCTCCTGCGCGCGCTCGTCGAGCACGATCCTCGTCTCGCCACCGCTGCGGACCCGCACATCGGTGCCGGCGGAGGCCTGCAGCCCCTCGATATCCTCCAGAACCGCCTCCGCCGGAGAGGGCGGCCCCGCGCGGCCGGACTGGAAATCGGTCCGGAACGACGCAGGCCCCTGCCCGTCGACGACGACGATGCAGCCGGAGAGCGACAGGAGGAGCGGCGAGGCGAGAAGCACAGCGAGGCGAGTGGTCATGACGGGTTCCCCTTCCGATGATTTATCGAATATCGGAATGAGAACCGTGCATGACAAGAGGCTCATCCAAGGGCTTTTGCAAGGCGCCAAGACGCTCGGACGCGCCGCTGCCGCTATCCCGTCGCAGGACAGCCGGCCCTGTAAGACACTTGCGCAAAACGTCATTTGGCGCAGGCGAAATCGCCGTCCTACCTTTCCGAAAGGGATGCGCGGGTATGGGCGGGACATGATCGACCGATTTTTACGGCAGGCGGGGAGCCTTCCCCTGGCAGCGCTGATCGGCCTTGCGGCCTGTTCGGGCGGCGGCTCGGACAGCGGCGGCTATGTGCCGCCGCCCCCGGCCCCGCCCCCTGTCAGTTCGTCGGAGCCCGAATGGCAGCCGGGTGTGTTCGAGGCGGCAAGCCGGTTCAAGGACCGCTGCGAGATTCCGCGCAGCGGCGTCGACCTCGAAGGAAATCCCTATCCCGACGAGCCCGGCTCGACGACGATCGAGAACTTCTGGCTGCGCTCATGGACGCATGAGACCTATCTCTGGAACGACGAGGTGCCCGATGAGGACCCGGCCTCCTATGACAGCCGCCTCGCCTATTTCGATATTCTCCGCACGACGGCGGTGACCCCCTCCGGCGCGCCGAAGGACCAGTTCCACTTCAGCGAACCGACCGAGCAGTTCCTCGCCGACCGCAACGCCGCGCCGAGCGCCGGCTATGGCGCGCGCATCCGGACCTATGCCGCGCGCCCGCCGCGCGATGTTCGGGTGCTCTACACCGACCCCGGAACGCCGGCTTCTGCGGTGGTGGACGGGCAGCAGCAGCTCGTGCGGGGATCGCGCATCCTTGAGGTGGACGGTGTCGACCTCGTCTGGGCCGACACCGCGGCGGAGATCGACACGCTCCTCGCCGGCCTCTACCCGGACGCCGTGGGCGAGGTGCACAGCTTCCTGGTCGAGGATCCCGGCGATCCCGAACCGCGCGAGATCATGCTGACCGCCGCCGCCGTCTCGACCGTGCCGGTCGGACGGGTCGAGGCCCTCGACCAGCCGGGGGGCAGGGTCGGCTATCTCCTGTTGAACACGTTCAGCCCCTATTCCACCGAAGAGGCCCTCATCGATGCGATGAGGGAGCTCGAGGCGGCGGCCGTGGACGATCTGGTTCTCGACCTGCGCTATAATGGCGGCGGCCTGCTCGCGATCGCCTCCCAGCTCAGCTACATGATCGCGGGGCCGGGCTATACCAGCGGGCGGACCTTCGAGCGCCTGCGCTTCAACGACGATGCGGGCGCGTATAATCCGGTGACGGGGGCTTTCAACGATCCCACGCCGTTCTTCGCGACGGCGCTCGGCTTTTCGGTGGCCGACGGGACGCCGCTGCCCCGCCTCGACCTGCGGCGCGTCTACGTCCTCGCGACGGAGGCCACCTGCAGCGCCAGCGAATCCGTCATCAACGCGCTGCGCGGCGTCGATTTCGAGGTCGTGCTGATCGGAGACACGACCTGCGGCAAGCCCTACGGCTTCTATCCGACGGACAATTGCGGCGAGACCTACTACACGATCCAGTTTCAGGGCGTGAACAATAAGGGGTTCGGCGACTATCCGAACGGCTTCACGCCCCGGAACAGCGGCGCGATCTATGCCGAGAGCGTGCCGGGCTGCACCGCTCCCGACGACCTCTCCGCCGATCTGGGCGACCCGGCCGAGGCGCTGCTTCGCGCCGCCCTCGACTACCGCGAGACGGGACAATGCCTCGGCGGCATGGCGACCGCGTCGAGCAGGGCGAGCAGCCCGGCCAGCCAGACGCCCTCCCTCGCAGAGGGCCGGCCTCTTCCCGTCCTGGTCGATCCAATGACCGTCAACCGGGACATGCGCCTGCCGAACGAAGGGGGCAGGCTGTGACCGGCCCTTGCCGGGCGGCCTTCTGCGCCCTCCTCCTGACGGGATGCCAGACGATGACGGAGGCTCCGGCCGTTCTGACCGCGACGAGCAAGGCGGAAGCGGCCGCGCTCGTCGCGCATGCCTTAGGCCGTTCCTCGGTCGCGCTCGGCGAGCCCGATCCGCGGGAGGCGAGCCGGGTGGTCGTGCTGCCGCCCCGTCCCGGCCCGCGCGAGACGAGGAGCGTCGCGGTTCCGACCGTCTACGATCTCGTGCTGACGGGCGGGACCTGCGCCCTCGTCCTGCAGGAAAGCGGCGAGCGCTTCGTCCTGCCCGAGGGCGCCTGCCGCCCCGCCTGAGCGCTACTCGACGCCGAGCTTCGCGCGCAGGATCTCGTTGACCGCCTGCGGGTTCGCCTTGCCGCCCGTCGCCTTCATCACCTGGCCGACGAACCAGCCGAGCGCCTTGGGCTTTTCCTTCACGCGCTCGACCTGATCGGGGTTCGCCGCGATCACCTCGTCGACGGCGCTCTCGATGGCGCCGGTATCGGTCACCTGCTTGAGGCCGCGCGCCTCGACGATGTCGGCGGGATCCTTGCCCTGATCATCGGTCAGCATGTGCTCGAAGACCTGCTTGGCGATCTTGCCGGAGATCGTCTTGTCCTCGATCAGGCCGACAAGCTTGCCGAGCTGCGCGGCGGAAACCGGGCTCTCCTTGATGGTCAGGCCCTGCTTGTTGAGGACGCCGAAGAGTTCGGTCGTCACCCAGTTCGCCGCCAGCTTGCCGTCATGGCCCTCGGCCACGGCCTCGAAATAGTCCGCCTTGTCCTTGTCCATGGCGAGGACGGAGGCGTCGTAGGCGGAGAGCCCCAGATCGTCCATGAAGCGGTGCTTCTTCTGGTCGGGCAGCTCGGGCAGCGAGGCGCGCACGCGCTCGATCAGATCGTCGGGCAGCTCCAGCGGCAGGAGGTCCGGATCGGGGAAATAACGATAGTCATGCGCGTCCTCTTTGGAGCGCATGGTCCGCGTCTCGCCTGTCTTCACGTCGAAGAGGCGCGTTTCCTGATCGATCGTGCCGCCCTCTTCGAGAACCTCGATCTGGCGGCGCGCCTCATAGTCGATGACCTGCCGGACGAAGCGGATCGAGTTGACGTTCTTGGTCTCCGTCCGCGTGCCGAGGGCCTCGCCCGGGCGGCGGACGGAGACGTTGACGTCGGCCCGCATCGAGCCCTGGTCCATGTTCCCGTCGCAGGTGCCCAGATAGCGCAGGATGGTGCGCAGCTTGGAGAAATAGGCCGCGCCCTCCTCGGCGGAGCGCATGTCAGGCTTGGAGACGATCTCCATCAGCGCGACGCCCGAACGGTTGAGATCGACATAGGAGGCGTCGGGCGCGAGGTCGTGGATCGACTTGCCCGCATCCTGTTCGAGGTGCAGGCGCTCGATCCCGATCATCACGGTCGAGCCGTCATCGAGTTCGACCTCGATCTCGCCCTCGCCGACGATCGGGTCCTTGTACTGGCTGATCTGATAGCCCTGCGGCAGGTCGGGGTAGAAGTAGTTCTTCCGGTCGAAGCGCGACCATTTGTTGATTTCGGCGTTGAGGCCGAGGCCGGTGCGCACGGCCTGCTCGACGCAGAATTCGTTGATGACCGGCAGCATGCCGGGCATTGCGGCATCGACCAGGCTGACATTCTCGTTGGGGCCCGCGCCATAGGTGGTCGAGGCGCCCGAGAAGAGCTTGGAGACCGAGCTGACCTGCGCGTGGACCTCGAGGCCGACAACGACCTCCCAGTCGCCGGTTGCGCCTTTGAGCAGCTTGCGGGGTTCGGACATGGCGAGAAACTTTCCGCGTGTGTGGACTTTGCTCCCTTCAAGCCCGACGCCCCGTCGGTTGCAAGACGGTGCGCGCTCAGCGCCCGTAGGTCATGGTCAGATCGGCCTCGCCGCCCTCATCGGTGACCTCGACGCCGGCCTCCTCGAAGGTCGGCGGACCGTCCATCTCCGTGCCCGAGGACATGGCCCAGCCATCGAGGGGGATGCCGGCCTCTCCCATGTCGAAGACCTGGTTGGCGTTGTCGTCATGCCAGACCATGACGGCATAGGTGCCCGGCGGCACGTCGAGCGTGACTTCGGCCGTGCCGGCCTCCGGCGCCTCGATGATGTCGCCCGCGACGGCCTCCTGCTTCATGAACTGGGCCTCGGTCTGCGCCGAGACGTAGAGCGGCCCCTCGCGGCTTTCGACGCCCTCGAGCGTGACATTGAGCGGCGCGGCGGCGGCCGTTCCGAGCAGCAGAACCGCGGGCGCGGCGATGGCGATGAAATTCATGTCTCTCTCCTGGCTGGCTCCCCCAGCACGGCCGCATGATACGGCCGGTCAGGTTTAAATAACAAACTCGACTGCGTTTACAAGCCTGTTCCGCAGCGCGCGCCCTCGCGCACGAAAAAAGGCGCCGGCAGGATGCCGGCGCCTCGGGTTCGCTTGGAGGAAGAAAGCGCTTGTTGAGGGCCTACCACCACTGTCCGGGCCGGGCGGTGAAGCCTGCGGCCTGTTCGAGCGCATAGGCGCCGCGGAACATGGTCTCCTCGTCCATCGGCCGGGCGAGGAGCTGGAGGCCGAGGGGCAGGCCCTGCCCGTCGAGGCCCGCGGGCACGGAGATGCCCGGATTGCCCGCGAGATTCGCCGTCACCGTGAAGACGTCGTTGAGATACATCTGGATCGGATCGTCGGTCTTCTCGCCGAGCCCGAAGGCGGCCGACGGCGCGGAGGGCGTCAGCAGGAGGTCGACGTCCTCGAACACCGCGTTCATCTCGTCGGCAATCTTCTTCCGCACCTTCTGGGCGCGCAGGTAATAGGCGTCGTAATAGCCCGCCGAGAGGACATAGGTGCCGATCAGGATGCGCCGCTGAACCTCGGCGCCGAAGCCCTCGGCCCGCGTCTTGGCGTACATTTCCTGGATGTCGCGATCCTCGATGCGCATGCCGTATTTGACGCCGTCATAGCGCGCGAGGTTCGAGGAGGCCTCGGCGGGCGCCACGATGTAATAGACCGGGAGCGCGTATTTCGTCAGCGGCAGGGAGACCTCCCGGACCTCCGCCCCCGCATCGCGCAGCCAGGCCTCGCCCTGCCGCCACAGCGCCTCGATCTCTTCGGGCATGCCGTCGAGCCGGTATTCCTCGGGGATGCCGATCTTCAGGCCCTTCACGCCCCGGTCCAGCACCGCCTCGAAATCGGGCACGGGCGCATTGATGGAGGTCGAGTCCTTGGGGTCGTGACCCGCCATCGAGCGGAGCAGGATCGCCGAATCGCGCACATGCCGCGCGATCGGCCCCGCCTGGTCGAGCGAGGAGGCGAAGGCGACGATGCCCCAGCGCGAGCAGCGGCCATAGGTCGGCTTCACGCCGACCGTGCCCGTCAGCGCGGCGGGCTGGCGGATCGAGCCGCCCGTATCGGTCGCGGTCGCGCCGGCGCAGAGATGCGCGGCGACGGCGGCCGATGAGCCGCCCGAGCTGCCGCCGGGGCTGAGCTTGTCGTCCTTGCCGGTCCTGCGCCACGGATTGATCACGGGCCCATAGGCCGAGGTCTCGTTGGACGAGCCCATGGCGAATTCGTCGAGATTGAGCTTGCCGAGCGACACCGCGCCGTCGCGCGCGAGATTGGCCGTCACCGTGCTCTCATAGGGCGGCACGAAGCTTTGGAGGATCCTGCTCGCCGCGGTCGTCTCGACGTCCTTGGTGCAGAAGAGGTCCTTGATGCCCAGGGGCACGCCTTCGAGGGCGCCGCCTTCGCCGCGCGCGAGCTTCTCGTCGGAGGCCTTCGCCGCGGCCATGGTCCGCTCGCGGTCGATGCGCAGGAAGGCGTTGAGCGCCGATGCGCCCTCCGCGCGGTCGAGATAGGCCTCGGCCGCTTCCGCCGCGGAGACGTCCTTGGCGCGCAGCGCGTCGCGCAGCTTTGCGAGGGTCAGTTCGGGAATGTCCGTCATCACTCGACCACCTTGGGCACGACGAAGAAGTGATCCTCCGTCCGCGGCGCGTTCTTCGTGACCGCTTCGGGCTGGCCGCCGCCGGTCTCGTCCTGCGCCAGCGCGTCCTTGCGCAGGGGCAGCACGGCGTCGACGCAGGACGCCATGGCCTCGACGCCTTCGACGTCGACCTCCTGCAATTGCTCCACCCAGTTCAGAATGTCGTTCAGCTCGTGCGTCATCGGCGCCAGCCGCTCTTCGGGCAGCGCGATGCGGGCGAGCTTGGCCACCTTGGCGACCGTCTTTTCGTCGATGCTCATGGGCCGGTCAGCTATCAGGCGGTGCTAGAGGCGTCCAGCGCGAAGCTCGCGCAGGACCCATAGAGGATCGGCAAGGGAATAGTCGGTGCGCAGGAAGGCCTCGACCGAGCGGCGGAAGCGCGGGCTCGCCTCGGCGGCGAGCGCGAGGAAGGCTTCCTCGGTCAGGCCGTTCTCCGCGAAGGCGGCATAGAGATCCTGCACGCTCTCCTCGCGGGCATCGGCCACGGCGCGGATCGCGAGGGAGCCGCAGTCGTAAAGGGCCGCTTCGTCGCCGCCGTTCTGGGCGCTCCGCACAGAGGCGCGGCGCAGGACGCGCGCGCAGCGCTCTCCCCCGCCCCAGCCCTCCGCGCGGCCTTCATCCGCCATGACCTCGTGGGCGAGCGCATCGGCGAAGCCCTCATGCAGCCAGCGCGGCGCGCGGTGCGCTTCGCCATGGCGATATTGCAGGACATGGGCGACTTCATGGGCCGCATTGCGCGCCAGGATCGTCTCGCCATGCGCGGTTCGCCGCTCCCAGCCGCTGCCGCTGAGTTCCAGCGTGACGGCGCCGGGATCGGCATAGGCGAAGAGCGTCATCGCGCCGGCGGGCTCATGCGCGCGCTGCTTGAAGCGCAAGGAGATCTTCGGCGCGCGCGGCAGGGCGAAGGCGGGCGACACCGCCTCCACCTGTCCCTGCCAATAGGCGAAGGCCCAGCTCGCCTCTTCGAGCGATTCGCGCGCCGCGGCGGCAGACGCATCATTGCTCGCGTCCGAGACGCTTGCGAAGAGCATGAGAGCGGCACACACACCGATCATGGATTCTGCCTTCCTCACCGCCGCCGCGCGCTTTCCGCCGGGACCGCTGATCGGCCTCGACCTCGGCACCAAGACGATCGGTGTTGCTGTCTCGAACCCCGAGAGGAACTTGGCGTCGCCGGTCACCACGATCAAGCGGTCCAAGTTCACCGCCGATGCGACGGAGCTCCTGCGTCTTGCGACCGAGCGCAGGGCCGCGGGCCTGGTCATGGGCCTGCCGCTCAACATGGACGGCACGGAGGGACCCCGCGCCCAGTCCGCCCGCGCCTTCGTCCGCAACCTTTCGCGCCACAGCGACCTGCCGGTCGCCTTCTGGGACGAGCGGCTCTCGACGGCGGCCGCTGAGCGGGAGTTGATCGCGCTCGACACGAAGAGGGCGAAGCGGGCCCGCATCATCGACGCCCATGCCGCCGCGCATATCCTGCAAGGCGCGCTGGACCGCCTGCGCGCGGCAGGCCAAAGGGAAGCGTGATGGAGCATCTGACCGAACTCGGCGCCCTCTCCGATGAGGAGGTCCGGGCGCTCCTCGACCTCTCGCTCGACCGGCGGGCACAGCTCGACCGGCACGAGGAGATCCCTCCGGCCCTTCAGGGGCGGTTGCAGTTCAACCTGTTCTTCGAGGATTCGACCCGCACCAATCTCTCCTTCGAGGTGGCGGGCAAATATCTGGGCGCGATCGTCTCGGTCGTGCCCGTCGTCGCCTCCTCGATCCACAAGGGCGAGAGCCAGCGCGACACGATCCAGACGCTCTGCGCGCAAGGGGCGGACCTGATCGTGCTGCGCTCGGGCGAGAGCGGCGCCATCGGCGCGGCGCTCGATGCGGCGCGGGACACGGGCTACGGGACGTCGATCGTGAATGCGGGCGAAGGCGCCTATGGCCACCCGACTCAGGCGCTGCTCGATGCGGCGACGCTGCTGCATGCCACGGGGCGGCGGGCGGATGAGGGCCTTTCGGGGCTGACCATCGCGATCTGCGGCGATATCGCGCATAGCCGCGTGGCCGCCTCGGGCGTGCCGCTCTTCCTGCGCCTCGGCGCCGAGGTGCGGCTCGTCGCCCCAGAAGAGCTGTTGCCGGACAAAGGCCGCCTGCCCGGCGCGAGCCGCACGACGGACAGGGCCGAGGGGCTGTCGGGCGCGGATGTGGTCATGGCGCTGCGCGTCCAGAAGGAGCGCATGGAGCGCGACCTCTATACCGGCAGCGCGGACTATCACCGGGATTACGGCGTCACATGGGATGCGCTCGCCGCCGCGGCGCCCGGCGCCCTCGTCATGCATCCGGGGCCGATGAACCGGGATATCGAAATCGCGTCGGGGGTGGCGGACGACCCCGACCGCTCCTTGATCCTCTCCCAGGTCCGCCAGGGCGTCGCGACGCGGATCGCCGTGCTCGAGACATTGAAAGGCTGACCGTGCAGGAAATCGTGACCTTCGTGCTGGGCTATCTGCTCGGCTCCATCCCCTTCGGCCTGGTCCTCGTGCGGATGGCCGGCCTCGGCGATATCCGGAAGATCGGGTCGGGCAATATCGGCGCGACCAATGTCTACAGGACCGGGCGGCCGGCACTCGCCCTCGCCACGCTGGTCCTCGATGCCTCCAAGGGCGCCATCGCCGTGGTCGTGGCGGGCCTCCTCTCGGACTGGAATTCCGGCCCGATGGCGCTGGCGGGCGCCGGCGCGTTTCTGGGGCACTGCTTTCCGGTCTGGCTCGGTTTTCACGGCGGAAAGGGCGTCGCGACCTATCTTGGCACCGGCCTCGCCCTCGACTGGCGGGTGGCGGGCCTCTGCGCGCTCGTCTGGCTGATCGGAGCGGGGATCACGCGCTACTCCTCGGCGGCCGCTCTCGCCGCGACGCTCGTCGCGCCGGTCCTCTTCCTCGCCTTCGGCGAGCTTGCCTTCGCCGCGGCGGCGGTCTTCATGACCGCCCTTGTCTATTACCGGCACAAAGAGAACATCGCCCGCCTTCGCGCGGGGACCGAGTCGAAGATCGGCCAGAAGGGCACGAGCGCGCAAACGCGCAGCGGGTGAGCGAAATATTTTGCGATCCTGTCTTTTGGCGATAGTTTCGCGCGCGCACACCGCGCAAGGGAGCGGTTAATCGCGTTTCTGAGAGTTTTCCTTGCCCCGCCAGGGCCAGATTCGCATGCTGCCCCACATCCAACCCGAGGGACCGTCCGGTTCCTTTTCGCCACCGAAGGTATCCTATGTCCGCTTCAGACGTCCTCAAGACGATCAAGGACGACGACATCAAGTTCGTCGATCTGCGCTTCACCGATCCCAAGGGCACCTATCACCACGTCACTTTCGACGTGGCGATGGTCGACGAGGACTTCTTCGAAGACGGCCAGATGTTCGATGGCTCCTCCATCCCCGGGTGGAAGACGATCAACGAAAGCGACATGATCCTGATGCCGGACACGTCGACGGCGGTGCAGGACCCCTTCTTCGCCCAGCCGACCCTCTCGGTCGTCTGCGACGTTCTCGAGCCGGATACGGGCCAGCCCTATAGCCGCGACCCGCGCACGACGGCCAAGGCGGCCGAGGCCTATCTGAAATCGACCGGCATCGGCGACACCGCCTTCTTCGGCCCCGAAGCCGAGTTCTTCATCTTCGACGACGTCCAGATCTCCACCGATCAGGACCATATGGGCTACGCCATCGACAGCCGCGAAGGGCCCTACAACACGGCGACGCCCTATGAAGGCGGCAATATGGGCCACCGCCCGCGCGCCAAGGGCGGTTATTTCCCGGTCCCGCCGGTGGACAGCGAGCAGGACCTGCGCTCGGAAATGCTGCTCTACATGGCCGAAATGGGCATCAAGCCCGAGAAGCATCACCACGAGGTCGCGCCCAGCCAGCACGAGCTCGGCATGAAATTCTCGACCCTGGTCGACATGGCCGACCAGATGCAGAAGTACAAATACGTGGTGAAACAGGTCGCTCACGCCTTCGGCAAGACGGCGACCTTCATGCCCAAGCCCGTCTTCGGCGATAACGGCTCGGGCATGCACGTCCACCAGTCGATCTGGAACGAGGGTCAGCCCACCTTCGCGGGCGACCGCTATGCCGACCTGTCGGAGACCTGCCTCCACTACATCGGCGGCATCATCAAGCACGCGCGGGCGATCAACGCCTTCGCCAATGCCAGCACCAACAGCTACAAGCGCCTGGTGCCCGGCTTCGAAGCGCCGGTCATGCTCGCCTATTCGGCGCGCAACCGCTCGGCCTCCATCCGCATTCCCTACGTCTCCTCGCCCAAGGCGAAGCGGATCGAGACGCGCTTCCCGGATCCCGCCGGCAACCCCTACCTCACCTTCGCGGCGCTCCTGATGGCGGGCCTCGACGGCATCGAGAACCGGATCGACCCGGGCGAGGCGATGGACAAGGACCTCTACGACCTGCCGCCCGAAGAAACCCAGGGCATTCCGACGGTCTGCTCCTCCCTCGAGCAGGCGCTCGCCGCGCTCGATGCGGACCGCGAGTTCCTCAAGAAGGGCAATGTCTTCAACGACGACCAGATCGACGGCTATATCGCGCTGAAGATGGAAGAGGTGGTGCGCTACAACACGACGCCGCACCCGGTCGAATTCGACATGTACTACTCGGTCTGAGGACTCTCGCCCGGCCGGCCTCGTCCGGCCGGGCAGTTTCCGCAGCCTTCGCCCTCTAGGCGCCGAACTCCTCCGCAGACTGCGCTGTTCGGGCAGGATGCGGACCTGCATCATCTACAATCCCGGCTCGGGCGGCGGTGAGCACACGAGCGATGCCATCGAAGCGGCCTTCGCGCGTGCGGGCCATGACGTCCGCCTCTGCGACAGCCATTCGGACGATTTTCCCGGCATGCTCGGCGAGCGCTTCGACCTCCTCGTCGCGGCCGGCGGGGACGGCACCGTCTCCAAGCTTCTCAAGGCCCAGCCCGACCGCTCCGTGCCTGTCGGGATCCTGCCGATCGGAACCGCCAACAATATCGCCTCCAGCTTCGGACTGCGCGCCGATGCAGGCCTGCTTGCCGGGAAATGGCGGACGGCCTCGCGCCGCGTGATCGAGCTCTGCTGGGCAGAAGGACCATTCGGCCGCGAGATCATGATCGAATCGGCGGGCCTCGGCCCCCTATGCGGCGGCATGCAGCAGGTCTCGGCCGAGCCCGAGGCGCTCAAGGATGCCGAACACCCCATACGCCACGCCCGCAGGCGCGTCTGCGACGTGCTGCGCGAGTCGAAGGACCGGAAAAGCCTCCTGACGCTCGATGGCGAGACCGTCGGCGAGGTCGCGCTCGCCGAAATCCTCAACATCCCGATGAGCGGTCCCGATCTCCTGCTCTCGCCCCGGGCGCGAACCGATGACGGCCTTCTCGACATCGCCTATGCCGAGGAGGCAGCGCCGCTCGCCGACTGGATCGCGGACGGCGCGGCAGGCGCTCCGCCCCTTCAAATCCGTCGCGCCCGGACCGCCTCCTTGCGCTGGGACGGCCAGGCGCTGCGCATCGGCGACGAATTCCCAAGGTTCGAGGCCGCTGCCGATCTCCGTTTCGGCGTCGGCAATGAGCGATCCATCCTTCTGTGTCCGGAGGCGTGACCATGCCCGACCAAGATCCCGATCGGCTCGACCGCATCGAGCAGGACGCCGCAGAGATCGCGCGCATCGCCGGGGCGGAGATCGAGACGGCCCTCGGCCGGGGCTTCGCCGTCGCCTACAAGGACAGCGGCCCCGAAAGCTTCCGCGACCCGGTCTCGGAGGTCGATCACGACGTGGAGCGCATCGTGAGGGCGAAGCTCGCCGAGGATTATCCCGGCCATGACGTGATCGGAGAGGAATCGCCAGAGCGTCCCGGCCTCGGCGAAGACTGGGCGTGGGCGATCGACCCGATCGACGGCACCTCCAACTTCGTCAACGGCCTGCCGCTCTTCGCGGCGACGATCGGCGTGCTGCATCGCGGCGTGCCCATGGCGGGCGCCGTCTGGTGCTCGGCGACCCATGCGCTGCGTCCCGGCGTCTATTCCGCGCGGCGGGGCAGCGGCTTGTCCTTCGACGGCATTCCTTACAGGAACCCGCCCAATCCGGCCGTGCGGCGCCGCCTGGCAGGCGTGCCGGACCTCGCAGATCCGGCGTCCCTGCCCTTCGATGGCCGGAAAACCGGCTCCGCGGCCTTGGAATGCGCTCTGGTGGCGGCGGGGCTCCTGCAAGGCGCGCGCTTCAAGCCGCTCAATCTGTGGGACGTGGCGGGCGGCGTCTGCCTCGCGCTCGCGGCGGGCTGCGAGGTCTGGATAAGGACCGGCGGCGGCTGGCAGCGTTTCGAGCGGTTCGAACCGATGAGCCGGGACGGCGGCGCGAAGGACCTTCGCGACTGGCGCGGCGAGATGATCCTCGGCAGCCGCGAAGCCGCGGACGCCATGCGTCGGCTCTGAGCAGTCAGGCCGCCCGCATCACCACGCGGTTCCGCCCTTCTTCCTTGGCGCGGTAGAGCGCGTCATCGGCGGCCTTGAGAAGGCTCTGCGGCGTTTCCTCGAAATCGTCGACGGCGAGGCTCGAGACGCCGATCGACGTCGTCACCGGCACTTCGCGGCCGTCATCGAGCAGAACGGAATCGCGGGCGACGGATTCGCGGACCCGCTCGGCGACGATCTGCGCGAAATTGTCGTCCGTCTCGGGCATGACGATCACGAATTCCTCTCCGCCATAGCGGCAGGCGAGGTCCACGCCGCGCACGGACAGGTGCAGCCGGCGCGCCGTCTCCTTCAGGACAGCGTCGCCGACCTCGTGCCCATAGGTGTCGTTGACCTGCTTGAAGTGATCGATGTCGAGGATCATGAGCGAAAGCGGGCGGTGATTGCGCCGCGCGTCCTTCATCATCCGCGGAAGCTGCGTTGCGAGATAGCGGCGGTTGTAGAGCCCCGTCAGCTGATCGGTGACGGCGAGTTCCAGCGTCTCGTGGAAGCTCGCCCGGAGATTCTCGATATAGCGGAGGCGCTTGAGCTGGGTGCGGATGCGGGCGGCGCATTCCTGCGGGTCGAGCGGGCGCATGATGTAGTCGTTCACGCCCATGTCGAGCGCGCGGACGAGCTTCTTCGTGTCCACGCTGCGCGCGATGGCGAGGATCGGCACCATCCGCGAATCCTCGAAGCTGCGCACGGCAGAGCACAGGCGGAGCGGATCGTAGCTCTCCATGCCCAGATCGACGAGGATCAGGCCGGGCGGATCCTCGCGCACGGTGGCAAGCGCGGCCCGCCCGTCGGAGACATAGTCGAATTCGCAGGTGGTGGGCAGCTCGGCGACGCCGCAAGCGAGCCCTTCGATCTCCGCCTCGTCGGTGATGACCATGACGCGGACATCCTCGTCGCCCAGCTCGTCCAGCGCGGCGGGCGTAATGACGCCGAGTTCCGTCCCTTGCGCATGGCGGTGACGCAGCTCGTCGGTCATCTGCTTGAGGCGGGTGAGGCTGCGCACGCGGGCGAACAGCGCCACGTCCTGCACCGGCTTGGTCAGGAAGTCGTCGGCCCCGGCGGTCAGTCCCGCCAGCCTGTCGGCCTGCTGGTCGAGCGCGGTGACCATGACCACGGGGATGTGGCAGGTCGCGCCGTCCTCCTTGAGCGCGCGGCAGGTCGCGAACCCGTCCATGCCGGGCATCATCACGTCCAGAAGCACGATATCGGGCTGATGGTCCCGCGCCGCCTCTATGGCCTCCTGGCCGGACAAAGCCGTGACGACCTCGAAATACTCGGCCCGCAGCTTGGCTTCGAGCAGCTTCACATTGGGCAGAAGGTCATCGACGACGAGGACGCGTGCTGTCATGGATCAACTCTCAACGCATGAGCGGAACCGGCTCGTCGAGAGGCTAGCCGAGATACCTTTTCACTTTCTCAAGAAACTCGACGACCGAGATCGGCTTGGCGAGATAGTCCTCGCAGCCGCCCGCGCGGATGCGCTCTTCGTCGGTCTTCATGGCGAAGGCGGTGACGGCGATGATCGGGATATGCGCGATCTCGGGATCGGCCTTCGCCTCGCGGGTGACGTCGAGGCCCGACTTTTCGGGAAGCTGGATATCCATGAGGACGAGGTCGGGACGATGCTGCTTGATCATTCCGAGCGCCTCGCCGCCATTGTCGGTCTGGATGACGCCATACCCCTGGGTTTCGAGGAGATCGTGGAAGAGCTTCATGTTGAGCTCGTTGTCTTCCACGATGAGGACGGTCTTCTGGGGCTCGCCGTTTCTCGCCGTGCTGCTCATGTCGCTCATGCCTCGTCGCGCAGACGGAGGGGCCGAAGACTCTCCGCTTCTCTTCGCGTTTGCTAAGGGATGTAGGTTAATCCGCAGTTGACCGTAACCCGATGCCGCCAAACCCCGCTCTTTGCCGAGACTGCGACTGGCACGGCGCCGCCGGCGAGCGCTGTCCCGCCTGCGGATCGCGCCGCCTCCTGCGGCACGAGGAGCTGTTCGCGCTCTCGGTCGCGCATCTGGATTGCGACGCCTTCTTCGCCGCCGTTGAGAAGCGCGACGACCCGGGCCTGGCCGACCGGCCCGTGGTGATCGGCGGCGGGCGCAGGGGCGTGGTCTCCACCGCCTGCTATGTCGCGAGGACCTATGGCGTCCGCTCGGCCATGCCGATGTTCCAGGCGCTCAAGCTCTGCCCGGATGCGGTGATCGTGCGTCCGCGCTTCGAGGCCTACAAGGAAGCGGCCCTCCTGATCCGCGAGGAGATGGCCGCGCTGACGCCTCTCGTGCAGCCGGTCTCGATCGACGAGGCCTATCTCGACCTGTCGGGCACGCACGCGCTTCACGGGAGGCCGCCCGCGGCCTCCCTCACCCGCCTCGTGCGCAGGATCCGCGAAAGGGTCGGCATCGACGTCTCGATCGGCCTCAGCCACAACAAGTTCCTCGCCAAGACCGCCTCGGACCTCGACAAGCCGCGCGGCTTCGCCGTCATCGGCAGGGCCGAGGCGCCTGGATTCCTTGCAAAGCAGCCGCCGGGCTTCGTTCGCGGCGTCGGCGCGTCCTTCGCAGCGAAGCTTCAGCGGGACGGCATCGCCACCCTCGCCGACGTGCAGGCGCTCGGCGCGGCGGAGATGGCGAAGCGCTACGGCGAGCACGGGCTGCGCCTGCACCGCCTCGCCTTCGGCCGCGACGACCGGCCTGTAAGCACCGAGCGCGAGACCAAGAGCATTTCTGGCGAGACGACCTTTTCGGGCGACATCACGGACCGGGCCGCCCTGGAGGACAAGCTCTACGCCATGGCGCAGAAGACGGCGCGGCGCGCGCGGGAGAAGGCCTTGGCCGGGCGCGTCGTCACGCTGAAGCTCAAGACGAACCGCTTCCGCTCGCTTACCCGTCGGCGGACGCTGGGCGTGCACACGGACGTCGCCCGCATCATCTATCAGACTGGCCGGGCCCTGCTGCGCGAAGAGGTCCCCGGCGCCGTCTCCGCCACCCCCTATCGCCTCATCGGCATCGGGCTGTCCGATCTGGCTCCGGCCGAGGTGATGGACAGGGACTTCGCCTTCCCCGAAGAGCAGCGTCGAATGCGGCGGCAGGAAGATGCGCTGGCCGCGCTGAGGGCCCGCTTCGGCGAGGATGCCATCGGCACGCTGCGCGACGCCCGCATACGATTCGAAAGGAAGACGCCCGAATGAACCCGATCGACCAGAGACTGAAGAGCCTGAACATCGCGCTGCCCGAACCTGCCGCGCCGGTGGCGTCCTACAGGCCCGCGCGCGCCGTGGGAGGTCTCCTCTATGTCTCGGGCCAGCTGCCCTTCCGGGATGGCGCGGTCGTCACCGGACGCCTCGGCGACAGCCTCGGCACGGAAGAGGGCGCAGCGGCCGCGCGGCTCTGCGGCCTCATGCTCCTCGCGCAGGTCCGCGCGGCCATCGGCTTCGAGCACCTCGCCTCCTGCGTGAAGCTCGGCGGCTTCGTCGCCTGCACGCCGGATTTCACCGACCACCCCTCAGTGATCAACGGCGCATCGGACCTGATGGCCGAGGTGCTCGACGAGGCCGGGCGGCATGTCCGCTTCGCCGTCGGCGCGCCGTCACTGCCGCTCGGCGCCTGCGTCGAGGTGGAGGCGATCTTCGCCCTGCAATAAGGCCGCGATCTCTCCGGCGGCGCGGTCCGCCGCGCGGCCGGGGCCCAGGAGCTGCGGCAGCACGCGCCGGAACATGGATAGCTGGCGCCGCCGCGCCGCATCGTCCGTGAAGAGCCGCACGATGTCCGCCGTGAGCTGCTCGGGCGTGCAGCTGTCCTGGAGGCGTTCGGGGATCACCCGCTCGCCGGCCGCGACGTTGAGAATGGTCACGGTGTCGGTGATCAGCACGCGCTTCGCCCACGCCTCCGTCAGCGCACCGACCTTATAGGCGACGACCATCGGCGTGCCGCACATGGCGAGCTCGGTCGTGACCGTGCCCGATGCCGCGATCGCGGCATCGGCGGCGTCGAAGGCGTCGAACCGCTCTTCGGGACCGACCACGAGCGGCGGGCGCGCCCAGTTCCGCGCGTGATCGCGCACCAGGGCCTCGACGGCCGGCGCGGCGACGATCACGGGCCTGAGCCCCGGCACGTCCCTTGCCGAAGCGTCGCTCGCATCCGCGAAGATATCCAGAAGGCGGCTCGCTTCGCCCTTCCGGCTGCCCGGCAGCACGGCGAGGAGCGGCGCGCCGTCGAGGCCGTGGCGGGCGCGGAAGGCCGGGCCGGATCGCGGCGTGCGCGAGACCGCCTCGAAATTCGGATTGCCGACGAAGACCGCGCGTGTGCCTTCCGCCTCGAAGAGCGGCGGCTCGAAGGGCAGGAGCGCGAGGACGAGATCGAAGAGGTCCCGGACTGCCCGGGTCCGCCCCGGGCGGGAGGCCCAGACCTGCGGCGCGGCCAGCTTGACCCGTTTCGTTGCGGGGGACGTCCTGCCGAGCGCCTGCGCGGTCAGGCGGGAGAAGCCCCAGGCATCGATCAGCACGGCGGCGTCGGCCCCTTCGCTGCGCGCGAGCCTTGCGAGCTCCGCCGCCCGCCGCTTCGCCTGTGGCACGGCCCGCAGCGCGTCGCCGAGCCCCATGACGCAGAGCGGAGCCGTGTCGAAGGCCGAGGAAAAGCCCGCCGCAGCCATGGCGGCCCCGCCGCAGCCGACGAATCTCGCGCCCGGCAGCCGCGCGCGCAGCGCTTCGAGAAGCTCCGCACCGATGGCATCGGCCGACGGTTCGACCGCGCTCAGGAGCAGCGTCGGGGCGCGGGACTGTTCAGCCATCGAATTCGGCCGGCAGGAAGCCATAGAGGAAGAGGCCGCCTTCATCGGCGAGCTCGACCGCGCGGTCCTTGTCGACCAGCAGGGCGGATCCTGCCTCGACCGCGATCCCGGAAAGCCCGGCCGCCAGCGCGCGCCGCACGGTTTCCGGCCCGATGGTCGGCAGATCGACGCGCAGCTCCTGTCCGGGCTTCGGCCGCTTGAGAAGCACGCCGCGCGGGCCCTCCGCCTCGTCCGGCTCGAGGCCGCGCATGCTCGCCGGAAGCTCCGCGCAGCGGGCCAGCATCCTGTCCGTGCCTTCCGCCGCCTCGATCGCCAGAACGAAGCCGTTGCAGACCACCGCCCCCTGTCCGACATCGAACTGTCCGAGCGCGGCGACGATCGCCGCGGCCTTGGCCGCATCGCGCAGGTCCGCCTCCGCCGGCGCGTGCCGGCCCAGCGGCCCCTGCGGCACGGCGAGGCCGCTCGACACTTCTTCTGCGCCGATCACGAGGAACCCCTCCGCCTCGAAGGTCTCGACGAGGACGTCCAGAAGGGCGCCATCGCCCCGCCTGGCCGCGGCCACCACCTTCGGCAGGAGGGCGGCGCCGCGCCAGTCGGGCTTCAGAGCAGCGAAGTTCGGCCTGCGGACGGTGCCGGCCATGACGACGGCGTCGCAGTCCTCGTTCTTCAGGACACGCACGATCCGGCCGAGCTCTCCGAGGCCGCACTCCTCGCCGCCGAAGCGCGCCGTCGCTTCGTCCGCATAGCCCGACAGCCGGATCATGGCGAAGGGCGCGCCGGCCGCGGCGCAGCCCTCGGCCACGCGGGCGGGCAGGTTCCCCCCGCCCGCCAGGATGCCGAGCTTGTTCCACCGCCTCTCCACGCGCCGCTCCTCAGCGCTCCGGAAGGCAGAGGGCCCGGTCGGCATCGGCCCGCATGAAGTCGACGATCTGCATGACCTCCGGCACGTCGCCATAGATCTTGGCGGCCTCGGCGATGCGCTCCTCGAGCGTGCCCTCGCGCGCGAACAGCATCCGATAGGCGGCCCGCACGGCGTGGATCGTCTTGCGCGGCATGCCGCGCCGCTTCATCCCGACGATGTTGAGCCCTTCGAGGCGGGCATGGTTCCCGACGACGGTGCCGTAGGGAATGACGTCCCGCGTGACGATCGCGCCGCCGCCGACAAAGCTCGACGGGCCGATGCGGCTGAACTGATGGATCGCACAGAGCCCGGAAAGAAAGGCGTAATCGCCGATCGTGATGTGGCCGCCCAGGGTCGCATTGTTCGCCATGATGACGTGATCGCCGAGAACGCAGTCATGGGCGACATGGGCGCCGACCATGAAGAGACCGTCATCGCCGACCCGCGTCTCCCCATGCCCCTGCACCGTGCCGGGATGCATGGTCACGTGCTCGCGGATCTGGTTCCGCCTGCCGACGATCAGCGTGGTCGGCTCGCCCTTATAGGCGAGGTGCTGGGGCGGCGAGCCGAGCACGGCGAAGGGATAGATCTCGGTGCCCTCGCCGACGGTCGTATGCCCCAGAACCGTCGCATGCGGATGGAGCTTCACCCCGTCATGCAGCGTGACGTGAGCGCCGACATGGCAGAAGGGCGCCACCTCGACGCCCTCGCCGATTCTCGCGCCCTCCTCGACGATGGCGCGGGGGTGGATGCCGGGGCGGCCTTCCACCCTATTTCGGCTCCGTCAGCATGGCGCCGAATGCGGCTTCGGCGACGAGCTTGCCGTCGACCATCGCCTTGGCCTCGTATTTCCATACGGGGGGGCGCCGATTGGTGACGGTGACGTGGATCCTCAGCTGGTCGCCGGGCGTGACGGGACGGCGGAACTTGGCCCTGTCCACGCCCATGAAGAGGACGACCTTGCCCTCCGTGTCCACACCATCGGCATAGGCCGTATAGGCAGCGGCGGTCTGCGCCATCGCCTCGATGATCAGGACGCCGGGCATGACCGGCATCTGGGGGAAGTGGCCTTCGAAGAAGGGCTCGTTGACGGTGACGTTCTTGACGCCGACCGCGCCGCCGCCGCGGGTGATGTCGACGATCCTGTCGACCATCAGCATGGGATAGCGATGGGGCAGTATGCCCTTGATGTCGCCGATCGTCAGGTCGTCAAGACGCTCGTTCTCGCCGTCAGCGCTCACTTGCTTCTCCCTTTTGCCAGCCGCGACAGAGCGGCGGTTTCCTTCATCCATTCGCGCGCGGGCCGGGCCGGAATGCCGCCCCAGCGCTCGCCCGCGGGCACGTTGCGCATCAGGCCGGCCTTGGCCGCCACGACCGCACCCTCGCCGATTTCGATATGGTCCGCCATGCCCGCCTGGCCGCCGATCATCACGCCGTCGCCGATCGTGACCGAGCCCGAAATGCCGGTCTGGCTCGCGATCAGGACATTCCTCCCGATGCGGCAATTGTGCGCGACCTGGCAGAGATTGTCGATCTTGGTGGCAGAGCCGATCTCGGTATCGCCGAGCGTGCCGCGGTCGACGCAGGAATTCGCGCCGATCTCGACCCGCTCGCCAAGGATGACCCGGCCGAGCTGCGGGACGGCCAGCGGCCCCTCCTCGCCCGCGGTATAGCCGAAGCCCGCCTCGCCGATGCGCACGCCCGCCGAAAGAACGCATCCGGCGCCCAAGACCGCATGGGTGACGCTGGCATGGCTGCCGATGCGGACATCCGCACCCAGAACGACGCCGGGGCCGATCAGCGCGAAGGGTCCCACCACGGCGCCGTCATGGACCAGCGCGCCCGCGCAGATGACGGCCGAGGGCGCGATTTCGGCCGTCGGCGCGATCCGCGCCTGCGGGTCGATACCCGCAGCGGGCGGCATGGCCTCCATCCGGCTGACATGGAGCGCGCCGGCGAGCCGCGCGAATGCGGCTCTGGGCGCATCGGTCAGCCCCAGGCTCGCTTCGGGAAAGCAGGAGCGGACCTCCCGCTCCGCCGCAGGGACCGTCAGGATCAGGGAGGGCGTTCCCGATGCCGCCGCGATCGCTCTGGCATCTTCGAGGAAGACGACGCCGCCAAGCGCCGTATCCTGCGGGCCGGCCGCATGGGTGACGGCGCTGCGCCCCGCCCCCTCATGGAAGGCCGCGCCGGCTCTTTCGCATGCCTCTTCTGGCGGCATCGGATCCGCCGTCAGGAAGAAGCGGTCATCTGGAGCGGAGCGCGGCATGTCGGTCCTCTAGCGGATGCGGCTCCTCATGCGAAAGGCCGGGCGCGCGGCCCGGCCTTTTCTGGAAGCGCGCTGGATCGGCGCTTACTGCTGTTGCTGCTGGGCCGCCGCGGCGCGGGCCTGGGCGATCAGGTCGGGCTTGGTGACCTTGATCGTGGCGACCTGCTGGTCGAGCGCGGCGATCACTTCGTCGGTGATGTCGGCATCCTCGTCGAGCCAGGCGACGTCGACGCGGCGAAGGACGACCTTGGCGCGGCGCTTCTTGGCGATCTGCTCGACGATGGGCTCGACCCGCTGGCTGAGCTGTTGCAGCGCGGCGGCTTCGGCCTGCGCGATCTCGGCTTCCTTGATCTGGCCGAGGCGCTGGGTGCCCTGCTGCTTGGCCATCAGGGCCTGGGCGCGTTTTTGCAGGTCTTCCTGGCTCATCGAGTCCTTGGACGCCTGAAGAGCCTGTCCTTCGTTCTGGAGCTTCTGGGCCTCGCCCTGCATCTCGGCGGAGGCGGTCTGCGCGAGCGCCTGAATCTGGCTGGCGATCGACTGGCCGGCCTTGGAATTCTGGACCAGCTCGCCCTGGTTGAGCACCAGCACGTCCATCTTCTGTGCGAGCGCTGCACTGTTCAGTCCCGTCAGCGCGAGAGCCGCGGCGGCGACGGCAAAGAGGCGGTGAAGACGCATGATATTTCCTCGGGGTTGCCCTGTGGCGGCAGTACATGCCGCGATGTGCTGCGCGACGCTAGTCCACCGGACTGATTTGTCCGGTGAAACTTTGCCCATTCTCTGGCCTAGAACTGCCGTCCCGCCGAGAAGCGGAAGAACTGGTCCTCGTCGTATTCTTCCTGCTTGATCGGGTGGGCGAGGTCGATCTGGACCGGGCCGAAGGGCGAGTTCCAGTTGACCGACACGCCCGCCGTGGCCCGCAGCGAGAAATCGTCCTGCACCGGCGCCTCGAAGATGCCGTCGCGGTCATAGTCCACCCAGCGGCTCAGATCGTTGTTGAGGAGCTTGTCCTCCTCGTCGACGATGCCGACGGCGCCGAAGTCGGAGAAGAGCGAGGCGCGGATGCCGTATTGCTGCGGCAGCGGCACGGGAATGGCGATCTCGACCGTGCCGATCGCCTGCGCCTTGGCACCGATCGCGCGGTCGAAGCCGTTGGAGTCGAAATAGCGCGGGCCCACCCCCGCCACGTCGAATCCGCGAAAGCCTCTATTGCCGCCCACGAAGAAGCGGTCGTTGAGCCGGACCGTGTCGTCGCCGAAGCCGTCGATATAGCCGATATTGAGCTTGAGCGCCCCGATGAAGTCATAGGGCAGCGGGCGATAGACCGCCCCATTCGCCACCGTGCGCAGATATTGCACGTCGCCACCCGCGCCCGCGAAGGTCTGCCCGAAGGAGGCGCGGAAACCGCGGCTCGGCACGATGGGATCGTTGCGGCGGTCGAAATTGAGGACGTAGCCGACCTGGGAGGTGAGGAACTCGCCGCGGCTTTCGCAGGTCGGATCGACGCTGAGCGCGATGAAGTCGCAGCGGTCGGCCAGGATCTGCTGGTCCTGCAGCACCTCGAAATCGGCGCCGGGAATGAGGACGTCCTCCACGGTCTGGTCGGGCTGGAGCGTGAAGGTCGTCTGCTGGTCGAACTGGATGTCGTCATTGCGCAGCTGATAGCTGAGCCCGAGGCGCCCGAAATCGGATACGGGGAAGCCGACATTGACGCCGCCGCCCAGCGAATCGGCGACATAGCCCGCCTCCTCGAAATCGGTGCGGTTCGCGAAGGCGGTGAAACCGGCCAAGAGATTGCGGTCGAGGAAGCGCGGCTCGGTGAAGCGCACCTGAGCCCGCCGTGTCCGCGAGGAGGCCGACAGATCGAGGAGCAGGTACTGCCCCTTGCCGAGCAGGTTGCGCTGCTCGACCTGCATGTTGACGATGAACCTGTCCGCCGAGCTGATGCCGCCGCCGACCTGGAAGGAACCCGTCGGCTGCTCGGTGACCGCGACGTCGAGCACGGTGCGGTCGGGCGCGGAGCCCGGCAGTTCCTCCACGCTGACATCGGAGAAATAGCCGAGGCCGCGGACCCGGCGTTCCGACCGGTCGAGCAGCACGCGGTTGAAGGCGTCGCCCTCGGCGAGGCGCATCTCGCGGCGGATCACCCGGTCGAGCGTCTGCGTGTTCCCGCGGATGTCGATGCGCTCGACATAGACGCGCGGGCCTTCATTGACCTCGAAGGTGATGTCGACCGTCTGCGTCTCGGGGTTCCGCGTCAGGCGCGGATTGACCTCGACGAAGGCATAGCCCGCGATTCCCGTCGCATAGGTGATGGCCTCCTCGGCGTTCTCGATCAACTCCGAGTTGAACTGCTGCCCGGTGCGGATCGGGATCGAGCGCTCGAGGCCTTCGCCGGAGACTTTGGACAGGGTGGTGCGCACATCCACCCGGCCGAATTCGTATTGCGGGCCCTCTTCGACCGTGAAGGTGATGAAGAAGTCTTCCCGGTCCGGCGTCAGCTCGGCCACGGCGGAGGTCACCGAGAAATCGGCATAGCCGTTCTTGGTGTAGAATTCGCGCAGGAGCTGCCGGTCGTATTCGAGGCGGTCCGGGTCGTAATTGTCGTTCGACTCCAGGATGTTCCACCAGCGGCTTTCGGCGGTCAGAACGGCATCGCGGAGCTGGGCGTCGGTGAAGGCCTCATTGCCGAGGAAGTTGATCTTGGCGACGCCGGTCTTCGGCCCCTCCTCGATCTCGAAGATGACGTCGACCCGGTTCTGGGGAAGCTCGACGATCTTGGGCGTCACCGTCGCCCCGAACCGGCCAGAAGCGCGATAGATGGCGAGGATGCGCCCGACATCGGCCTGCACCTTGGCCTGGGTGTAGATCGAGCGGGGGCCGAGCTGCACCTCCTCCTCGAACTTGTCTTCCTTGGTGCGCCTGTTGCCCTCGTAGATCACCCGGTTGACGATCGGGTTCTCGCGCACCTGCACCTGGAGGATGCCGCTTTGCTGGTCGAAGACGATCTGCGCGTCGGCGAAGAGGCCGGTCGCGAAGAGCGCCTTGAGCGCCGCGTCGATCGAAAGCTGGTCGACGGGCTGCCCCGCCTGCAGCGGCAGATAGGAGCGCACGGTCTCCGCCTCGATCCGCTGATTGCCGGCGACGAGTATGCGCTGGATGATCGGAGCCTGCTGGGGCACCGCCTGCTGCTGGGCGAGCGCCTGCTGGGGCTGGGCTTCCTGAGCGTGAGCGCCGCCATAAAGAGCGCTGCCGCTCAGCATCAGGGCTGCGGCCAGCGCGCGAGTGCCGTTGGTCGTCATGTGTTGCATTCGCCTTTGAAATTCCTGCCCGACGGCCCTCAGAGTAGGCCGATCACGTCGTTCACGACGACGAAGACCATGAGTGAGCCCACCATGGCCAGTCCGATCCTGAAACCGAAGCCCTGCACGCGTTCCGAGAGGGGCCGTCCTGCCACGGCTTCGTACGCGTAGAACATGAGGTGGCCACCGTCCAGAACCGGGACCGGCAGCAGGTTGAGGAAACCGATCGAGACCGAGATGAGCGCCGCGAGCTGAAGGAAGTTCGCCCCCGAGGTCACGAGCTTCTCGCGCAAGGTCAGCTCGACCGGCGCCTTGAAGCCAGAGCTTGCGGCCTGTCCTGCGAACTGCGCGATCTTGACCGGCCCGCCGAGCTGGCGCGGATCCTCCCGCCCGGTCACGATCCGGCCGAGATAGGTCACGCTGGTCTCAAGGACCGTGCCCACCTCCTCGATGCCCTCGCCGACCGCTTCGAAGGGGCCGTAGCGCTCACGGCCGACGCTGCCGCCGCTGCCGATGCCGAGGCGGCCCGCGCGTATTTCGTTGCCGAAGGCGTCGGTCTGGACTTCCCGGCGCGGCGTCGCCTCGAAGGCGAGGACCTCGCCATCGCGCTCGACCTCGAAGGTGAGCGTGGTGCCCGAAGACAGCCGCACGCGGTTCGACATGTCGGTGAAGGTCTCGACCCGCCGCCCGTCTATGGTGAGGATGCGGTCGCCGGGCGCGAAGCCCGCCTCTTCGGCGGCCGAGCCCTCGACCACCGTGCCGACGACCGGCTCGATATAGGGGCGGCCGAACGCCATGAAGAGGCCCGCGAAGAGCACGACCGCCAGAACGAAGTTCGCGAAGGGCCCGGCCGCCACGACGGCGGCGCGCTGCCAGACCGGCTTGAAGTGGAAGCAGACCGCCTTCTCCTCGTCGGTCAGCACCGCCTCGAGCTTATCGCGCTCCGAGCCGAACTGCGTGGTCCCGCGCGCCGGTTCCGCTTCGGCGGGGCTCAGCTCCGAGCCGACCGCCATGCTGCTGCCCTCCGCCCTGCCCGCCGAAGCGGCATTGGCGTCGCCGAAGAACTTCACATAGCCGCCGAGCGGAATGCCGCTGATCTTCCAGATGGTGCCGTGGCGGTCGCGCCAGCTCCTGAGCGCCGGGCCGAAGCCGATCGAGAAGGCCTCGACGCGGATGCCGCAGAGGCGCGCGACCTTGAAGTGCCCGTATTCGTGCACGAAGACGATGAGCGGCAGCAGGACGCTGAACGCGAGAAGCGCGATCAGAATTCCCGTACCGGTGGATAGTAGCTCCGCCATGCCTGTCGCCGCCTTGACTTCCCAGCCGTCCGCTCCGGCGGCGGTCAGCCCCGGAGCCCTTCGATTCTCTCGCGGGCCGTCCGGCGCGCGCTCGCATCGGCGGCGAGAACCGCCTCGAGATCGGTCGAGGCGTCATTGCCGCGTTCGCGATCGAGACAGTGTTCCGTGACGTGGCAGATGTCCAGAAAACGAAGGTGACCTTCTAGAAACGCGGCGACGGCGACCTCGTTCGCGGCGTTGAGGACCGCCGGCGCGCGCCCGCCCGCCGCCAGCGCCTCGCGCGCCAGGCGAAGCGCGGGAAACCGCTCCTCATCGGCGGGCTCGAAGGTCATCGTGCCGACACGCGCGAGGTCGAGGGGAGCCGCGCTCGTCGGCACCCGGTCGGGCCAGGCGAAGGCAGAGGCGATCGGGATGGTCATGTCCGGCGTGCCGAGCTGGGCCAGGGTCGAGCCGTCGACATAGTCGACCAGCGAATGGATGACCGACTGGGGATGAACCAGCACCTCGATCTTCTCGTGCGGCACGGGAAACAGGAACGCCGCCTCGATCCGCTCGAGCCCCTTGTTCATCATGGTCGCGCTGTCGACCGAGATCTTCGCGCCCATCGACCAGTTGGGATGCGCCACCGCCTCCTCCGGCGTGACATCCGAAAGGCTTTCGAGATCGCGCGTCCGGAAAGGGCCGCCCGAAGCGGTCAGCACGATGCGGCGCACCCGCTCGGGCCGCGCCCAGTCGAAGACCTGGAAGATGGCATTGTGCTCGGAGTCGACCGGCAGCAGGCGCCCGCCGCCCCGCTTCATCGCCGCGAGGACGGCATCGCCGGCGCAGACGAGGCATTCCTTGTTGGCGAAGGCGACATCCGCCCCGCGCTCGGCCGCGGCGATCAGGGGCTGAAGGCCCGCGACGCCGACCACGGCCGCCATCACCCAGTCCGCGTCCCGCCGCCCCGCCTCGATCACCGCCTCGGGCCCGGCGGCGGTCTCGATGCCGGTCCCTGCGAGCGCCTCTGCGAGCTTCTCGCCCGCGGCCTCGTCGGCGCAGGCGGCGAAATGCGCCCGGTGCTGAAGGGCCAGCTCCGCCAGCCGTTTCCAGTTGGTGTGGGCGGTGAGGGCGACGACTTGCGCCTGCGCCTCTCCCTTCGCTCTGAGATCGGCGAGCAGGGCGAGGGTCTGCTCGCCCACCGAGCCCGTCGCGCCCAGCACCGTCACCTTGCGCGGAAGACCGCTCGTCATGCTTCGCCTTTCGCCAGCTTCCACGCGCCCGGCGCGCCGTGTCAGGCGTTCTGGCGGAGGAGAACGAGGATGGCCAGCGCGATCGCGGCGAAGAGGAAGCCGTCCAGCCGGTCGAGCACGCCCCCATGCCCCGGGAAGGCCGAGCCCGAATCCTTGACGCCGTATGTGCGCTTGAGCTGGCTCTCGGAGATGTCGCCCGCGATCGAGGCGAGGCTGAGGGCCACGCCCACCAGCGCCCAGTACCACCACGGGGCGAGGCCGCCGAAGACCGCGATCAAGGCCGCCACGACCGCGCCGGTCAGAACGCCGCCCGCCGCGCCCGACCACGTCTTGCCGGGCGAGATGCGGGGAATGAGCTTGGGCCCGCCGATCGTCTTTCCGAAGGCATAGGCGCCCGAATCGGCGCCCCAGACGACCGCGAACAGGAGCACGGTGAGCTTGAGCCCAACCTCTGGCTGCTCGCGCAGCCACAAGGTCGCGATGGCCGGCACGATCAGATAGAGCGCCCCGACGGCCGCCCAGGAATCGGGACTGCGCTGGGGCCATTCGAGTATGGTCGCGAGGATGCCGCCGACGAATGTCGCGGCGAGGGCGCTGTAATACTGGCCGTTCGCGGCGAAGACCACAGCCACGATGGCGGTCAGCGAGAGCGCGTAGAACCCGCGCGAGAACTCCGCCTGGCGCACGAGGCGCGTCCATTCGAAGATCAGGAAGATCGTCATCGCCGCGATCACCGCGGCATAGAGCCGCCCGCCGACCCAGATCGCGCCGAGCGCCAGCGGGATCAGCAGCAGCGCTGTCCCCACCCGTGGGGCGAGGCTGCCGAAACGCGCAAGCGGGCCACGCCGCGTCTTCGGGTCGGTATGAGGGGGCTGGGTGTCGATGATCCTGACGAAAGAGAAATGCTCGGGGCCGTTCTGCCTGCGCACGGAGCGCGCGTCAAAGGGGCAGTTGGTTCAGCCCGCCTCCTCCGCCTCTCTCCTGCCGCCATAGCGGCGCTCGCGGCGCCGATACTGGTCGACCGCGTCGAGGAACTCCTCCCGCCCGAAATCGGGCCAGTAGCAGTCCAGGAACACGAATTCCGCGTAGGCGGCCTGCCAGAGGAGGAAATTCGAGATCCGCTGCTCGCCGCTCGTGCGGATGACGAGATCCGGGTCGGGGGCGTCGGAGGTGTCGAGCGCGCCCGTCAGCGCCGCTTCGTCGATCGCTTCGGGATCGAGCTCTCCCCCGGCCGCCTGGCGCGCCAGCTTGGCCGCCGCGCGCACGATCTCGTCGCGGCCGCCATAGTTGAAGGCGATCTGGAGGGTCTGCCCGGTATTCTGCCGCGTGCGCGCCTCCGCATCCTCGACCAGCTTCCCGAGGCCATCGGGCAGCGTCCTGCGGTCGCCGAGGATCCGCACCCGCACGCCCTCCTCGGCCAGCTTGGCGAGGTCCTCCTCGAAGAAGCGCCGCAGGAGGCCCATGAGGTGGCGCACCTCCCAGTCGGGCCGGTTCCAGTTCTCCGTCGAGAAGCTGTAGAGGGTGATGTGGCTGAGGCCGAGATCGCGGGCGGTCTCGACCGCGCGGCGCGCGGCCTCCACGCCCTGCTGATGGCCCTCGAGCCTCGGCACGCCCCTCTCCTTCGCCCAGCGGCCATTGCCGTCCATGATGATGGCGACATGGCGCAGGGGCCGTGCCGCCGCCTCGTCGGACGGGCCGCCGGCGAACATCCGTCCGGCATGTTTTCGGAGAGTGGCGGACAAGGGCGCCTCCGGCTTGGGGAGAGGGCGGACCCTCAGACCTGCATGATCTCTTCTTCCTTGACCGAATGCATGCGGTCGACTTCCTTGATCTTGTCGTCCGTCAGCTTCTGGACCTGATCCTGGAAGCGTTTCTGGTCGTCCTCGGGAATGTCGTCGGCCTTCTTGATCTCGTCCATGCCGTCGCGGCGGATATTGCGGATCGCGACCTTGGTGCTCTCGGCGTATTTGCCGGTCATCTTGGCGAGGTCCTTGCGCCGCTCCTCGGTCATGGGCGGCATGGGCACGCGGACGGTCTGCCCGTCGGTGACCGGGTTCAGGCCGAGGCCGGATTCGCGGATCGCCTTTTCGACCGCGCCGACGAGGCCCTTGTCCCAGACCTGCACCGAAAGCGTGCGCGGATCGGGCACGCCCACCGTGCCCACCTGGTTGAGCGGCATGTCCGAGCCATAGGCATTGACCGTCACGGGCTCGAGCAGCGACGCCGTGGCGCGGCCCGAGCGCAGGCCGGCATATTCGGTCTTGAGCGACGCGAGCGCGCCGTCCATCCGCTTTTCGAGTTCCTTGAAATCGGGTCCGTCGGCCATGTTGCGTCTCCTGCGCTGAAATCTTTCCGCGCCCTTACAACGGCGCGGCCCCTCGTGGGAACAGGCGGCTACTGCGCGCTGTCGCTGCCCCCGACCACGGTATGCTGCCCTGCGCCCGTCAGCGCGCCCTCTATGCCGTCCTTGAGGCTGAAGACGACGATGGGAATGCCGTTCTCGCGGGTCAGGCTGATCGCGGCCTGGTCCATCACCTTGAGGTCGCGGGCGAGAACCTCGTGATAGCTGATCGCGTCGAAGCGGGTGGCGTCGGGGTCGGTCTTGGGATCGGCGGTATAGATGCCGTCGACCTGCGTGCCCTTCATCAGGGCGTCGCAGCCCATCTCGGCCGCGCGCAGCGCAGCGCCCGTATCGGTCGTGAAGAACGGATTGCCCGTGCCGGCAGCGAAGATGACCACCCTGCCCTTTTCGAGGTGCCGCAGCGCGCGGCGGCGGATATAGGGCTCGCAGACGCTGGTCATCTCGATCGCGGACATGACGCGGGTATGCACGCCCAGCGCCTCGAGGCTGTTCTGCACGGCGAGCGCGTTCATCACGGTCGCCAGCATGCCCATATAGTCGGCCGAGGCGCGCTCCATTCCCGAGGCCGCCATGGACAGCCCGCGGAAGATATTGCCGCCGCCGACGACGAGGCAGACCTCGACGCCCATCTCGCGCGCCGCCTTCACCTGGCGCGCCACGCGTTCGACAGTGGGCAGGTCGATGCCGAACTCGCCGTCGCCCATCAGGGCCTCGCCCGAAATCTTGAGAAGGACGCGCTTGTAGAGGGCTTGGGTCATGGTCGGGGTCTCGTCAGGGCTCCGGGCGGGCGATAGCAGCCGCCAGCGCGCGATGGAAAGGCCCCGGAGGCGCCGAAAGCCTCAGAGGCGCGCGGCGGCCTCGGCCCGCCGCGCCCTCCCGGCCCCGATCACGCCGTGGGAGCGCAGGAAACGGCGCACCTCCGGATCGAGAAGCCAGGGCGTGTGCATCTGGATGAGGTTCGGGTTCGGCAGGACCACATTGACCTCGATCAGGACCGGGCCATCCTGTGTCACGGCGATATCCCAGCCCGCATAGGAAAGGTCCGGGAAGGCGCGCATGCAGCGCAGCGCCATCCTGCGGACAGCCTGCCAGTCGGGGACGGCGACGCCCTCGATCCGCGCGCCCGTATCGGGATGGGTGGCCGAGACCGTGCGCTGCCTTACGCCAAGGCCGAGCACGGCCCCGCCGAGGCGTCCCGTCTCCGGGTCGATGCCCGCGACGACGCCGCCCGATTTGAAATTGTCCGTGGGCGCTGAGATTCGCGTTCCGAACCGGTGGGCCGCGCCGAGGAACAGCACATCCGCTTCTCCCGCCGCCCGGCCCGTCAGGATACGGACAGTTCCGAGCGCGCCGGGGAAGATCGCCTGGCCATAGGGATGCGGCTCCAGCGCCGCTTCGAGAAGATAGGTGCCGCTTCGCGGAAGCGCTTCGCCCGGAGCGAGCCGCAGGACACCGCGCCCGCCGCTGCCGCGCAGGGGCTTTGCGATGATCGCCTCTCCTTGCGGCTCCTGCGCGCCGGGCAGGCGGACATGCGCGCCGTCGACCGACAGGCCGAGCAGCGTCGGCAGGGGCGTGTTCGGAGCCTGCACGGGCAGGATCGCATGCGCGGCCAGCTTGTCGGTCAGGAGCTGGCGCCAGCTCCTGGGGTTGAGCATGCGCAGCGGCCCCTCGATCTCCACGTCGGAGAGAAAGGCGTCGGGGCCGTATCTGTCGAAAGGATAGAGGCGGCGGCGATTGGAAAGGAAGCCGCGCGAGACGAGCTCGCGGTCGAACCGCAGGCCGTTGGTGCGAAGCTCGGTCCGCAACAGGCCCTTGGCCAGATTGAACCGGCCTTCGAGGCCGGTCCGGAACGCGCTCAGGCGGGCGGCCGGGTCACGCATGGCGCGCTCCGGCCGCCGCCCGCTTACTCGCCCTTGGAGAGGCTGGCGACTTCGGCGGCGAAGTCGTCTTCCTGCTTCTCGATGCCTTCGCCGAGCTCGAAGCGCAGGAAGCCGGTCAGCTTCACTTCGGCGCCCGCATCGCCCTTTGCGTTGGCGACGACATCCTTGATCTTGGTCTCGCCGTCGATGACGAAGACCTGCTCGAGGAGAACGCTCTCCTCGTAGAACTTGCGCAGGCGGCCCTCGACCATCTTGTCGATGATGTTCTCGGGCTTGCCCGACGCGCGCGCCTGCTCGGCCAGCACGGATTTCTCGCGCTCGACCGCGGCCGGGTCGAGGCCATCGATGTTCAGCGCCTGCGGACGCGCGGCGGCGACATGCATGGCGATCTGCTTGCCGAGCGCCTGCAGCGCCTCGTCAGAGCCTTCGCTCTCGAGGGCGACCAGAACGCCGATCTTGCCGGCGCGATCCGTGATCTGCGTGTGCAGATAGGGCACGACGGCGCCCTTGGAGACGGAGATCGTGTCGGCGCGGCGCAGGCTCATATTCTCGCCGATCGAGCCGACCATCTCGGTGATCTGCTCTTCGACCGTGCGGTCCTTGCCGGGGTATTGCGCGGCCTTGAGCGAGGCGGTGTCGGCCTCCTTCTCGACGGCGAGGTCGGCGACGGTGCGGACCATGTTCTGGAAGGTCTCGTTGCGCGCGACGAAGTCGGTCTCGGCATTGACCTCGACGAGGCTGCCCTTGGTGCCGTCGACGGCATAGGCGACGAGGCCGTCGGCGGCGGTGCGGCCGGCCTTCTTGGCGGCCTTGCTCAGGCCCTTCTTGCGCAGCCAGTCGACGGCGGCTTCGACGTCGCCATCGGTTTCCTTCAGCGCGGCCTTGCAGTCCATCATGCCGGCGCCGGTCTTCTCGCGCAGGTCTTTGACCATCGAGGCGGTGATCGCGGCCATGGGGTCTCTCCTAATTGGAAACGGGTTGTCCCGGGTGCGGGATGCGGAACGGCCCGCGAGGATCGCTCGCGGGCCTTTGGGAGTCATATGGGGACGGGGTCAAGCCCCCGCCCTGCCAAAGCTCAGACGGCCTCGTTGGCCTTCTCGTCCATCTGCTCGGCCTTCGCCTCTTCGGCGGCGGGCGTCGCGACGGTTCCGGCTTCGGACGGCGCCTCGGGGGCGGTGGCGGCTTCCTGCGTCGCCGCTTCGCCGGGCTGGCCTTCGGCCGGGGTCACGCCTTCGCCTTCGCCTTCGGAGGCGAGGAGCGCGCTTTCCTCGGGCAGCTCCTCGAGCTCGCCGAGGTCCTGACCCATGGCGATCTGGCTGGCGCCGAGGCCTTCGATGACGGCATCGGAGACGAGATTGGTGTAAAGGGCGATGGCGCGGCTGGCGTCGTCATTGCCGGGGATGACCATGTCCACGCCGTCGGGCGAGCAATTGGTGTCGACCACGGCGACGACGGGAATGCCGAGCTTGCGCGCTTCCTGGATCGCGATCGCCTCTTTCTTGACGTCGATCACGAACATCAGGTCCGGCAGGCCGCCCATGTCGCGAATGCCGCCGAGCGAGAGCTGGAGCTTCTCGTATTCGCGCTGGAGGTTCAGCTGCTCTTTCTTGGTGAAGCCGTGGCCGTCGCCTTCGAGGATCTCCTCGATCTCGCGCAGGCGCTTGATCGACTTGGACACGGTTTCCCAATTGGTCAGCGTGCCGCCGAGCCAACGATTGTTCATGTAGTACTGGGCGCAGCGCTGGGCGGCCTCTGCCACGGGCTGCTGGGCCTGGCGCTTGGTGCCCACGAAGAGCACGCGGCCGCCGCCGGCCACCACGTCGCGCACCTTGACCAGCGCCTGGTGGAGGAGCGGCACGGTCTGCGACAGGTCGATGATGTGGACGCCGGAGCGCTCGCCGAAGATGAAGGAGCGCATTTTCGGGTTCCAGCGATGGGTCTGGTGGCCGAAATGCACGCCCGCTTCGAGGAGCTGGCGCATGGAGAATTCTGGCATGCTCATGATGCGTGTTTCCTTCGGTTAAGCCGCCGCGGGGAGAGGGAAGCGAACCGTTCGCCACCGAAGTTATGAGCCCCCCGCGTGGGGAATGCGCAGCCCTATAGGCGCGAAGTCCCGCCCGCGCAACGCGCGAGCGGGACTTTTGCGGAAACGAAAGGAGGCGCCTCAGCGCGTGCGGAGGTCGCCGTTCTCCCAGTATGTGGCGCCGGTGCGGCGATCGACCGTGTAATAGCGGCCTGCCGTGCGGTCGTAATGGACCTCCTCGTCGCGCCGCGCCTCATAGGTTCCGCTGCGGCCTCTTTGCCTGTCACCATAGGCCGCGCCGCCGATCGCGCCCGCGGCCGCGCCGATCGCCGCCCCGGTCTTGGCGTCGCCATCGCTCACATTGTTGCCGATCACCGCGCCGGCGAGCCCGCCAAGGGCCGCCCCGCGCGCCGCATCGCCGCCTGCGCCGCCGCCGGTGACGCAGGCCGTCAGCAGCAAAGGCGCCGCAAGAGCAGGAAGAATTCTTCTCTTGGTCACGATCCCTCTCCTTTCGGTCCGTCTGTCGCTCGAGCGCGAATTGGGAGAAGCATATGGGCGGTTTCACGGCGGCGCCCCACACAGTTTGGTAAAGCGCGGGGCTGAAATCATCGGCCGGGAGGCCTTCGCGGCGGCGGCGAAGCAGGCCTATATGGGGGTTCCGCCGCCCGACGAGCCCATCATGTCCGACGCCGCCATCCCCCGCCTCTTCTCCGATCCGGCACGATCCGTCCCTTATTCTGAGCGGCGCGCGACCCGCGCCAGGAGCGGCCAGGGCGCGGTCGAAGAAGAAACGGTGAGCGTGCCCGAAGGCTGGAGCCAGGTCGCCACCGACATCCTGGCGTCGAAATATCTGCGCAAGGCGGGCGTGCCTTCGGCCAGCCTGCCCGTGGACGAGGACGGGGTGCCGGACTGGCTGCGCCGCGCAGCGCCTGCCGAGGGCGCGGATCTGGGCGGCGAGGACGACGCGCGGGCCGTCTTCGAGCGCATGGCGGGCGCCTGGACCTATCATGGCTGGAAACAGGGCCTCTTCGCCGAAGAAGACGAGGCGCGAGCTTTCCGCGACGAGCTCGTCGCCATGCTCGAGCAGCAGGTGGCCGCGCCCAATTCGCCCCAATGGTTCAATACGGGGCTCAGCTGGGCTTACGGCATCGCCTCTTCGGGCGGCGGCCACTACCGCTTCGACGAGGGGGCGGGCGAGGTCGTCGAGGTGACGGACGTCTATGCCCATCCCCAGCCCCATGCCTGCTTCATCCAGTCCGTGCAGGACGACCTGGTCGGCCAGGGCGGGATCTTCGACCTGATCACGCGAGAGGCGCGGCTGTTCAAATACGGCTCCGGCTCGGGCTCGAATTTCTCAGCCCTGCGCGCCGAGGGCGAGCCGCTGGCCGGCGGCGGGGTCAGCTCGGGGCTCCTCAGCTTCCTCAAAGTGGCCGATGCGGCGGCGGGCGCGATCAAGTCGGGCGGGGTCACGCGCCGCGCGGCCAAGATGGTGATCGTCGATGTCGACCATCCCGATATCGAGGACTTCATCGGCTGGAAGGCGAAAGAAGAGCGCAAGGTCGCTGCCCTCGTCGCGGGCTCCGTGGTCACGAAGCGCCATCTGCGCGCGCTCTTCGCCGCCGTATCGGGCGAGGACAGAGACCGGCTCGACCCCAAGAAGAACGAGACGCTGAGCCGCGTCCTCAAGGCCGCGCGCCGCGACGGCGTGCCCGGCGGCGTGATGGCCCGCGCCCTCTCGCTCGCAAGCCAGGGCGCGACCGGTATGCCCTTCGAGGAATACACCTCCGGCTGGGACGACGAGGCCTATAGAAGCGTCGCCGGGCAGAACGCGAACAATTCGGTGCGCGTCGGCGCGGACTTCCTCGACGCGGTGGAAAGCGGCGGCGAATGGTCCCTCACCCGCCGCACCGACGGGAGCGTCGTGCGCACCGTGCCCGCGCGCGAGATCTGGCAGTCGATCGGCGAGGCCGCCTGGGCCTGCGCCGATCCGGGGCTGCAATTCCACGACACGATCAATGACTGGCACACCTGTCCCGCCGACGGCGAGATCACGGGGTCCAATCCGTGCTCGGAATACATGTTCCTCGACGACACGGCCTGCAATCTCGCCTCGGTCAACCTCCTGAAGTTCCTGCGCGAGGACGGCAGCTTCGACACGGAGAGCTTCCGGCATGCCTGCCGCCTCTGGACCATGGTGCTGGAAATCTCCGTCGGCATGGCCTCCTATCCCTCGCGCGCCATCGCCGAGCGGTCCTACGCCTATCGCACGCTCGGCCTCGGCTTCGCCAATCTCGGCGGCCTCCTGATGTCGGCGGGCCTGCCCTATGATTCCGAGGAAGGCCGGGCCGCGGCGGGCGCGATCACCGCGCTGATGACGGCGACCGCCTATGAGACGAGCGCGGGCATGGCCGAGCGCCTCGGGCCGTTCGCGCGCTATGAGGCCAACAAGGAGGGCGTGCTGCGCGTGCTGCGCAATCATGCCGCCGCGGCCGGCGCGGGCGAATGGGACCGGCTCGGCCGCCGCCCCGACCCGCTCGATGCTGAGGCCGTTCCCTTCGCGGGGCTGGCGGACGCCGCGCGCGATGCCTGGACCCGCGCCGTCTCGGCCGCCGAGGCGCATGGCGTGCGCAATGCGCAGGTCTCGGTCATCGCGCCGACGGGGACGATCGGCCTCGTCATGGATTGCGACACGACCGGGATCGAGCCCGATTTCGCGCTGGTGAAGTTCAAGAGCCTGGCGGGCGGCGGCACGATCCGCATCATCAACGCTTCCGTTCCCCGCGCCCTCGAAACGCTCGGCTATGACGAGGCGCAGATCCGCGACATCGTCACCTATGCCGTCGGCCAGGGCACGCTGGAGCACGCGCCGGGCGTCAGCTTCGACGGCCTTCGCGAGGAAGGCTTCGGCGAGGCCGAGATCGAGAAGCTGCGCGCGGCGCTGAAAGAGGCCTTCGACATCTCCTACGCCTTCACGCCCGAGGTCCTGGGCGAAGGCTTCCTGCGCAAGACGCTCGGGCCCGCCTACGATCCCGGCCAGTCGGGCTACAGGACGCTTCGCGACCTGGGCTTCTCGGACGAGGACGTGCACGCGGCGAACCTTTATTGCTGCGGCACGATGACGACCGAGGGGGCGCCGCACCTGCTGGTCGACCACTATGCCGTCTTCGACTGCGCGAACCGCTGCGGCCGGGTCGGCACGCGGGCGCTGTCGGTCGATGCGCATATCGACATGATGGCGGCCTGCCAGCCCTTCGTGTCGGGCGCGATCTCCAAGACCGTGAACCTGCCCGCCACGGCGACGGTCGATGACTGCCTGCGCACCTATCGCGGCGCGCATGAGCGGGGCCTCAAGGCGGTGGCGCTGTACCGGGACGGCTCCAAGCTCAGCCAGCCCCTGACCGGTGCGCTTCTGGCGAGCGAGGACCTGGAGGCGGAGGACCTCATCGATGCGCCGGCCGCCGAGAAGGCGCGGGTCTTCGCCGAGCGCGTGGTCGAGAAGGTCGTCGAGCGGGCGCCGGGGCGAAAGCGCATGCCCGACCGCCGCAAGGGCTACATCCAGAAGGCCATTGTGGGCGGGCACAAGGTCTATCTTCACACCGGCGAGTTCGAGGATGGCGAGCTCGGCGAGATCTTCGTCGACATGCACAAGGAAGGCGCCGCCTTCCGCTCCCTCATGAACAATTTCGCCATCGCCGTGTCGCTCGGCCTGCAATACGGCGTGCCGCTCGAGGAGTTCATCGACGCCTATCTCTTCACCCGCTTCGAGCCCGCGGGGCCGGTGCAGGGCAATGACCGGATCAAGAACGCGACCAGCATTCTCGACTATATCTTCCGCGAACTCGCGATCAGCTATCTCGGCCGCTCCGATCTCGGCCATGTGCCCGAAGGCGACGACGCCACGGGGCTCGGCCTCGGCGTGAAGGCCGAGGGCGTGCAGGAGGAGGCGCAGCGCCTGATCTCCAAGGGCTTTTCGCGCAGCCAGGTGACGGACAATCTCGTCGTCCTGCGCGGCGGCGATTTCGACCGCATGCGCGCCGAGCGCAGCGGCGGCAAGGAAGAGGCGCCTGACGAGGCCGCGACGCCGCGTGGGCGCCTCGCCGAGCCCCGCTCCGCCCGCGAAGAGGCGCAAATCAAGGGTTATGAGGGCGACGCCTGCCCCGATTGCGGCCAGTTCACCCTGGTCCGCAACGGCACCTGTTTGCGCTGCGACAGCTGCGGGGGGAGCACGGGCTGCAGCTGAGGACGGCGCAGCCCGCCGCGAAGACTTGATCTTAAGGCCACGAGCGTAAGGCCCCCGCGAAATTCCTTCGCGGGGGACCGGCATGGACAGACTGCTCGTTGAACTCCTGGCCAGCGTGACCGACAGCGCCTGGTACAGATGGCTCGTCCTCAACAATCTGATGATCGTCGCGGTCTTCCTGGCCCTCTTCGTCCTGGACGTCTGGCGCTCGGACGCGGCCGGCATCGCCTTTCTCGCGGCGCTGGGCGCGAACACGGGAATCGGGGTCTGGAAGCTGTTCGAAGCCTGGTCCCGCAGAGGCGAGAATTGACGCGATCGGCGTAACCGCTTCGCAAGCGGGACGTGTCAGGCTTTCCTTCGGGGGAAGGAGGACACTCATGTTCCGAATGGTGGGACTGACGCTGACGGGCCTGCTCGTGGCCTTTCAGATCTGGTATACGGCCGCGCCGCCCGCGCAGCGCGGCCTCGTGCCCGAATGGGTCCGGGCAGGCGCCAATGCGGGCGCGCGCGTGATCGTTCGCGTCGCCGACAGGGCCGAGGACACCTTCGGCATGCCCCTGATGCAGATGCGGGAAAAGGCGGGCGCGGCCCTCGGCCTCGGCCACGCGGCAGAGCCCGCCGTCTCGGGCCTCATGGCGGCGGGCGCCGACCTGCGCGGGCAGAGCTTCGCGGCCCAGCGGCTTGCCGAGGCGATGCTGCTCGGCGCGCGGATCGAACGGGCCGACTTCACCAAGACCTATCTGGTCGAGGCGCTCCTCGACGGCGCCGGCGCGCAGGGAGCGATCTTCGATCGCGCCGTTCTCGAGCGCAGCTCCGGACGCACGGCGGACTTCTCGGGCGCCCTCTTCCCGGGCGCCGACCTCACCCGCGCGACGATGCAGGGCGCCCGTTTCGACGGTGCCGTCATGGATGGCGCGGTGCTTTCGCGCGGCGAGTTCACCGCGGCGCATTTCGGCGGCGCGAGCCTTCGCGGCGCGGTCGCGACGGACGGCGTCTTCTTCCGGGCGGACCTGTCCGAGGCCGATCTGACCGGCGCCGACTTCGCCCGCGCCGACCTTGCAGGGGCGCGCCTTCGGGGCGCCGTTCTGGAAGGGGCCAGCCTCGAAGGCGCGAGGCTGTCGGGCGCCGACCTGTCGGGGGCAGATCTGAGCGGCGCGCTCGGCCTTGGCCGCCGGTCGCTCGAAGGGGCCTGCGGCGATGCGATGACGCGCCTTCCCGAGACTCTGTCGCTGCCATCCTGCGGCGAGGTGATGGCGCTCCACGAGAACGGTTGACAGGGGCATGACAGGCGGGCATCGCCCGCGCGCCTGTCGTACCGACCGTTCACCGGGGCCAGAATGGACACCGCGCTCTCCGCCTTCATCGCCGCCTTCGTCACCCTCTTCATCATCATCGACCCCGTGCTGGTCGCGCCGCTCTTCGCGGCCCTGACCCATGGCGACGACAAGAAGACCCAGCGCAACACCGCCCTGCAGGCCGCGCTGATCTCGGGCGGCGTCCTCTTCGCCTTCGCGCTGTTCGGCGCGGTGCTGCTGCATCACCTCGGGATCGAACTGGCGAGCTTCCGCGCGGCCGGCGGCCTCCTCCTCTTCCTCATCGGCTTCCGGATGTTCTTCAATCCGGACGAGCAGACCGAGGCGAAGCGGCCGGGGCCCAAGGCGTCCTCGCGCGACAACATCGCCTTCTTCCCGCTCGCCTTGCCCATGCTGGCCGGGCCCGGCGCGATCGCCACCGTCATGCTCCTGATGAACCAGACCGAGGGGCCCGCGCGGCTGCCGACGCAGATCGCCACGCTCGCCGCGCTGACCTGCGTCCTCGCCCTCGCTGTGCCGATCCTGATGTCCTCCGGCCGGATCGCGGGCGCGCTCGGGCGGACGGGAATGAACATGGTCACCCGCCTGCTCGGCATGCTGCTGATGGCGCTCGCCACGCAATACGTCTTCGACGGCATCCGCGAGGGGATCCTGGAGCGGGTGGCGCTACCGGCCTAGCGCCCGCTTCACCGCAGCGACCATCTCGCCCTCGGCCACGGTGACCTGTGCGGGCTGGCCCGCGCGCCATTCCTCGTTGCTTTCGACGGTCTGGGACAGCTTCGCGCCGAGATCGAGGTCCTTGACCGTGACCTTGCCCTCGGCCCGCTCGTCCTCGCCCTGGATGACGACGACCGACGCGCCGCGCCTGTCGGCATATTTGAGCTGCGCCCGCATCCCCGAGCCGCCCAGATAGACCTCGGCGGCAATGCCCTGCGCGCGAAGGTCGGCTGCCATGCGGTGATAGACGGGCATGCGCTCCGCTTCGAGCGCGAGCACGACGACGGGGCCCCGCGCCGCCTCGGCCTCTCCGCGCGCAGCGAGCGCCGTCAGGAGGCGCGAGACGCCGACCGAACAGCCGACAGCCGGGACTTCCGTCCCCTTGAAGCGCTTGACGAGGTCGTCATAGCGCCCGCCCGAGCCGACCGAGCCGAAGACGACCTCCTCGCCCTTCTCATTGGTGACGGGGAAGGTCACCTCCGCCTCGAAGACGGGGCCGGTGTAATAGTCGAGGCCGCGCACGACGGAGGGGTCGATCTTGGCGCGCGCGCCATAGCCGAGCGCGTCGAGGGTCTCGGCGATGGCGGATAGCTCGTCCGCACCCTCCGCCCCGATGGCGCTCTGACCCATCACGCCGCGCATGGCCGACAGGGCGCCCGCATTGTCCTCGGACGCGGCTTCCATGAAAGCGAGCACCGCATCGGACTGGCCTGCGCTCAGCCCCGCGCCTTTCGTGAAGTCGCCGGAGTCGTCCTTGCGCCCTTCGCCGAGCAACAGGCGCACGCCTTCGGCGCCCAGGCGGTCATATTTGTCCATGGCGCGCAGCACGGTGCCGCTCTGCCCGCTCTCTCCCATGTCGAGGCCGATCGCTTCGAGAAGGCCCGACATCACCTTGCGCGAGGAGACGCGGATCGTAACGTCCTCGGCCGACAGGCCCGCCGCCTCGATCGCGTCGGCGAACATCATGATCGCCTCGGCATCGGCGTGGGGCGCGGGCGCGCCGACCGTATCCGCGTCGCACTGCGTGAACTCGCGGAAGCGGCCCGGGCCCGGCTTCTCGTTCCGCCAGACCGTGCCGACCTGATAGCGGCGGAAGGGCTTGGGAAGGCCGTCATAGTTCTCGGCCACATGCCGGGCGAGCGGCGCGGTCAGGTCATAGCGCAGGCTCATCCACTGCTCGTCATCGTCCTGCAGGCTGAAGACGCCCTGATTGGGGCGGTCGACATCGGGCAGGAACTTGCCCAGCGCATCGGTATATTCGAAGGCCGGCGTCTCCAGCGGCGCGAAGCCGTAGGAGGCATAAACTGCTGTGATGCGGCGCAGCATGGCCTGCTCGGCGAGGATCTCGGCGCCGGCCCTGTCGCGAAAGCCGCGCGGGCGGCGGGCCTTGGGTCGGAAGGACTTCTGCTTCTTGGCCATGATGTTCCGGTCGGTCTTGCGATGTGTCGAGGGATAAACCCGCGCTGCGCTGCGCTGGCAAGCCACGGCGTCCGCCGAAGACGGCGCCGCGCGAGGATTTCCGCATCACGGCCGCCACTCTCCACGACGTGATAGCCGCCCCGCACGAAAAAGATGCGCACCAGTTGCGCATTGCTACAGGTCTGTGATAGGTATGTGACAGTTGGATGACACAAATGCCGTCTGACGCGCTTCGAAGCGGCTTTCCCCCCGAGGCGCACCGGGCGGCAGACACGAGAAGTTCGGAGGTAATGATGACGAAGTTCAGCAGAAATATTCTCACCGTCGGCACTGTCCTCGGTGCCGCGCTCTTCCTGCCCCTGCAGGCGGCGGCCCAGTCCGCGGCCGGCACGGCCGCCAATACTCCGGCCCCGGCGCAGGAGATCGCCTATGAATTCGCCTTCCGCTTCGATCCGGCCGATGACGGCATGATGGATCGCCTGCGCGAAGAGGCGATGGATTACTGCGAGCAGGTGACGGCGCATCTCGGCTCTTCGGACTATGAGCGCCAATGCACGCGGGAAGTTCTCGCCGCCGCCTATGAGCACATCAAGGATGCGCGCGAAGGCCGCACCCAGCTCGCTGCCAAGTAAAGCCCGGCGCGCTGGCGGAGCGTCTCCGCCAGCGCTAGGCGTCCCTTCGTGGCAGACGCTTACGATCTTCTTTTTGCAGGCGGAGGGCTCTCCTCCGGCCTGACCGCCTATCGGGTGGCGCAGGCGCGGTCAGACCTTTCCATTGCCATCGTGGAGGCGGCGCCGCGCCTCGGCGGCAACCACACCTGGAGCTTCCACGCCACCGACGTGGCGCCGGGCACGCTCCGCTGGCTCACCCCCTTCATCGTCCATGACTGGCCGGCCCAGCGCGTCGCCTTTCCGAGGCGAGAGCGGCGGATCGAAACGCCCTATCGCAGCGTGACCTCCGAGCGGCTCCACGAGGTCGTCTCGGCCGTTCCGAACATCTCGCTCCTGACCGGGAAGCCGGTGAAGGCTGTGCGGCGCGACGGCCTGACCCTGGAAGACGGTGCCGTATTGTCAGGCCCGGTCCTCGACGGGCGCGGCGCGCGAAGCTCGCCCCATCTCTCGCTCGGCTTCCAGAAATTCCTCGGACAGGAATTGCGCACCGCGCGGCCCCACGGGGTCGAAACGCCGCTCATCATGGATGCGCGGGTGCCCCAGACCGACGGCTACCGCTTCGTCTATGTCCTGCCGCTCGGCCCCGACATCCTGCATGTCGAGGACACCTATTATGCCGATGGCGACGACCTGCCGCGCGAGGCGCTGCGCGAAGAGATCATGGCCTATGCGCACCGGCAGGGCTGGGAGGTCGCCGAGATCCTGCGCGAGGAGGACGGCGTCCTGCCCATCGTGCTCGAAGGCGACATCGACGGCTTCTGGGATGCCCATCGCGCAGGCCCTGCGCCGCTGGGCCTGCGGGCCGGGCTCTTCCACCCCGTGACCGGCTACAGCCTGCCGAGCGCGGCGCGGCTCGCCGACGAGATCGCGGAGGCCTGCGGGTCCGCGATTCCCGCACCCGGCGCCCTCTTCGAACTCGTCGAGGACCATGCCCGGCGGCAATGGGAAGCCCAGGGGTTCTACCGCCTCCTCAACCGCATGCTGTTCCGCGCGGCGAAGCCGGACCTGCGTTACGTCGTCCTTCAACGCTTCTATGGCTTGCCTCGCGCGCTGATCGAACGATTCTACGCAGGAGAGACGACGGCGGCGGACAAGGCGCGCATATTGGCAGGCAAGCCGCCAGTGCCGCTCGGTGCGGCGCTGCGGTCGCTTCGGCCGCAGGCTCTTCTTGGGCAAGGATGACGAATGACACAGTACGGGGCAGAGAAGAAAAACCGGGCCGCGGCGCCGAAAGCCTGCGTGATCGGCGCGGGGTTCGGCGGTCTCGCCCTCGCCTGCCGCCTTCAGGCGGCGGGGTTCGCGGTCACGCTCATCGAGGCGCGCGACAAGCTCGGCGGCAGGGCCTATGTCTACGAGCAGGACGGCTTCAAGTTCGATGGCGGCCCGACCGTCATCACCGATCCGACCTGCCTTGAGGAGGTTTTCGCCGCGGGCGGGCGCAAGCTCTCGGATTATGCCGAGCTCCTGCCGGTCAGCCCTTTCTACAACCTGCGCTGGGAGGACGGCACGCAGTTCGACTACGTGCAGGACGGCGATGCGCTCAAAGAGCAGATCCGCCGCATCAGCCCGGAGGACGTGGAGGGCTATGACCGCTTCTACGCCTATACGCAGAAGCTCTTCAAAGAGGGCTATCTCAAGCTCGGCAGCGTGCCCTTCCTCAATTTCGGCTCGATGCTGCGCGTCGCCCCGCAGCTCGCGACCCTGCGCGCCGACAAGAGCGTCTACGATCAGGTGTCGCGCTTCATCAAGGACGAGCACCTGCGCCAGGTCTTCAGCTTCCACCCGCTTCTGGTGGGCGGCGACCCCTTCAAGACCTCCTCGATCTACGCCCTGATCCATGCGCTGGAGCGCGAATGGGGGGTCTGGTTCCCCCGCGGCGGCACGGGCGCGCTGATCGCCGGCATGGGACGCTATTTCGAGGACATGGGCGGGCGGCTGATCGTCGGCGATCCGGTCGTGCGCCTGTCCGAAGAGGGCGGCCGCGTGCGCGAAGTCGAGACCCGCTCGGGCTTCAAGGAGCGCTTCGACACGGTGGCGAGCAATGCCGATGTCATGCACACCTATGCGAAGCTTCTGAGCGGAACGGAGCGCGGGCAGAAGGCGGCGAAGCAGCTCGCCAAGAAGCGCTACTCCATGTCGCTCTTCGTCATCTATTTCGGCACGAACAAGAAATACGAGGACATCCAGCACCACACCATCCTGTTCGGACCGCGCTACCGGGAGTTGATCTCGGAGATCTTCGGCGGCCCCGAACTGCCGGACGATTTCTCCCTCTACCTGCACCGGCCGACCGCGACCGATCCCTCGCTCGCCCCCCAAGGCCACGAGGCCTTCTACGTGCTCTCGCCAGTGCCGCATCTTGGCAAGGCGGATATCGACTGGGAGACCGAAGGCCCCAAATACAAGGAGCGCATCTACCGCTATCTCGAGGAGCGCTACATGCCCGGCCTCCGGGAGCATATCGTGACCGACCACATGCTGACGCCGCAGGGCTTCCGCGACGACCTCAACAGCCATCACGGCAGCGCCTTCAGCCTGGAACCCGTCCTGACGCAGTCGGCATTCTTCCGCCTGCACAATCGCGACGACGTTTTGAAGAACCTCTATTTCGTCGGCGCGGGCACGCATCCCGGCGCAGGGGTTCCGGGGGTGGTGGGCTCAGCCAAGGCGACGGCGCGGCTGATGGCCGAGGATTTCGGCATCGCGCTGCCGCAAACGCCCTCGGCGCATGACGACATCCTGGCGGGGGCGCGATGACGCAGACGCGCGAGATCGAACGCAGCGCCGCCCAGGCGATCCGCCAGGGCTCGAAGAGCTTCGCGCTGGCAAGCCTCCTCTTCCGCCCCCGCATGCGGCGCCACGCCCATATGATGTATGCCTGGTGCCGGCATTGCGACGACGTGATCGACGGGCAGAATCTCGGCTTCGGCGAGGACGCCGCGGCGGGCGCCGCGGGCGCGCCGCGGCGCTCCGACCTCGAAATGCTGCAACAAGAGACGCTGTCGGCCCTCTCGGGCGGGCCGGTCGGCCATCCCGCCTTCGCCGCCTTCCGCGAGGTCGCGCTCGCCACCCAAATGCCAGAGCGTCATCCGCTGGACCTGCTCGCAGGCTTCGAGATGGACGTCGCCGAGCGCCGCTACGAGACCCTCTCGGATACGCTCGAATATTGCTATCACGTGGCGGGCGTCGTCGGCGTGATGATGGCGATCGTCATGGGCGTCGACGCAGAGGACGAGGAGACGCTGAACCGCGCCGCCGATCTCGGCATCGCCTTCCAGCTCACCAATATCTGCCGCGACGTGATCGACGACGCCGAGATCGGGCGGGTCTATCTGCCCGCCGACCGGCTCGAAGCGGCAGGGGTCCCTGCCACGCCCGAAGGCGTTCTCGATCCTGCCAACAGGGCGGCCGTGTGGTCGGTGGCGCTCGAACTCCTCGCCGAGGCGGACCGCTATTACCGCAGTTCCGGCCCCGGCGTGCGGCGCCTGCCGATCCGGGCGGGCTTCGCCGTGGCGGCGGCCAGAGGCGTCTATCGCGATATCGGCCGCGTCGTGCGCATCCGCGGCACGGCCGCCTGGGACGAGCGGGCGCGCACTTCGCGGCGGCGCAAGATCGCGCTGGCGGGCCTTGGCTGCGTGCAGGGCGCCTCCGCCAAGGCGATGCGCTTCCGCCGCCTGCCCCCGAGGCCCGACCTCTGGACGCGGCCCGGAGCGCCGGCTTGAGCGCGGCCGCGCAGCGGAGAGCCGGCGCCATCGGCGTCGCGCTGGCGGGCGGCATTCTCGCGGCCTGGACCGCGATCCATGTCTATGGCGTCTTCTTCCTCGATCTCGGCTCGCGGCAGGTCCTGCTCGCCCCGCTCCTCATCCTGATCCAGACCTGGCTCTCTGTCGGCCTCTTCATCGTCAGCCATGACGCCATCCATGGCAGCCTCGCGCCCGGGCGGCCGCGCGTGAACCGGGCCTTCGGCCGGGTCGCGATGACGCTCTATGCGGGCTTCGACTATGACAGGCTGGAAAAGAGCCACGCGCGCCACCACGAGAGCCCCGGGACGGCCGACGACCCCGATTTCTCCGCCGACCATCCGGACGATTTCCTCCGCTGGTTCGCGCAGTTCTTCCGCCACCATTTCGGCCTGCGCCCGCTTCTCTTCGTGAACGCCGTAGTGGCGACTTACTGGCTGGTCCTCGGCGCCTCCATGGCGAACATCTTCCTCTTCTACGGCGTCCCCGCCCTCACCTCGGCCGTGCAGCTCTTCTATTTCGGCACCTACAGGCCGCACCGCCATGCCGAGCCGGGCTTCGCCGACCGGCACAATGCCCGCTCGGACCGCATGCCCCCTGCGCTCGCGCTGCTGACCTGCTACAATTTCGGCGGCTACCATCACGAGCATCACCTCTATCCGGAAGAGCCGTGGTGGCGCCTGCCGCGTCGCAGAACGGAGGCTGCGTGATGATCCTTCCCCTCTGGCTCAAGATCGTCCTCGTCCTCGGCACCGCCGCGGCGATGGAGGGCTTTGCGTGGTGGGCGCACAAATACATCATGCATGGCTGGGGATGGGGCTGGCACAGGGACCATCACGAGCCGCATGAGGGCGCGCTCGAGAAGAACGACCTCTTCGCGGTCGTCTTCGGCGGCTTCTCCTTCGTCCTGTTCCTGGTCGGCTACTATGTGTTTCCGCCGCTGTGGTGGGTGGCGGCGGGAATCACGCTTTACGGGATCATGTACGCTTTCGTGCATGACGGCCTCGTCCATGAGCGCATGCCGATCGGCTGGGTGCCGCGGCGCGGCTATTTCAAGCGCCTGGTCCAGGCCCACAAGCTGCATCATGCGACGACCAGCAAGCATGGCGCCGTCTCCTACGGCTTCGTCTTGGCACCGGACCCCAAGAAGCTCCAGGTGAAGCTGCGGGCGCTGCGAGCGCAGAGGCGGGCGGACGAGGCGCGCTAGCCCTTCGGCCTCAGCCGATCACCTGCGCGAAATGCAGTCGGATATGCTCCGTCAGCGCGGCCAGCGGGCTGCCGTCGCAGGCCCTCTCGGCGGCATCCGCCGCGGCGCGCAGATGGCGCTCCGCCCGCGCCTTGGCGGCATCGAGACCGTCCGAAGGCAGAGAGCCCAGCATGACGGCCGTCCGCTTGCCGGCATCCTTGCCGGTGGACTTGCCCGCATCGCCATCGCCGCTCACCTGGTCGAGGACATCGTCGAGCGCCTGATAGGCGAAGCCGAGTTCCCGGCCGAAATGGATCAGGGGCGGGCGGTCCGAGGACGGCGCCCCCGCGCAGGCCGCGCCGCCGAGCGCCGCCGCGACGAAGAGCGCGCCGGTCTTTCCGTAGTGGATATCGTCGACGCTGGTCTCCAGCGCCGGCTTGAGGTCGAGCGCCTGACCCTGCACGAGGCCCGACCATCCCACCGCGCGGGAGAGGACGTCTATGACCTCCACCTTCTGCGCGGGGTCCAGCGACTGCGCCTGCGCGACGACCCCGAAGGCGCCGTTCAGAAGCCCGATGCCCGCCAGGATCGCGACATCGTCGCCATAGACCTTGTGCGGCGTCGGCATGCCGCGGCGCAGATCGGCGTTATCCATCACCGGCAGATCGTCGAAGACGAGGCTGGCCGTGTGCACCATCTCGATCGCGCAGGCCGTGTCGAGCGCCCGTTCGTCGCTCCAGTCCGCATCGGCGGCGCATTGCCGGGCGGCCAGGATCGTCAGGACGGCCCGCAGGCGTTTGGCAGGCGCGAGCAGGCTGTCCCGCGCAGCCAGGCTCGGCTCCCCGGTCTGGGGCAGAAGCTGGGCGAGCCGCGTTTCGACCGCGGCCTTGATGCGGGCGAGGTCGGCGGAGAACCTCTGGTCGAGATCCGCTTCGTTCGCGATCGTCTGGCTCATCCTGCATTCCCGTCGAACGCGCTGACACTATGTCGTGCACCGGGCGAAAAGGTAAAGCGCTGCTTGGCCGCAGGCGCGGGCCCGCCTAGTTTCCGCCCAGGACGGACAGGACGGGCATGAGCAGCGAGATCGCACGGCGCAAGGCCGATCATATCGACGTGGTGCTGAGCGGCGATGTCGGCTTCGACACGCTCACCACGGGCTTCGAGCGGATCCGCTTCGTCCATGACGCCCTGCCCGAGCTGTCGCTCGACGAGGTGGACCTGTCCTCCTCGCTTTTCGGGCGGCCCCTGCGCCTGCCCTTCCTGATCAGCTCGATGACCGGCGGGCCCGTGCGGGCGGCGGCGATCAACGACAATCTGGCGCGGGCCGCCGAGCATCTCGGCGTGGCGCTGGCCGTCGGCAGCCAGCGCATCGCGCTCGAGGATCGCGGCGGGAGCGGCCTCGGCACGAGCCTCCGCGCGCTTTGCCCCTCGGTGCCGCTGATCGGCAATATCGGCGCTGCGCAGCTGCGCGGCGGCCAGGCGGCGGAGGCGGCGCGCCGCGCCGTCGGCATGATCGAGGCCGACGGCCTGTTCGTGCATCTCAACCCGCTTCAGGAAGCCGTCCAGAGCGGCGGCGACACCGATTGGCGCGGCGTCCTGTCGGCGATCGAGACGGTGGCCAAGGCCGGTCTTCCCGTGGCGGTGAAGGAGGTCGGCTTCGGCCTGTCGGCCGATGTCGTGCGGCGGCTGACGGATGCCGGCGTGGGCGTGATCGACGTCGCAGGCGCGGGCGGAACGAACTGGGCCAGGGTGGAAGGCGCCCGCGCGGAAGGCGCCGCAGCGCTGGCGCGCGCCTTCACCGATTGGGGCGTGCCGACGGCGCAGGCGGTCGCGGCGGCCCGGAGGATGGCGCCGGATGCCGTGGTGATCGCTTCTGGCGGCATCAGGGACGGCGTGGAAGCGGCGAAGGCCATTCGCCTCGGCGCCGATATCGCCGGCTTTGCCGGCGCCATCCTGCGAGCCGCGATCGATGGGCCGGACGCGGTGATCGCGCATTTCGAGACGGTGGCGGCGCAATTGCGGGCCGCCTGCTTCTGCACCGGAAGCCGGGATCTCGCCGGCCTGCGGCGGGCGCCGTTGCAGGAGGGGTCCGCCCCCTAGAGGTTGCGGAGCCGCCGCACCTCGGCGACGGTGGCGTGCACTTTCTCGCGCAGGGCTTCGAGCGCGGCCATGCGCCGGTCCGGGGCGCGCGCCTCGTCCCCGATCATGCCCTCGGCTTCCTGGCAGAGATGGCCGACTTCCCACGCCCCGACGCCGCGCGATGCGCCCTTGAGGGCATGCGCCGCATCGCGCCAGGCGCTGTCCTCGGCCTGCGGATCGAGCATGCGGGTCCACATCTCGGCCTGCTCCTCGAAGATGGCGAGGATCTCGTCGCGCAGCGCGCGGTCGCCCGCCACGTAGCGGTCGAGATGGTCGAGGTCGATGAGCTGTTGCCGGTCCATGGGAAAGCCCGCCTGCTTCCTTTGCGTCCGCTCTCCCTATCCTGTCTCGTTTAACAGGCTGTTTCTGCCGCTCAGTCTCCTTGCAGCAGCCAGGACAGCGGCACGGAGCGGCGGCGGTCGATGAATTCGCTCAGCTCGGCGAGCGCCTGGCGGTCCGGCAGGGACAGGCGCCTGCCGCTCCGTTCGATCAGGCCGCGGCTCTCGAGTTCCCCCATCATGCGGCTGACCGAGATATTCGTCAGCCCGATCGCATCGCCGATCAGCGACTGGTCGATCGGCAGGAGATAGCCGCCTTCCGGCTCTTCGCCGGCAGGTTCGGACTGGGCGCCGCAGAGCTGCAGGAGCAGATGGCCCACTCTCTTGATCGCCTCCATCCGCCCGACGACGCGCATGCGGTCGATCAGCTGCGTGTGATCGAAGATGCCATAGGTCATGAAGAAGCCGGCGAGCAGGGGATGGGCGCTCAGAAGCGCGCGGAAGGCCGGCTTGTCGATGCGGATCACGCGGCCCGGCGTGGCAGCCGTGATGTCGCAGACGGCGATATCCCAGCCGAGGTCCTGAAGGCCCATCAGGTCCCCCGGCAGGTGGAAGCCGTAGACCTGCCGCCCGCCGTCCTCGAGGCGGCTCGACGAGTAGAACCAGCCCGCATCCACGAGGTAGAAACAGTCCGCCGCGCCGCCAGCCTTGCGCAGGACCTCGTTCTTGTCGACATCGGCGGGCGGCGCCATCGCCTCGGACAGCGCCTGCCTGGCCTCCGCCGGGATCGCCTCGAACAGGTCGAGGCGTTGCTTCAGAATCTTCGGCTCAACGCTCACGTCATCGTCTCCGTACGGTTCGCAGCGGGTGTCGGTCCCGGCTTTCTAGCGGGAATAGCCGTGCCGCACAGCCATGCGAGCGGGGCTCAGATGTGGAGACGCGGCTCGAGCCGGATGCCGGAGACGACGCAGCCGCCCGGCGCGGTCAGCATGAAGCGCGCGGCTTGGGCCACGTCCTCGGCCTGCAGCATGCGCTCCTCCTTCACGAAGCGGGCGATGTCCTCCTCCGAGAAGTCCTCGAACAGCTCAGAGGCCGTCTTGCCGGGCTCGATGATGCCGACCTTCACGCCCTCCTCTCCCATTTCCTTGCGGAACGATTCCGCGAAGGCATGAAGGCCCGCCTTGGCGCCGGCATAGACGGAGGAGCCCTTGTGCGGCCTGTGGGTCGCCATGGACCCCGTGATGACGATGTCCCCGCCGGCGCCCTTCATCCGCTCCGCGGCGGCATGGCAGCAGGCGAGCGCGCCGATGAAATCGGTCTCGGCGGCATAGCGCCAGTCTTCCTCGGCCATTTCGGCGATGCCGCCGGCGGGCACGCCCGCATTGACCATGACCGCGTCAAGGCCGCCAAGATGCGCCTCGGCCTCGGAGAAGAGGCGGTGGACGTCGCCCTCTTTCGAGATGTCCGCCGCGATGCCTCTCGCCTGCCCGTCATGCCGGCGCAGCTTTTCGAGCACGGGGTCGAGGTGATCGAGGCTGCGCGCGCAGGTGACGATGCGGGCGCCCCCCTGCGCGAGGGTCAGCGCGATCGCCTGGCCGAGCCCGCTGCTGCCGCCCGTGATCAGGACGCGGCGCCCTTTCAGGCTCCGCCCATAGCCGTTCTCGGTCTCGCTCGTCATGCCGGGCCTTTCGTCCTCTGGGCAGGAAGACAGGCGGCGGGAGGCCCCGGTTCCGCTCTACGGGCCGAAGCCGTCGATCACCTGCTGGACGAAATTGCGCAGGCCGGTCTGGCGCGTGCGCTTGAGGCGTTCGGCATTGAGGATGTGATGAAGCTCCGCCTCGGCCCGGTCGACGTCGTCATTGACGATGACATAGCCGTATTCGGCATAGTGGCTGATCTCGCTGTCTGCCTGCGCCATGCGGCGGGCGACGACCTCGTCGGAGTCCTGCGCGCGCTTTCGGAGGCGCTCCTCGAGCGCGTGCCGCGAGGGCGGCAGGATGAAGACCGTGACGAGGTCGCCGCGGGCCCGCTCGGCGAGCTGCTGCGCGCCCTGCCAGTCGATGTCGAAGAGCACGTCGCGCCCCTCCTCGACGGCCTGGAGGACCGGCGCGCGCGGCGTGCCGTAATGATGGCCGAAGACCTTGGCGCTCTCGAGGAAGGCGCCCTCCTTGTCCATGCGTTCGAAGGTGCTCTCGCCGACGAAGGAATAGTCCTTGCCGTCCACCTCGCCCGGGCGGGGCGGGCGCGTCGTGTAGGAGACCGAGATCTCGACCTCCGGGTCCTTCTTGAGAAGCCTGCGCGTCAGGGTCGTCTTGCCCGCGCCCGAGGGGCTGGAGACGACGAAGAGGATGCCGCGCCGGGCGATCCGGCCCGGGCCCTTATGGGGGGTGTCGTTCGAAGTCACTCGACGTTCAGTACCTGTTCCCGGAGCTGATCGACCCTGTGCTTGAGGTCGAGCCCGGTCCGCTTCAGCGCGAGAGTGGGAGCCTTGGTGGTGAGGGTGTTCGCCTCGCGGGCGAGTTCCTGGCAGAGGAATTCGAGCTTGCGCCCGACGGCGCCTTCGGCCCGGAGGAGGTCGCGGCCCGCAGCGATATGCGCTTGAAGGCGGTCGATCTCCTCGCGGGTATCGGCCTTGATCGCGAGCAGCGAGGCTTCGTGGGCGAGGCGCTCTTCGGGCAGGTCGCCGGCCATGAGTTCGCTCAACTGGGCGCGCAGCCTGTCGCGCACGGCGCCGGTCGCGCTTTCCGCCTCGGCCGCCGCATCCGCCGTCAGCGCGGCGAGCGCATCGAAATGGCCCGCAAGGACGGTGCCGAGCGCCGCGCCCTCCCCGGCGCGGGCGGCGGCGAGCGCGGCGACGGCTTCCTCGAAGCCCTGCGCCGCGGCATCGACCAGCGCTTCGTCGGGCCCTTCGGTGTCCGGCCCGGCCCTGAGCACGCCGCCGAGCGAGAGGAGACCCTCCGGGCGCGGCAGGTCGCATTCCACGGCGAGGCGCACGCGCTGAACGGCATCGGCGAGAACGGCGAGCGCCTCCTCGTCGACGCGCAGGCGGCTTTCGGCTTCGGCCCGCTCGATTTTCAGCGCAGCGGAGATATTGCCGCGAAAGAGCGGCAGGTCCGCTTTGCGAAGCCGCGGCTCCAGCGCCTCGAAGCCCGGCGGCAGGCGCAGCTTGAGGTCGAGGCCGCGCCCATTGACCGAGCGCAGGGTCCAGCGCCAGCCAGCGCTTCCCGCCTCGCCCTCTGCCGTGGCGAAACCCGTCATCGAGCGGATGGCCGTGCCGCTCACCGCCCGCCTCCCGAGGCGCGCTGCCGTTCGATCCTGCGCCATGCGGCGACATTGCGGTTATGCTCTGCGAGCGAGCCGGCGAATGCATGACCGCCCGAGCCGTCGGCGACGAAATAGAGATCGTCCGTCTGCGCGGGGTTCAGAACCGCGGCCAGCGACGCCTTGCCCGGATTGGCGATGGGCGTCGGCGGCAGGCCCCGGATCACATAGGTGTTGTAGGGCGTCTCGCCCTGAAGCTCGGACTGGCGGATTCCGCGCCCCAGAGGCTCGCCGCCGGTCAGCCCGTAGATGATGGTGGGATCGGATTGCAGCCGCATGCCCCGGCGCAGCCGGTTGACGAAGACGGCGGCCACGCGCGGGCGTTCGGAGGGCACGGCCGTTTCCTTCTCGACGATGGAGGCGAGGATGACCGCTTCCTCCTGCGTGTCGAAGGGCAGGTCCTGCGCCCGGTTCGGCCACAGCGCCTGAAGCGCCTCGTCATGGGCGGCCATGATCCGCCGGACAACCGCGTCTCTCTCCTCGCCGCGCTGATAGGCGTAGGTTTCGGGCAGGAGGGCGCCTTCTTCGGGCGAGAGGGTGATCTCCCCCTCGAGGACCGGCGCCGCCGCGATCAGGCGCAGGGCCTGCGCCGTCGTGAGGCCCTCCGGGATGGTGACGAAGCGCAGGATCGGATCGCCCTCCTTGAGGGTCTCGACGATCTCCGCGATGCTCGCCCGGGCGGGAATCTCGAATTCGCCCGCATGGAGGGACGGCGCCAGCTCCTGAAGCCGCGCCTCGATCCTGAAGAGGAGGTCGGCCCGGCCGCCTTCCAACGCGCCGAGCCCTTCGAGCTTTCCGATCACGGCGCGCACCGTGTCGCCGCGCTCGACCCAGACGATGGCGGGCTCTTCGAGCGGGCCTTGCGCCTCGATCCGCTGCCGCCCCTCACGCACGATCAGCGCGGCGGCGAGCGCGCCCAGCACGCCCAGGCCGAGCAGGACCAGCAGGATGGCGCGCAGGACGCCGCCCCTCTGCCGCCTCACGGCGTCAGACCTTCCGCATCACGAGCGAGGCATTGGTGCCGCCGAAGCCGAAGGAGTTGGAGAGCACGACGTCGAGCGATTTCTCGACCGCTTCCTTCGCAGCCAGGTTGATCGGCGTGTCGACGGAGGGATTTTCGAGATTGAGGGTGGGCGGGCAGACGCCGTCGCGCATGGCGAGAAGGCTGTAGATGATCTCGACCGCCCCGGCCGCGCCCAGAAGGTGTCCGATCGCCGATTTGGTCGAGGACATGACGAGATCCTTCGCCGCATCGCCGAACAGGCGCTCGACGGCCTGAAGCTCCGCCTCGTCGCCCAAGGGTGTCGAGGTTCCATGCGCGTTGACATAGCCGATCTCGGACGGGTCGACCTGAGCGTTGCGCAGGGCGGCGCGCATGGCGCGATAGCCGCCATCGCCGTCCGAGGCGGGCGCGGTGATGTGGTGGGCGTCGCCCGAAAGGCCATAGCCCACGACCTCGCCATAGATCGTGGCGCCGCGCGCCTTGGCCCGCTCATATTCCTCGAGGACGACAATGCCCGATCCCTCGCCCATGACGAAGCCGTCGCGGCCCTCGTCCCAGGGGCGCGAAGCGGCCTGCGGCGTGTCGTTATAGCCCGTCGACAGCGCCTTGCAGGCGATGAAGCCGGCATAGCCGATTCTGCAGATCGACGCCTCGGCGCCGCCCGCCACCATGGCGTCCGCATCGCCATAGGCGATCAGCCGGGCCGCGTCGCCGATGGCGTGGACGCCCGTCGCGCAGGCCGTGACGACCGAATGGTTGGGGCCCTTGAGGCCGTGCTTGATCGAGACCTGACCCGAAACGAGGTTGATCAGGCAGGAGGGAATGAAGAAGGGGCTGACCCGGCGCGGGCCCTTTTCCTCGAGCGTCAGCGCGGTCCGCGCGATCCCGTCGAGGCCGCCGATCCCCGAGCCGATCAGGACGCCAGTGCGCTCCTGCTCTTCCTCCGTGCCCAGCGGCAGGCCCGAATCGGCCAGCGCCATTTCCGCCGCGGCGAGCCCGTAGACGATGAAGTCCTCCATCCGCCTTTGTTCCTTGGGGTCGACCCAGGCATCGGCGTCGAAGGCGTCAGCGCCCTCGGTCGGAACCTGCCCGCCGATTCGGCAGGCGAGGTCGGAGGCATCGAAATGCGTGACCGGCCCGAGGCCGCTCTCGCCTTCGACGAGGCGGCGCCAGGGCCCCTCGACATTCCCCTCTTTCGTGCCGGTGCCGAGCGGGGTGACGAGCCCGAGGCCGGTGACGACGACGCGTTTGAGCATGGAAAGTCTCCTCGGGTCCTTGGCGGGAGGTCCAGATAGCAAGAACCCGCCGCATCGAAAAGCGGCGGGTCCTGAAGCCGCGGCCGGTAACCCGGCCGCGGGAAGAGCGAAAAGCGCTTACTTCTTGCGCTCTTCGATGAACTTGATCGCGTCGCCGACGGTCTGGATCGTCTCGGCGGCGTCGTCCGGGATCTCGATGTCGAACTCTTCCTCGAAGGCCATGACCAGCTCGACGATGTCGAGGCTGTCGGCGCCGAGGTCGTCGATGAAGCTCGCCTTCGGCTCGACCTTGGACGCGTCCACGTCGAGGTGCTCGACGGTGATCTTCTGAACGCGTTCAGCGATATCGGACATGGAAGGCTCCTGGTCTGTCGTGATGCTCAAAGCCCGGCTCGCCCGGGAAGATTGGTGTCACCGGGCGCTTAGGCGATTGGCGGGAGCCGCGCAAGCGAGGGAGACGGTGCAGCCGCCCGGTCAGATCATCGCCATGCCCCCATTCACGTGTAGCGTCGCGCCCGTGACATAGGCCGCCTCGTCCGAGGCGAGATAGACGGCGGCGGCGGCGATATCCTCGGGGCTGCCCATGCGTCCGGCCGGGATGGTCTTGTCGATCGCCGCCTTCTGCTCATCGGTCAGCGCATCCGTCATGGCGGTCGCGATGAAGCCCGGCGCGATGCAGTTCGCGGTGATCCCGCGGCTCGCCACCTCGGCGCCGAGCGACTTGATCATGCCCACCATGCCCGCCTTGGACGCCGCGTAATTGGTCTGGCCGGGATTGCCGGTGGCGCCGACGACCGAGCTGATCCCGATGATGCGGCCGTGCTTCGCCTTCATCATGCCCCGCAGGCAGGCCTTGGCCATGCGCCATGTCGCGCGGAGATTGACGTCGATCACGGCGTCGAAATCCTCCGGCTTCATGCGCATCATCAGGTTGTCGCGCGTCACGCCCGCATTGGCGACCAGGATGTCGAGGCCGCCCATCGCCTCGGCCGCCCGGCCCGGCAGCGCGTCCACGGCCTCCATGTCCGACAGGTTCGCGGCGGCTATGTGGGCCCTGTCGCCGAGCGCCTCGGCCAGCCCCGCGAGCTTCTCCTCGCGCGTGCCGGACAGGGTGACGGTCGCGCCCTGCGCGTGGAGGGCTCTGGCGATGGCGCCGCCGATACCGCCCGTCGCGCCGGTGATGAGGGCCTTGCGGCCGGTCAGGTCGAACATGGAAAACTCCGGAAGAAAACTGCTCAGAGGGTCTCGGACAGGAAGCGCAGAAAGCCGTCCCAGGACCGCCGGTCGGCATCGGCGTCATAGACCGTCCCGAAATCGGGATCGTTCGCGCCCTTATTGGTGAAGGCGTGCATGACGCCGCCGAAGACGTGCAGCTGCCAGTCGGCGCCCCGCGCGGTCATCTCCTTGCCGAAGGCCGTCAGGTCGTCCGGCGTCGCCATCGGATCGTCGAAGCCCTGGAAGGCGATCACCTTGGGCGCGATGTCCCCGCTTTGCGGCTTGTCCTGCTCGCCGAGAATGGCGTGGAAGGCGGCCGCGCCCCTCACCGGCAGATTGGCGCGCGCGACATCGAGCGCGCAGAGCCCGCCGAAGCAATAGCCGCAGACGGCGGCGCGGTCCGCATCGGCCTCGCTTTGCGCCGTCATCGCCTCCAGGCTCGCCTTCAGCCGGGCGGCCAGCTTGCCGGTCCGGTCGGAGGCCAGAGGCTCCATCAGCTCCTGGTTCTCCTCCTTCGAGCCGCCGCGCACGCCCTTGCCGTAGACATCGGCGGCGAAGGCCAGATAGCCCTGCCCCGCAAGGCGCCTGGCGACCTCGTCCTCATGCTCGGCGCGGCCTGCCCAGGCATGGCAGACCATCACGCAAGGATGCGGCCCCTCGCCCTCGGGCACGGCCAGCAGGCCCTCATAGGTCTCGCCGTCCAGCTCATATTCGACCGTTCTCGTCGTCGCCATGGTGTCTCCTCCCGTTTCTCAGTGCGAGATCGCGTCCCGCCAGCTCTCGATATCGTCCGGCGCGCCCACGGCGACCGTTCCCGCGCCGCGCTCGATGCGCTTGATCAGGCCGGACAGGACCTTGCCGGTGCCAAGCTCGACGAAGATATCCGTGCCGTCCGCGGTCATCGCCTGAACGCTCTCGGTCCAGCGCACGCGGCCTGTCACCTGGCGGACGAGCGTGTCCCGGATATCGCCCGCCGCGACCTTGCCGGCGAGGACATTGGCGAAGACGGGCACTTGCGGCTCGCCGATCGTCACCTCGGACAGGGCCTGCGCCATGCGCTCTGCGGCAGGCTGCATCAGCGAGCAGTGGAAGGGCGCGGAGACCGGCAGCGGCAGGGCCCGCTTGGCGCCCGCCTCCTTGGCCTTGTCGCAGGCGGCCTCGACGGCGGCCTTGGGGCCGGAGATGACGACCTGGCCCGGCGCATTGTCATTGGCGATCTCGGCATCCGTGCCGGACACGACCTCGGCCACCTGATCGAGGGTCAGGCCCAGGATCGCCGCCATGCCGCCTTCGCCGACCGGCACCGCCGCCTGCATCGCCTCGCCCCGGATGCGCAGGAGCCGCGCCGTGTCGCCGAGCGAGAAGGTGCCCGCGACGCAATGGGCGGCATATTCGCCGAGGCTGTGCCCCGCCACGCTGTGCACGGCGGAGAGCGAGAAGCCCTCGGCCTCAAGCACGCGGAAGGCGGCGACGGAATGGGCCATCAGGGCGGGCTGGGCGTTCGCCGTCAGCGTCAGCTCGTCCTCGGGCCCCTCGAACATCAGCTTCGAGAGGGACTGTCCGAGCGCCTCGTCCACCTCCTCGAACACGACCCGCGCCTCGGGCCGGGCATCGGCGAGGGCCTTGCCCATGCCGACGGACTGGCTGCCCTGGCCTGGGAAGACGAGGCTGGTTTTGCGTCCTGAAGGTGTCATCGAGGCCTCCCTTTATGAGGAGAGCCGCCTAGAACGCGCCGCGCGGGCCGCGCAAGCGCGAGGGGTGCTTCCCGAAGGCCAGTCCTCATGGCTTTCGAAACCGGAAGCGGCTGCAAGGTTCCTTCGATAGAAGAAATTGCTCCCGGTTCGCCCGCCTCAAGATGACCCCCCGCCTCCGGGAAGCGTCCCCAGCTCTGCAAGCCTGTCGCCGCACCGGCGAATTGTGAAGAAGTTTTCAGGCCACACTTCAGCGCAATCTGACGGCTGTCCCATTCGCGGACACCATGAGCATCGCCCCCTTCTGGGTGTCGATGGTCTCGTAATCGATGTCGACGCCCACGACGGCATCCGCGCCCAGGGCCCGCGCGCTTTCCTCCATATCGGCGAGCGCGTGCTCACGCGCTTCGGACAGCGCCTTCTGGTAGCCGCCGGAGCGGCCGCCGATGATGTCGCGAAGCCCCGCGAAGAGGTCGCGGAAGATGTTGACGCCCAGGATCGCCTCGCCGGCGACGATGCCCAGGGGCTCGGCCGCCTCGCGTCCGGGAACCTGCGGAGTGGTGGTGACGATCATCGGGTCTCTCCTCGCCTGCTGGCGGACTTGAAGTCCTGGCCCTTTAGAACTCCCCCTCATGCGAGGGTCCATGCGCGAACGCAGCGCCCTGCGCGGATTCACCCCTCGACAACCCGAATCGGTCCGGCTTGCCTGTTTCCCCCCGGGAGCCCCCATGCCGCCCCTCGACGCGCAGGACCTGACCGCCGTTTATCTCGTCCTCACGCTGATCGCGTGCGGCCTGATCCTCTTGCGCCGCCGGGCCGGGGCGAAGCCGCCTCTGACCTCGGAGGAACTGCACGCCCGGAACGTGAAGCGCTCGCGCAGGATCGCGCGGCGCTTCGCCCGCGACGATGCGGCGAGCATCGAGCATCTGCGCGCGGTCTCGGCGCACGAATTCGAGGAGCTGGTGCTGACCGCGCTGGCGCGGCGCGGGCACAGGATAAGGCGGAACGACCGCTATACCGGCGATGGCGGCGTGGACGGGCGCGCATGGATCAGGGGGCGGCGCTATCTCATCCAGGCCAAGCGCTATACCCGCGCGATCAGGGCCGAGCATATCGAGGAGTTCGCGCGGCTCTGCCGCAAGACGCGCTCGCGCGGCCTCTTCGTGCATACGGGGACGATGGGCCCCCTCTCCTACGAAGCCGAAGCGCGCACGCGCCGGGTTTCGGTCATCCATGGCGAGGCGCTCGAGCGCCTGGTCGCGGGACAGAAGGTCCGCGTGGGGAGGGTGAGGCTCTGAGCCCCTCCCGCCGAGGCGGAAGGGGCTTGAAGACTCAATTGATCGCGGTGCTCGGCGGAGCCGGAGGGCGCGGGCCGCCGCCGAGGCGGAAGCTGTCGCGGCTCGACAGAGGCCGGCCGTTCAGGGTCAGGCCGTGCTCGTCCGCCGACAGCGCCAGCTCGTCCCCGTCATGGACGTCGCCCGACAGGATCGCCTCGGCGAGGGGGTCCTGCACCGCCTTCTGAACGACCCGCTTGAGCGGGCGCGCGCCGAAGGCGGGGTCGTAGCCCGCCTCGGCCAGCCAGTCGCGCGCGGCATCGTCGAGCGAGATTTCGATCTTGCGCTCGTCGAGCAGCTTTTGCAGGCGCCCCATCTGGATATCGACGATGGCGCCCATCTGCTCGCGCTGGAGGCGCGAGAAGAGGATGATCTCGTCGAGGCGGTTGAGGAATTCGGGCCGGAAGGCCGCCCTCACCGCATCCATGACGGGCTCGCGCACGCTTTCGACATCGGCGCCCTCGCCGAGCTGGGCCATGAATTCCGAGCCCAGATTCGAGGTCAGGATGATCAGCGTGTTGCGGAAGTCGACCGTCCGCCCCTGCCCGTCCGTCAGCCGGCCCTCGTCGAGGACCTGCAAGAGGACGTTGAAGACGTCCGGGTGCGCCTTTTCGACCTCGTCGAAGAGGACGACCTGATAGGGCCGCCTGCGGACGGCCTCGGTCAGGACGCCGCCTTCCTCATAGCCGACATAGCCCGGAGGCGCCCCGATCAGGCGGCTCACGGCGTGCTTCTCCATGAACTCGGACATGTCGATCCTCTGGATCGCATGCTCGTCGTCGAAGAGGAAGTTCGCCAGCGCCTTGGTCAGCTCGGTCTTGCCCACCCCGGTCGGGCCGAGGAACAGGAAGCTGCCGAGGGGACGGTTCGGGTCCTGAAGCCCCGCGCGCGCCCGGCGAACGGCTGAGCTGACGGCGGTCACCGCCTCGTCCTGCCCGATGACGCGCCGGTGCAGCGCATCCTCCATCTTGAGGAGCTTCTCGCGCTCGCCTTCCAGCATCTTGGACGCCGGGATACCGGTCCATTTCGAGACGACATGGGCGATGGCGTCCGAATCCACGACCTCGCGCACGAGGCCGGAATTCTGTCCGTCCTGGTCCTGATGATCCTCGGCTTCGGCGAGGCGCTTTTCGAGCTCGGGGATGCGGCCGTATTTCAGCTCGGACGCCCCCGCGAGATCGCCCCGGCGCTCCGCATCGATCAGCTCCTGGCGGGCGCGGTCGAGCTGCTCCTTCACTTCCGTCGCGGAGGCGAGGAGCGCCTTCTCGGCCTCCCATTTCGCGGTCAGCTGGGCGGATTCCTCCTCCAGCTCTCCGAGTTCCGCCTCGAGCTTTTCGAGGCGGTCCTTGGACGCGGCATCGTCCTCCTTCAAAAGCGCCTCGCGCTCGATCTTCATCTGCACGATCTGCCGGTCGAGGGCGTCGAGCGCCTCGGGCTTGGAATCGACCGCCATGCGCAGGCGCGAGGCCGCCTCGTCGACGAGGTCGATCGCTTTGTCGGGCAGGAAGCGGTCCGTGATGTAGCGGTTGGACAGCTGCGCCGCCGCCACGATGGCGCCGTCGGAGATCCGCACGCCGTGGTGCAGCTCGTATTTCTCCTTCAGGCCACGGAGTATGCTCACCGTGTCCTCGACGGTCGGCTCGGTCACGAAGACGGCCTGGAAGCGCCGGGCGAGCGCCGCGTCCTTTTCGACATGCTTCCTGTACTCATCCAGCGTCGTCGCGCCGATGCAGTGCAGCTCGCCGCGCGCGAGGGCGGGCTTCAGAAGGTTCGACGCGTCCATCGCGCCGTCCGCCTTCCCCGCGCCGACCAGCGTGTGCATCTCGTCGATGAAGAGGATGATCTGGCCCTCCGCCGCCGTTACCTCGGACAGGACGGCCTTCAGCCGCTCCTCGAACTCGCCGCGATACTTTGCGCCGGCAATCAGCGCGCCCATGTCGAGGGCGAGGAGCTTCTTGTCGCGCAAGGATTCCGGCACGTCGCCATCGACGATCCTCAGGGCGAGGCCCTCGGCAATGGCGGTCTTGCCGACGCCGGGCTCGCCGATCAGCACGGGATTGTTCTTGGTGCGCCGCGACAGGATCTGCATGGCGCGGCGGATCTCCTCGTCGCGGCCGATGATCGGGTCGAGCTTGCCGTCCCGCGCCCGCTCGGTGAGGTCCGTCGCATAGCGCTTGAGCGCGTCATATTGCTGCTCGGCCGAGGCGCTGTCGGCGGTCCGGCCTTTGCGCACCTGATTGATCGCCTCGTTGAGCGACTGGGCAGAGACGCCCGCCTTTTTGAGGTGGCTTGCGGCCTCGCCCTCCATGGCGAGCGCGACCAGCAGGCGCTCCGCCGTCACGAAGCTGTCGCCCGCCTTCTTGGCGATCTCTTCGGCGCGCACGAAGACCTTGTTCAGCGACTGGCTGAGATAGGTCTGCGCGCCGGACCCCTCGACCGAGGGCAGCTTGGCGAGCGCCGCTTCGGTCAGTTGCAGCGCGGTCTCGGGCTGCCCGCCGGCCGAGCGGATGAGGTTCGCCGCCAGGCCTTCGGAATCGTCCAGAAGCGCCTTGAGCAGGTGGTCGGGAGTGATCTGCTGGTGGCTCTCGCGCACCGCAATCGTTTGCGCCGCCTGGATCATGCCGCGGCTGCGATCGGTGAAGTTCTCGAAGTTCATGTGACCTCTCCTGAGCGTCAGATGGATAGCGCCCCTTCAAGCGGCGACGCCTTGTGCGAGATCAGATGGTGTTGCTTAGATGTCACTGCAATAGGAGGAGGGCGAGCGACCGCATCGCCTTCCAAAGCGAGCTCGGCACCGCCTAGTGTCGTCCGATGCAGTTGATCATCGCCCTGACCGCCCTCGCTCTCGGACCCTCGCTCGTGACTTACACCGGGGGTCAGGGAGACGTTGAAGATCATCTCTATCCCCCTGAAGCACCGGTCTCCGGCAAACTCGGCAACTGGTCCTCCCAGCTCCGATACCTGCAAGGCTATGCCTTGGGTCTGCCGCGGGAGCTATCGGACGATGACAGCGAACTTCTCTGGGCGATGAAACTGCCCTCTTTCGGGCCGGAGAGTGGCTTCTCGATCCTGCGCAGAAGGAGGGACCATCTCATCCTCATTGGAACGCGTCTCGACCAGAACTTATGGTCCCGCTTCCCAGAGGGGGCGAGAGCCGTCTCCGCCCACGATGAGCTCAGAGGAGGCTTGCGGTCCGAACCGGCGCTCGCAGTCGCCCAAGCGGCCAGACAGGACGTCGAGACCTGTGAGGTTGCACCGCTCGGCCCACTCGGTGTGCGCTACGTCAATGCAGTGAATGCCCGTCTCGCTCGCACGCGTGTCGCGCATGCCCGGTGGGAGAACGACATTCCACCACCTCCGCCCTCGGTGCATGACGGCGAGGTCTACGTGTTCGGCGGCATGACGACAGGTCGAACGCTGAACTTCCCGACCGGCGAGGACATGGAACGGCTGCGGCATGCGGCGGACATGATGCTCGAATACTGCTTCGCGCCATCGGGCGGAACGCAATCGAAGCTCGACAGCGCTGTTCGTGCGCTCGAGCTGTCAGAACCGCAGTGACCGCCTTCTTGAGGAGCATTCCGTGACCAAGCCCGATCTCGCCCGCCCCCTTTCCGGCCGCACCGTCCTCGTCACCGGCGCTTCGCGCGGGATCGGGGCGGCGACGGCGCGGATCTGCGCCGCGCAAGGCGCATCCGTCCTCCTTCATTACGGGCGCGGGCGTGACGAGGCGGAAGGCATCGCGAGCGAGATCGGCATGCCGCCCGCCCATGTCCTCGGCGCCGATTTGTCCCAGCCCGGCGCTGGCGGGCAGCTTTGGGAGAAGGCGGTGAAGGTCGCGCCGGGGCTCGATTGCCTCGTCAACAATGCCGGCATCTACGAGCCCTGCCCGCTGACGGCGTCCGAGGCCGAATGGGCGCAGGGCTGGGCCAAGACGATGGCGGTCAACGTGCAGGCGGTGGCCGATCTTTCCCGCGCGGCGACCCTGCATTTCACGCGCGGCACGGGCGGCGCGCTCGTCAATATCGCGAGCCGGGCGGCGCAGCGCGGCGATGATGCGGACCATGCCCATTACGCCGCCTCCAAGGGCGCGGTGGTGGCGCTGACCAAGACGCTCGCCCGCGCCTATGCCCGCCACGGCCTGCGCGCCTATACGGTCGCGCCGGGATGGGTGGCGACCCGCATGGCGCGGCGCGATCCGAGCCGCGTCGCGCAGCAGGCCGAGACCGTGCCGCTCGGCCGCTTCGCCGAGCCAGAAGAGGTCGGCCGGCTGGTCGCCTTCCTCTTGTCGGATGCCTGCCCGTCCGCGACGGGCGCGACCTTCGACGTGAACGGCGCGTCGCATGTGCGCTGAGGACCTTCTGTCCGCCCTGCCCGTTCCCCCTGCATGACACCGGACCAGCGAAACGCGCTCGAAAGCATTCTCGGCGCCTCGGTCACGCAGACCGAAGCGCTCGGCCGCGGCACGTCGGGCAGCGGGACCGTGCTGACCCGCCTGCGCCTGTCCGATGGGCGCGACCTCGTCGCGAAGCGGGCGGAAGGCGCGTTTTCCGGCCTCACGCTCGAAGCCTTCATGCTGGAAACGCTGGCCGGTCACGGCTTCCCGGTGCCGGGCGTGCACCACGCCGAGGAGCGCCTCCTGGTGATGGATCACGTCCCCGCCGAGGGGCGCCTCGACGGCGCGGCGCAGGAGGATGCGGCGGACAAGGTCGCCGCGCTGCACGGCGTGACGGCGGAGCGTTTCGGCCTCAATCGGGATACTGTGATCGGCCCCCTGCGCCAGCCCAACCCGCAAATGGAGGACTGGCGCGCCTTCTTCGCCGAGCACCGCCTGATGCACATGGCGCGGCACGCGCGAGAGGAGGGGCGGATCGATGCCGCCCTGCTGCACGATGTCGAGACGCTGTGCGGCAGGCTCGACCGGTTGATCCCCGGCGGCTCCACCCCGACCCTCATCCATGGCGACCTCTGGGGCGGAAACGTGCTGGTGGACGGCAAAGGCCACTGCGGCTTCATCGACCCGGCGATCTACTATGCCGATCCCGAGATCGACCTCGCCTATTCGACCCTGTTCGGCACGTTCGGCGAGCGCTTCTTCGCCCGCTATTCCGAGCACCGGCCGCTGGCGCCGGATTTCGGCGAACGGCGGGACCTCTACAATCTCTACCCGCTGCTCTTCCACGTCCGCCTGTTCGGCGGCAGCTATGTGCAGAGCGTGCGCAGCACGCTGCGCCGCTACCTCTGAGGGCGACACTGGCGAACCGTGTGCGGTGCGCGGGCGTTCCTGTTAGAATAGGGAAAATGCGCGAGAGGCCCGAGGACGGCCCGCCACGGAGGACGACATGACCGCCGCAGAAAAGACATTCCACAGGGCCAGCCAGAAGCCCGCCGACGACTACACGATCCCGCAGGACTGGGAGAGCTACACGGCGGAGGAGCACGGCACCTGGGACACGCTCTATGAGCGGCTGATGAAGGTGCTGCCGGGCCGCGCCGACGACGCCTTCCTCGACGGGCTGAAAGCGCTCGACCTCGGCAGCGGCGGCATTCCCCATTTCGAGCGCATGTCGGACGAGCTCGAAAAGCTGACCGGCTGGCGCGTCGTCGCCGTGCCGGGCCTCGTCCCCGACGAGGTCTTCTTCGATCACCTCGCGAACCGGCGCTTCCCGGCGGGCAATTTCATCCGCAAGCCCGACCAGCTCGACTACATCCAGGAGCCGGACGTCTTCCACGACGTCTTCGGGCATGTCCCCATGCTGTCGAACCCGGTCTTCGGCGATTATATGGAGGCTTACGGCAAGGGCGGCCTTCGCAGCCTCGGCTCGGGCTGCCTCAAGAACCTCGCCGCGCTTTATTGGTACACGGTGGAGTTCGGCCTCAAGAAGTCCGAGGACGGCCTGCGCATCTATGGCGCGGGCATCGTGTCGAGCCCGGCCGAGAGCGTATTCAGCCTGGAGGATCCCTCGCCCAACCGCCTCGGCTTCTCGGTCGAGCGGCTGATGCGCACGGCCTACAAGATCGACGATTTCCAGCAGACCTATTTCGTCATCGACAGCTATGAGGACCTGCTGGAGAGGACCCAGAACACCGATTTCGCCCCGCTCTACGACCGCCTGCGCGAGGAGGATGCCGCCGGAGAGTACGATTATAAGCCCGCGGACGTTCTTGAGACGGACGAAGTGATCCACGAGGGCACGCAGGATTATGCCAAGAAGGGCGGCCGCTTCGCCAAGGGCTGAGGCGGTGACGCCCGTCGTCTTCCCTGCCAGCGCCGCCCGCTTTCTCGTCCTGCGGCTCGGGCCTGGCGAGGACCTGCGCGGCGCGCTGGAGGAGGCCTTCGCGGCGCAAGGCGAGCAGGCGGGCTTCGTCGTTTCGGCGGTCGGCAGCCTGTCGGTCGCCGCGCTGCGCCATGCGGGCCGGGACGAGGCGAGCGTGACGGGGAAGGATTACGAGCTCCTCTCGCTGTCGGGTACGTTCTCGGTGGACGGGCCGCATTTGCACGTAATGCTCTCCGATAGAGAGGGCCGCGTGACGGGCGGGCACCTCCTTGCCGGTTCCCTCATTCGCACGACGGCCGAGATCGTTCTCGGCCTTGCGGAGGGCGTGAGGTTTTCCCGGCCGCTCGACGCCGAGACCGGCTATGCGGAGCTTCTGGCCGAGACGCTCTGAGCCAGATGATCGGCGGCCGCCGCCCCATCCTCGAAAAGCGGCCAGTCCGTCTGGCCCCGGAACCAGGTCAGCTGCCGCTTGGCGAAGCGCCGCGTGGCCCGCTTCGCCGCAGACACAGCCTCCTCCAGAGCCAGCTCGCCGCGAAGATGCGCCGCAAGCTCCGGCACGCCGAGCGCCTTGAGGAGCGGCAGGCCGGGGGGCAGATCCCGCGCCAGAAGCGCGCGCAGCTCGCCGAGCGCCCCCGCCTCGATCATGGCGTCGAAGCGCCGCTCGATGCGGTCGTAGAGGGCGTCGCGCGGCGGCGAGAGGACCGCTGCCCGGAACGGTCCCTCCGTCAGGCGCGAAGGCGGCTCTTTCTGCCAGGAAGACAGCGGGCGGCCCGTCGCCTCCAGCACCGACAAGGCCCGCACATGGCGCTGCCGGTCGGCAGGAACGAGCGCGCCCGCGGCGGGATCGCGGGCGATGAGCGCTGCGCGGACGCCCTCGGGGTCCGCTTCCCAGGCGCGCTCGGCATCCCGGACGCGCTCAGCCGGGATGTCCGGCACGGGGCTCAGCCCTTGCGTCAGCGCGCGCAGATAGAGGCCGGTTCCGCCGACGACGACCGGCACATGTCCCCGCGACCGGATGCCGGATATCGCCCCGGCCGCCTCCCGGGCGAAACGGCCCGCCGAATAGCGCTCTTCCGGCGGAACATGGCCGTAGAGGTGGTGGGGCAGGACCCGCTCCTCACACTCCGAGGGCCGTGCGGTCAGGATGCGCAGGCCCTCATAGACCTGCATCGCATCGGCATTGACGATCTCTCCGCCGATGGCGCGGGCCAGGGCCAGCGCGGCGGCGGACTTGCCGCTGGCCGTGGGACCGGCGAGGATCAGGACGGGCGTCATGGGCCGCCGCTTAGCCGCTTCGGCCCCGCCTTGCCCATGGCGGGCGCCTCTCCTACCTGCAGGCCGAGAAAAGGAGGCCGCCATGTCCGCCCACGAGACCATTCAGACCGAGATCGAGAAGAACCCCGTCATGCTGTTCATGAAGGGCACGCCCCAGTTCCCGCAATGCGGCTTCTCCGCCGCGGTGGTGCAGATCCTCGACTATCTCGGCGTCGAATACGGCTCGATGAACGTGCTGCAGGACGACGATCTGCGCCAGGGCATCAAGACCTATTCGGACTGGCCGACCATCCCCCAGCTCTATGTGAAGGGCGATTTCGTCGGCGGCTGCGACATCATCCGCGAGATGTTCGAGCAGGGCGAGCTCAAGCCCTTCCTCGCCGAGAAGGGCGTGCTCGAAGCCGCCTGAGGCAGCGAGCACTCGCGCAGACAAAAAGGCCGCCCCGGAGGGCGGCCTTTTTTCTTCTCCCGATCCCGCCGCCGGGCGGCGGGGCCTCCGCCCCCACGCCGCGCGCACCGGCCGAAGGCCCGTGCAGCGCGTCGCGGAAGGCGTCAGCGCTTAAGACGAGTAGAATTCGACGACGAGGCTCGGTTCCATCTGCGCCGCGTAAGGCACATCGGCGAATTCCGGCACGCGGACATAGGTCGCCGTCATCTTCTTGGGATCGACGTCGATATAGTCGGGAATGTCGCGCTCTGCGAGCTGCAGCGCCTCGAGGACGAGGGCCATGTTCTTGGACTTCTCGCGGATCTCGATGACGTCGCCCGGCTTGACCCGGTAGGAGGGGATGTTCGTGCGAACGCCGTTCACCTTGACATGGGCGTGGTTCACGAACTGCCGCGCGGCGAAGACGGTCGGCACGAATTTCGCGCGATAGACGACCATGTCGAGGCGCTGTTCGAGAAGGCCGATCATGATTTCGGCCGTGTTGCCCCGCTTGCGGGCGGCTTCCTCATAGACCTTGCGGAACTGCTTCTCGGTCATGTTGCCGTAATAGCCCTTGAGCTTCTGCTTCGCCATCAGCTGCTGGCCGAAGTCGGACTGCTTCTGCTGGCGGCGCTGGCCGTGCATGCCGGGCTTGTAGTCGCGGCGGTTGAAGGGCGATTTGGGGCGGCCCCAGATGTTCTCGCCGACGCGGCGATCGATCTTGTATTTGGCTTGAATACGCTTGGACATGATCATCCTTCATCGGCCCGCCTCGGCGCGCCGGACCATCCGGCGTGCGATTTCAACGGCGGCGGCGAGCCCGTCCCGTGTGAGCGGGCGCGCCTAGCAGACTGGACGGGACTGTCAAAGGCTTTCGGGCGAAGGGGGCGCTGCACAAGACGGCTTTACCGGCACCCCGCTTGGGCTAGCCTCCTCCGATGCATCGTCTTCTGGCCCGGTCCGCCCCCGCCCTCCTCCTCGCCTGCACCGCCCTCACCGCGGCGGCACAGGACGCGCCGCCCTATGAGCGGATGACGGCCGCGCAGCTCGCCGCCGCCTTCGAGGACCGCACCATGACCGCGGAGGACGCGGCCCGGTCGGCTCTCGGCCTGATCGAGGCGCGCGACGGACAGCTCCAGGCGGTGCTGGCGGTCAGCCCGGATGCGCTCGCCAATGCCCGGGCGCTCGACGCCGAGGAGGCGCGGCGCGGCCCTCTTCACGGCGTGCCGATCCTGATCAAGGACAATATCGAGACCGAGGACATGCCCACCACGGCCGGCTCCTATGCCCTTCTCGACAACGATACCGGCCGGGACGCGCCGGCCGTGGCGAAGCTGCGCGATGCGGGCGCGGTGATCCTAGGCAAGGCGAACCTGTCCGAATGGGCGAATTTCCGCTCGACCGACAGCATTTCGGGCTGGTCCGGGATCGGCGGGCAGACCCGCAACCCGCACAGCCTCAACCGCACGCCCTGCGGCAGCTCGTCCGGGTCCGGCGCAGCCGTGGCGGCAGGCTATGTCCCGGCGGCGCTCGGCAGCGAGACCAATGGCTCCGTGATCTGCCCCTCCGCCGCGAACGGGATCGTCGGCTTCAAGCCGACCGTGGGCATGATCAGCCGCACCCATGTCGTGCCGATCAGCCACACCCAGGACACGATCGGCCCGATGACCCGCTCGGTCGCGGATGCCGCCCTCCTCCTCTCGGTCATGGCGGGCAGCGACGAGGCCGACCCGGCAACGGCCGAGGCGGACGGGCACCTGCCCTCGGCCACGCTGGAAGAGGATGCGCTCGAAGGCCTGCGCGTCGGCGTGATGCGCTTTGCCGAAGGCGACGACACGCGGGTGTCCGAACGCTTCGAGGCGGCGCTCGAAACGCTGAAGGAACAGGGCGCCGAGCTCATCGAGATCGAGGAGTGGGACGCGCCGGATACGCTGTGGGCGGACGAGTTTCTGGTCCTGCAAGCCGAGTTCAAGGCGGGGCTGAACGCCTATCTCGCCGATGCGGCGCCGCAGGTCGAGGTGCGCAGCCTCGAAGAGCTGATCGCCTTCAACGCGCAGGAGGCGGAGGAGGAATTGCCGCTCTTCGGCCAGGACATTCTCGAGGACTCCCAAGCGACCGGCGGCCTTTCGGACGAGGAATACAAGAAGGCCCTGCCGCGCATGCTGACGGCGGTGCGTGACAACGGGATCGAGTCTCTTCTCGCCGAGAACGAGGTCGACATCCTCGTCGCGCCGACGAGCGGGCCGGCTTTCCTCATCGACCCGGTCTCCGGCGATCATTACGAGGGCGGCATCGGCGCGGGGTGGATGGCGGCGATGGCGGGAACCCCGCACCTGACCGTGCCCATGGGCATGGTGCAGGGCCTGCCGGTCGGCCTCTCCTTCTTCGGCGCCGCCTGGGACGACGAGCGGGTGCTGGCCGCGGGCGCGGATTACGAGGCGGCTTCCCGCAAGCTGACCACTCCGACCTTCCGCGCGGATGCCTTCGCGGCCGAAGAGACGAAGGATGCGCTCGCCCGCGACCGCTCCCCCTTCGAGGGCGCCCGCTAGAGCCGCTCGAGCAGCGCTTCGCCGAGGCGCCGTCCGCTGATCCAGGCGCTCTCGATCCGGGGACCGAGGCGCCAGTCGCCGCAGGCGGCGAGCCGCGCCTCGGCGTCGAGGCCGAAGGGCGTGCCCGCGGCCTCGGTCACGCGGGCATAGCGCCAGCGATGCGCATCGGCGAAGACGCGCTTCGTTTCGATACCGGTGAGCGCGCGGAACGCCTCGGTCAGGGCGGAGACGATCTCGCAGGGCGAGGCTTCGAGGTGATCGCGCGACCACTCCGAGGTCGCATGCGCCACCCATCGGCCGGCACCCTCCCGCCCGGGCTTGCTCGCATCGCGGGAGATCCAGTCGAGCACCGGCCCGCCCGCCTCCACCGCGTCGAAGGGGAAATCGTCATTACCCTCGAACTGCGCCATCAGGGTCCATGTCGGCGCCGAGCGCGCAGCCCGCGCTTCCCCGGCAAGCTTCGAGGAGCCGCGCGGGCCGAGGCCGCAAAGAAGCTCCGCCGCCTGCTCTGCGGGGACGGCCAGCACCATCCACTCGGCTTTCCACGCACAATGTCCGCATTCGGTATAAAGGCACCACCGCCCGTCTCCCTGGCGGCAGGGCGTGCCGATCCGCATGCCGAACTGCGCGCCGAGCGCGGCCGCCTCTTCGGCGATGAAGGCGTTCATCTTCGGTGTGCCGACAAAGCGCGGGGACCTGTCGGCGGAGGAAAGCGCGCCGTCCTCGACGCGGCCGAAGCGGCGATCCCACGGCGCGACGAGGCCCGCCTCCCGCCACGCCTCGACCTGCTCCTCGAAATCGGGGTCCCGCACGGTGAAGAACTGCGCGCCGTGATCGAAGCGGCCGAAGGGCGTCCTGCGCGTGGACAGCCGTCCGCCGGGGCCCCGCCCCTTGTCGAACAGCGCGACCGGCACGCCCGCATCCGACAGCACGCGCGCGCAGGCGAGCCCTGCGATGCCCGCTCCGATGATGCTGACCGTGCTGCCGTTCATTCCGCCATCCTGCTCGCCATGCCGTCCTGCATGTCAGCGGGATGTATGGGGAAGACCGCTCAGGGCAAAAGGCGCGAGGCCCGGCGAGAGCTAGACAGGCCGCGCGCCTCCGAAATCGATGTCGAAGAGATGCTCCAGGCTGGTGCGCGGCAGGGTCTCCTTGACCGCGTCATAGGCCGTCAGATTGACCGCCTTGATGACCACGCGGAGAAGCTCCAGCGTGCCGTCCTCGGCTTCGACCACGTCGAAATCGAGGACGTTGATGCAGGCGAGGTCCTGCTCGAAATGCGCGCAGCCCTGAAGGCCCGCGCCGCAGGCAAAGCCCAGGAGCAGCCGGTTCACCCCGTCATGGGCGACGAGGAGCGCGCTCTTCCAGTCGTGCTCGCGCACCAGCGCCTGAAGCCCCTCGGTGACGCGGGCATAGGCGTCCGAGAAGACCTCGCCGCCGGGCAGGAAGGCGGCGCCCTCCTCTCCCGCCGCATCGAAGCTGAAGGCCAGGCGGGCGGCGAGTTCCTCGCGCGTTTCCACCGTGACGCTGCCGCCGCGCAGCTCGGCGAAGGCGGGCAGGCCGAGCGCGGGCGGCGCGTCATGATTGTTCGCTTCGAGAACGTGCCGCAGCGTCGCCTGCGTCCGGGGAAGCCCCGAGGAGAAGGCGGCATCGAAAGACACGAGCCGCAGCGCCTCGCCCGCGGCCTTGGCCTGGCGCTCGCCCTCCTCCGTCAGGGGCACCTGCGTGAAATCCGTCAGGCCTTCGGCGAAATAGTCCACATGCCCGTGCCGCATCAGATAGAGGCGGCGGCGGCCCGTGCGGCGGGATCCGGGCGCTGCACGCTCTGCGTGTGAAGATGTCATCGAAGCCGTTCCTGACGAGCATTGCCCCATGGGAAGCTGCCCGATAGCGTGCCGGACGGGAGCGCGTGAAGCCCGTATTCTCGCTCTGGGGAAAGCTCCGGGGCGGGCGGGTCCCAGCGCCATGCTACGAAGGACGCCGGTGGTGAGTCGGCGGAACAAGAGGCGGAGAGCATGATCGGACAGGGTTTCCGGACCGGCCGCGACGCCGCCTGCGCGAGGAGCTGACGCAGGGATGTCGAGAACGGAAGCGCCCTTTCGCCGCACGCTCGATATCCGCCTGTTCGAGAGCGGCGCCGCCTCGTCGCTGAGGCCCGTGCTGCACGAGGCGGGCTGCGCCGTGACGCCGATCGGGCGGGACGGCCCGCTCGGAGGGCGCCCGGACGCCTTCATCGCCGATCTGCGCGGTGCGGAGCGGCCTCTCGCCGCGCTGAACCGGGCGCGGCAGGCCGCGGGCGCGACGCCGCTGATCGTCGTCACCGGCCCCCTGCCCCAGCCGGGCCTCGCCGAAGCCGCCGAGCGTCATGTCCTCGTGCAGATCGGCCGCGACAGCGCGCCCGTCCTGCGCGCCCTCGGCCGGGCGGTGAGAGCCGCCGATCTCGCCCGGGAAGCGGGAGTGCGGCTCGCCGCGCTGACCGCGCTCGAACAGCCGCTGGGCCACAGCGAGACGGCGCCGCCCGCAGGCAATGTGGCCCTGCTCGCCGATCCGGGCCCCCTCGCCCTCGAAACGCTGCATGCGCTGTCCCCGGAATTCGGCGTCTCCGGCGTTCTCTCCCGCACCCAGGCGCTGCGGGCGCTCGAATGCGGCGATGCGGGGGCTCTGATCATCCTGGCGGGCTCGCTGCGCCGCGACGCGGCGGCCCTTGTCCGCCTCATCCGGCGCCAGAGCGTCCTGCGCGACGTGCCGGTCGTGGTGATCGAGAAGCGGCGCACGCCGCGCCATCTCGATTACTGGGCGCATGCGGAGATCGACGGCTGCTTCACGCCCGGCGAGATCGCCTTCACCTGCGCCGCGATCCGCGCGGGGCTTCGGCGGCGGCTGATGAACCGGCGGCTCGGCGGGCTTCTGACCCGCACCGTGCAGTCCGATGCCGGGGCGGAATCGCGCATCATCGGCAGCCGCCTCTTCGATGCCTGCCTCGCCGAGCGCTGTCGCCGGGGCACCGGACCCTTCGCGCTCGGCGCGGTCCGCCTGCGCGCGCCGGGCGGCGCGGCGGATTCGGCAGCGCTGTCCGAAGCGGCCGTCTATCTGTCCTTCGGCGTCGGCAGCGAGGACCTGATGGCGCGGCCCGCCGCAGATGTCTTCCTGTTCCAGATCAATTCCGCCGACGCGCTCGGCGCGCAGCGCACGGTGCGCAGCCTCGCCACCCTGGTCGGGGACCTCAAATTCGGCGCCGAGGACCGCTTCACCACCTTCGACGGCGAGGCCGCGGCCTGCGCCTGGCGGCCGGGGGAGGATGCGGAAACGCTGGTCGCCCGCACGCTGAGCAATCTGCGCGGCGTGAAGCCTCCCAGCCCCGAGCCCGTCTTCTAGGCGTCCTCCGCCACCTCGACGAGGATGTTCAGCACGCGGCGGCACCCTTTCAGCCGCGCCTTCTCGTCGGGCCATTCCTGCTTGAAGACGAGCTTCTGGTCCGGCCGGAGCTTGATGTCATAGGGCGAGCTTGAGATGTACTGGACGAGCCCCGCGGGGTTCGGGAACTGCCCCTCGCGGAAGGTGACGACCGCGCCCTTCGGCCCCGCATCGATCTTGGCGACGCAGGCCCGGCGGCAGAGCGCCTTGATCGCGACGATCTGGAGAAGCTGCTCCACCTCTTTCGGCAGCGGGCCGAAGCGGTCGATCAGCTCCGCGCCGAAGCCCTCGATCTCGTCCTGCTGGCTGAGGTCGGAGAGGCGCCGATAGAGCGACATGCGCACGTCGAGATCCGCGACGTAAGTGTCGGGAATCAGGACGGCCGTGCCGATATTGATCGAGGGCGACCAGGTCTCCTCGACCTCGCCGCCATCCTTCATCTGGGCGACGGCCTCTTCGAGCATGTGCTGGTAGAGCTCGACGCCGACCTCCTTGACCGTGCCGGACTGCTCTTCGCCCAGAAGGTTGCCCGCGCCCCTTATGTCGAGGTCGTGGCTCGCCAGCGTGAAGCCCGCGCCCAGCGTGTCGAGCGACTGGAGGACCTTGAGGCGGCGCTGCGCGCCATCGGTCATCTTCTTGCGCGGGCTGGTCGTAAGATAGGCGTAGGCGCGCTGCTTGGCCCGGCCGACCCGGCCGCGGATCTGGTAGAGCTGCGCGAGGCCGAACATGTCCGCACGGTGAACGATCAGCGTGTTCGCCGTGGGCACGTCGATGCCGCTCTCGATGATCGTTGTGGCGAGAAGGACATCGAACTTGCCGTCATAGAAGGCGTTCATGATGTCCTCGAGCTCGCCCGCCGCCATTTGTCCGTGCGCGACGCGGAACTTCACCTCCGGCACCTGCGCCGTCAGATAGTCCGCCACCCCGTCGAGATCAGAGACGCGCGGGCAGACATAGAAGCTCTGCCCGCCCCGGTAATGTTCCCGCAGCAGGGTTTCCCGCGCGACGACCGGGTCGAAGGGTCCGATCGTGGTGCGCACGGCGAGGCGGTCGACGGGCGGGGTCGCGATCAGGCTGAGATCGCGGATGCCGGTCATGGAAAGCTGCAAGGTCCGCGGGATTGGCGTCGCCGTCAGGGTCAGGACATGGGTGTCGCCGCGATATTCCTTGAGGCGCTCCTTGTGCTTCACGCCGAAATGCTGCTCCTCGTCGATGATGAGAAGGCCGAGATCGCGGAAGCCGACCTGCTTGGACAAAAGAGCATGCGTGCCGATCACGACGTCGACCGAGCCGTCCTTGAGGCCCTTGCGCGTCTCGGACGCCTCCTTGGACGAGACGAAACGGCTGAGCTGGCGGACATTGAGCGGGAAGCCCGCGAAACGGTCGGCGAAATTGCGGTAATGCTGGCGCACCAGCAGCGTGGTCGGCGCGACCAGCGCCACCTGCCGCCCCGACATGGCCGCCACGAAGGCGGCCCGGAGCGCCACCTCGGTCTTGCCGAAGCCGACATCGCCGCAGATCAGCCGGTCCATCGGGCGCCCGGCGGCGAGGTCCGAGAGCACGTCGTCGATGGCGTTGAGCTGATCGTCCGTCTCCGCATAGGGGAAGCGGGCGCAGAACTCGTCATAGGCGCCGGCGGGCGGGGTCAGCGTCTCCGCCTTCTTGGCCGCGCGCTTGGCGGCGATGCCGATCAGCTGATCGGCCATCATCCGCACCCGCTCGCGCATCTTCTCCTTGCGCGCCTGCCAGGAGGCGCCGCCGAGCTTGTCGAGCGGGTGGTTCGGATCGTCCGAGCCGAAGCGCGAGAGGAGCTCGATATTCTCGACCGGCAGGAAGAGCTTCCCGCCATGATATTGCAGGATCAGGCAGTCATGCGGCGCGCCCTGCACTTCGAGGGTTTCGAGCCCTTCATAGCGCGCGACGCCCTGATCGATATGCACGACGAGGTCGCCGACCGAGAGAGAGCTCGCCTCGGTCAGGAAATTCTCGGCCTTCTTGGTCTTGGTGCGGCGGACAAGGCGGTCGCCCAGAATGTCCTGCTCGGCGATCACGCAGAGATCCGGCGTCTCGAAGCCGCTTTCGAGGCCCAGAACCACCACCGGCACGCGCGCGCGGTCCCCGGTCGCGACATCCGACCACGAGCCCGCCATCTTGAGGCCGGAGACGTCATGGTCGGCGAGGACGGAACGCATCCGTTCGGCCGAGCCTTCGGTCCAGCCCGCCACGACCACCTTCTTCTCCTTGCGCCGCTCGGCGATATGCGCGGCGACTGCGTCGAAGACGTTGAGATTGGCCGCGCGTTCGGCCGCGAAGGTCCGCCCCTGCTTGGCGCCGAAATCGAAGGCTCGCATGTTGGCGGGCGGCGAGAAGGGCGAGAGCGGGCGCAGGGCCGCGCTCGCGAGCTTCGCCTCGTATTCATCCTGCGACAGATAGAGCGCGTCGGGCGCCAGCGGACGATAGGGCACGACATCCATCGCGCCCTTGCCTTCCTTGGCCGAGGCGTCCTCGGCCCGCGCTTCGTAGTAATCCCTGATCTGATCGAAGCGTTCCTTGGCCGCCTCGGCCGCGAGGTGGTCGGTGAAGACCAGCGCGTCGCCGAGATAGTCGAACAGCGTGCCGACCTCTTCGTAGAAGAGCGGCAGCCAGTGCTCCATGCCCGCCTGGCGGCGCTGCGCGGTCACCGCCTCATAGACGGGATCGTCGCCGGGCGCGCCGAAGCGAGCGAGATAGTTGGTGCGGAACCGGCTCGCCGTCTCGTCGGTCAGGAGGACTTCCGATGCCGCGGCGAGATCGATCGAGGGCTTCTGCGCCGTCGTCATCTGGGTGACGGGGTCGAAGCTGCGAATCGATTCCAGCGTGTCGCCGAAGAAGTCGAGGCGCAGAGGCTCCGCCGCGCCCGGCGGGAAGAGGTCGATGAGCCCGCCCCTGACCGCGTAATCGCCGGGCTCGCGCACGGTCGAGGCGCGGGCATAGCCGTTCGCGCCGAGATAGGCGATCAGGTCGTCGGTCTCCACCGTGCCGCCGGGCTTGGCCGAAAAGCTGGCGGTCTCGATCATGCCGCGCGCGGGCACGCGCTGGGTCGCGGCGTTCACCGTGGTCACGACGACGAGCGGCATGCCGGCCTTCCGGTTCGCCAGCGCGGACAGGGCAGCCATGCGCCGTGCCACCACCTCCGGGCTCGGGCTCATCCGGTCATAAGGAAGACAGTCCCATGCCGGCAGCTGAAGGACCGGCACGTTCGGCGCGAAGAAGCGCGCGCCCGCGGCCATGGCCGCCGCCCGGCTCGCATCCCGCGCGATGACGAAGGTGACCCCGTCATGATGCCGCGCCGCCTCGGCGACGGCGAGCGCATCGGCGCCTTCGGGCGCGCCATGGACCGTGATGTGGTCCTCGGGCGTCCAGGCCGTCTTGGCCGGAATGATCGGGGTCAGGGTCGAAAGAGCCATGCGGTCACGCGGGAAAAGCGCGAATGCCGGTTCGGCATCGCGCGGGAAAGGATCTGAGCCCCCGAACTAGCGGCCCCACGCCTCAGATCAAGCCGCCGCTTGCCGCGGGCGCCGCGCGCGCAACATCGGGAGCGAAGCATGACGGGAGGCGCCGATGCGCTGCATGAGAATCCGCAAGGGCGAGGGCCTGGACAGGCTGAAGCTCGAGGAGGCCGATGAGCCGGGCTCTCCGGGGCCGGGCGAGATCAAGGTCCGGGTCAGGGCCTGCTCTCTCAACTATCACGACTACGCCGTCTGCGCGGGGATGATGGAGACCCAGGACGGGCGCGTGCCCATGGCCGACGGCGCGGGCGAAGTCGAGGAGATCGGCGAGGGCGTGACGGGCTTCCGCACCGGCGACCGCGTCGTCTCGGTCTTCTTTCCGCAATGGCAGGACGGCGAGGCGACCGAGGCCGGTTTCGGCAAGACGCCCGGCGACGGCGTCGACGGTTTCGCCCAGGAGGTCGTGGTGCGCCCCGCCTCCGCATTCACCCATGCGCCCGAAGGCTGGGATCATGCGCAGAGCGCCTGCCTGCCCACTGCCGCCCTGACCGCCTGGCGCGCGCTGGTGGTCGAAGGCGGCCTCAAGGCGGGCGATACGGTGGTCACCATGGGCACGGGCGGCGTGTCGATCTTCGCGCTGCAGATGGCCAGGGCGATGGGCGCGCGCGTCATCGCCACCTCCTCCTCCGACGAGAAGCGCGAGCGGCTGGACGGCCTCGGCGCCGCCCACACGATCAATTACGAGAAAACCGAGAGCTGGGGCGAGACGGTCCGTGAGCTGACCGGCGGGCGCGGCGCGGATATCGTGGTCGAGGTCGGCGGCCCTGCCACCCTGCCCCACTCGATCAAGGCGCTGCGGGTCGGCGGCAGGATCGTGCTGATCGGCGTTCTGACGGGCGTGTCGGGCGACATCCCCACCGCCCTCCTCATGCACAAGCAGGCCCAGATCCACGGCGTGACGGTCGGCAGCCGCCAGCACCAGATCGACATGATCCGGGGCCTGGAGGCCTCGGGGGTGAAGCCGGTCATCGACCGGCAGTTCGATCTCGAAGAGCTCGCCGATGCCTTCCGCCACGAGAAGGCCGGCGAGCATTTCGGCAAGATCGTGGTGCGCCTCTAACGCACCATCAGCGCCGCGCGCACCGCTTCGGCGATGTGCGCGGCCGCCGCGTCCGGGGCCATCTCGGCCTTCTCGCCCGTGCTGCGCGTCTTCACCTCGACCTTGCCCTCTTTCAGGCCGCGCGGGCCCACCGTGACGGCAAAGGGCAGGCCGATCAGGTCCATGCGCGCGAATTTCTCGCCCGCCCGGTCGCCCGTGTCGTCATAGAGGACCTCGACGCCCTGCGCCTCGAGCGCAGCGCATAGCGCCTCGCAGGCCGCGTCGGTCTCCGCATTGCCCGCCTTGAGGTTGACGATGCCGCAATGGAAGGGCGCGACCGGGATCGGCCAGCGCGGCCCGTCCTCGTCGCTATGCGCCTCGATCAGCGCGCCGACCAGGCGGCTGACCCCGATCCCGTAGGAGCCCATTTCGAGCGGCGTGTCCTTGCCGTCCGCATCCTGCACCCGGGCGTTCATCGGCTCGGAATATTTCGTGCCGAAATAGAAGATGTGCCCGACCTCGATGCCGCGCAGGGTGACGCGCGCCTCCTCGGGCACCTCCGCCCAGAGCGCCTCGTCATGCATCTCGTCCGTACGCGCATAAAGCGCCGTGCGCTCCTCGAAGAGCGGCTCGAGATCGCTGTCGAAATCGGTATCCGCAGGCGGCGCGGGCAGATCGGCGAGCCCTTCGTGCAGGAAGACTTCCGATTCTCCGTTCTCGGTCAGAAGCACGAATTCATGGCTGAGATCGCCGCCGATCGGGCCGGGATCCGCCCTGACCGGAACCGCTCGCACGCCCATGCGCTCGAAGGTCCGCAGGTAAGCGACGAACATCTTGAGATAGCTCTTCCGCGCCGCCTCGGGGCTGAGGTCGAAGCTGTAGGTGTCCTTCATCAGGAATTCGCGCCCGCGCATCACGCCGAAGCGGGGCCGCACCTCGTCGCGGAACTTCCACTGGATGTGGTAGAGCATGAGCGGCAGCTGCTTGTAGGAGCGCACCGCCGTGCGGACGATCTCGGTGATCATCTCCTCATTGGTGGGCCCGTAGAGCATGTCGCGCCCGTGCCGGTCCTCGATCCGCAGCATTTCGGGGCCATAGGCCTCGAAGCGCCCGCTCTCCTGCCACAGGCTCGCAGGCTGGATCGTCGGCATCAAAAGCTCGACCGCCCCCGCCCGCTCCTGCTCCTCGCGCACGATCGCCTCGATCTTGCGCAGGACCCGCAGCCCCAGCGGCAGCCAGGCATAGATGCCCGCCGCCTGCTGCCGGATCATCCCCGCCCGCAGCATGAAGCGATGCGACGCGATCTGCGCATCGCCGGGCGTTTCCTTCAGGGTCGGCAGGTAGAAACGGGACAGGCGCATTGGAGCTCCATCAGCGTGGCGAGGTAGCTTCCGGGCAATATCGCCACGCGCCCCGGCTGTCCACGCGCACGAACGGGCCGAACAGTTTCGCATCGGCCCTGTCCCGCAGGGACTGACAGGGCCAAGCCGATCCAACCCGCCTCGCGCTCCGGAGCCGGTTTCCCTTCGTGCGGAGGCGGCCTACCCGGATTCCGCCGCCCCCGGTCGCCGGGCTAGGGTATAGACCGGGACCATCGAGAACCATTCGAACGCCATTGCCAGCGGCTTGCGGTCAGTTGAACCCGGTACGACATCGCATGGGCGGGTGAATTCGGGATGCTGGAACTGGATCATCACTGGTTCCTGTACCTCGCGCGCTGGCAAGAGCATACTCAATGTGGTGCGCTGCTTCAGCCGATGATTAGGGCCTTCCTCGCCGTTGACCGCGATCCTCAGGGGTTGTGATTTGAGTGCCGGGGGACGGACGAAGGGGCGCAGCGAGAAGCTCAGCATTACACCGTCCGCGTGTTCGTGGCGCTCCTGGTCATACTTGATCTGTAGCGCCGAAATTTCGCCGCGCGTCCAGGTGTGCTGCTTTTCGGTCCCGATCCAGCCTTCTCCCTGAAATTGCTGTCCTCGCCCATCCAGCGTGAATTGCACACGCTCCCCCGGCATCGCGACTCCATCGGACGGTGATCGAGCAGGTTCGGGAGCCGTAGGCGCTTTCCCGGCGAATTCCACGGGGTGGCGATGCGCAGTCTCGGGATTCCGGTTCAGCAGCCAGCCCTGATCCACCGTGAAGAGGTCGAAGACGACTTCGACAGGCTCGCCGGTCAGGGCTGCAGCTGGCAGCCTGCAAGTGAAATCGATGGGCTCGTCATAGAGAAGCTGCGTAACGCCCAGAGGCGAAAGAGCGATGATCCGATCTGCATGGGGCTCTTCCGCATCGATGATACGCGCCCCGGCCCATAGCTGCTTCTTGCCTCTTGCCGGCCAAGGTTGGGGGGAGTCGATATAGACGCGCCCCTCGATCTCCCAGTCGCCCTCCTCGGGAACCGGCGCGAGGTTACCATTAGCGCCGATCCTCAACCTGAAGCCTCGACTCTGCTGCTCCTTTTGTGCCTCCTTGCTCAATTCCCGAAGCCGTGCGGCTGCAGCAGCGACACGACCGTCGGGATCGGCGTTGGGCAGAAGGCACCAGAAATGATCCACCGTGATGATCTCGCGCCCCATCTGCTCGGCGAGGCGTGCAGCACCATTGCGGACGTCCGGGAAACGCGGCCTGTAGTCATCTCCGCAGACGATACCGTCGGGCTTCAGGCGAGAGGTCCAGAATGTAAGGTTCCGGTCCAATATAGGGTCTGTGTGTACTGCGTCCTCGTAATAGAGATCGACAGGGTCCGCCCATTCAGAAAAATCGGCGGGACTATAGCCTTTGTGCGCCCGAACGTTCGGCAGATGCTTCGTATAGGCTTCGAACTGCTCGATGCCGTAGGTGATCTGGAAGCGCTTCTCCATCGAGCGGACGCCTTCGTTCCGCTCCCATGGATCGATGCAGTGGACCGTGACGGAGGGATCGACGCTGGCTCCCCATGCATAACTCGAACGGCCGAACAGCGAGCCGACCTCCACGACCGCACCCCCAGCGGGAACAAGACCGGCGACGATCTCGATCGCGCGGAGCTGGAAAATCGAAATCTGTCCGGGAATGTCGGTACGGAAGGGCATTTACTAACTCGTCTTTCTCGCAGAAGGCGCAACGTCGGCTCCGCTTCGCCTGGCACTGTCGTCTAGCCAAGCAGCTCACGGGCAGCCAACTCCCAACTCTGCGGCACATATTCACCTGCCCGCTCGGCAAATGCTTCGACCATTGCCGGGCTGAACAGGAACGACCGCAACGCCGATCGCCACGCGAAGAAATCACCCGGCGGCAGCTTGATGAGGCCACCGTTCTCGGTCTCGCGAACGGATGGGATGGTGTTGGATGCGAGGCAGGGCTTGCCGAAGGCCAGGCTCTCCAGAGGGGGGAAGCCCCATCCTTCGGAACGTGACGGAAAAACGGTGAAGGCCGCATTGGCATACAGCCAGGCAAGCTGCTCGTCCTCTATGCCTTGCAGGACGTAGATGCCCCTCTCGCGGAGCTGCTTCAAGAAGGCGGCATCGGCAAAATGTTCGAATCCTTCCTGCGCCTCACCCACGAGCACGAGGCCCGTCTCGGGGATGCGCGCGTTCGCGCCGATCTCGCCCGCCAGGCTCTGCCAAACGTCTATCAAGAAATCATGCAGCTTCCGCGAATTCATCGACGAGACGTAGAGAACGTATCGCTCAGGCAGCGATATGCGCGGAGGTAGGGGGACGGCTGTGATCGCTCCTGGCGGCAAGCCCAGCTTGATGCGCTGCACCGGGACATGCAGCGCCTCCATCTCGAGGAACTTCTGCAGGTCCCTCTCGACAGTCTTGGATGTCACCAGGGCCCGGTCCGCGAACCGCAACAGCCGCAGCAGGCGACGGCGATAAGCCTGTCTTGTCTGCTCGGAGAAGCTACTCGAATCCGTGACATAGAGAATATCGTGGATGAGGGGGCGTAGCTTCAGCCGATTCGCTACAACGAAGTCGGCCAGATCTTCGAGCTGCCGATCATTGGAAATCCAGGGCTGCCCGAACAAATAAAGCGTGTCCTCCGCGATGTCGAAAGGCGCGACGGGCCGCGATCTGGTCACGATGTCGATCTCGCCGACCTTCACGCGCTCGGTCAAGCGGTGCCGCCGGTCCGGCAGCAAGTTCCGCTTCTCCTGTCCACCGAACACGCGGTGATGGGGCGCAACCTCGGGATTGAATGACGGACGGATGTTCCGAATAGCGCTGACTGCCGCACGATGAGCCGGATCCGGCAAGGCGTTCACGCTCTGCTTGAAGGCAGAATAAGCCGCACGCCTCAGATTGAGGGGCTCGGACGCGCCGGCACCGCCCTCCGCCGCGGCTGTGTTCGCGCCTCCTGTCGTGACAAGAGAATATTCCCGTGATGTCCCGGGCAGCTCGCCGGTGCTCTTGACGGTTTCGGCATCTTCGGCGCTCAGCACCGCTTCGAGGTTCAATCCGCAATAGGTGCGCTGCGGAGAATTCCAGGCATAGGCAGCAAGCCCCGGCTCGATCGCCTGCATGGCCTTGGCCAGATTCTGTTCGACCGCGGTGACGCCGGTGAGGTGGCGCTTGTTGGCGATACGATGCGCCAGATGAGTGACATCAAGCGCCGGATGCACCGAAGCGCCCGCGCCCCTTTCGTAGCCACGCGCGGCAAGAATGTCGCCATAGAAGGAAAGCGTCTCTTCAGCATGCCGCGCGATGTCGAAGTTCTCGCACGCCCATCCGGATCGGTGGCGCCGCCCCGCTTCGTCCCGTGGGCTCTCGATGATCCCGCCAACGGCATCGCGAATACCATCGAGATCCGCCGGGTGGGCATAACTGGCGAGATCTCCGAAATATTCCCGCTCGGAGGACATCGTCGACAACACGAGTGGGGTTCCGGCGGCCGCGGCCTCCAACGCCGCCAGCGGCGCTCCTTCCGACCAGCTTACCAGCACGAGAACCCTCGCGGCCTTGTAGGCACCGGCAAGCAGAGCCCGGTCGTCGATTCGCTCAATGTGCACGAATGATTTCCCTGCCCACCGGCGCAGGGACTTGTAGTAGGCGGGGTCGCCGATATGCCCGATGCAGACGACCGGCAGGTCGAAATTGCGCAGGGCGAAAGCGAGGAGCGCCTGGTTCTTGCGGCTTTCGATCCGTCCGACGAGGAGGATGAAGTCCCGGACCCCGAACTGTTGCTCGAACCGCTCGCGCTCGCCCGCTGCCATGATCGCGGTGTCGACGCCGTTGCGGATGATGCGGGAGTTTGCAGGACGGGCTCCGACACTCTCGACGAAGGCCTGCTCGTAGGCGCTCAGGAAGACCGTCGCATCGGAACTTCCCACTGCCCTGCGCAGCGCCGAAAAATGGCCTTCCACGCCTTCAACAGGCGCGACGCCGGATGCGGGATCCCATTCATTCGTCAGAACCCGCACAGAGCGAGCGGCCTCTTCGACATCTCCAGCCGAAGAGGCATCGGCCAAAAGTTTCGGTAGCACGTCCTGGAAATAGGGCCGGGTAGAGAGGTTCAACGCGATGGGCGAAAAGACGGTAGCATGCCCTTGACGCCTGACGAGGCTCAAGGTCTCCACCGCGGTTTTCAACGGCCACGAGTTGAAGACATGCACGGGATCTACGGCACGGCCCGAACGGCGAAGAGCCGTGTAGCCGTGATAGCTGCCGCCGACGGCTCCTCTTTGTGCGGCAGCGCTCAGGATGTTGCGGATCCTTGTGGTGGGGCCGCCCAGATTCTTGTCTTCCGAACCATGAGTGACCAGGGCGAAAGGGCTGTCGAGCAGGGGCTCGTCCTCTCTGCGAGCGCGATCGCGGCCGTTGCCGCGCGCCTGCACCATCCTCTCGAAGACCTCGCCGTGAGCCTTCCCGAAACGCATCCAGGTCAGGTCGGCGACAGAATTACGCAGGCTGAACTTCTCGTCCCGGAGTTCCTTGACCACACGGCGCAGATCGTCCCCGTCACCTTTGCAAAAGGGGATGTGCGGGAAATCCGGGACGCAGCCCACATCGCTCGCGATGACGGGGCAACCGCTCGCCAGCGCCTCGAAAAGGGGCACTGGCCCGCCCTCTATGGTGGAGGGAATGAGGAGGTAGTCGAGACCGCGATAGAATTCAGCCAGTCCCTCCACCGTCCGATTCTGATTCGGCAAGGGCCATCCCTCACCGGTGAAGGACAGTTTGACCCCCTCGAGATCCAGAAGGCTCGCGATAAGGGCCTCGCCCTTGCGACCGGTGTGATATGTGCGCCCCACCACGCCGATACGGAGTTCCGGCTCGAACTTGTCAAGATCGACGCCATGGAGAATGGTGCTGACCTCGTCTACCCCCTCCCCCCGCAGCAGCGCCTTGTAGCGGTCGGCCGGGGTGAGGCAGAAATCGACAGCACGGGCAATCTCGACGAACCTGCTCTTGGCCGGCTCGATTTGCTCTTGGTGCGTAAACCACGCTCCCGTGATGCTGCCTGGAACGGGGCGGTAGGCGGAGTAGGGAATGAAATAGGTGATATCGCCCAGGCCGCTCGGCTCATCGAGCATGCGAACGGCGAACCGTTCCGATGGCAGCGCCCCGGCGATCTCTCGCGCCAGTTTTTCGACGATCCACCCTCGATCCGCGAGCACGAGCTCGACCAGAATCTTCGCGGAGCGAGAAGAGCGACCCGCAGCGTCACCGCTCGTATGAAGCATTCGTCTAGCTTTCTCTTGTAGCTTCGGAAGAGGCCGATACCAGTTCCAGGCAGTCCTCCTCGTAGTAATAGTCGTCAGCTATGGATTGCCGCCCCTCGGCAAAGGCAATGACATCTCCTGCCGGGCCGTAGGCCCGCAGCTCCCCCCGCTCAAGCCACGCCACCTTGTCGCAGGTCTCCTTGATAAGATTGTGGTTGTGCGAAGCGAGGATCATGATGCCTGCCTGCTCGACCATCTCGACCATCCGGGCCTGCGCCTTCTTCTGGAAATCCGGATCGCCCGCCCCCAGCCACTCGTCGAGCAGGAGGATGTCGGGGTGGAAAGCGGTCGCGCAGGCGAATTTCAGGCGCATCGCCATGCCATTGGAGTAGGTGCGCACAGGGTAGTTGAGATAATCGCCAAGCTCCGTGAATTCGGCGATTTTCGGTAAGATTTCGCGAATGGCCTCCCGCGGGTACCCCGCTATGAGCCCAGACAGTTCGATGTTGCGATAGCCGGTTGCTTCGGCCCGGATACCTAGGCTCGCATTGAACAATCCTGCGACGGCACCCTCGACTGTGATCCGGCCGCTATCGGGCTCGTAGATCCCGGCGATCGTACGCAGGAGCGTCGATTTCCCGGAACCGTTTCTGCCGATCAGGCCGACACGATCCCCCGTCTCCATGGACAGAGTGACATTGGACAGGGCCATGACGCCTCGTCCTCGATCGGCCGTGTCGCGAATAAAGGAGCCGGCGCCCTCTGGCTCGCCTTCCATGAGAGGCTGTTTCGGTCCGCGTCCCAGCATCGGATAGACCACCGAGACGTCATTCAGTGTGATCTTCGCCATATCAGAGCCAGAAGACAATGCGTTTGCGCGTCATGGCCATCGTGGCGACAGCCAGCAACGAACCCACCACCGTGACGGCCCCCACCACCAGTGCGCTGGCGACGGGGAAGCTGCCTTCAAGGACCGGATCCCGCAGAAGGATGATGTAGTGAGCGAACGGATTGTACTGCAAGTACTCCCAGAGGCCTCCCATCTGGTTCGGCAACCAGAAGATGGGGGTGAGGAAGAACATGACCCGCATGATCGTCTGGACGAGATGCAGAAAGTCGCGGTGTCGGGCGGAGATGGCTCCCAGAACGAAGCCGACCCACACGCCGTTGAGGCAGAACAGGAAGAACACCGGAACGAAGGCCAGCGTCATCCAGGAAATGGGCCATCGCAGCCACACCATCAAAGCCACGATGACGATCAGATTGTAGCATGCGATGACGCAGTTGCGCGCCACCATCTGCATGACGAAGACTGTCAGGGGCAGCCGGGCGCCCTTCACCCAGGCTTCGGAGACCACGTAGACGTTGCAACCGTCGGTCACGATCGCGCTGATGAAGGTCCATGCGAAGAAGCCGAGGGCGACGTAGAGCGTGAAGTAGTTTTCTCCCGCATCGATGAGCGGATTGAAGATGAGCACCTTCACGGCGATGAAGAAGGCGAAGGAAATCGTCGACCACAGCAGCCCGATGAAAGAGCGGCGATAGCGCTGGCGCAAGTCCTCCCAGGCAAGAGAGGACCATAGCCGCCAACGTACGGCGCCTTCGCGCATATCCTTCAAAGTCGCGCGAAGGGGATATCCGCTCGTGGAATATGACCGGGGTCTGGGAAGCGCAGTACTCATGGAAGATCCGATTAGGCGCTGAAGAGCGCTCGCATCGAGCCGGCCGCTCCTCTTTCGGGGGACGAGGCAGGGAGCATTGGCGTCACCGCCTGTCAAACGGACAGGTGGCCTGACGGCTCAACGATAGCCGACACAGAGAAGTTCGTGCCGCACCCAGCGGCGGAACGGGTAATTTTCCGAGAGGTGTTCGAACAGTTCGTCATTGATGTCGTCGCAGGCGAGCACGCCTCCTTCCACCAGTCGCTCCAGAAGAGCCGGAACATTCTTGTCGATCTCCCGCCGGTTGTGCGTGGCGTCACAGAAAATCAGCCCGAAAGGACCGTCGGGCGCAACGGCGTGAAAGTCGCCTTTGTGAATGGTGACGTGGTCACGCAGACCCTGCGCCTCCAGATTGCGCTTGAGCGAGGCAATGGTACCGCCGGCCTGATTGATATGCCGCAGATAGCGCTCCGGTTTGTGCTTGTTGCGCACCGGACTTCCGAAGAGCCGTTCCCACTCCTCTTCGGAGGAGATGCCATAATCGACGGTATGAAACTCGATCTTCTCGTCCCGCCGCCTCGCGAGCGCCCGGCATATGACGGAAGTCGAGCGACCCACCCACGGCCCCACCTCGAGGATCGGACCTGCGGTTGCCATCGCGAGATCGTAGAGCCCATGGATCTGAGCGGCTGTAAACCAACCCTCCGGCAGGGAAGCGATATCGAAGTCAAGATCATAGGTGCTCATGCTGAGCCTCTCGAAGGTTTCCGGTCAGCAGGAGGCCGGTCTTTGCGGGCGCGCCCGGACCAGCCGCTCCTCAGTCTTTTCTGAGAAAGATGTTCGTGTAGGAGATCTGGGCCAGGGATTCCAGTGGGATAGGCGGGTTCTCGGCCTTGCCGATTTCGCGGACCATCAGGTGGTGGTCATCGAGGAACGCCAGAACGCTATCCGCCCCCCCGGGCGCCCGGTCGAGCTGTGCCCGCGACCACTCCATCACGACCTCGACGCCTTTCGAGGCCCGGAGGATTTCCTCGGCACCCCGTAGCACCCCCAATTCAGCGCCCTCCACATCGATCTTTATCGTTCCGACCCGATCCTTCTCGGCGATCTGGGAGTCGAGAGTGCGGGTCGGAATCTTCACCTCGGAGACTGTGTCGCCCTCACCGTAGCTCTCGCCCGGGTTCCGCATATCGTAGATCGAGGCATTTCCGATAAGCCGGCGCGGCGTGAACAGCGTCACCTCCCCCTCCGTTTCGGCCAGGGCGAAATGGGAGACGTGGATCTTGGCGAGCGACCAATTGATGGCGGTATTCCGCACGAGGAGATCCATCGCCCGCGGATTGGGTTCGAAGGCGAAGACACTGGCCTTCTTCCGGTCGAGACGCGAGGCGGCGAGACAGGAGAAGTACCCGATATTCGCCCCCACATCGATGAAATCAGCGTCTGGATTGATCGAGGACATCAAGTGCCGCGTCACGCTCGGCTCCCAGATCCTGTTGCCGATCAACTTCGGCAGCAGGATCTGATCATCGGCATAAACATAGAAGCGCAGTCCCTGGGCACTCTGCGTCAGGACGGTCCCATCCCCCATGTATACGCCGAACGGAGCCGTCAGCTTTGACAGGTTCGACACCTCCTTGCGAAGGGATCGCACCTCCTGCAGCAGAGCATTCAAAGTATCTTCGCCCGACATCATTCCTCCTTCAGGACGCTCCCGCCGAAGGTTCGGCGGGGTCCCACACATGCGATCGGCGCAATACGAGATCTACGACTTCACGGTCATTCCGCTCATTCCAGAAAGAACGGGGACACTCGCCGGCGGAGTCGATCACCCGCGCCTCAAGGCCGTACTCTTCGAAGAACGCGCAGATGCCATCCACGCCAAGGGGCGAACGTTCGATCTTGGTCCCGTGCCATCTCAGGACGATCACGATGTCCTCCACTCGCTCGATGAGTGCCCTACAGCCTTCAAGAGCATCAAGGGTTCCGCTTCCCGCGTCGAGCTTGATCAGCCCCACCGTGCGCGTCGATGCGGCCACGCTGTCGGCGCGCTCACAGCTGATTTCGATCTCGCTTGCGCCGACGAACGTCTCGTCAGCGCGGGCGGGCATCAGCGCAGCTTCCGAGGGGGCTGCGGCAGGAATATGGAGCACCGCCACTCCCGGTCGCGATGCCGCCGCCGCCTCTACCACCGTGACCGGGGCGAGCGGAGAATTGAGGTCGGCATTGAGCCGAATGAGCCGTGCGAGTTCCGGGTTCGGCTCGAATGACAGGACTCTTCCGCTCATGGGATCGAGGAGCGAAGCGAGATAGCAGGTGAAGAACCCGAACGAGCCACCAATCTCGACCACGTCCCTGTCTGGCAACACGAACCGGCGCAATGCTTCGACGACGTGCGGCCTGAAGGTTCGCCGCACAGCCAGCCGCTCAACGGCATGAACATCCTCGCCCGGCACCAGATAGCTCAACCCCGAAGAGGCATGGGTCAGGATCGTACCGTCGCGCATTGGAACGGCGAAGGGCTGGACCATCGCTACGTCCCTTCCTTTGCACGTTTCCTTTGGCTCGACCCGCCTTGCCCGACCCGGTTCGTCCGGACCGAATTCTGCCCGGCGTCACCGGCCGCCGCACCCCCCTTGTCCGATGCGGTCGGCAGAGCGAACGCGATCGATTGGATCATGAAACCCAGGCGTCGGTCGTCGGCGGACGATGGATCGAGAGATTTCGGTGCCGTGAACGCCTCTGCAGTGAAGACGAGCTCGATCCCTCCCCTGGCAACAGGCCCCGGCAGGATGAAGGTCAGATCCCTGACCGCTTCGTCTTCGAATTCGAAGGACCGGGATATGTCATGAGCCGGTGCGGCCACCCTCAGGGTGGTCCCGTTTCTTTTTCCGCCCAGCGGGCCGCGCCGCTTCCTGCCTGCATCACAGACACGCCCAGAGATCGTGAGCTTGAGGCCGTCTGCCTGCGCTTCGACGGGCAGGACGAGGCGGGCACGAGGAACCCGTGACCATGTCCCGCTGCGCTCCGCCCCATGCCAGCCATGCTCGAGGCAGTTCGACCAGACCGCTTCCGCATCGAAGCGGATGGCGTCGCCTGGCTTCAGGAGACTGAGCGGCACCTGCTCCACCCAGCCCAGCTTCAAGACGGGTGGAGAGGGCCCGTACAGGGAAGGCACCGCAAGCTGAACGCGCGTGGCGGCCGCCTCCGCAGGCGCAGAGAAGGTAACATGTCGAAGAACCTGAGGGCCTTTTCCCTGCAAGACGTAGCTGCGGTCCTGCGCAGGACCGCCGCAGGAAACCGGCAAATCGCCCTCCCTGCCATCGCAACGCCACATGCGCAGTCGCAGAGCCATCGGCGTGTCAACCGAAGAAAAAGGAAGGTCCAGAGTGGCCCGGCCCTGGGACATCTTCATTCCGGTCGGATCCGACGGCAGCCAGCCTCCTTGGGCATAGCGCTCCCCTGATCCGGAAGAATCGCAGTCAATATGCACCCCGTCGCCAAGCGGCGGGAACATCCTTTGCACGATCTGCTGCCCGAAACTGGCCCAGGACAGGAGCCGGCGAGGTTCGCTGCTGACATCGGAAGCAGGCGCACCCAGCGCCCAATCGAGTGCCGCCTGAACATCTTCCAATGCAGGGTCGCTGGGTAAAATCCAGCCATTTTCACGGCTTCGGATGAGATCCCGAGCGAAGCCGGTATCGGTCGCAAGGATCAACGCATTGCTCATCAAGCCTTCGATCAAGGGGATCGGCCCCCCCTCGACCTTCGACAGCGAGATGAGCACGTCTATCCTGTCATAGTAGCGGGGAAAGTCTTCGTACCTTGCCTCGACATATTCGAAGTTCGGCAGGGCTGCCAGTTCGTCGAAGCCCTCCCAGGCCGACCACAACAGCCCGAGATTGGTCACCTCATCGGGGTGGGGAGCGAGAAGAAGGAATTCCCGATCGGGATTCGCGGCGACGACGTCCCGCATGAACTCCGGGCGCTTCCGGTCATAGTAGGCGGAGACGAAGCCGATCTTGCCCTCCCCCCGCGCCTTAGGGGAGAAGAGTTCCGGATCCGCACCGCCTAGCACGAGTTCGACCTTGTCAGGTGAAGCGCCGATCTGGATGAGCAGCTGACGATACAGCGAGTTCGGCACGAAGACCGCCTCGCAGAAATCGGCCATCGCGGCCAGTTCGTCGAAGCTCACCCCTTTGCCGCGGTCCGGATGGGTGAACCAGACGAAGCGTCTTGCCTTGAAGACATCTGGCTCGTGCAGCATCGCGAAGAACGCGATGGCATAGTGGGCGAAGAAATAGGCCCTGGCCGGGGGAAGCGGATTGGTCAGCGTGTTGTTGCGCTCGGAGAATATGACTCGGCAGTGCAGGTTGGATTCCCGGGCGATGATGCGAGCGATCTTTTCGAGAATCCACCCGCGACTGTTTATATTCAGTACGAATACTATGTCGTAGACGAGCTCGTCGGGAACGAACTGCTCCCGGGCGCGATAGGACTTCTCAAGCTGGTGAATGCGGCTTCGCATCAGGCAACGGCTTCCTCAGGACGATAATGCGCCTCGCTGTCGATCTGATATCCCGCGAAGCCGAGTATTCGCTGCTGCCTCCGGCGCCAGGTGTAAAGGGAAGCGAACTGGCGCGACCGGCGACGCTCATCCGCTCCCGGAGGGTCGAGACGCAGCGCCTCTCCGACGCGGTCGCAGAAGTCGCCCTGACGGGGATCGTACCAGGTCAGGGGCAATCCGGCAGAAGAGAGGTCCGCCAATTGCGGCAACTGCGCAGCGACGATGCGGTTTCCGGTTGCAAGGTACTCGAACAGCTTAAGAGGCGAGGTGATGAATGCCCGCGGACCGGCCTTGCGGGTATATAGAAGAAGATCGGCGGCCTGCTGAAGCGTTGCGACTTCGGAGTAGGTCAGATGGCCCAGGAAACTCGTGTTCCGGACCCCCATCTGGAAGGCCATCTGCCGCCAGTGCGCAATGTCGGTCGGGTGGCCGCCGGCGAAGGCGAACATGACGTCCTGATGGACACTCGCAGCACGGATGATCTGCTCGATGTCCCGCTCTTCCTGCATGCCGCCCGTATAGACAGCGAGTTTTCCGTACACGCCCTGCATCAGGAACTGACGCCAGCGCAGGAACTCCGACTCCGCAGGCAGGACCTCGTTTTCGCTCAGCCCGCTCTCGACCACCAGAATCCGCTCATCGTCCACGCCCATGGCCGTGAGCCTTGCCTTGACCTCCGGCGCAATGGCGATGACGGCGCGACAGAACTCCGAGTTCAGCTGGGCGTCCTGCGCCCTTTCCACTTCGACGTGGAAGTCTTCGCTGTGATCCTCGTATATGAACGGAATCTTGTGGCGGTGGCACAGCCTGTTCAGCGCCGGATCACGCGAATGCACCAGCGCAGCTCGCGGAAGAACATGGCGCGCGAAGTCAGCCTCCACCTGCCACTGACGCGAAGCAGGAGAGGCCTGTTCCCCCACCTGCTTTGGGGGCGGGTAAGTCAGCATGACATCGAAAGCTTCCCGCACGCCGTAGAAATGCTCGAGAAGACGGCGGCACCCGCGGAAACCTTCCGGGCTCGATACATTGAAAGGCAAATCTATCGCACCGGCAACGAGCGTCGCCGGCAGGCCGAGTTTGGCGACCGCATCGACTGTATTGGCAGCCCAGATCAATCGGGCCCGAGCCTTCCGGCAGAGAGGATCGCCGACACGGGCACAAACTATATATCGACCGTGAGATGGCTCGAACATCTTGAGTCTAGCCTCGGCAGGCTCTCCGCTTTGTGAAATGGAAGTGTCGACCTGAGCCGCCATAGGGCGCTACCGGAAACGCGCCGGGAGGTCGAGAGGCTTTGGGAAAACAGGTATCAGGCGAAACCACTTCCGATGGCGGCGAGCCTTTCGGAGCCGGATTCCTTCGATCGGGAACTCCATTCTTCCGGTAGGGAAGCGGGCCAGGATCCCTCCTGCCCCTTCCTTCCAGTCCTCGAACGGCCAACCGCCCGCTGCGGAGCGGCTTAGAGCGCTCTCAGAGACCTCAAGCGAAGATGAAATCGGCGTCGCTCAACGCGCTGGCCGCCACACCCTCGATGTCGATCACGGAATTATCCAGAACGATCCTGGCCGCACCGGCCACATCCTGAAGCGTAAGATCGCTTACGGAGGAATAGCCGAACTCCGAGAGGTCGATCAGGTCCAAGCCCTGCTCGAATGACAAGACATTATCCTCCGCGCCGCCGGCGTCATCGGCCAGGCGGAACAGATAGACATCAGCGCCGGCGCCGCCATCGAGGTCATCTGACCCCCTGCCGCCCAGCAGGGTATCTGCGCCTCCGAGGCCGTAAAGGTCATCCGCGCCCTCACCGCCGAAGAGCTGGTCGGCATCCCCTGATCCGATAAGGGTATCATTGAAAGCCGAGCCATCTACCTGCTCGATATTGTTGAGCAGGTCGCCCTCAGCATCGCCGCCCGAGCCGAGACCGGAACTCAGATTGATATTCACCGCCGCCAGCGAATTGTAATAGGACGCCTTGTCCACACCGCCGCCGCCATTGAGGATGTCCGCGCCACCACGACCGTTGAGGAAGTCCGCGCCCTCATCCCCGAAGAGGATATTGTCGGCCTCAGAGCCGATGAGGATGTCGTTGAACGCCGAGCCGTTCACCTGCTCGATATTCAGCAGCAGGTCGCCTTCGGCCTCGCCACCAACGCCCGTGCCCCGGCCCAGATCGACCCGCACGCCGCTGCCGGCATTATAGAAGGACAGGACATCGAAGCCCGCGCCGCCATTGATCACGTCCGCGCCGGCACCGCCCACGAGGAAGTCGTTTCCGTCATCGCCGAACAGCAACTCCGAGCCTGCGCCGCCGATCAGGATGTCCGCGAAATCCGAACCGTTGACCTGCTCGATATTCGAGTACCGGTCGCCGTTCGCATC
>NZ_JPHU01000006.1 GCF_000733125.1 Parvularcula oceani | reverse complement strand
AACCAAAGGAGCGAGATCGGACGCTTCATCTCGGAAAGCAAAGAGGGCGCCAGGCCAGATGGCAGAGGGGGCGTGCTCGATCCGACATCCGGCATCCGGCAGCAAACATCATGGCGCAGACGGACAGAACCCGTATCCCGGCGACCCTCGACGAGCCTGAAAAGCTCGCCTTCTGGACGATCGACGAATTTATCGTCCTGATCGGCGGCTTCATGCTCGGGATCGTCCTGTCGCGCTTCGTCGAAGGGATCCTCGCCGGCTTTGTCGGTGTCTGGGCGCTCAAGAAGTTCAAGAAGGGCGAGAGCCTCAACCTCTTGCGATACGCTGCCTATTGGGTGCTGCCCTCAAGCCTCTTCGCCTTCAAGCGGACCTTGTCGTCCTACAAGCGGGACCTGGCGGGCTGACCATGGACACGAACGTCTCCTATACCCGCCTCAAGACGGCCCTCCGCCAACGGAACGTCCTGGCTGTCTTCACGCTGCTCCTCGGCGTCACGGGCCTTCTTCAGACCTATCTCATCGCGACGCGCGACCGGCATGTCATCCTGACGCCGACGCTGCTGTCCGATACGGCCCTCAGCGCCCGTGCACCGTCCCCTGAATATCTTGAACAGGTCACCCGCGACGTGGCCGGGCTGTTCCTCAACCGGCACCCCCATAATCTCTCCTACTTCCGGGAGAACATTCTCCGCCTCGCGCACCCCTCGACCCATGGCGAGATCGAGTCGGCGCTGATGGAGACCGAACGGCGGTTGATCGCCACCAAGACGGCGACGGTCTTCTATCCGGCGGAGATCTATGTCGATCCGCTGACGCTCTATTCCGAAATCCGCGGCGAGCTTCACACCTATCTGGGCCCCGAGCGGGTCTCCTCCGAGCCTGCGCTTTACGCCGCTGACTGGCGCTTCGAGGCCATGCGGCTCTGGCTCGAGGACTTCTATCCCATCACGGCAGACGAGGCGCGGGCGCCGAAGGCGCCGCTTACCAAAGCGGAGACGACAAGATGATCCGGATGCTCCTCATCTCCCTCGCCAGTGCCGCTTGTCTGAGCGCGGCGGCCCACGCCCAACAAATCGTCGAAGCAAGTGATGGCGGTGTCGTCACCGGCTATATGAGCGCCAGCGGGATCACGCGGCTGCGTTTCACGAGCGATGCCGCCGCGTCGGTCCAGATGGCCGAAGGCGGAGAGGGGGCCGGGTTCTCGATCCAGCACGAGCCCGCCACGGGGGATCTCTATCTGACCCTCGGTCGGCTGCCCCGCCAGGGCGAGGCCATCGGCGCGGCGAGCTTCTTCGTGACCACGCGGGCAGGATACACTTATCAGGTCGAGCTTGCGGCCAAGGCGACGCCGTCCACCCAGATCGAGGTGCGAAACCCCGACCTTGCCCGTCGCCAGACGGAACAGGCCCTTTCTGAAACGTCGCTCGATGAGGCTGTGGTCGCCCTGACCCGCGCCATGTGGGCCGGTGCGCTGCTCGACGGCTATGAGATCAAGCGGCCGGTTGTTCGCGAGCGGGCCGCCGGGACGCTGCGCCTCGCGGTCCGGGCGACCTATGAAGGCGAGGCGCTGCAGGGTCGTTTGCTGATTGTCCGCAATCCGAGCCGCGGCGATGTGACGGTCGAGGAAAGCCTGTTCCTGGCGCCGGGCGTTGTGGCAGTCACCATCAAGGGACCCCGTGTTCTCGGTCCCGGCGCGTCCGTCCCCGTTCTCATCGTCGATCGGGGGCAGCCATGAGCGAGGAGAACAAGAAGCGCCTCACCCGGCAGCGGCTCCTGATGTACGGCGCCGGGGCGGCCGCCGTCGCGGCGGCTAGTGTCTGGGTCTTCTCGGGTGACGGGGCCGACAATCAATCCCGTGCGGAGGATCTGCGGCGGCGCAAAGCGATGACCGACGTCATCAACCCGCCCGGCATGGCGGACGATTTTCTTTCCGAAACCGGGACAAGGCTTGCCGCCGTCGAGGGCGCCATCTCCCGGCTCGAGGCCGACAACACATCCCTCAAGGAGGCCCTGCGCTCCCGCGACCTCGAACTCGCCGCGACCCGCGCCGACCTCCAGAAGACCCGCGACGATGCCGCCGCCATGGTGGAGGACATGGCGGGCCGCGTTGCCTCGGTCAGCGCCCGCACCGAACCCGCCTTGGGGTTGCCGACGTCCGAACCCTCTGCCATCGGCGATCCCTTCGGGCGGCGGGGCGTCCTGCCTTCGGGCGCGGCGCCCCAACCCTTGAGCGTCGAGCCGGTCATCCCGCGAACCGTGCAGATCCTGCAGTTCGCGGCGGCGACGGAAGCCCTCGACACACGGGTCCTCGAGCCCGCGGTGTTCCGGCTCGATGAGGGCGATTACGTCCCGCCCAATGCCTATGCCCCGGCCCATGTGCTGGTGGGCGTCGATATGTCGACCGGCGTCCGTCTTTCCGCTGATCCCAAGCCCGTCCTCTTGCGGATTACCGGACCAGCGCGCTCGGTGCTGCAGAACGGACGCCAACTGGACGTCGATCTCACCGGCTGTCTCGTCAATGGGGCGGCCCATGCGGAGCTTTCCTCCGAGCGGGTCTATGTGAAGCTCCAGAAGATCACCTGTGACCGGGGTGACGGCGAAGTCGCCGAAAGCCCGGTCGAAGGGTACATTGCCCAGCTCGGCAAAGTCGGGGTGCGGGGCCGGGTGGTCTCGCGGGAAGGGGACATTGTCTCCAAGGCGCTCGTGGCTGGCGTCGTTGGCGGCTTTGGCCGCGGCATAGCGCGCAACACGGATCAGATCTTCGCGGCCGGAACCGCGGGCGGATCGACCATTATCGGTCAGGACAATCTGTCGGCCGGGGAGATTACCGCCGGCGGCTTTGGCGAAGGGCTCGCCACGGCGGCCGACACGGTCTCCGACTACCTCATCGATCGCGCCGAGCAGTACCAGCCGGTGATCGAGATGCCGACCGGCATCGATGTCGAGATCGTCTTCCTGTCCGGCTTTTATGCGCGGGGGCCGCAATGATCCGCCTCCGTCTCACCCCATTGCAGAATGCGCCGGTCGGCCATGCCCCCACCGGGCGCCCGCTCCCCACGCCCGGGCCCGTCCGGCGCATTCTGCAACCCCTCATGGGCGCCTTCATCATTTGGCTCGGTCGGCAAGGCCCCGCGCCTGCCGATGTGCAGCGCGCCTTCCACCGCGGCGCGACCGTCGTGGTCGCTGCTTACACTTCAAGAGGATGGAGGATCGAATGGGAAGGTTAGGACACAATATGTCCGTAAGCGGTATGATGATCGCTGCGGTGACGCTCGCCTCGCCGGGCCTCGCGCAGGAGACGCCGGACGTTCGGGACAAGGTCGCAGAGCGTTTCGCCGATACGGCGGTCGATACCGTGGACTGCGAGGGCTTCGGCCCGCTCTGCCAGGTCACCGCCGGCCGAACGGTCTTCTATGTCGACGAGGCGGTGCGCCATGCCTTTATCGGCCGGGTCTATGATCTTGAGGCCAAGACCGATCTGACCGCGCGGACCCTCGCCGTGCTCGCGCCGTCCGCTGACACTGAGGGGGCGCCCGCCGTCGGACTCGCCTGGGCTGACCTTCCCTGGGACAGCGCCATTGTTCGCAATGAAGGCGGTGCGCTGAAGGTCGCTGTCTTCTCCGACCTCCATTGCGGCTACTGCCAGCGCCTCTCGGCGGCGCTGTACGACGCCCCGGATATCGAAGCCCATGAGTTCCTTTTGGGCATGGCGCAGTCGGAAGGCCCAAGCCGCGCCATCGGCTGCGCGGAGGATCCCGAAGCGGCGCTCGCGGCCTACTATGCCTCGCGCAGCCTTCCTGCCGGGAGCTGTGACTGGGATATCGTCGCGCCGGCGAGAGAAGCGGCCCAGCGCATCGGTCTCACCGGCACGCCGACCTTCTTAAGGCCTGACGGCGCGGTGACGGCCGGCTTCCGCGACATTGAGACCTTGCGCGCCTGGATCGCCGAAGGGCAGGCGGAGGAGACGGTCCAATGACCCGTGCCCTGATCATCCCGCTTTTCGCTCTCGCTGTGACAGGCTGTTCCAGCACGATGCGCCTTGAGAATGTTGCCGGCACCTGGAGCTGTCCGCGGGTCGATGGCGTCTGCGCCGACATCGCCGCGATCGACCGCAGCGTAATTGGCGAGACCGGGCCGTTGCCGATCCGTGGCCGCGCCACACCGTCCTCACCCCTCGTCACCGTCGGCCTGGAAGAGGACGGCATGACCCTGACCCGCACCGGGGATGAGGTGGCGCGGATCGTCCTGGCTCCGATGATCGACGCCCATGGCCACTATCATGCGAGCCGGGTGATCTATGCCGTCATGAGCACGGGGGGATGGGCGCGCACGCCGGTCGCCAGGCCGGAGCCCACCTCCATTGCCGCGACCGCGCCGCTGCCGACGGAGCCGCGCACGCGGCTCGCCTCCGAAGGAGGGGATCATGACGACTGATCCGCTCGGTCTCATCAATCGCTTCGGTGCGGCGCTGACGGGCGAAGGCTCGCTCTTCGATGGCGTCCGCCGCGAGACCAGCCTCGACCGGCTCTCGGAAATGCTGCCCTACCGGCTCTGGGACGAAGAGAAGGCGCTCTACCTCAATGCCGCGTCGACGGGATGGATTCTGGAGATCGTGCCTTTCCTGGGCGCCGATGAGACCGTGGTCTCGGTGCTGGCCGAGATGTTCTCCGACGGCATTCCGGATAATGCCTATCTTCAGATCCTCAATTGGGCGAGTCCGCGGATTGGACCGGTCCTCGATAGCTGGGCGACGGCCAGGGGCGGCGAGGCCGGTGTCTTCAAAACGCTGGCCCTCCACCGGGTCGATCATCTGCGCCGCGGCGCCTTCCGCTCCTTGTCCGCCCACGCCCCCTTCCTCGCCCGGCAGTTCCGGGTGTTCGTCGCCTTGGGCGTGGAGGGCGATGCGTCACCAGAGGTGCGCCACCAGCTCGAGGGGCTCCGGAGCAATGTCGCCCAGGCCCTCAAATCCTTGGGCGTCGCCTCACGGGCTGTCGCGCCGGACGGTCTGATCCGCTTCCTCGACGATGTCCTCAACCCGCAATTCGCGGTGACACGGGCAAGCGCTGGCTACGATCCGGCCGAACTCCTCGACCGGCAGATCGTCAGGCCCGACACGAGCCTCCGGGTGGAGGCTGAACGCCTCCTCTTCGAGACCATCTCCCCGGCCGACCGGTCCCCCTTCGAGGCGCCGGGTACCACCCAGCTCGAGGACTACCGCACTGGGCGCTTCGATGTGCGGGCCTTTTCGGCGCGGAAGTTCCCCGAGCGCTTTGACCAGGGCGGGATGGCCCTTGCCATCGGCCATCCGCTCAATGATCAGTTGCGGCTTCCCTGTCCGGTCCTCTCCTGCCTCGCTATCGCGTTTGGCTCGAAGGAGAGCTCGAACGATCTCGCGGCAGCAAAGTTCGGGCGGGCGGAGCAGCAGGCGGCCACCAATATGGTCCGCTTCCTGCCCGAGCTCAAAGACAAGGCTGACGACTGGAAATGGGTCCGCGAGCGGGTGCGCGATGGCGCAAGGCTCGTGCGCGCCGGATCTTTCCTGATCATGGTGGCACCCGAGGGTGAAGCCGAAGCCGCCGAGCGGGCCGTCCGCTCCCTCTATCGCGGTATGGGGTGGGAACTCGCCAAGGACCGGTTCGTCGCCACCCAGACCTTGGGCGCCTGTCTGCCCCTGACCTTAGCCGACGGGCTCGGCGCAGACCTTCAGAAGCTTCGGCGTCTTCGCTTCATGGTCACCGACACCTGCGTCCAGATTGCGCCGCTCCAGGGCGAATATCTCGGCATGTCGACCCCGGACCTCATGCTTCTGGGGCGGCGGGGCCAGCCCTTCTTCTGGTCGCCCTTCGGCAATCAGGGGGCGGGCAACCACAATGTCGCGATCATCGGATCCTCCGGGTCCGGCAAATCGGTCCTGATGCAGGAACTGGTGACCGGGCTGAGAGGCGCAGGAACCAATGTCACCGTCATCGATGATGGCGAGAGCTTCAAGCATATGTGCGAGGCGCTTGGCGGACGCCATGTGAAGTTCACCCTCGAAGCCGATGTCTGCCTTAACCCGTTCTCGCTGCTCGATGAGCGGAAGGCGAAGGAAGACGGCGACTACGCCACCGAAAGCCTGACCCTCGTCCGCGCCATGATCGAACAGATGGCGAAGGGCGAGGAGCGCGCCACGGCCGAAGAGCGGGGTCTTATCGATGGCGCGGTCGCCGAGGTCTGGAAGGCGAGGGGCATCCGTGCCGGGATCGACGCTGTCGCCGCGGCGCTGAAGGAGCAGGGCGCCGAAGGGGTGAAGCTCGCCAACGCCCTTCGTCCTTACACGACGGCCGGGCTCTACGGTCCCTTCTTCAACGGCGAGGCGAGCCTCGTCATCGACAACCCGCTGGCGGTCTTCGAGATGAAGGATCTCGAAGCCAAGCCCGAGCTCCGCGCCGTGGTCATGCTGGCGCTCATGTTTCTCATCAATCAGCGCATGATGGCGGACCGGCGCGAGAAGATGGCGCTGGTCATCGACGAGGCCTGGGCGCTTCTCGGGCGCGGGGCTGCCGGTGAGTTCATCGCGGGGTTCGCCCGTCGCTGCCGCAAATATGGCGGCGCCATCATCACCGGCACCCAAGGGATCGACGACTATTACCGCACCGAAGGAGCCAAGGCCGCCTTTGAGAACTCCGACTGGTGCATCGTTCTCAAACTGAAGCCCGAGGCGATTGCCCAGGTCCTGAAATCCGAGCGCCTGTCGATCGACGAGCACACCGCCGACATCATCCGTTCCCTGTCGGTGTCCGCAGGCGAATATTCCGAGATGCTGATCATGGGACCCCATGGCCGCCATGTGGGCCGGCTGGTCCTCGATCCCTTCTCGGCGACGCTCTTCTCCTCCGACGCCCGCACCTTTGCCGAGATTGAGGCGCTGGAAGTCCAGGGCCTCACCGTGGCGGAGGCCGTCGAGCGCGTCGCCTTCCGCCATCGCGACAAGGAGGTGCGCCATGCGGCGAAATGAGTTGGGCCGACACCTCCGCCGCGTGCGCCGCGTGACCGGAAGCGTCCTTGGCGAAGGGCTGCATGCGGTGCTGCTTGCCTTCGGACTGATGGTGCTGCTGGTCTTGCTGCTGAACGGGTTGAATGCCCATTCGACGGCGATCTTCGTCGAGAACTATACCGGCCGCATGCTGAGCGCTGAGCCGGATCGCCAGCGCGCGTTCACGCAGTTCCTGACGCTTGTTTTTCTGATCAATCTGACGAGCGTGCTGATCGTCCGCCAGGTCGATCGGATGACCAAGAGGAGGGCGCGTCATGGTTGATGCGACGCTGCCTGCCATCGTCATCCGGGAGATGGATAAGTTTACCCGGCGTCTGGCGTTCGCCGGTGTGGCTGTCTCGATCGCGCTGAGCGCCGCAGCCCTGACCCTTGCGCTGCGTCAGCCCGATCCGCCGGTCTTCATCTCGGTGTCCCTGCGGTCGCTGGTCCAGGAACACATGCTCTCGACCATCGGCCCGGAGGTGACGCCCTTCGAGGCGGAGACCCGTACGGCGGAATTTTCCCGCGCTCTCGACCTGGCGATTGGCGAACTCGCTGCGGAAGAGGGCGTGATCGTTCTTGCGTCGGAAGCGGTCCTTGGCGCGCAGGTCCCCGACTTCACCGAGGAGGTGCGCCTGCGGGCCCGTGCCCATGCGGCGGATCTCGCCGCGCGTCGGGGCGCCCTGCCGCCGTCCTATGAGGGCGCTGGGGCCACAGGGCTTCTTCAGGGCATGGAGCGCGATCTCGATGCGCTGGCCGTTGCCGCCAATCTCCGTCCGCCAGCGGAGGAAAGACCATGAGAACGCTGCCAAGCCGGATGAAAGCCAAACAGCGTTGGCTGCAGCTCGGGCTGCTGGCCTTGCTGCTTGTCCTCCTCGCTGTGATCAGAGCCGCGCTGGCCTGGGACCGCGGCTGGTATGTCTCGATCAATTGGACGGAGTCGCTGCCCTTCTGGGCCTTCATCGTCGACGAGCGGGCTGAGCCGGACATTGGCGACTATATCGACTTCTGGCCGCCGGAAAATCCGTATTACGACCACATCGCCTTCGTGAAGCAGGTGGTGGCGGGACCCGGCGATCTCATCACCTGCGAGGGCCGCCGCTTCTTCTTTGAGGGCCGTGAGATCGCCCTCGCCAAGGAGGTGAGCCAGGCCGGCGATATCCTCCATCTCGGCCCCTGCGGGGTGGTGCCGGACGGGCATTATTTCGTCCTGACACCCCACAAGGATTCCTTCGACTCTCGCTATCAGGAGATTGGCTATGTACCGCGCGATCGCGTTCGCGGCGTGGCTCGCCCTCTCTTCTGAGGCAGCGGCCAAGGATCTCGGCGTAAGGGGTGCTGTGTTCCCCGTGACCGAGCCCGATCTTTTCGCCGAGATTGCCGGCAAGCTCGCGCGGCTCGAGGCGGCGGGCGCGATCGATCGGATCAATGAGAGGCTCCGTCAGCAAGCCTTGGCTTCCGCCGAGCGACCGTCACCCGTGCCCGGCCTGACCCGGACGGACACCCCGCGCCGCTTCCATGTCGACCCGACGATCACGGTGCTCGACGATATCGTCACGCCGGACGGTCAGGTCATCGCACGGGCCGGAGAGCGGTTCAATCCGCTCGACTATATGCCGATGCGGCACACGCTTCTCTTCTTCGACGGCGATGACGCTGGGCAGGTCGCTTGGGCGAAGGAGGGGCTTCACGAACGAGGGACGCTTGTCTCCCCCATCCTCGTTGCCGGACCGGTGCTCGAGCTGACCCGGGACTGGGAACGGCAGGTGTTCTTCGACCAGGGCGGGACGCTGACCACTCGCTTCGGCATCACGCAAGTTCCTGCCCGGGTGTCCCGCGATGGCAACCTGCTTCTCGTCGAGGAGGTGATGCCATGAGGCGGCCGGCTCTCATCATCGCGGCGATCGCGTGCCTTATGACGCCTCCGGCGCGCGCCGATGCTCCCACCTGCGGCGGCACCTTCGTCAATCCGATCACGGATATCTGCTGGTCGTGTCTCTTCCCGATTTCCTTGGGCGCCGTACCGATCTGGCCGTCCTCGCGGCCCGACACGGCCAACCCGCCGAGCCCCATCTGCACCTGTCCGATCCCGTTGCCGCCCTTTGTCCGCATCGGGCTTTCCATCGGCTATTGGGAGCCCGTCCGGCTGATGGACGTCACCAAGAAGCCCTATTGCTTCGCCAATCTCGGCGGCACACGGATCGACGTTGGCCTCTCCATCGGTGCGAAGTCCTCAGGTCAGTCCGACAATGAGGACGATGTCGGCTCCTGGCACGTCCATTACTACATGTATCCGCTGATCTATTGGCTCGAACTCCTCACGGATTTCGGGTGCATGCAGACGGCGGATTTCGATCTTCTCTATCTGACCGAGATCGATCCCCTCTGGAACAATGACGAACTGACCTTTCTCCTCAACCCCGAAGCGGTCGTCTTCGCCAACCCCATCGCCCAGGCGGCCTGCGCCGCCGATTGTGTCGCCGCCTCGGCTCATCTCCCGGTGGATCAGCTCTTTTGGTGCGCCGGGTGCCATGGCTCCATGTATCCGATGAACGGCAATATCGCCGCTGAATACGGCCATGTCCAAGGCGCGAGCCTCGCCGCCGAGCGTTTCCTCTACAAGCTGCATCGCCAGGGGACCGGCTGGCAGCATTCGGGCTCCGGCCATGTCTGCCAGAACTGGCCGAACCCGATGATCAAGAAGTCCGAATACCGACTTCAGCTGGTCAATCCAGTGCCGAACGTCGCCGGCCGCTGGGCCTGCCCCACGCTGGGCGCCTCCAACGTCCTCTACGAGATCGGCAAGACCATCCCGGTGATCGGCGAGGATTACGGCTTTCTCGTCTGGCAGAAGGAGAATTGCTGTGTCTTCTGACCGGATAGGGATGGCCATTTTCTCCGTCTCGCTCCTGATATCGGCGACTCCGTCTCAGGCGCAGGATGGGATCGATCAGAAGACGATCGAAGAGGCGGTTCGCGACGCCGAAGCTCAAGCGGCGGCTTTCGCAGCTGAAGTCGCCGCTCGGGCCGAGGCCTATGCCGAGGAGGCGAGGGCGCTCACCGATTCCGTTCACGGACGACGGGTCGAGACGACTGCATCCGCCGTCGCGAGCGATCCGCTTAACCTCGACGCGATGGTCGCCGATGCCGGTGCGATCGGTGCCGCGCGGCAGGAGGCGTCGAGCCCTGCTGGCGTCCTCGTCTTCGTCAGCTTTTCGATGCCCGAGCAAAGTCTCCGTCAGCTGGTGCTCGACGCGCACCGGGCCCAAGTGCCGGTGCTGCTTCAGGGTTTCGTGGGCGGTTCGCTCAAGGAGACCGCCAGCCGCATGCGGGCACTGCTCGGGGCCGACGCCGGACAGGATCTTCTGGGCGGGGTGGTGATCGATCCGCGGGCCTTCCGGATCTTCCCGGTGACCGACGTCCCAGCCTTCATCGCGACGAGTGCGCCACTCCCCGACTGCGATGGTCTCGACTGCGACGCGCCCCCGCCGCCCCATGATCGGATCGCCGGCAACATGTCACTGGGCACGGCCCTGTCGGCGCTGGCATCCGAGGGCACCGAAGCGGCGCCCCAGGCGCGGGCCGCCCTCAAGCGATGGGAGGCACAGCCATGAGCGTCTATCTCTGCCCCTTAGGACTTTGCTGCCTCTCGACCATCGCGGCGGGCTTCACCCTCTGGCTGCAGGCCTTTCCCAAATGGCCGGCGACGGCGGCCTTCGCCAAGATCATCATCGGCGTTGCCGGGGCCATCCTGGTCCTCGTCGTACCCGCCACGGTCAGCGCCCAGGACATGACCCGCGACGAGGCCAAGGCGGAAGCCGAAGACCTCGCGGCCGGTCTAGAAGGAGAGGTAAAAGCCGGCGCCACGCAAACGGTCGATGCGGACAGCGTGCCGAGCTTTGTCACCGACGATCCAGCGGAGACGGATCACTACGCCAACCCCGAAGGTCTCGAATCCGCCGGGCTCACCTCCCTCCTGACCCATGAGGAGGGGCAGGTCGTCAGCACGGCGATTGTCTCCCACCCGGTGGTGACCCCGGCGGAGCTGGCGACCTGGACAGCCAACGGGCTCGCCATCGAAGGCGATGCCACCAGCATCGTGTCGGAATATTCCGGCACCTATGGCGACTGCACCGTGACCGTCTCCGGCGGCACCGGCGGGGCACGCTACCGCTACAGCTGCAATTCAGGCGAGACGCTTCTGAGCTTCGAAGATCGCTGCCGGGTCCCGCTCGACGTCACGGTCACCAGCCGCCATGAATTCGAATGCCTGTGGACATTCCTGGACGGTGACCTCTCCTGGGAGCCCGAGCCCTTCTGCGCAATCCTCGCCAGTGAGGCGTCCTGCGGCCCGCTCACCTTTCACGGGGGCGGCGATTGCCTCCCGGACTGGAAGACGGGCGTCACGATCTGCACACCTCGCCGCTTCCGGACGACCTGCGACATCCATCTGATCGATGGCCGGTCGCCCGTTCGGACGGCGCCCGGCACCCCAGTTGAGGTGTGGGATAGCGCCGGCTGTGACGTGAATGCGGCCGACCCGAACTGCACGCTCCTCAGCGAGATTTGCGTGGAGGGCCCCGAGACCCGCACGATCGAAGGCGTCGTTATCACCCGCGACTGCTGGGCCTATGAGCGAACCTATACCTGTTCGAGCCTGGGCGGCGAGGTGACCGATTGCGACGTACCTACGGGCTGTATCCTTGAAGGATCGACCTGTCTCTCGACGGACGACCTGACCGGAGAATGCCGCTCAACGGAGCATCAATATATCTGCGAGAGGGCGGGCGCACCGGGCGGGGCGGTCGGTTATTGCGAAGAGGATGTCTATTGCATCGATGGGGATTGCGAAACCCTGACCCGTCCGCAGAATGACGAGTTCCCCGAAGCCGTCTCGGCTCTCTCCATGATGGGTCAGCTTCAGGATGATGTCGACGAAGCCACCCTCACCATCTTTCCCGGTGAGTACCACAAATGCGACAAGGCGATCGCCGGGCTCCAGAATTGCTGTCGCGATGACGGGTTCCTGACCGATATCGGGTTCGACTGCTCCGCCGATGACCGGGCGCTCGCCAACAAGCAATCCGCCGGCCTCTGCCACTATGTCGGCACCTATTGCAGCGACAGGACGCTGTTCGGCATCTGCCTCAAGAAGCGCAAGACCTTCTGCTGCTTCAATAACGTCCTTGCCCGTCTCATTCACGAGCAGGGACGGCCGCAGGTCGGCTGGGATTGGGGCAGCACCAAAACGCCCGACTGCGCTGGCTACACTGTCGCTCTGTTCCAATCCCTCGATCTCAGCCTCATGGACTTTTCGGAATTCTATGACGGCGTTCTCGAGACCTTTGTTGGGCCGGATACCGACGCCGCCTCTGCTGCCATCACCACACGGATCATCGATGCCTATGCGTGCCCGCCCAATTGCTGAGGCGGCGCTGGCCGTCGCTTTCTTGCTTACGTCCGCCATGGCGCAGGAGGATTCGCTCTATTGCGCGGAGCGCCAGCTGGGGCGGTATTTCTATTGCGACCGGCCCAAGGAACCTGAGCGCGCCACATACGATGCACCGGCAGCACGCGCCTCGGCGACCGAGGAAATGGCGGGTGTGCGGGAACGGCTCGAGGAGCTGCGCGCCGAAGCAGTGCTGCGCCCCACAGAAGCGGCGGTCCGGGACTACATCGTCTATCAGCGCGAGCAGCTGGACCGGGCGAGCACCTTCTCGGACGTCTGGCGGCGGCTCCTCTGGACCGACCCGAACCTCGACTACAATCTCCTCCGGCCGGTGAGCGGCATCGCCAAGCAGGCCTGGCTCGATGGGCGGAAGGAAGATCGCCGCGCAACCCTCGCCCATCTCAAGGACCGCTACGGGCTCTTCTATTTCTACGCGGCGAGCTGTTCGGCGTGTACGGAATTCTCGCCTATCCTGCGCGCCTTTGCCGATACCCACAGCCTGACGGTCAAGGCGGTTAGCGTCGATGGGGGTCCGAACCCGTCCTTCCCCGACGCGGTGATCGATCGGGGGCAGATGGAGCGGCTCGGTCTTGGCGGCTCGCCGACGCCCGCCCTTGTGCTCTTTGATACCGAGACGAGGGCGGTCACGCCGGTCGCCTTCGGGATCGTCTCCCATGCCGAACTCGAAGACCGGATCTTCGTCCTCACCCAGAAAGAAACCGGGGAGGACTATTGATGACGCCGCTCGATCTCGAAACTGCGGCCGAGGCCTGGCTTACGAGCAAGGGCGTCGCGCTTGTGCCCATTCCGCGCGAGGAGCGGGACGCCGCGCGGCTGCGGCTTATCCTCAAGGGCGATCTGCCCCGCCGCCGGGCCCTGCGCCTCGTCGCCCTCTGGTCCCTGGCCCCCGCCGTCTTGGCCTGCCGCGGCGCCCGTGTCCGCGACATGGCGGATTTCATCCACGCCGAAGGCTTCGCCCTCGTCGATGCCTATGGCGAACGCACTCTGGAACCTGAGGAGATCCTGCCATGCGCTGTGCCTTGAAACTGACCGCTGCTGTCGCTTCGCTTGTATATGGCCTTTCTATGCCGACGATCGCCGCCGCCGACGTCAATGCGGAGATGAACCAGTTCTGGAACGATCTTGGGGTCGCGGCGAACGTCACCGGGCCGTCGAGCTTCGAAGGCCAACGGGCAGGCTACTATACCTTCGGTAATGTCTATGTGCGGACACCCCAGCGCAGCCTCTCGCCGGTCAATATCCAGATGCCAGGCTACCGGGCCGGGTGCGGCGGCATCGACATCTATGGCGGCGGCTTCTCCTATGTGAACTCCGCCGAACTCGTCGCCTTCATGAAGTCCGTCGCGAACAATGCGGCGAGCTTCGCCTTCCAGGTGGCGCTCGAGACCATCAGTCCCGTGATCGCGGAGAAGGTGGGCGAGCTTCAGTCCGTCGCCCAACGGATCAATCAGATGGCGATCAATTCCTGTGAAAGCGGGCAGCTGGCCGTCGCGGCTGTCTGGCCGCAATCGGACCAGGCGAGCAGAGTCATCTGTGAGGCGTCAGCATCACGCCGAGGCCTCTATCCCGACTGGGTCGCCGCTCGCCATGGCTGCGGCTCGGAAGGCGAACGGTCAAACGTGCTCGCCGGCGCGAGCGCCGAGGAAAAGGCGTCCATCCCCCAGAACATCAACATCGCCTGGGATGCGCTGAAGAAGCACCCCGTGATCTCCGGCGACCGGGAACTGATGCAGTTCCTGATGACCTTGTCGGGCACGGAGATCCTGACCGCCGGCGCCGATGACGATGCGGTCCAAAGCTACCAGTTCTTGCCCTCCAAGATGCTCGACCCTGGAGTGATTTCGGCCTTCCTCGATGGCGGCACCATCGATATTTATGAATGCGAAACGGACCCGGAGGATCGCTGCCTCGCGCCGACGACCGGCGGCAGTGTCACCATCGCTCCCGGCGACGGGCTCAGGGCCCGGGTCAGCCAGATGCTGGCCGACATCATGGGCAAGGTCCGGACCCGGACGGCCCTCACGGCGGATGAGCAGGCCTTTCTCAATGTGACGAGCCTGCCGGTTTACAAGATGATCAACGTGCACGCTGCCTATGAAGGTGTCTTCGCCGATCAGACCATTCAGTCCTATGCGGAGATCATCGCCATCGATCTCCTTTACGGACTCTTCGAAGGCTACGCCGAGATGCTGGGGGAGGCGGGCTCGACGGCGACGTCCGGTGCAAGGGACAGCGTGGTCGCGTGGAAGGAGCAGCTGACCCGCCAGCGCGAATTCCTGGTCCAGTATCAGCTCGAGAACAATGCCCGCGTCGAGGTCATCGAACAGGTGATCGCGCGGACCCAGGCGATCGAGCGCCAGCTCGCCGGGCGGCTCTCCAAGGATCTTGCTGACGCCTATCAGTTCTCGCGGAACGCGAGCTATTAGGGGAGGGGCGGATGGAGGTCATCACCTATGGCGGCGGCGAGTTCATCCGCGACATGTTCAACGCCGTTGCGGCCGTCGTCGGCATGGGCGCCTTCGCCTCGGCCCTCAGGCTGTCCCTCGTCCTCGGCCTTCTCTTCGTCCTCTTCCAGACGGCCTTCTCGCTCAATTTCTGGACGACCATCCGCTGGTTCGTCACCAGCCTGATCATCTATCTCTGCCTTCTGGTTCCTAAGGTGGAGGTGCAGATCGCGGACCGGTTCGACCCCGGCCTGCCGGGCGCGACCGTGGCCAATGTGCCGCTCGGCCTTGCGCTTATTGCCAGCCTCACCACCACCGTCGGCGACCGCTTCACGGAAGTGACCGAGACCGCTTTCGTGCTCCCCACCGACCTCGAATATCAGGAGAACGGCTTCATCTACGGATCGAAGCTCTTCAAGGATTCGATGTCCTTCCGGGTGACCGACGCCACCTTCGGTCAGAACCTTTCGGGCTTCATCCGGACCTGCGTTTTCTATGACCTTCTCGAGCACCGCTATTCAGTGACCGATCTTCGGGAGACGGACGATCTCTGGACCTTTATCACCGTGACGCAGCCGCCGAACCTCGCCCGCTTCTATGAATATGTCACCGGCCCCGGCGCCACCGAAGTCAAATCCTGCGATGAGGCGGCGACGACCCTCGACGGCCTTTGGGCGGGGGAGGCGAACCGGATCGCGCAGATCTACGGCAAGCAGGTGGCGCCCAACCTCACCGAGGCAGCGGCGCAGGCGCTGATTCTCGGCTCCCTCGCCGAAGCCCATGACTTCTTCCTTGGCTCTGCCCGGTCGGCCTCGGACCAGATTCGTCAGGCGACCCTTGGCAATCTCATCGACAAGGCGGTGCGCGATCAGGGGGCGGAGCTTGGTGCCGACGCACTGCTCGATGCCTATGGCCAGGCGCGCATGGAGAGCGAGATGGCGCACGCCATCCGGCAGGGCTCACGCCTCGCCGAACGCTTCGTGCCGCTCTTCCGGACCGTGGCCGAAGCGCTCTTCTACGGCCTCTTCCCGGTCCTCTTCCCGATCTTCCTGCTACCGTCGATCGGCGAGCGGTTCTTGAGGGGCTATGTCGGCGGCTTCGTCACCCTGATGGCCTGGGGGCCGATCTATGTGATCCTCCATCGGATCATGATGGGCACGGCAGGTTTTCGGTCGGCCGGCGCCGCCTACACGCCGACCTCGGGGGAGGCCATTACGCTGGTCACCCAGACGGGGATCGAGACCGTCCATTCCGACATCGCCATGATCGCGGGCTACATGACCCTGATGGTGCCCTTCGCCGCCGGCGCGCTCGGCCGCGGCGCGATGGCGTTTGCCGGGCTCAGCCAGAGCTTTCTGCACCCAGCGCAGATGGCAGCCCAGTCCGCCGCCCGCGAGACCTCCACCGGCAATATGAGCCTCGGCAATACGAGCTTCGACACCCACCGGTTCAACTCCGTGGACGGGAACCGGATGGCGACGTCGAGCTTCGTCGATACCGGCGAGGGGAGCTGGAACACCCCCGAAGGCGGCCGTATGCGGACGACTGCTGGCGCGGCGCGGGTCTATGATGGCATGGGCGCCATCTCCCGCGGCGCGACCCATGTCGACTATCAGGGCGGTCTCTCGACGGCGCTGCAATCGGAGGCAAGCTGGTCCCTCGAACAGCGTGATGCCGCCGCCAACCGGTCGAGCGAGGCCCGCACGGCACTCGCCCACAATGTCGCCGACCTCACCTGGCAGATGAGCGAGGGCCGAAGTTTCGAGGACGTGACCGGTTATGGTCAGGACACTCGCATGGCGGAATCCGCCAGCAAGCTCCTCACCAATGCCAGCCGGTTCGCCGAGCGCTTCGCCGAGGGCAAGGACACGCGCATGGCCATGGAGGCCTATATCGCGGCCTCCGCCAGCAAGGGGGTGAGCGTGCCGCTTTTGGGCTCCGCCAAGGTCGAAGCGGGCGGAAAGGCCTCCGCCGCCTGGGAAGCACGCCGTTCGGAAATCTACGAGGCCGCGCGGGAAGCCGTCCGCACCGATGGCAGTCAGGACACATACGATGATGTGGTCTCAACTTTCGAACGGGGCTCGTCCTCGGAAAGCGGGCAGGAGACCAATGCCTGGCGTGAGGCCTTCGCCGCGAACCTCCAGGAATCACAGACCGCCAGCAGAGACCTCGAACACTACCAGGCCCGGTCCGATGCCGCCCGAAACCTCGCAAGCCATATCGAACGCGAAGGCTCCGGCTTCACCGCGAATTGGGACAATGCCTTTCTCAACCACATGGCTTCGCAAGACCGTGGCGACCGACATGTCATTGGCGTCAATGAGGCGGCACGTCGCTGGACCAGTGGGGACCTCGCCGATCGGATGTGGGTGGAAGCCGAAGCGCGCAGCTTCATTGAGGATCAGGCCGCCCATCTTCTCGATCGGCCGGAGCTCAGCGAGTTCCGCATGCCGGAGGGTCCCGGTGAAAACCCCTCAGACTTCGAGGCGATTGATCAGGCGGGTGCTGAGTATCGATCCCAGGCAGACGCGCAATCCGACGTAGGCTTTGACGCCGCTCGTGCCGAGCAGATCGAAGGCACCGCCTATTGGACGGGCCAGCGACACGAGCAGAGCGTTGCGGCCATGCGGGGCGATGACGAAGAACTCGCTCGGCTGCGCAAACTGACGGTTCAGTCGCGCGTTCAGGACAGCCGCGATGCCGAATGGGACGAGTTCGCGAGGCAGGATCCGGATGAGATGCCAGAGAACGAAGCGAACATCTGGCGGAAGGCGAAACGGTTTCCGGGGGCCGGAAGCGCGCCGGTGGATGGTGCGCGACAGCGAGATGATACCTCGTTCCGTGGTGAGGAGCGGATGCCAGACAACCAGCCATTCGGCACCAGTTCCCACTTCGAGACCGGCGAACAGCGCCTTGATGATCGGTGACTATTGCTCCGAAGCAATCTCTGTGGCGAGTTTCAGTGCGGTTCGGTGCGATTGCAGAACGGCCGAAGCGATGTGGGAGAAGAAGAGGTAACCAAGGGCAAATGGGATAGCGGCTGCAAGCCAGAGAAACCATTCGCTATCGAAGGAGTAGGCCGCAGCAAACACGAACGCACCGAAGATCGAAACGATGACACCGGCCGCTGATCCAATTCGAAGGCCTTGCGTGAGGCAAACCCAAAGAATTCCAAACTTCGCGGTTTTCGCATTCCATGCGTAGACGCCGTCGAGCGTTTGCTCGATTTCAATTTGGTGCGCCGTCGAGAATTGGCGGCCGTGTTGAAAGTTATTCTGGGGCATCGACTATATTGTAGCGCAGTCGCTGGCCAGACGCACCTCCTGCCTGCACATCGAGTCTCAGTCTGGACTATCCAAAAGCGGTCACGCTGAAGGTCATCAGCCTGATCGGCAGCGATGCCTAGTTTTTGCGCTCGGTGCTGCGTACCAAACCTCTGTCGGGTTGGGCATCGCGAGGGGAAGTCTAGCGACGAAACCAAGGACTTCGCGCGTAGGGTTTATGTTGAGGACGGCAAAATCATGAGGCACTGCTCCGGGGGCGGCGCTCGCGGCGCGACGGAGCCGCTGAGTGGGGCGACTAAGGTTGCGTTCCGCGCCCGACGTCAAGACTTGCTCTCTGCACGAGAATCGCCGCACCCGCATATGTTGGGAAAACGCCGGTTGGCCACATCCGCGACTCGCTCTATACGTTCTCTATCTGTTCTTTGATCAGCGAGGTCCGCCATGGGCGTTTTTGAACGAGTAGGGGTCTACTTTTGGCCAGTCGGCACAGCCGACAGCACCACCATTGTCGTCGACGACGCGGTGACGATGCAGGTCGACTTGCATCATATGATCGCGGCGGAGGGGGATGGCGACGACGCGACACCGATTGTCGACATCCTAGTTGACGAGTTGCCGCGGCGGGACGGCAAACCCTATTTGTCCGCTTTCGCCCTCACACATCCGGACAAGGATCATATTCTCGGATTTGCCGACCTTCTCGAGCGCGTAACGATCGGAGAGCTCTGGTTCACGCCCCGTGTCTTTCGTGAGCATCAAGAAGAACTCTGCGACGACGCTGTGGCTTTCCGCGAAGAAGCGCGCCGGCGGGTCGCAGTCACGATCAAGGCCGACGGCGATCCCGGGTCGGGCGATCGGGTGCAGCTTTTTGGTTATGACGAGCTGCTGGACGAGGAAAGGTACAAGGGGTTTCCCCGTGAGCTCCTGACGATTCCAGGCAACGCGGTGACGCGGATCGATGGCGAGGACCGCAACGATGCGTTCTATGCGTTCATCCACGCCCCGTTCAAAGATGATGGTGCGGCCGAACGCAACGAAACGTCACTTGCCATGCGGGTGGTGCTTGGCGGCGATCCGCAGGCGCCGGGCGTCTTGTTGCTCGGCGACGTCAGCTATCCGACGCTTAGACGCATTGTCGATGAATCAAAAGCGCATGGCAACGAAATCGAGCTTCACTGGGCGGCGCTTCTGTCGCCACACCATTGTAGCAAATCGGCGATGTATCAGAAGGAGGGCGACAAGCTCGTCCTGAAGCGCGACATTCTCGAGGATCTGGAAGCGGCCCAGGCGGAAGGGGGGCGAATTATCGCGAGCAGTCGTCCGGTCCCAGCGAGCAATCAAGTCGGCGATAATCCTCCGCATGCTAAGGCGAAGGCGCGTTACCAAGAGATCACAGACGGCGGGTTTCTGTGCACCCATGAAGATGGCGCCGTCGGCGAGCCCCTTGTTTTCGTTGTGGGGACCCAAGGCGGACTGACCTATGAAGGTCTGTCTACGGTCGCGGCGACCGATCCTGTCGACAACGCGATCATCGAGGCGAGAGGAAGTGATGAGCCGCCGACGGACAAGGTCGGGTTCGGGCGATGACGCTGTCGCGCGGGCAGCGCCTCGCGCTCGGTCATATGGAAGCGATCGAGGCTGCGTCTGACGGCGCGGTCGACGTCGAGGCCAATCCGCCGACGATCGAGGGAGGGACACTTACGCTCACGGTCGGGATGCGGACGGATGGCTGTGCTTGGAAAGAGGGCGGGGTCCGGCTTCGTCAGCGCGAAAGCGTTGAATTCCTGATCCCGGCATCCTTTCCATTGTCGCCACCTACCGTTCGGACCCCTCATAAAAGATTCGCCAAACTCCACCACGTTCAGTGGAGCCGACAGATCTGCCTCTATCTGTCCCCCGAGGCGGAGTTCAATCCGAGCGACGGCATGTTCGGCGTGTTTCAGCGCTGGCGTGACTGGCTAAAGGCGGCCGCTGCAGGCGAACTCGATCCGGCCGATCTGCCGCTGCATCCGCCGGCCGTTTATGAGACCGCGGACGAGCGCTTCGTCTTTTATGCCGACGCGCCGGGGGCGCCCTCGAGTGCGGTCTGGCTGGGAACGGCCTTCGCCGAGCGCCCCTACGACAAGCTGGGCCGGTATTCCGTGCGTCGTTGGGGCGACATCGCTGATGACGCGGCAGAGAATGAGATTGCTCTGCCGGCGATTTTGATGCCGACCGTCTTCACGTTCGAATATCCGACCACGGCGCGCGAACTTGTCTTGGCACTCGTCGGAGGCGGTCTACGCCTCGGTGCGCTCATCGCCATGATCCAGGTCTATGGTCGAAGCCACGCCGAAGGGGCGCCCATGTATCTGGTCGTCGGCGCCCCCATGCGCCGGAAAGCGGAAGGCGCGCCGCTTCGCTTCCATCTCACCGTTTGGAAACTCGATGGCGCGTTCATGGACGATCTTGTCGCAAGGCTCGGAGCCGAGACCGACGAGAAGACCGCCGATGACACTTTCATTGAGTGGGTGGCGTCGGCCCCGGCCGTCTGGTGCCGGGTGTTCGATGTCCGGCCGGAGGTGACCGAGCCGCGCGACAAGCGCGCCCCGAGCGCATGGCTGCGCGGCAAGTCTGTTTTGCTTCTGGGCTGCGGCGCGCTTGGCGGGCCCGTTGCGGAAGCCGTGGTGCGGGCCGGCGCGGCCAAGCTCGATCTTCTGGACAAGGGGATCGTCAAGCCTGGGCTCCTCGTCCGCCAGATGTATGACGACCGATGGGTGGGATACGGCAAAGCCTTAGCCACCCAGCGAAAACTTGAGCGCATCGGTCTTGGAACCGAAGTCCGCAGCTTTTCCGATGCGATCATAGGCGGACCGCCGGCGGGTCTCAAATGGTACGATTATGATCTCATCATCGACGCGACAGCGTCGACGCGTGTGCGTTTCACTCTGGAAGCCGGCCTGTCGGCCGGCGGGCCGCCCTTGATCTCGATGGTGGTGGGAGCTTCGGCAACGCGCGGTCTGGTGACGGTGCGCGGCGCCGAATTCCCGGGCGGTCCCTTGACGCTCGACCGGTCCGCATACGGCGCGCTGACGCGCTCGCCGGGGGGGCTGGTGTTTCGTGATGAGTTCTTTCCGAAACAGGCCGCAGGTGAATTGTTTTTTCCTGAACCAGGCTGTTCGGACCCAACCTTTACTGGCGGCTATGTCGATGTGGCGGGGTTGAGCATGACGCTTTTCCAGCATGCGTTAGCGTTTCTCTCGAAAGATCCTCACCGCCAGGGGTTCTCCGCCGCGGTACCGTTCGCGTCCTCGTCACGATCGATCTTGGCGTTCCTCCCGCCGCCAAGCGTGCAGACGGATGGTCGGAGCGGCTTTCGGATTTGCGTCTCGCGGACTGCGCAAGCTTTGATAGATGCCATCCTCAAACGCGATGCGCGCCGCTTGGGAGCGGGTGTGGAAACCGGCGGGCTGTTGTTCGGCGCAATCGATGAGGTCGCGAACACGGTTTGGATCGACCAGGCCTTCGGCCCGCCGCCGGACTCTGACCAATCGCCATCAGGGTTCGTTTGCGGCACCGAGGGGGTTCACGAACTCGCCGCCAAGGTCGTAGACGACAGCGGGGGGCGGACCTCGTTCGTCGGCATGTGGCACTCGCATCCAGTGTCCGCCGGATCGCCGAGCGAGACTGATATGGCTGCGATGATCAAGACATTGGCGCTCGCCGATGCGGCGCCGCGCTTCAGCGTCATGGGCATTGTCGGCCATGCGGCGTCCCAGCCCGACTTGCGATGTTTTGTCTTTTCCCGCGCCGAGATGCGCAAACTGGCTGTGACACTATGAGCGAGTTTCGGATCGGGCTGGCCTTGTCCGGTGGCGGCGCGCGCGCGATGGCTTTCCATTTGGGTTGCCTGCGCGCGCTTCACGACAGAGGGGTGCTCGGTCGCGTCAGCGTCCTTTCTTCGGTTTCCGGCGGGAGCGTCCTCGCTGCCCTCTGGGCCTATTGGGATGATGATTTTGAAACGTTCGAACAGCGTGTCCGGCAAGTGTTGGGGAAGGGATTTGTCCGCGGGATCAGGCGCAGCGTGTTGTGGTCTGCTGAGACGCCAAGAATCCTGTCGACGATGCTATTTGCTGGCATACCGGCATTATCGATCCGGACTCTGCAGATCGTTTACGGCGTCCTCGGCGGCGTCGGTTTGCAACCCCCTTTTGGCGAGCGCGTCGCTAGGCTGACGCCGCCCTTCAGGCGGCGCGCGAGCCGCACCACGGCGTTCGTGCGGCATCTTGAACAGAATGTGTTCCTCGGGCGGAGCGTTGCGGACGTCGCTCGGCCGGACTTGACAGTGGTTTTCAACGCGACGGAGCTGCGCACGCTGTCGGCGTTTCGCTACGCGTCTTTCGGGACGCGTAGCTGGCGCTACGGGGACGTCGCCGAACGCGATTTCAGTGTCGGAGAAGCGGTCGCCGCTTCGGCTGCGTTCCCGTTGTTGCTGCCCTCGCTCGATGAAGAGCTCGTTTTTCTGAAGGACGGCGAGCGACGGGCCCACCGGGTCGTGATCACCGATGGCGGCGTCTACGACAATTTAGGGATCCAGCCGCTCCTTCCAGGTCGTGACCGCCGCGTCAGCGGGCCGTCGACCTCGGTCGACTTCATCATCTGTTGTAATGCGGGCGAAGGGCTCGCATCGGGCGATAGTATACCGTACACGTTTTTGTCGCGGCTACGCGCCAGTTTTCTGGCAGTTCACCGCCGTCAGGAGAACCTGTCGCAAAATCTGTTGCACCGGATGGCGGCTTCAGGGGAGTTGAGTGGTTTTCTTTTGCCCTATCTCGGGCAGCAGGACAGCCGCTTGAAGTTCGCGCCCGCCGATCTGGTGCCGCGCGAGGATGTGGCCGACTACCCGGTGGATTTCAGCGCGATGCCCGAGGCGTACATCGACGCCCTCAGCCGGCGCGGCGAGCAGGTCACGCACGCGGTTATTGAAGAGCATCGTCCGGAGCTCTGAACGGAGGATGCGAACTGCGCCCTTTCTGGGTCAGAGGAAGATCACCGGCTCGCGAAGGTGGCTATATCCGTAGGTCTGGTGTGGCCGTTAAACAGTTACGCTTCCCATTAGAGGCTTTGTAGACACAAGCCTGATGTCCGCCTCTGAGCCATTTCAGCCATCACGCAAGGGCCCGTAATAATTTCACCATCGCGAGCGTGTCTCTTTGGCAGTAGGCCTTCAAGGCATCGCCAATCGCGGATCTTTCCAAATCGCTCAGCCCACCCTCGACCCCCCGCATATAAGCGACTTGAGCGTTCGTGCCGTCTTTCACTTCGAGGTCTGCATAACCGAGCTGCGGACAGACCGTTGGCAGAACGGCCTTGATCGACCAGCTGCCACGTTGATCGCGATGATAATAGTGGTTCCGGACGATCGGAAGGAGGTCAACGACGCGGTCATGTAGCGCCATCAATTCGTCGCTCAGGTCACTGAACGCTAGCGCCAATGATTTGATGCACAGCTTCTCGAAGCTTGCGGAGTAGGCGACGACCGACCCCGTAGCGACCTCCGGGGCGCAAAGACTATCAACCAGCGCCTCAGAGCAGGCGCGACGGGGATCCTCTCCCGAGAGGTCGAGAAATTCATGGTGGCCGACCGTGCCGTCAGTCTGAAGAATGTGGTTCGAGAATTGGAACGGGATCTGCGCGTAGGCCCGCGTGCCAATCCAACGCGGCGCGGCGAACTGGATGGTCTCGAAGTCAAGGAAGTGCAGAGGATACCGCCAGGAGGCAATCTTGGCCTTGATCGCATCGGCATCGTGAAACGGCACGCCGGACACCGTCGCCTGGTGGACGCGATCCAGGACCGGATTGTCGAAGTGCCCAACCGGAACCTTCAGGAGATCATCCAAACCCTCTTCTGCGAGCTTGGCAGCTGCTTTCTTGCCGTTGACATTCGGGAGGAGACTGGTCGCCCATTCGGGTGGCGGGGGCAGGGCGGAGGCGCATCGTTCCTGAAACGGACAATCGTAGGGGCTCGTACAATGATCGCCCATGTCGCGCGCCGGTTCGTCCCGGTCCAATAGATTGAACGCAGCAGCAATAGCGGATGCTCGCCCTTCGATCAGGTCGTCCATGCCGTCGATCTCGGAGCGATCAGCAAAGAGCCCGTCGTATCGACCCTCAGTCTCGAGAACAAAGGTGTTGTCGATATGCCATATGCTGACGCGCCCGATCGGTAGCCCGGCTCCGCGCGCGACATAGACCTGCGTGGCAAGATCCTGCGCGTAGTGATCTTTGACGCTCGTGGCGCTCTTCACCTCAATCAGGTGCCATGAACCATCCTGGAGCGGCGCGAGAATATCGACCCGGACGTAGGTGTCGTCGGACAGGAACGCCGCCTCGAAGATCGGGACGCGAGGGTCGGACGCGAGGCATTGTTGTGTCTTCGCCAGCGCCTCATCGCGGGGTAGGGAGGGCTGAACCAACACGCCGTCCGGCAACAGCGAGCGTGCGATGGCCCCGACCCGTTCGCCTTCCGCCTTGCGGAGGCCGCCCTGCGGGTCGTCCCGATCCGGCGCTCCCTCATTCACCTCCAGCCACAGCCGTTTTGGACATTGATCGTACGCCGCGATCAGCGATTTGGTCAGCTGCACAGGTCCCCTCCTGCCTATTCCTTCCCCAACCCAATCCTGACCGGGCAACTCTCGGCTGTCCACGGGCAATGACTCGCGTTACTCATGCCGGGTTTTGATTGAAAATGGCGTATCTTAGATGACGGACCGGCTGACTGACTTGATCCTTGCGAACATCCCCGAGGATGGCTCGTCCATCGGGAATGGCGCGCTGATGGCGTTGCTGAGGGAGCAACTGCCGGACCTGACGGACGAGGATTATGAGGTGGCACGCGACGCGCTGATCGACGACGGCGTGCTGGCAAAGGGTCGGGGGCGCGGCGGCTCGGTCTATCGCGCCGATGTCGAGGATCTGGAGCTCGAACCGACCGAAGAGCCTGCGCCAAAAGCCGCCACGAAGAAGAAGGCGACCAAGAAGAAACCCGCCAAAAAGTCCGGTGAGCCGACGCAGGTCCTGTCCTACCGCCACGATAATACGCGGGTGAACAACCCGGAGGTCGGCATGGTCCATGCTGATACCGACCGGGATGGCGAGAGGACGCGCTGGGCCTATGACCCGCACCTCGACCCCGTGCTGAACTTCGACCATGCGCGGGCAGGGATCGAGCGCCTGATCGATGATGCCCTTGAAAGCGGTGACGCGGACCGGATGCGGGACGCGCTGTCAGAACTCAAACGCCTGCAGCAGCCCTATCTCAACTGGACGGGCAAGGCGGAGAAGACGAGCTTTGAGGTCGATACCGTCTCCCTCCATGTGCATGAGCGGGTGGATCCCGCGACCATCCTTGCGAACGCGGCCAAGCGGCTGAAAGGGAAGGGTGCGGCCCATGCGTGGCAGCAGGCGGACATGTTCGCCGCGCCGTTCGAAAACCTGCCTCTGCGCCAGGCGCTGGATTTCTATTCCCATGAAAAGGGGTGGTCGAATCGTCTGGTCGCGGGGGACTCCCTCCTGGTCATGAACTCCCTCCTGACGAAGGAGAGCATGGGCGGAAAGGTCCAGATGATCTATATCGATCCTCCGTACGGGATCAAGTATGGGTCGAATTTTCAGCCGTTCACGAACAAACGGGATGTGAAGGACCGATCGGATCAGGACCTGACCCAGGAACCGGAGATGATCAAGGCGTTCCGCGATACTTGGGAATTGGGGATCCACTCCTACCTGACCTATCTCCGAGACAGACTGGTTCTGGCGCGGGAGCTGCTGACCGAGAGCGGGTCGGTGTTCGTACAGATATCCGATGAAAATGTGCACAGAGTGCGGGCCATCCTCGATGAGGTGTTTGGTTCGGACAATTCGATTACCGAGATCGCGTTCCGAACGACTTCGAGTCTGGGTGGGGATTTTATCGGCAAGAGTTTCGACTACTTGCTTTGGTACGGACGCGACAAGGCCAAGACAAAGTCGCACGACCTGTTTTCACCAAGGGGCATCGAGCACGACGTGGGCGGACGCTACACACGCTGCCAATTCGACGACTACTCCCGTCGGACAATGTCAAAGTCGGAAAAAGCCGATCCAAATTCGCTGCCCGAAGGAAGTCGGGTCTATCGACACGATAACCTTAAATCGCAGAGCGGGTCAGACGCCGCTGATTTTCCAATCCTGCATCAGGGTGTGACCTTCCATTCCGGAAAAGGTTTTTGGAAGACCAACGCTTTAGGGATCAGCCGCTTGGAACGCTCGTGGCGTTTAGCTGCACCAACCCAGAACTCTGTGAGCTATGTTCGCTTTATCGATGATTTTCCGTATACTGGGCTCGCGAATGTCTGGGGCGACACCCAAACCGGCGCGTTCACATCCAGCAAGGATTATGTCGTTCAGACAAATGAGAAGGTCATCGAACGCTGCCTACTGATGACTACCGATCCCGGCGATCTGGTGCTCGATCCCACCTGTGGCTCCGGCACCACCGCCTTTGTCGCCGAGAAATGGGGGCGACGGTGGATCACCTGCGACACGTCCCGCGTGGCGATCACGCTGGCCAAGCAGCGGCTGATGACGGCCAGCTTCGACTACTACACCCTGCGCTATCCCCATGAGGGGCTGAAGGGCGGCTTCGACTACCAAACCGTGCCGCATATCACGCTGAAGTCGATTGCCAACAACCCAGACATCGACACGATCTATACGGAGGACCATCCGATGATCGAAGCGGCACTGAAGGACCTGAACGCCGCGCTAACTCAATCCCCGCCCGGCCCGTTCAAACCTTCCCAGGGCGTCCGCAAGGGCAAGGCCGTGAGCTTCGCCAAGGGCGAAACGCTCCACGAATGGGAGGTGCCCTTCGACTGGCCAGAAGGGTGGCCGGAGGAAGCGCGCAAACCCTTTGACGGCTTCCACGCCGTTCGCCAGGCAATGCAGGCGCGGATGGACCAGTCCATCAGCGACCATGCGGAACAGGAAACCCTCTACGACAAACCAACGGTCGACAAGAACCGCTTGCGGATCACTGGCCCGTTCAGCGTCGAGGCGGTTCCGGCACCGACAGTCCTCTCCCTCGACGAGAACTTCGCACCGGAGGAAGCCGACGTGACCGTAGCCCGGTCCGGCGAAACCTCGCGCCAGGCCCTGTGGCGGGATGAACTCCTCAAAACCGGCGTCCGAGGCAAGGGCGGCGCGATGCTCAAATTCGCGGAATTCGAAGCCCTTCCGGGCACGCGCTATCTCCACGCCTCGGGTTCCATCGCTGACACCGGCGACCGGGCGGTGGTCAGCTTCGGCCCTGAACACGCAGCCCTCGAACAGCGCCAGGTTGAGGAAGCGCTGAACGAAGCCTACACCCTGATGCCGAAGCCGAAGTTCATCCTCTTCTGCGCCTTCACCTTCGACCCCGAAGCCGCGAAGGACATCGACGAGCTGAACGTCCCCGGCATCACCTTCCTCAAGGTGCAGATGAACACCGATCTGTTGACAGAGGACCTGAAGAAGAAGCGCGCGTCCAACGAAAGCTTCTGGCTGATGGGTCAGCCCGAGGTCGAGCTGCGCAAGCGCAAGGACGATCTGTGGGAAGTCGAGGTCCACGGCTTCGACTATTTCAATCCCAAGACGGGTGAGATCGAAAGCGGCGGCAAGAAGCAGATCGCCATGTGGTCGCTGGACACGGACTATGACCAGCGCTCCCTGATGCCGCACCAGGTCTTCTTCCCCATGGCCGATGCCAAGGCCGGTTGGAACCGCCTCAAGAAAACCATCCGCGCGGAACTCGACGAAGACCTGTTGGAGCAGTTCCACGGTACAGTGTCGCTGCCTTTCGAGGCGGGGGACAATAGGCGCGTCGCGGTGAAGATCGTCGATGATCGCGGGATTGAGTCGCTCAAGATCATCCCGCTCGAGGGCTGATCCATGTCCCTCATCATCAACACTCCTTATCAGTGCCCGGAGCAGCATTGGGTCGAAGGCAAGGGCGGGAAGCTCGAGATCAAGCCTGAGCGGCGCCCCGCGAGCTATGACGTCTTCGACGCCCGGAATAACACCAAGCGGACGGAAACCCTCGATCTCGTCAACACAATCCGCGAACGGGTCGATAAGTGGCGAGCCGACGGCTATCCCGGCGTTACCATTGTCACCCGAAAGCTGCTCGAGCACTGGCACGATGATGATGCCCGTCAGTACCCGTTCTATTTCTGTCAACTCGAAGCCATCGAGACGCTGATCTGGTGGGTCGAAGGGGCGGAGGCCTACAAGCAGGGCATCCATATCCCCACCGATGGCGGGGACTGGCAACGGCTCTGCAACAAGATGGCGACCGGCGCGGGCAAGACTACGGTGATGGCGATGATCATCACCTGGCAGGTTCTGAACGCGCTGACCTACCCGAAGCGCAACAAGGATTTCAGTAAGGCTGTCCTGATCATCGCCCCCGGATTGACGGTGAAGGGGCGCTTGCAGGTCCTGATCCCCACCGAGGGGAGTTACTACGACGAGTTCAACATGTGCCCGTCCGAGGCGCTGCGCTCGAAACTCAATCAGGCCGAGGTGCTGATCGAGAACTGGCACACGCTAATGCCTTTGAAGGACGTCACCCGTTCCGTGGTGAAGAAAGGGGCGGAGTCGGATGAAGCCTACTCCCGCCGCGTCCTGGGCAAGCTTTCGCCGCATAAGGATATTATCGTCATCAATGACGAGGCGCACCATGCCTATCGCAAGCCGCCGGAGCTGAAGATCAGCAAGAAGCAGGCAGCGGAGCAGGGGATCGACCTCGACGAGGCAACCCGATGGATCGAGGGCCTCGACCGCATCCACAAGACACGGCGTGTCCAGCGCTGCTTTGACCTTTCCGCGACACCTTTTGCCCCCACGGGGAAGAAGAGTACGGACACGGCTCTGTTCGACTGGATCGTCTCGGATTTCGGTTTGAACGACGCCATTGAGGCGGGTCTCGTGAAGACGCCCCGTGTCGTTGTGCGGGACGACGCCGTACCTGATGCGCGGACACTGCGATCCAAGCTCTATCACATTTATCGCGATCCCTCGGTCTCCGAAGACCTGAACCGCGCCGGGGCTGAGCCGCATGAAGCGCTGCCGAAGCTCGTCCAGGATGCCTACACGCTGCTTGGAGCCGATCGGCGCCAGCATAGGGAGGATTGGGAGAAGGCAGGCCATCACTCGCCGCCGCTGATGCTGACCGTCTGTAACCGGACGGAAACTGCCGCCCGCATCGAGCACTATTTCAACCAAGGCGACGCGCATTGGCCTGAACTCCAAGCGCCGGAGCGTACCTTGCGGGTCGACTCCAAGGTCCTGGACAAGGCGGAAGTCGGCGAGACCGCGACTTCCGACAAGGACTACGAGGCACGCCTTGCGGCCATCGTCGAGGCCGCGAATATCCCGGAAACGCGAAAGAAGGACCTCCTCAACCTGAAGAAGGAAGAGCTCCTTCGCGAGATGATCGACAATGTCGGCAAGCGCGGGGCCGCCGGGCAGGACCTTCAGAACGTGATCTCTGTGGCGATGCTTTCAGAAGGTTGGGACGCGAAGAACGTCACCCACATTATGGGGCTGAGGGCGTTCACCTCCCAGCTCCTCTGCGAACAGGTGGTGGGCCGTGGCCTGAGGCGCGTGTCCTATGACACGGACGATAACGGCTTGTTCCTGCCCGAGTATGTCAACGTTTTCGGCGTTCCGCTCTCGATATCCGAAACGAGCGATACCGGTGCCGCACCGCCATCGCCAAAGCCGACCACGCAGATAGAGGTGGTCCCTGAACGGGCCAACCTCGAAATCAAATGGCCGAATATCCTCCGAATCGAAACGGTGGTCACGCCACAGCTGCTCGTCGACTGGGGCCAGGTCCCGCCGTTGACGCTCGATCCGACGGCGACGCCCATCTCAGCGGACGTCGCCCCTGCGCTTGGCGGCGCCACCGATATGAGCAAGGTCTCCGCCATTGATCTCGAGCAGCTGCCGGATGGGTTCCGGCTACAGCGCCTCATCTTCCAGGCGGCGCGAAAATGCTTCGCAGAGTTGCGCCATAGTTTCCGGGGAACGGAGGACTATCTCGCCTCCCAGCTGGTCAGGCACATCGAGACGTTCCTCGGTTCTGACCTTCTCGATATCCCATCGCTCTTTCATTCGGATCCCCTAAGGCGACGCATCCTCATCGCCCTGAACATCGATCTTGTTGTTCAACACTTGATGCGACATGTGAACGAGCAGAACACGGAAAAACTTGCCCTGGTCTTCGATGAGGATGCGCCAATCGGTTCGACGGGGCATATGCGGACGTGGTACACGTCAAAACCGAACTTCCCGGCTGTCAAATCCCATATCAGCCATCTCGTTGGCGACTCATCTTGGGAGGGGTATGCCGCGAACCTCTTCGAGAAGGACTCCGCGGTCGTCAGCTTCGCGAAAAACGACCATCTCGGCTTTCAGGTGCATTACATGTGGGGCGGCTCGCGGCGCCGGTACCTACCCGACTTCTTGGTGCGTTTGACAAATGGGCGGACCCTTGCCCTTGAAATCAAGGGAAAGGACAGTCCACAGAATAAAGCGAAGCGGGATGCTCTCGACCTTTGGGTCAGAGCGGTCAATCAAGCCAGCGGCTTCGGGCGCTGGTCATGGGATGTGGCTTTCGCGCCCAGTGAGATCAGCGAAATCATCGCCAAGCATACATAATAGCGATGGCGATGAGGCTTTGGGTTGCGATACAGCTTGGCTTGGCCGGGGTCGGTGAGAAGGCGTGTGCGGATCAGAGCGACAGATCTTGATCGAGAGAGCTGTCTTGCTCGTTGCCGGTTGTCTCGTTTCTCTGCTCCGCTGCTGAGGCAGGCACCGACAGGTTGCTTGTCGTGCCCGTGCCCTGATGTGTTCCTAGATCAGTCAAATCCCCAATCCGTCCCTCCGTCTCCATCGCCGACGCCTCCAACCCCGTCTGCTGCTGCAGCGCGTTCAGCACTCGCTCCTTGTCATCGACAACGAGCGCGAGGGTGTCGGCTGACCGGCTGATCGACACGTAGAAGCCGACTTGGCTCGTCAGTGCACGTTCCTTCGAATCCATCACGGCGACCACGTCGCTCGCCGTTCGGCCTTGAGCGGCATGGGAGGTCATCGCATAGCCGTGGGTCAGTGAGCGGAGCGCGGGATCGTCGCGCCCGAACTGGCGCTGCGTTCCGCTCACATTCAACGAAACCCTCTCCTGGTCCCAGCCGACCACCTTCGCCGCGTCCATGGCGGACAGGCCCGCGTCAGGATCGGACCGCGTGAAGATCACGCTGTCGCCGCGGCGCAGCTCCAGCTGTTCCTCGCGGTGAAGCGAGTAGGGGGTGTTCTCATAGCGGCCTTGAAGCCTGGACAGCGGAACGGTCGCCTCCTTCCCCCGCGCGTTGCGCAGGGTGAGGCGGCCGCGCTTGTCGTCCACCGCCGTGATCAGCCGTCGCGTGTGCTTCTTGGCGTTGATGACGTCGAGCCGGGCATGGAACTGGAGGACGTCGCCCGCCACATAGCTGCGCGGGCTCATGGCCTCGGCACGGGTCAGGTTCTTCGACCGCAGCACCGGGATGGTCGTTGTCTCCGCGCTCAGCCGTCCATCGGCGATGAGTTGCGATCGAATGCCCTGATTGATCGCCTCTCGCAGGCGGTGGCTCGGTGCGACGAGCAGCGCCTCGTCTTGTTTGTCTTTCGGCAGGGCGCGCCATGCCTCGACGGCACCGCCAGCAAGGTCGCCCGGTCGCTCGACGATGTTGGCCTCCAGCCGCTTGATGGCAACGGCGACCTTGCCCTGCGCTGCCGCTTCCACCGCCGCCCGCTGATCGCGGTGCCCTTCGTCCTTTGGGAGGCGGACGATATCCTTCATCACCGCGGTCGGCAGGCCCGCCCGCTGCGCGATGTCGAAGGGCCGGCCTGCTTCGACGGCGCCATGTTGCCGCCGGTCACCCGAAAGGACGATCTTGGCCGGCTTCAGGGCGATCAGCCGTTCGAGGAGGGCGTTCATGTTCCGGGTGGAGAGGAAAGACGCCTCGTCGATGAGGACGATGGTGTTCTTGAGGTCCGGCGGGAGCGGGCCGCGGTTGGCACCGCGGAGAAACGCCGACACGGTCCAGCTGTCGAAGCCGCCGCTTTTCTCCAGCGTCTTCCGCGCGGAATGGGTGGGGGCGAGGCCCAGCACCTTGTAGCCGTCCTTCTTTGCGAGCGGCGCGAGGTCGCGGGCCAGCGCCGCCGTCTGCCGCATCATGGTGGTCTTGCCCGTCCCGGCATAGCCCTGCACGCCGATCAGGCGGTCTCGGCCGCCGAGAATGAGGTCGATGGCCGCCTTCTGACCCGGCGTCAGTGTGGTGTTGGCCAATGCTGTGGTGAGCGCCTGACCCTTCACCAGCGGATTTGCCTTTCCTGCCTCTTTGATAAGAGCGAGCGTCTTTTCCTCATGGCTGATGCTCCGGCGGGTCGTGGCTTCGGCATTCGGGTCCCGAGGCGCGACCAGAAGCTTTTCCGACCGCCGGAGGAGCCGCAGTTCCTTGTCGATATCCCGCAAAGTGATGCCATCGGCGGCATGTTCGAGGGCCGTTCGCCGGACATGATGGAGGGAGAAGGCGGCTTCTCGTTCCTCGTGGTGGCGAAGGCCGAAACTGACGGCGGCACGCGCCGCATACTCCCTTTCCGATGCCGCCCGTTCGAGCCTGTACGGATCGTTCTCGGCAAGCCGCAGGGTCCGCGTTGGTCGGAACAGGTTCTGCGCCAGCTTGTGACCAAGCCCCGCAAGCCCGCCGCGATCGACCTTTCGGTCATCGAGAAGCCGAACCGTCGCGCCCGACGTCGCCCGGTCCCGGGCCTCCTCGGCCACCCGTTCGAGCGCGCTTTTCCATACCGCTCCCCGCGCCTCCCAATGCGCCTGCCGCTCGTCCTGGCGCATTTCGTCCTTGGGAGGCCGGGTCTTGATGGCGAGCTTGTTGCGCGCCTCGCGTGTCGGATGATCGATCGCCGCGGCCGCTGTGTCGATCCGGTCCTTGCCTTGGGAGAACTCGGATCGTGCGCCATCGGACACACCGTCTACGGAATACCGCCCGGACTTCCCGTCCTCGAGCCTCACGCGATAGCCGAGGTCACGCAGGGCGTTCCGCATGGTCGCATCATAGGCGAGGCTGAGCGTCTTCCGGTGCGCGAAGAAGGGATCATTGTGGAGGGCCCGCCAGCGGCCGTCCTCCGTCTTCGTCATATTGGCGATGACGGCATGGGTGTGGAGCTGGGGATCTTTGTCCCGCGAGATGTCATGCTCGAACTTGGCGACGACGAGATTGCCGGTTTTCACCGCCGGGGTCGCACTGGGTCCCGTCCGGATCCGCGTCCCTGCCAGGTTTCTCTCGGCCCATTTGAGGGTATGGTCGACCGCTCCCCGGTGGGCGCCGAGAATGCGTTTGTCGCCGCCGAGATAGAGGAGAAGGGAGACATCCTTGGGCGGCGAGAAGGTGAGATCGATGCCGGGCCGGTGGGCGCGGGCCTGGGCCTGCTCGGCGGTCTCGCCTTCGCGTTGACCGACCCGTTTGCCATCGAGGGTGTCGCCGTTCAGCACGCGCTCGAAGGTCTCGGTCTCGACCCCGCCCTTGAGGCCGAGGCTGGCGGCCCCCTTGCCGAACCAGGACGAGGGTTCGGGCGCGTTTGCGCCCTTGGCGTAGTAATTGTCCTTGCCGTAATAGGCAGCCCCGGCGGAGGCCGACGAGACGGCGGCGATCGAGGCGACCATCAGGGCTCGAGCCCCCAATCGGGGAAGTCCTGGCCGGTGTCACGGGGGCGCGGATGATCGGGCGGTGAGGAAGTATCGGCCCCTTCGGCCCCGTCCTGCGCCACGCCTTTCACTCGCGTCGTCGCCGACACCTCGCCGGTCTCGGGATCGATCAGTTCGTCGATGCCGTCCCGTTCGGCCTCGCTGAACATATCCCGCTGGCCGTCCTCGCTGCCAGGTCGGCGCGCGGCGGCCTGCATGGCTTTGACCGTGTGCGAGGCCCGCGCCCGGGTGATTAGGAGACCCTGATCCTCCCGCGGCAGGAAGGCCGATTCCCGGTCTTCGCGCAGGACCAGCGGCACCTTCACCTTCGCCAGGGGAAAGCCCTCGGGCATCTTGAGATAGCCCTCGAGAGAACGGAGGTTCATGATCTCCTCGGGGATGACGAGATGCTCGATCCGCTCCTGCCGGGCCACCATGACCCCGTCCCTGATCGTGTTCGCCCCGAAGGAGACATTCTCGTTGGAGCGGGAGGTCTCCTGCCGCCCAAGAAAGTCCGCATACCATTTGGCGGTGTCGGCGTCGGAGGCGGCGAGGATCAGCTTGGTCCGGCAGACCGAGGACAGGGTCTGCGCGCCGTCGGGCCCGTAAATGTCCCTCAGCTGCGATTGCGCCTGGATGCCGAGGACAAAGGCCGCGCCGAACTGACGGCCCCGTGCGAGGCCGTCCATGATGGAGGGCAGCTCCTGCAGCGCGGCGACCTCGTCCATGATGAACCAGATCCGCCGGTTCGGGTCTCGCGGTTTGGACATCAGGGCCCTGACGGCCGTGTCCATCCAGACGGTCAAAAGCGGCCGCAGGGTCTCATGCATGTCCGCCCGGGAGGAGAGGAAGAGGGTCGACCCCGCGTTCCGAGCTGACCGCTCGTCACCATTCTCGATCCAGTCGGTGATCGAAAAGCGGTCACCCCGGCTCGGCAGGAGCCGCAAGCCATCGAGATAGGTCGACAGCATCATCCGCACGGAATTCGTCATGCGCGGCGTGTCCGCCGAGATGATCGAGGCGGCAGGCGTGCCGGCGAAGAAGGGGGCGAGCGTGGTGAGCTCCGCGTTCAGCAGGAGATCGACCAGGTCTTTGTTCCGGGCGCGGCCGTCCCCCAAGAGGAGCTGACCGGCAGTGGAGAACACCATTCGTGCCGAGTCGGCCCAGACCGGATCGGCCTTCTGGGCGCGGGGGATCATGGCCGCAGCAATGGCATCGAATCCGGCCTTGGTCTTCGCCTCGTCGAACACCGACCAGGCCGGCGCCCGCCGGTCGAGGGGGTTTAGTATCGTGTCGCGACCATCGCGGTAGAAGGGCGTGATGAACCCGCCGGTCAGGTCGAAAACCACGGACCGGTCACCGGCCTTGCGGATCTGATCGAGAAGGGCGGCGATCGCCTGGGTCTTGCCCGAGCCGATGGTGCCCGAGATCCCCGTATGCTGGACCTCCGAGCCGATCGGATAGGGGATGCCGGCAAGGGCATAGCGCGGCCGCCCCCGGAGCTCCTTGCGTTTCATCGCCGTCCAGCGGTTGTGGGCGCTGATCTGTGCCTTGAGCTCCTGCGCCGAGGCCATGGCGGCGCCACGTTTGACCTGGGTGCGGGTGAGGGTGGTGCCCCGGCCGACGAAAAGGCCGGTCAGAATCAGGAAGCCAAAGCCTCCACCGAGCGCGCCGATCCGCCCCCAGACGAAGAGCTGATGGCGGAACCGTTTTTCATGCTCGGCTACGGTCGGGTGGGTGAGAATGGTGCCGATCGGGAAGGGCGCATGGGTCCCGTCGGCTGTCCGCATATTGAGCTCGAGGCTCCCCCGAAACCCGGCGGCCCGATACGCCCAGGCCTCGTAGCGCTTCATCGCATAGTGCCGGTCCTCGGGCGCCGTGTTCGCCATGACGCCGGCCCAGGCGATGACCAGCATCAGCGAGACCATGGCGAAGCTCAGAAAGCGCATGACCTGGCCGAACATGCGGAGCGTGTGGAGGGTGACCTGCCCGCCGCGCAGGAAGGTCTTGAAGGGTCCTGAACCGTTGGTGCTCATGACAGGCCTCCCCGCTGCACCGTGCGGACGGTGGCCGTCCGGTGCTTCTCGAGCGCATCGATGGCGGCATCGAGTTCGCTTTCCCGGCCGGACCGCCGGAAGAGCTGCTCCATCCCGGCGCGGATGATGAGGAGGTCCCGCTCGACCGATTTCGGGTCGGTCTCCTGCCGGCTGAGAGCCACCTCGCAGAGCGATTTGGCCATGAGGTTGGGGGAGACCCCCGCCGTCTCGGCGAGGTCTTTCAGCGCATTTGTCCGCGCCTTGCTGAGGCGGAACTGCACCCGGAAGGAGGCGGTCATGGGGCACCTCCTGTCCCAATGTCCAAGGAGGCTGAAACGCTCAAAAACCCTCTGTTTCCGAAATTGTCGGGTTTTCGGATACAGTTGTCGTCCGGGGGGCTACCCGCAACACTCCGTAGTCGCTGGGATATTGGGAAGGCCGTAGCCCGCCTCTCTGCAATGCCTGCTTTTCCGGACTTGGGCGCAACCCCGCATAAAGACTGGCGTTGCGCCGCCCCGGCACCCTGTGCGTCATGTGTGATAGGGCAAGTCAGGCCCTCCGGGCCCTGAGGGACCATCCCGGTTCCCTCTCTTCGGGGAGACCGAGGTCCCGCGACACTGGGGATGCCGACGCCGGAACTTCCTCGTTCAACCGAGCCGCATTGTAGCCCGCGACGGGACGAGCCTTGGCCGTCACGATGGTCCCATCCGAACCGGAAGGAGGCCATCATGCCACGGAAGAAAGACCCGCTCGCCGAACTCAAGGGCTTCGAAGCCAGGGAGGCGGAACTCAAAGAACGCAAGAAGGCCCTGCAAGACGAAGCGGCGCGGTATCTCGGAAGCCTGGTCATGGAGGCCGGGCTCGACGGCTGGAACCCGGAGCAATTGCGGGAGGGGCTGGCGAGACTGGCCGCCGAGGGACCAGATCGGTCCGACGCCAAAGCGGCTGCGACCCGTCCGGCATATGTGCTGAACGGGGAGGCGAACGAACAAAAGGCAGCGGTCATTGCAGCCGCTCCCGCCGCTGGGTCCGCTCATGGTTGAGGGGCACCACATTGGTCGCCGAGATGTCGTCTTCCGGCGGAGGATCGGCGCCTTCGTCGTCAGGCGTCCGGCGGGGTGTCAGCTTGCGCAGTTCGCTCGCGATGACGTGCAGGCGGCGGATGGGTTTGCCGTCCTCATCGGTCCAGCGGCGGAGGTCGAGGCGTCCCGACAGGGCGACGAGATCGCCCTTGGTCAGATGTTCGGCGGCAAAGCGCGCGGGCTGCCCGTCGAAGAGGACAACGGGCACCCAGACAGGCGGTGTGTCCTCCGCCTTTCGGCTGCTTGCGGCATCAACCGCGAGGTCGAAGCGGACAAGGATCTTCGGGTCGTCCCGACCGAGATCGCTCGCATAGGGGGTGGAAAGCGGGTCGGCGCCGAGCCGACCAATGAGATGTACGTGGTTCACGGAATGTCTCCTGCCGGAGCGGGAGACCGGAACGCGTCATCTCAGAAAGCTTGGGAAGAATACTCCATCGATCGATGGGGCGCAATTGGTTGAGGGATGGCGAATGACTGGATGGCAGAAGACGGAGATGCTATCTGATGGGAATGGCGAAGAATCGAGAAGCGACTGGGAAGAAGGCGGCGAGCGCCGCGTCGAAGACGCTGCGCGGGACGACCGCATCCAAATCCGCCAAATCGGCGGCGGGATCCGCCCTGACACAGACTCGTGCAAAAGTGCTCGACCCCTCTTCTCCCGAAGCGGCCGTGAAGTTCCGCAAGGACTCGAAGACCTATATGGCCAAGCACGCCGCGACCAAGGCGTCGGCGTTGGCCGCGCTTCAGGACCTCGGTGTCGTCACCAAGACCGGGCGCCTCACGAAGCCCTATCGGACCGTCAAGAAGACGGCGTGACCTCCTGACATGGCGGACCGGCTGAACACCGCCTTCGTTCTTGGCTACCATGGTTGCGATGCCGATGTGGCGGAACGCCTGTTGGCGGGTGAGCCGTTCCGTCCCAGCGAGAACGATTATGACTGGCTGGGGAGCGGCATCTATTTCTGGGAGAAAAACCCCGAACGCGGGCTCGATTTTGCCAAGGAGCTGAAAGCTCTTGGACGCGGCTCGGTGGAAACTCCCGGAGTGGTCGGCGCGATTATCGATCTCGGCCTTTGTCTCGATCTGTCGACCAAGGCGTCCATCGATCAGGTCCGCAACGCCTATGAGCAACTGACAACGCTGATCGAGACCGCCGAGGCGGCGTTGCCCGAAAACCACGAGGACGGTTTGCGCCGCAAGCTCGACTGCGCCGTGGTCAATCTCGTTCACGACATTCGCGACGAGGCAGGCGACCCGCCGATCGACACGGTTCGCGGCATCTTTCTGGAGGGCGAGCCGATCTACCCTTCAGCAGGGTTCTTCGAGAAGACCCATGTCCAGATCTGTGTGCGGAACCCCGATTGCGTGAAAGGGGTCTTCCGCCTCTAGCGCCGCAGGACCGCTAGCGGCCTTTCTTGTCGCGACGCTGGGTGAGGGTCGACGCGGCAGCCGATTTGGCAGCTTTAGGCGCGCTCTTTGTCTTCAGCGTGCTGCTCGCGGCGCTCGCCGCTTTGGCGGAGCTTTCTTTCGTAGTTTTTGACTGGGCGAGGGCCGATCCCGCCGCCGATTTGGCGGATTTCGAGGCCGTCCCGCTGCGCAGCGTTTTCGACGCGGCGGTCGCGGCTTTCTTGCCGGTGGTTTCGGTGTTTCGGGGCATGTCGAACATCTCCTTGTAGGGCTTCAACCATCACCTGATTCTCGAAACAAAGAAAGAACATCTAGGCGTCAGCCGACTTCCCTGCGGGCACCGATGCGCTGATCATCAAGGGATCGGACTCGGCTGCGAAAGTCTCATCCCTTCAGGATCGCCCGGACATCCTTCAGCGTCAGGAACATACGCGTGGGGCGGCTTGGGAAAGGTTCGAACCCGAATGAGGCGTACCACGCGCGGCGCCGCTCGAACGCCTCCTCGCCGCCATCGGTCATCACGTCGAGGACGAGGGCGAAGCATCCGGCTTCATCGGCCACCAATCGGGCCTTCTCGAAGACATGGTGCATGAGGATGCCTCCAAGGCCCTGTCCTTGGGCGCGCTGGTCCACCGCCACCTGACCGAGGAAGAGGACCGGAAGCTCGCCATGGTCGGTGGCGCCGTGCGGCCGTTTCTTGAGGAGGCTCACCTCCATCATCCCCATGCCGATGGTGTGATAGCCGAGAATACGGGTGTCGCCGTCCTCGACCACCACATAGACCCGGGTCATGTCGGCGGCCTGCTGTTTCTTGGCGGTCAGCTGGAGGAAGTTGTCGAGGCGCGGCACCCCGCAGGAGAACCCGGCCCGGTCATGCCGCGCAGGGTCGAACCGTTCGATGCGAAGCGGCGCGTTCCGCTCAGTCGGCATGCACCACCCGGGCGCGATAGGCCTTGGCGGCGGCCTTGGCCTTACTCGTGACCGTCGGTTTCCGGTCGAGGGCCGCCTCGAATTTGCCTGCGTCCTCGGCGCTCATCACATGGCGGCTGCTCTCCTCGAGGATGCGCTGGGCTTCCTTGGCAATGGCGGCCCGGAGGAAGGTCGATTTCTCGACGCCGAGGGCCGCGACGGCGCGATCGATGAGATCGGCCAGGCGGTCGCCATGGCGCAGCTGAGTCGTCCGCGCGCCCTTGTCCTGGCTGAGATCGGACAGATCGATGTCGAGCATGGGGACCTCCTGATCGCCGATATGTAGTGCAGACTGCATGACACTGCAATACGGAGCCCCCGCGTTGACGGCTCCCATGCGGCGCGCGGCGTGCAGCGGACCGAGGTGACCCGGCCCGCCACAGAAGTCAGAGCATCCGGGCTTTGAGGACCCGTCGGTCCTCCTTCGCGCGGCGCTCGAGCCTCTCGAAGGCGGCTTCCACGGAGGCCCGGTCCTCGACCACGCCCTCGGCCAGGCGGGCGGCCTCGGCATAGACGGTCAGGGTGGCGAGGGGCCCGAAATAGAGGTCCCGTTCGATGGTGAGGCCGAAGGGGCCTTTGATGCCGCGAAGTTCAGCGAGCGACACATAGCCGAGTTCGGGGAGCCCATGCCGAGATCGCAAAGGCCGAAGCCGAGGGCATCATCCTCGGTGAGCCCGGAGAGGAGCCAGGTTCCGGCGCCCCAGGGGCAGAAGAGCTTGACGAGGGGCGGCTGGTCGACGCTCTCGTCCTCGAATTGGGTGCGCAGGCGGGTCGCCTGTTCGGGCAGGATCAGGTCCATGATCATTCTCCGTGGGGGAAGAGAAGGGGCCGTGGCGCCCGCCGATCGGGGACCGGCGGGCGCCCTTGGGCTCAGCCTTCGGGGTTCCAGATGATGGCGAAGACGGACGGGTCGTCCTGCCCGGCGGCGGGTCCGAGATTGGCGTAGAGCTTCCGGGGCCCGAGTTCCGGCGCCGCGAAGGTGAGGCTCACGTAAGGGCGGCCCGAGGTCTTGCCCTTGCGGTGCCAGCCCGCCCCGATCTCGGTGCGTTCGTCGGTGAAGATGCGGAAGTCGGGCTGGCGCTCGTCGGTCTTCTCGCCGTTCGGCACCAGCTCGATGCCGGTCGCGATGGTCAGGGTCCGGAGCGTACCCTTATAGGTGCCGCGCTCTTCATTGTGGGTGACATAGCCGATGGCTGACATGGTGGTGGTCCTTTCGGGTTACCCGGCGGGGCTGATCCCTGCCGGCGACGGACCGGCCATGGCGGGCGTCCGGGCCGCTGAACCCGTGAGGAGCGCGTCCCCGAAAAGTGGGCACCGGTTTTCGGGAAAGACGCGCGCAACAAAGGGCCGAAGCGCAGCGGCGGACCGAAGGGGACGGAAGATTTGCCTCGCGAGGAATGCCGTTGCGGCCCGCGCGATCAGGCGAAGCGGGAACCGGTTCGCCGCCCGGATCGCGCGACAAAGGACGCCGCGGCAGGGGAAATCTTTCGTCGCCCGAGGTTTCGGCGGTCCCGGCGGCTGCCATAGGTCCATGGTCGCCTCGGCAGGGTCATCGGCCCGCCATGGACGCGGGAGGACCGGCCCTCATGCCTCGTTCGAGTCACTCACCCTGAAGCGATTAGGACCGGGGGCCGCGACCTCCTCGCACTCGCATCGGCGAGACGGGACCCAGCGGATGAACGACCACGTACTCCCGCCCGCCTGTCGTCACCCCGCCGCCCCATCCGGGGCGTGCGCGAACCGCAAGGGCTCAGGGAGCCAGCCCGCTTCTTGTGCCTTGCGCGCGGCGACGGGGACGAGGTCCGCCTTCTTCGCCTTCTGGAGCCCCTTGGTCGGGACGCCCATCTCGGTGAGCGCCGTCACGATCTGGTCCCTCGAAAGTCGCCTGAAATAGATGTCATCCGGTTGCCAGTGGCGGGTGAGGTCCGTCCCCATCCGCCGGGCGAGCAAGCTGCCCAAGGACCGTCCGTCCTCGGAGCGGGCGTCCCCGCGCATCTCGCTCAGATCGAGGAGGCAGGCGAGGGCCAGCTGCCGGAGGCCCGCGCGCTGATCGTCAGCAAGCGCGGCGACGTTCTCCACGGTCTCGGCCAAGGTTCGGCCCACCTGCGCCTTCGCGGCATCGATGCGCGCAGCAAGGGCTTCGTCCGGCGGCAGGGTGCCGCCATCGGTGAAGCGGGGCATTTCTCCGCTGAGGCCCATCCCGGTGATCGGGCCATAGGACCATGCCGCCTGCGCCATCACCGCCGTGAGGAGAAGGTCCGCCGTTTCGGCATGGCTGGCGAGGTCGCGCGCCAGGGCCTGGCTCGCCCGTTCGGTGAGCTGGCGGTGCACCCCGTGGGGCAGAGCGGGCTTCTCGGCCTTGGGCGTCAGCGCCTTGCGGGGGACGAGACCACGCACAATGTCGAGGCTGCCATCGGGTCTGATGGAGACCATGGCCCCGCCGCGCGCGAGGTCCTCCGGGGAATAGGCCGTATGCTGGGCGTCGAGGTCGTCGAGCGCCGCATCGAGCCGTTCGATCTCCGCCCATGCCTCGTCGTCGAGTTCGTCCTCATGCTCCGCCGTTCCTGCAAGGGCGTCGCGGCGCGCCACCAGCGCGTCCCGCTCCTGTTGGGCGTCCGCAGGCAGGGGCTGGCGTTCGGGCCGCTCCCGGCCATGGGTCTGGTAGAGGTCATGGTCGGCATGGACCGAGGCCTTCACCCATGACCAGCCCTCGGCCCCAAGGACGGTCTCGACCTCAAGCAGACGCGCGCGCGTCAGATCATCGAGAAGACCCTCGTCGAGCAGGGTCACACCAGACAGGTCGTCCTCATCGGCGAAGAGGTCCCGCCGCACGCGGCCACCTGCGGCTTCATAGGCGGCCAGACCGACGAGGCGCACCCGTTTGTCCGTTCCCGGTGTTTCACCGTCTGTCAGCTGGCGCCGGATCATCCGGGCCGGGAGGTCGGTCCCGCCGGTTTCGAAGACGCGCATCTGGCGGTCGGGATCGTCGATCAGGGCATAGGCCATGGCCTGCTCTAAGGTGATCGCGTCCTCTGCGAACGCATCGAAGATTTGCGGGGCGAGCCTTGCGAGCCGCAGGCGCTGCTCGACCTCGCGCTCCGACAGGGAGAAACGCTTGGCGATGTCGGGCACGGTCTGGCCCTCCTCGATCAGCGCCGCGAACTGCCGGAAGGCTTCGGTCGGGTGGAAGCCCTTCGCGCCCAGCCCCGCCCCAAGGCTCGCGGCGCGGGCCTCGGCCTTCGAGCCGATCCGGCAGGGAATGCCGTCAAGGCAGTCTTTGGGCAGACGGTCTTCACTGGCGAGATGCTGGAGCGCAAGCAAGCGCCGCCGCCCATCATAGATGAGGAGCTTGGTGCGGCCCCTCTTGTAGCCGCATAGCGGCTGCTGTAGGCCGGTGGCGGCGATCATCTGGGCGAGGGCTTGGATGCCGTCATCGGGTCGCGAGGCGTGGCGGACATTCTCTTCGGCGATGGCGAGGGCGGACAGGGGATAGGTCTCATAGGTCATGGGAAGGTCTTTCTCTTGGATCGTGGAAGAAGGGCGCGCCGCTCAGGCGGCGCGCTGATCGGTCTCTTGCTGTGTACGGAAGGAAAGCACGAAATCGGCGGCTTTCGAGGCAAGGGACGCGGCGCGGAAGATCGCCCGCTTGTCCTCGCGCAGGACTGCCAGCCAGTTCGCCAGATAATCCGCATGCCGCACGGTCGGGACGATGCCCATCTCGGCGCAGAGAAAGGCGCTTGCCATTTCGGCGACCAGTTCCTCGCGGGCATAGTCCTTGGTCCCGAAACGGGTGGCGAGGTCCCGCGCCAGCCGCGTGGCGTGGCCGGTCCAGTGGCCCAGCTCGTGAAAGCAGGTGCGGTAATAGTTGATCTGGTCCCGGAACGCCGCTTGCGGCGGGACCTGAATAAAGTCCTGCGACGGTACGTAATAGGCGCGATCCCCGCCCACCCGAACATCCGCGCCCGTGGCTTGGATCAGCCGTTCCGCCTCGGGCTCGATCTGCCGTGGGGACAGGGACGCCCGGCTTGTGACGGCGTCGTCGGGCAGGCCGTCGCACTGGTTCACGTGAAAGACCGTGTACCGCTTCAGGAAGGCGACTTCCCGCGCCGCCTCGCCGCTCTCTTCCGCCTTCTGCCGTTCGCTTTCGGGCGTGAAGCGGTCGGCATAGACGATGGTGGTGCCTTTCTCGCCTTTGCGCACCGCCCCGCCCAAGGCGAGGGCCTGTTTGAAGGTGAGCCAGAGCTGGCTTTCCCGTCCCTGCTCCTGCGCCGCGCCCCAGAGGAGCAGGATGTTGATCCCTGAATAGGCCCGCCGCGTGGCCGCGTTCTGGGGCAGGCCAAGAACAGGGCCACCCGCTTCCTCGGCTGTCCAAGGTTGCACCCACGGGACCGTGCCTTCCTCCATCTGCGCGATGATCCGGGCGGTGACCTCCTCATAAAGGTCGCCGCGCGTGCGTTCTCTCCGTCGACGGGTCATGGGTCGTCATCCTTTCCCCGCCCCCGCAGTTTTCCCGGAAGGACGGGGGGCGGCGAGAGCCCGCGTTCCGCCCGAAGCCTCAAGGGCCGGACGCCAAGGGCGGGGGTAGGACGACGAAAAGAACCGATGACGGCCCTGTTGCCGCCGCCCTTGCGGCCGGACCGCTTCGGGCGACAGACGGGCGCCGCCCCCCGGCCGACAGGGAAACCAAGACCCCGCAAAGTCAGGCGGCCCCGGCCGCCTGTCCCAATGCGCGCCCGAAGGCGCGCCCCAGCGCGAAGGATCAACGCCCGAAGGGCGGAGACCGGCTCGGCCCGGGCTCCGTGCACGCGAGACTGGTCCGAAAGGACGCGCCATCTTGACAAATGGCAGATAAACCCCAATATGACGACAAACGTCAGGAGCCATCGTGGTTCAACTACGCCCCATCGATCAGGCCCCGCCGCCCGGCGCGCCGCACTTCACGGAGGCGGAAGTGGCCGCCCTGCAGCGGGCGGTGATCCGTCTTTTCGCGCTCTGGGATCTCAGCGATCAGGATGCGTCCACCCTTCTGGGCGATATTTCCCCGCGCACCTTCCAGCGCTGGAAGCAGGGCCAGACGGGCCGTGTGGGCCCCGATCTTGCGGCGCGGCTGTCGAACCTCGTCGGGATCCACAAGGCGCTGCGACTTCTCTTCAAAGAGAAGGCGCGGGGCTATGCCTGGATCCGCAAGCCCAATGCGGCTTTCGGCGCGCGGAGCGCCCTTGACGTGATGCTGCGCGGACAGCTCACCGACCTCATGCGGGTGCGCCGCTATCTTGACGCCCAACGCAGTCCCTGGTGACCGGGGCTGAGGAAGGCTCTCCCCACACACAGGTTCGGTGGCAGCCTTACTACCGGCTGATCAACTCGGCTTATCCGCCGATCGATCTCTTCGAGGACATTGCTGATCCCGAGGACTGGGCGCTTCTCGGTCAGGCCGAGGCGCGCACCAATCCGCGGGCTGCCGAGACCATCGGCCAGCTCGATCTCGTGCCGCCCGCCCGACGGGTCGGCGGGCCGGGCGCCAGCTATGTCATGGCGCCCTTCACCCATTGCAGCCCCGACCGGCCGGGCCGCTTCCACACCGGCCGCTTAGGCGCCTTTTACGGCGCCCGGCAGCTCGAGACGGCGGTGGCCGAGACCGCCCACCATATCGGGCTCTTCCTCAAGGCGACGGCTGAGGCGCCGGGCTGGGTCGCGGACCTGCGCGAGGTGACCGGCGCGCTCGATGCGGACCTTCTGAACCTGAGACCGGGCGCGCCCGGCGATCTTCTGGACCCCAAGGATTACGCCGCGTCCCACGCCTTCGCCGTCCGTATGCGGGAGAGGGGGGAAGACGGCATCGTCTATCCCAGCGTCCGGAACCAAGGCGGGGAGTGCTTCGCCGCCTTCTGGCCCGATGTGATGGGCGTGCCCGTCCAGGCGCGGCATTTCGGCTATCACTGGAATGGGACGCGCGTCGACCTCCTGCGGCAGGTCACGGGCGATGGCGCGGGCCCGGTCTACCGGCTGACCGACGAGAGGTCGGGCTAGCCAAGACCAAGGCCGAGAACGGCCCCGAACAGCGCCTGGGCGAGGACGGTGGTCAGGGGTGTCGCGCGGCCGTAATTGAGCCCGAAGGGTCCGGGCGGTTCGAGCTGGGTCAATGCGTGGGCCCCGTCATAGGACGTGGCGAGCCTGGGATGGACGGCCGGCAGGGTCGGCAGGAAGACGGCGATCAGGAACAGCCCATGCACCGCGCCGATGGCGAGACCTGCCCACCAGCTCACCGTCTCCAGGCTGAACAGGGCGGCGGCGTAGAGAATGGCGAAGAGCCAGCCGCCCAAGAGATAGAGGCCATAGCCGATGACGATCGCGCGATCCCGCCGATCCGTCACAAAGGTCCCAAACAGGAAAGGCAGGCTCATGCGCGACCAGCCGAGGAGCCGGCTGCCCTCGAGAAGGGTCGACATGACCGCCGACGCGGCGAGACCCCAAAGGGCGATCGCTGGCCACTGGTCCATCAACGTGTCGATCATGAGGATGCCTCCTCAATGGCGAGGGCCGCGTTGATCAGCGCCGCATGGGAGAAGGCCTGGGGGAGGTTGCCGAGAAGCGCGCCGGTGTCGGGGTCGCGCTCCTCGCTGATGATTCCGGTCGGCGGAACATCCGCGAGAAGGGCCTCGAAGCGGCTTCGCGCTTCCTCATGCTCACCCGCCCGGGCCAGGCCTTCCACAGCCCAGAACCCGCAGGCCCAGAACGTCCCTTCGGGCTCGCCGCCGCCATCGACGCCCCTCGCATAGCGGCGGAGATGCGGACCGCGGCGAAGTTCTGCGTCGATGGCTTGCCGAGTGGACACCATGCGCGGGTCATCGGCCTCGAAGATCCCGAAGCGGGGCAGGAGAAGCAGGCTGGCGTCGAGGAAGTCCGCGCCGAACGCGCCTGTGAAGGCCTGCCGCTCCTCGCTCCAGCCATGCCGGAAGACCGCCCCGCGAATCCGGTCCGCCTCAGCCTCGTATGGGGCGGGGTCGTCCCTGATCGTTCCCCGGCGGACCAGAGCAGTATAGGCGGTGAGGGCGGACCAGCACATGGCCTTTCCATAGGTATAGTGCCGGGGCGGCCCCCGCATCTCCCAGATGCCCTTGTCCGGCAGGGTCCATTGCTCCCTCGCGACCTGCGCGAAGCGCCGGAGGCGCCGCTGCTCGGATCGCTCGAGACGGCCCCCCGCCTCGGCGAAGAGGAGCGCGGCCTGAAGCACCGATCCGTAGACGTCGAGCTGGCGCTGGCTCACCGCCCCATTGCCGTCCCGCACCGGGCCTGCCCCCCGATACCCCTCGAAGCGGTCGATCCGGCGCTCCTTGATATCGGTCCGTCCGTAGCCGCTGTAACAGGGCCTGAGCTCGGGCGCGGTCAGGCGGGTGGCGTGCATGATCCAGGTGAAGAAGGCCTGAGCTTCGTCGTGATAGCCGAGGCCGAGATAGGCGCGGATCAGGAACGACGCGTCGCGCAGCCAGCAATAGCGGTAGTCCCAGTTGCGTGTGCCGCCGGGCGCTTCGGGCAGGGAGGTCGTGCCCGCCGCAAGGATCGCGCCCGACAGGCTGAAGGTCAGAAGACGGATCATGGTGGCGCTGTGGGCCACGGCGTCCCGGTAGGGCCCGCGATAGGTGCTGCGGCTCGCATAGGCGCGCCAGAAGCGCTCGGTCCGCTCGATCGCCGGGGTGACGCTCTTGGTGCCGGGGAGGGCGAGCACATCATGGGACGTGAAAGCCAGCCGGAGCTGGCGTTCCTCGCCTTCTTCCAATCGACATTCCCCTTCGACCGTGCCGTCCGCCGACGGCGCGCCGGGCACGTCGCTGAGAAGGGTCAGTGCGCGTTTGCCCGTCCGCCATCGCCAGACGCCGGTGGCACCGTCTCGCCATTGCGGGACGGTTTTCCCGTTCTCGGGGCGCGGTGCATAGGTGAAGCGGATCGTCGGTGTGCCGCGTTCTGCCCTGATCCGTCGGATCAGCCACCGTTCGGGACCAAGGCCATGCCGGTCCGGAATGGCCATGAGGTCGGTGACGGTGACCACCCCTTCGCCCGTTTCGTAGCGGCTCTCGAGGATGGCCGTGTGGTCGCGATAGGTCCGTTCGACGGAACGGAAGCGCGGCGGGGCGACGGTGAAATGTCCGCCGCGGTGATGATCGAGAAGGCGCCCCAAACAGGCCGCGTCGTCGATATTGGGCAGGCACAGCCAGTCTATGCTGCCGGCTTGCGAGATCAGCGCCAGCGTCGCCGTGTCGCCGATGACCGCATAGGATCCGAGCGGCGGATAGGCGGCATCAAGCGATGGGTCCGCCTGCACCATCAAGGCATCAGCGGCCATGGCCGCGCAGGATCCGGCGCAGGAGAAGGGTGGCCGTGCCCACCGCCGCCGCGCCGCCGCCTGCAAGGAGCCGATTGCGCGCCGCGGTGCCGAGGGCCATGGGCCGAGCTGTCTTGGCGCGGTCGAGGAATCGCCCTTCGGCTTCAGAGGGCACCATCTCGACCGGTTCGAACAGATTGTCCGGCCGCCCGGCCTCGGCCGGTTCGTCGGTCATCTGTCCGGACCAGGCGCTGTCCGCGAGCATCCGCTCGGCAAGGGTCGGCGCCAGTTTCTGGGCGAGGATGGCCTTCATCGCCGGCCGGCCGATCCAGATCTCGCGTTCGCCGCTTTCCGCCTTGGCCACGATGGCCTCGGCAACCGCCTCGGCGCGATAGATGGGCGGCATGGGCTGGGGCCGCTTCGGCATCTTGTTCCGCGCCCATTCGAATTGCGGGGTGTTGACGGCCGGCAATTGCATCATGGTGACATCGATACCGACACCTTCATGCCGCAATTCCGTCCGCAGGCTGTCAGAAAAGGCGATCATCGCTGCCTTGGCGGCGCAGTAGGCGGATTGAAGCGGGATTGCCCGGTAGCCGATGGCCGAAGCGATCTGCACGATGGTACCTCGCCCCCGCGGACGCATGTGGCCCAGAGCGGCCATCGTTCCGTGGACGGCGCCGAGATAGGTGACGGCGGTAACCCGGTGGACCTCTTCGGGCTCGAGCTGGTTGACCGGGCTGAAGACGGTCACCATGGCGCCGTTGATCCAGATATCGATCGGCCCAAGCTCGGCTTCGCAGGTCGACGCGGCCTGGGCCACCGCTTCCGCATCGGCGACATCCAGGGGCAGGACCCGCGCCTCGCCGCCGCGCTCCCGCACCTCGCGGGCGGTTTGCTCCAGCCTCTTGCGGCCCCGGGCGATCAGGCCGATCCGGCATCCCCGATCGGCATAGGCTCTGGCGAGGGTGCGCCCGACCCCGCCCGATGCCCCGGTGATGACCACGGTCTTCATCAGCGTCCTCCCTCACGTTTTTGCGACGCACACGGCTTTGATGCGTGAACCGCATAGAGGGATGGAACCCCTGCGGACCTGAACTCGTTCCCTGAACGACTGATACCCGCTGGCTGTATGCCGGTTTGTCGCAAGGGAGAGGCGTCAGAAACCACGAGACCCGGGAGGATCCATGACGGAGAAACACAAGCATTTCGGCCTTGGGGCCGCCGCTGGCGTGGTCGGCCTGATCGTCCTTGCCGGGATCATCGGGCTGATCACCGTCTATTCCGGCGGCTACAATGTGGCGGCGACGGAGGATCATTCCGCCTTCGGCCGATGGGCGGCGTCAACCACGCTGAAGAATTCCATTCAATCCCGCGCGCCCACGGGTAGTGCACCGACCTTTACCCAGGCGATGGTCGAGGCGGGCGCGGGCGAATACAAGGCCATGTGCCAGCATTGCCATGGCGGCCCCGGGATTGACAGGGCCGGCTGGGCCGAAGCCATGCTGCCCCAGCCGCCCCATCTGAGCGAAGCAGCCGCCCATTGGAAGCCGAACGAGATCTACTGGATCCTCGATCACGGCATCAAGAGTTCCGGCATGCCCGCCTTCGGTCCATCCCATGACGAGGAGGCGCTGTGGAACATCACAGCCTTCGTCACCGACCTGCCGGGCATGACGCAGGTTGAGTATGAAGCGATGGGGTCGAGCGAACACCACGACGACGGTCATGAGCACTAAGGACAAGAAGGAGGGCCACGATATGCAGATGTCCTATTGGCGGTTCGCCGCGATGATCGCGACCTCGACAACGGTCATGTTCATCCTGATGTATTTCAACACCTATGCGTTCGAGCACATCTTCTGGAGCGAGACCCGCTTCTGGATGGCCTTCGTCATGGGCGCCGCCATGGCCGTGATTATGCTCGGCTTCATGCTGGCAATGTACAAGAACATGAAGGTCAATATCGGCATCTTCGTCGGCAGCGCTTTCGTCTTTGCCCTGACCTTGTGGCTTGTCCGCAGTCAGGCGACGGTCAACGATCAGGAATATATGCGGGCCATGATCCCCCATCACTCGATCGCCATCATGACCAGCGAACGAGCGCAGATCACCGACCCGCGGGTGCGCAAGCTCGCCGATGAGATCATCGCCGCCCAGGAACGCGAGATCGCCGAGATGAAATATCTGATCGCCGATCTCGAAGAAGCGGACGACTGAGGAGGGACCGATGACCAAACGATCTATGATCCCCTTTTTTCTCACCGCCGCCTCAGCGGCAGCGCTCGCCGGTTGTGGCGGGCCCGCCCCGGGAGAGGGAATGGAAAACGAAATGGCGCCGGAACCCATGCCTCAAATCGTCTCCGCCGACGAGGCCATTCACACCGCCGCCATTCCGGCGATCGATCCGGAAACCATGCAGACGGCGGAGATCGACAAGGTGCTGCCGCCCGGCGCCCGCTGCGGTTTCGCCTATACGGCGACAAGCCAGCCGGTTCTGTCCGGCAGCAATGGCGCCGGGGTCGTGAAGATCCACGGACGGCTGGTCGAGCTGCGCTCCGATGCGACGACGGCTGAGGCCTTGGCAGGCCCGACCACCTTTCAGACCGAAGGGATGCGTCTGACGGTGCGGCCGCTGGAGGAGAAGCCGCGCGTCCAAAACGGCGAGAGCCAGCAGAAGGCCGAGATGCATTTCGAGATCGAGGACGGCCTGACGGTCGGCTATCGCGGCTGGTATCGCTGCCAGTCTTCCGCAGCCTGACTTGCCCTCAACCCTGTTCCTTCCGGATCTCGGGCATCAGCTTGAACAGCATGGACGCCGACATCGAGATGCAGAGGAAACCGTTGAACGCCTCGACGCCAGCGATGAAGGCGAGATGCCCCTCGGGCATCGCCTTTCCGAGCCCGAGCGTGGTGAAGGTCGCGAGCGAGAAATAGTAGACATCCATGAAATCGGCGCCGGGCGGCTTGCTGAAGCTTCCGATACCGACGGCCCGGCCCAGCTCGAAGCCGGCGGCGTAAAGCCCGACTTCGGCGAAATGCAACAGGATCAAGCCGAGGCAGATGGCCCCGAACCGCGGCGCGGTCAGCTTGGCCGTTCGCACACTGACGCGGTTGAGGATCTCCCAGTGCAGCATCAGCGTGCCGACAAAAAGAGCAATGGACAGAAGGATAGCGAGGGTCAGGGGAAACCTCCTTTCGGGGCAGTGGTCATAGCGTCTTGCTCCTGAGGCGGAGGGCATTCGCGATGACCGAGATCGACGACAGGCTCATGGCTGCGGCCGCGATCATCGGGTTGAGGAGAATGCCGAAGAACGGGTAGAGGATGCCCGCGGCGACGGGCACGCCGACCGCATTGTAGACGAAGGCGAAGAAGAGGTTTTGCCTGATGTTCCGCATGGTGAGGGTGCTGAGCCGGTAGGCGGCGGCGATTCCGCGCAAATCTCCCTTCACCAGCGTGACACCGGCGCTTTCCATCGCCACATCGGTGCCGGTGCCCATGGCCACACCCACATCGGCCTTGGCGAGGGCGGGGGCGTCGTTGATCCCGTCACCTGCCATGGCCACCTTCGCCCCCGCGGCCTGGAGCTGCGAGACGATCTCGAACTTGTCTTCGGGCGAGACATCCGCATGCACCTCGTCGATGCCGAGCGTCTTGGCCACCGCTTCGGCTGTCGCCCGCGCATCCCCCGTCAGCATGACGACCTTTAACCCTTCGCGGTGCAGGGTCGCGATGGCGTCCGGGGTCGTCGTCTTGATGGGGTCGGCGACGGCGAGAAGCCCCGCGGGGCGTCCGTCCACCGCCACGAACATGACCGTCTCGCCCTCGGTGCGGCGACGGTCGGCTCGCTCGGCAAGGGCCGCGTCCTGGGCGCCCTCGGCGGTCATCAGCTTGGCGTTGCCGATCGCCACACGTCGACCCTCGACCGTGGCGATCGCGCCTTGTCCGGTCACGGACTGGAATCCGGAGGCGTCGGGCAGGGCGAGGCCCCGTTCGGTGGCGCTCCGGACGATCGCCTCGGCAAGGGGATGTTCCGAGCCCCGCTCGACCGCTGCCACGAGGGTGAGAAGATCGTCTTCGGAGGATGCCGTCGCCGGTTCGATGCCGACCAGGGCCGGGCGCCCCTCGGTCAACGTGCCGGTCTTGTCGACGACCAGCGTATCGACCTTCTCGAAGGTCTCGAGCGCCTCGGCGCTCTTGATGAGGATGCCTTCCCGGGCCCCCTTGCCGGTGCCGACCATGATCGACATCGGCGTCGCAAGCCCCAGGGCGCAGGGACAGGCGATGATCAGCACGGCGACCGCGTTGACCAGCGCATAGGAGAGCGCCGGCGAGGGTCCGAGGAGCCACCAGGCGATGAAGGCAATCACTGCCACCGCGATCACCGAGGGCACGAAGATCGCCGAGACCTGGTCCACCGTCTTCTGGATCGGGGCGCGCGAGCGCTGTGCCTCGCTGACCATACGGACGATCTGGGACAGGACGGTGTCCTCCCCGACCCGGTCCGCCACCATGAGGAAGCCGCCCGCCCCGTTGACCGTGCCGCCAGTGACCCGGTCGCCCGGTTCCTTGGTGACGGGCAGGGGCTCGCCGGTGATCATGCTCTCATCGACCGTGGAGCGGCCTTCGCTCACGGTGCCATCGACGGGCACCTTGTCGCCCGGGCGCACGCGGAGGCGGTCCCCCCCACGGATGTCGTCGATGGGCACACGGACATCTTCGCCATCGGTCCCGATGCGGATCGCTTCGGGCGGCGCCAGTTCAAGGAGGGCGCGGATTGCGCCGGAGGTGGCGCTGCGGGCGCGGAGCTCCAGGACCTGCCCCAGAAGGACGAGCGTCACGATGACGGCGGCCGCCTCGTAATAGACGGCGACATTGCCGTCAGGGCCGCGAAACGCGTCGGGAAAGAGGCCCGGGACCGCCGTGGCGACCAGCGAGTAGGCGAAAGCGACCCCGACGCCGAGGGCGATCAGGGAGAACATGTTGAGATGGCCGGTGCGGAAGGACCGGATTCCTCGGGCGAAGAACGGCCCGCCGCCCCACAGCACCACGGGCGCCGCGAGCAGAAGCTGAGCCCATTGCGCCCAGTCTTCCTCGATCAGCCGTCCCAGCGGGCGACCGGGCAGCATGTCGCCCATGGCGTAGAGGAAGAGGGGGATGGTGAGGATCGCCGAAAGCCAGAACCGCCGGGACATGTCGCGCAGCTCCGCATCGTCTTCCTCGCCGACCACCACGCCTTCGGGTTCGAGGGCCATGCCGCATAAGGGGCAGGGGCCTGTCTTCGGCGCCCGCACCTGCGGGTGCATCGGGCAGGTGTAGACCGTGCCGGTGAAGCCGTCCGGAATGGTGTCGTAGGCGCCTTTGTCCGTCGCCTTATCGTCATGGGCGTGGGGGGTGTGGCCGCTTTGATGGCAGTGATCACGGGACGTCATGATGCAGACCTCGGAGAAAGGGGCGGGAGAGAAGAACGATGCCGAAGGGTAAAATCAGCCATTGAAGGAACGGGGTGAGGCCGGTCCCGAGAACAGGAATGACCGGCATTCCGTCCGCATACGCCCAGCGGCCGAGGAGGTCGGTGAACACCCATTCGGCGGCGATGGTGATGCCAAGACCGGTGAGGACGAAGACGACCATGCCGCGCCGATCCTTCTCGAGGATCCAGCGGCGCGAGCCCGTGGCCAAGCGGGCCGCGAGGAACGCCGTCACGACGATCACCACATCGCCGATCGTGGCCATGGTGCAAATCCGGACACCCTGCCAGTGGCTGATGTCCGGCATGTCGGCATAATAGGGGACCTGCCAGAATTCCCATACGAAATGCAGAAGAAAGCCGAAGAGTGCCACGGCAAACTCCGGCGAGGAGAAGATGCGCCTCAGCCGCTCGCTCATCGCGCTGCTCCCGCTTCATCTCCCTGGCTTTGCTGAAGGAAGATCCGTTCCCCGACGAAGGTGAGGACAATGCCCACAAGGGCGATGGCGACCACCAACCAGTCCTGCTGGGCCTTCATGACGACGAAGGCGAGGAGCGCAACCGCATCGAGGATAATGGCGGTGATCACCACCCATCCCTTGGCGCCGACATCCTCCCGGAGATGACGCAAGAGGCCCCAATGGATGATGATGTCCATGACCAGGTAGAAGATGGCGCCAAGGGCCGCGATGCGGGTCAGGTCGAAGAAGGCGGCCAGCGTGCCGGCGAGCACCACGGTGTAGACGAGGAGGTGGCGGTGGATCGGCCCGCTCATCCCGAAGTGACGGTGCGGGATCAGCTTCATCTCCGTCAGCATGGTCAGCATGCGCGATACCGCGAAGACGCTGGCGAGGATCCCCGAGGCGGTGGCGATCAGCGCCACGGCCACGGTGAAACCGACGCCCAGCGATCCCACGGCCGGCCGGGCGGCCTCCGCCAGTGCATAATCCTTGGCCGCGACGATCTCTTCCACCGACAGGGTCGAGGCGACACCGAAGGCCACGACGAGGTAGACGAAGGCGCAGATGGCGAGGGAGATGATGATGGCCCGGCCGACATTCTTCTTGGGGTTCTTCACCTCGTCACCGGAATTGGTGATCGTCGTGAACCCCTTGAAGGCGAGGATGGCGAGGGCTGTTCCGGCGAGAAAGCCGAAGGCACCGGTGTCGTTAGCGAGCCCGTTCTCATAGGGCTCGAAGGAGAACCCCGCGGCCGCCATGGCCACGATCCCGAAGACGAGGATGCCCCCGATCTTCAGGATGGCGGCGATCTGGCTGATCCCGCCGATCCATTTGTTGTTCGCCACGTTCACGACGAAGGCGAAGACGACGAGACCGACCGCGAGGACGGGGATCAGCACGCTGTCGTCCGCCACCCCAAACGGTCGAAGCGCGTAGCTGCCGAAGGTCCGCGCAACGAGGCTTTCATTAATGATCATCGAGAACGCCATGAGGAGGGCGGCCGCCCCCGTCACGGTGGTCTGGCCATAGGCCTTCTTCAGGATCATCGCGATGCCGCCAGCGGACGGGTAGGCGCTCGCGACCTTGATGTAGCTGTAAGCGGAGAAGCCGCTGATCGCCGCGGCGAAGAGGAAGGCGAGGGGGAAGAGGTCACCGGACAGCTCGGCGACCTGCCCGGTAAGGGCGAAGATGCCCGCCCCGATCATCACGCCGGTCCCCATGGCAATCGTGCCCCATAGGGACAGGCTGCCTTGTTCGTAGGACTGATCTTTTGCCATCGACGGTGCCTCCCTAGAACCAGGCCCTGAGACCGGCGACCACCACCACCTCGTCCGTCTCCTGACCAAGCCGTTCCTGGAGGTCCGCGGTCTCCCCGAAGCGCGACCGCCATTCGGCGCCGACATAGGGGGCGAAGGAGCGCTTCACCTCATAGCGCAGCCGGGCCCCGAGGCTGACATCCGTCAGACCCGCGCCGACATCGCGCTCCTCAATGCTCTGGGCACTGAGGCCTGCTTCGAGACGCGGCTGGAGGATCAGTCGCTGGCTCAGGAACCATTCGACTTCGGCCTCCACGCGACCGGTCAGGTCGCCCTCTTCGGAGAGAAAGAGCGCGGCGTCCGTCTCGAACCAATAGGGCGCGAGCCCTTGGATACCAAGAACCGCGTGGGACAGCCCGTCGGGCTCGAGGTCCTGGCGAATACCGGTCTGAAGGTCGAAATAGGGCGAGATCGCCCGTGAATAAAGGAGCTGAACCTCCGCTTCCTCGACCTCATCATCGGTGAGCGAATAGTCGCCTTCGGATTTCACCCACACCTTGTTGATATCGCCGCCATAATAGCCCTGGACATCCCAGACGAGCGTCCCGTCTCCTTCCGTGTCCTGCCATTCGAGGCGGTCGATCATGGCGAGGCCGTAGCGGATGTCGCCGTTCTCGTCCTGGACCCGCCTACGGGCCTCGCGCATGGCCTCCGGGCCATAAACGCCATCGGCCGCTTCCCAAGGGGGATCTCTTTGCTCCTGAGCGTGAAGGGGTGTCAGGGTGAGGGGGGCCAGAAGGCCGATCAGACAAGCGGTTCTCATCAGTGCGTCCCTCCATGCTCGCCATGGTCCATGTCGCGCTTGACCGGCGTCTCCGCTGGATGGGTGGCCTGAGGCGGTCCTGCCCCGATCTCCCTCAGGGGTGGACGGTCGTCGCGTGGCAGCACGCTGACGACCTGCATCATGCCCGCATGCATGTGGTAGAGAAGGTGGCAGTGAAAGGCCCAGTCACCACGTTCGGGCGGCGTGATGTCCACGGACAGCTTCTCGCCGGGCTTGGTCAGGATGGTGTGGAGGCCAGGAAGGTAGCGCTCGCCGTCCTCGCCCTCATCATAGTCCGGGATGACCAGATCGAAGAACATCCCGTGCAGGTGGATCGGGTGCGGCATCATCGTGTCGTTCACGAGAGTCAGCCGGACCCGCTCGCCCTCGTAGAACTTGATCGAGTCTTCGACCTCGGAGAATTTCACACCATCGAAGGACCACATATAGCGCTCCATATTGGAGGTCAGATGGATCTCGACTTCCCGCTCGGGCGGTCGTCGATCCGTGTTCGGACGAAGGCTCCGCAACTGGGCATAGCTGAGGGTGCGGTGTGGGACGCGCTCAAGGCCGAGCCCCGGTTCATGCAGGCGACTGACGGGGTTCATCGCGACATTGGCGACGCCGGGGCCCATTGGGTGGTGGTGGTCGGTCATCGTCATGTCTCCATGATCCATCGCCATACCCGCCATGGCTCCGCCCGGTTCTGCATTCTCGGGATAGGTGAGGGCATGGCCCTGACCCTCCATGCCGGGCTCTGCGGGCGTCGCCATGTCGGACGCCATCATGCCGCTCATCCCCATATCCTTCATAGTGAGGAGCGGCCGTGGCCGCAGGGGTGGGGCCTCCGCAGTCTCCCCGAGACGTGGCGTCAGCGTCGCTAGCGCCTGGCCCGAACTGTCGATCGAGGCGGCGACGAGACGGTAGGCCCTGTCCTTTGGCTCCACGATCACGTCATAGGTCTCGGCGGTGCCGATCTGGAATTCCTCGAAGGTGACCGGCCGTACGTCGAGCCCGTGGGCGTTGATGACCGTCATCGGCAGGCCAGGAATCCGCACGTTGAAGATCGACATGGCGCTCGCATTGATGATCCGGAGGCGGACGCGTTCACCGGGTTCGAAGAAGCCGGTCCAGTTATCGTCCGGACCATGACCATTAACGAGGTACGTATATTGCGCCCCGTTCACATCGGCGAGGTCGGTCGGCATCATCCGCATGCGTCCCCACATCGCCCGGTTCCCGAGGGCGGCGCCGAGCCCGTCCTGACGCGCATCGGCCGCGAGATCCGCCGCGGTGCGTTTCTGGAAATTGAGCGTGTCGCCCATCTTCTTCAGTTGGGCGAAAAGGCGGTGGGGATCGGCAAACGTCCAGTCCGACAGGACGACAACGAATTCCCGGTCATAGCTCTCGGCCTCGGCCCGGGCAGGATCGATGACTAGGGGGCCGTAGAGCCCGAGCTGTTCCTGAAAGGCCGAATGGCTGTGGTACCAATAGGTGCCCGCCTGCTTGAGCGGGAAGCGATACTCGAAGGTCGAACGGGGCGCGATGCCGGGAAAGCTGACCCCCGGCACGCCGTCCATCGAGGCCGGCACGAGCAGGCCATGCCAGTGGATCGAGGACCATTCGTCGAGCGTGTTGGTCACGCGCAGAACGATGTCCTCCCCTTCCTGCATTCGGATGAGCGGCGCGGGCAGGGTGTCGTTCACCGTGACGGCGTGCCCCGCTCGCCCATCGATACGCACGGGCGTTCGTCCGATGGTCAGGTCGAATTGGTTCCGCGTCAGCGGGTCGAGGCCCCGATTGCCCTGCCGATCCGACTGAGCCCAGGCCGGAAGGAGGGACTGCGACGCAAGGGCGGTGGCGGCGGTTCCGATGAAATGGCGTCTATTCAGCATGCTGATATCCTGTGGTTCATTGTCCTGTTCTCGAAAGCGAGCAGGGCCGTCTCACCGTCTGATGACATCGAACAAAGTAACGGGATCAAAGGGGGCCGCGAACGCAAAGGGTGCCGACGGGCGGGCGACAAAGAACGAAGCCTCTTCCGCCGGTGCGGAATGCGTACTGATGTTCCCTTCGCTCTCGAAAAGCTGGGCGGCAGGTTCGCTCAGGCAGGCCGTGCATATTTCGCGGCAGGCACTGCCCACCCCATAATGGGAATGCAGCTCGACCGCAGACGCATCCTTCGCGACATCCATGGACGATCGGGCCGTGGCGGTTTGAGGCAGGCAAACCAGCGTCCCGAGAACGATCAGGAGCGCAAGGAGCAACCCGATTGTGCGCCGCGAAGTCGTTATTTCTTTCGCCAGATCCATGCGAACCACATCTATACCCCTAAGGGGTATGGCTTCGCCGCTGAACATTCAAGAGCAGTCTTCAGTTGTCGCGGTCGGCACAGCTCTCTCACCTCTGTTAACAACGAATGCCTCAGACGGACGAACGTTCCGGTGACGCCTGGGAAGTACGGCGAGGCTTTCGTCCGGAGCCGGTTGCGTTCGGCCGGAATGCGTCGCACATCTATACCCCTAACGGAGTATGCGATGAGAGCCGAGACCAAGACCTCTGCAATGAAACGCCTGGCGCGTATCGAAGGCCAGGTGCGCGGCGTGGCGAAGATGGTCGATACCGATCGCTACTGCATAGACGTCGTCCGCCAGGTCCAGGCGATCAAGGCGGCGCTGGGCAGCCTCGAGAAGGTTGTGCTGGATGACCACCTCGATACCTGTGTCGAGCACGCCCTCTGCTCGGAGGATCTCGACGCACGGCGAGAGAAGGTTGAGGAACTCGTCGCGGTTCTCGGCGGCCGTCGGAAATAGGCTATTGTCCCCGCTGGTCCGACAGTCCGTTTCTGCGATCAGATACCCAGCCGCAGCCCGACAGGGTGTGCCACAAATTGGCCCGGGACTGTGCTACAGATTTTGTCTCGACATGCGTTATCTCCTTGATATATAATAGGGAAAATTTCGTTTCTAGGCCCGTCACTCGCGCCACTTTCTGCTTAGCAGGAAGTGGCCGTTCCCCCGAAAATCGATCATCGCCAGGGGCGGCATGCGCCGTCCCTTTCCGCTCGCGGCGGATGCGCCATAGCGTCCGGCGATGCTTTCCGTATACGGTTCCGGATTGGCGCGCCGCTGCGCAGCGCCGGGCAGACCCGCAACGTGCAGCGTCTTGCGAAGGAAAGCCGGGTTGGGCACCGTCCATGCGGATGCCGCGCCGCCCGGGACAGCGGGGCAGGGCTCCGGTCAGGAAGGGGAGGCGAGAGCCCGCAATGGGAACGCTCGAAGGGGCTGCTCTGCACCCGGTCGATATCGCGATGCTCGGGCTCTATGCGATCGCGATGGTCGCCCTGGGCATATGGGCAGCGCGGCGCAGCCACGACGCCGAGGACTATTTCCTGGCGGGCCGGCGCATGATCTGGCCGGTGATCGGCTTTTCGCTGTTCGCCTCGAACATCTCCTCGACGACCCTGGTGGGCCTGGCGGGCAGCGCCTACGGCTCGGGGATCTGGGTCTTCAACTATGAGTGGATGGCGGCGGTAGTCCTGGCCTTCTTCGCGCTCTTCGTCCTGCCGCAGGTCCTGCGCAGCCAGGTCTATACCATGCCGGAATTCCTCGAGCGGCGCTTCGGGCGGGCGGCGCGGCTCTATTTCGCCGGCCTCACTTTGTTCCTGAACGTCGTGGTGGATACGGCCGCGAGCCTCTACGCCGGTGCGCTTCTCGTGCAGCTCGTCTTTCCCGGCGCCGCGGTTTGGGAGACCGTGGCGATCCTGGCGGTGATCGCCGGGGGCTACACGATCCTCGGCGGGCTGTCGGCGGTGATGGTGACCGACGTCATCCAGGCCGTCCTCCTCCTGATCGGGGCCTGCGTGATCTCCGCCATCGCCCTTGCGGAGGTCGGGGGATGGGGCGCGGTCGCGGGGGCGGTCTCCGCGGACAAGCTGTCACTGGTCCGTCCCGTGACGGATCCGGACATGCCGTGGCCGGCGCTCCTGACAGGGGTGCCGCTTCTCGGCTTTTATTTCTGGGGCACGAACCAGTTCATGGCGCAGCGTTTCCTAGCCGCCCGCGACGCCAATCACGCCCGCTGGGGCGCGATCCTGGCCGGCTTCCTCAAGCTGCCGGTCCTGTTCATCATGGTCCTGCCCGGAACGCTCGCCATCCTCCTCTACCCCGAGCTTCCGCGGGCGGATCTGGTCTATCCCACCCTCATGTTCGACCTTCTCCCGGTCGGGCTCCTGGGCCTCGTGCTGGCAGGGTTCTTCGCGGCCCTGATGAGCCTCATCGATTCGACCCTCAACTCCGCCTCCACCATGGTGACGATGGATTTCGTGCGGACGGCGCGGCCGGGCCTATCGGCCGGGGCGCTGATGCAGATCGGTCGGCTCGTGACCTTCCTCGTCATGCTGTTCGGCGTGATCTGGGCGCCGCAGATCGGACGCTTCGAATCGATCTTCGAATATATCCAGCAGGTGCTGAGCTATACGGTCGGTCCAGTGGTCGCGCTCTATCTCGTCGGCACATTCTGGCCGCGCGCGAACAGGCAGGGTGCGAATGCGGCCCTGCTCCTCGGCACGCTGAGCGGCCTCGCGCTTTTCGCGGGGCAGGTGGTCGGACCGGGGCTCGGCGCGCAGCCGCTCATCGGCTGGAGCCATTGGCACTGGCTTTATGTCGCCCCGGCCGTCGCGCTGGTCTCGGCGCTGATCATGGCGGCCGTCTCCCTTGCGACGCCGCCGCCGGACCGGGCGCAGGTGGATGCCTATGTCTGGACGCCGCGCGTCTATGCGGCAGAGACCGAGGCGTTGCGCGCCCTGCCATGGTGGCAGAACTACCGCCTCCAATTCCTCGGCCTGATGGGGCTCTGCGCGATCCTGCTGATCGCCTTCTGGTAGCGCTCAGCCGCTGCTGTCGCGCACGATCAGGCGCGGCTCGATCAGCCGGCCGCGGACCGTCCCGCCCCCGATCGCGGCGAGGAGCGTCTCGACCAGGAGGCGGCCGCCCTCGGCGATCCCCTGGCTCACCGTCGTCAGGGCGGGAGAGGCCGAGCGGGCCGAATGGATGTCGTCGTAGCCCGTCACGGCCACGTCGTCCGGCACGCGAAGGCCGGCCTCGCGCAGCGCTGCGATCGCCGCCATGCCGATGACATCCGTCGCCGCGACGATCCCGTCGATCGAGGGCGCCGCCTCGAGAAAGCGCTGGGCCGCGTCCATCGCATCGGCGGGATCGAAGCGGGCGGGCACGATGAGCTCCGCATCGACAGCGAGGCCGGCCGCCTTGAGCGCATCCTTGTAGCCCTCGCAGCGCTGCGAGATCTCCGGCTCGCCCGGATCGCCGAGAAAGGCGATGCGCTCGCGCCCGCGGGACAGGAGGTGCTCCGTCGCCAGCGCGCCGCCGCGGCGGTTGTCGACGCCGACGAGCAGATAGTCGCCCGCCACTTCGGGATCGCCCCATATGACGACCTGCCTGTGCTGCGAGGTGAAGGCCCGCAAATGGGTCTGGTCGCGGCCCTGCCCGATGATGATCACGCCGTCGGCCCGGCCCGAGGTGAGCGGGTTCGGGCGCATGCGACCGTCCGCCCCGACCGCCCAGGGCGTCCTCTTGGACAGGAGCATGTCGTAACCCGCATCGGTGAGGGCGTCGGCGAGGGCGCCAATCATGTCGAGGAAGAAGGGGTCGGACATGTGCTGCCGGCCGTATTCCTCGACGGGAATGACGACCTCGACCGTCTGCGACCGGCGGCGCTTGAGGCGCTGGGCGTTGAGGTTGACCGAGAAGCCGAGCTCGGCCGCCAGCGCCTCCACCTTGGCGCGGGTCTCAGCCTTGACGAGGGAGGAGCCGGCGAGGGCGCGGGAGACGGTGGACTCCGATACGCCCAGCTGCCGCGCGATGTGGGACATCGTCGCCGGCTGCCGCTCCTCGCCGCTCTCGTGCCTCGCGTCCTCCGCCATTCGTCCCCTCGCTCTGCTCCGCAGGCTCGCCCCGGCGCTTCCCTACCAGACCGAGCGGCAAAGAACGAACCCGCGCGCCGGCACCTTTACGGGATAGCTGCCCGGCGCGTCGGGCGAGGCCGCGCAGGCGCCCCGAAGCCCGGACCATTGAGCCGATCGCGCATCCACCGGCACCGAAGCCTCCCGCGGGCGGTTCTCGGCATTGGCCACCATGAGGATCTCGCGGCCGATCGCCTCATCGAGGCGCGAGAAGGCATAGAGGCCGCCTTCGGCCTCGCTCAGCCGCTCGACCTGCGCGCCCCGGCGCAGGGCCGGCTCCTGCTTGCGCAGGGCCGCCATCTCCGACACGAAACGGTAGAGCGGGTGGTCGGGGTCGAAATTGCTCCGGGCCGTCGTGGCGTCGGTGCCCAGAAGATCGTTGTCGTTATAGACCGCGACCCGGCTTTCGAACATGTCCTCGCGCGCATCCTTGTCGTTTCCGTCCGAGACGAAACCCTGCTCCGAGCCGGCATAGAGCGTCGGCACGCCGCGGGCCGTCATCAGGAGCGCATAGCCGAGGCGCACGCGGTCGAGCACCTCCTGGGGGGTCGCCTCCGGCCGGGCACGCGCGACCATGGTCGAGAAGCGGCCGTCATCATGGTTGCCGATGAAGGTCGGAAGCCTGCGTGCCGCCTCTTCGCCGCCCTCATAAAGGATATCGGCGGCGAAGACCTCGGATAGGGCGCTCGTCGGCTCGCCGCGCGCGACGACGTCGATGATCGCGTCCCGGAGCGCGAAATCCAGCACCGCCTCGAAGCCGTGCCGCCGCGTATGCTCCGCCAGGACTGCCGGATCGCTCATGGCGACCTCGCCGAAGACGAAGAAGCCCGGCCGCCCCGCTTCTTCCGCGCGCTGCTGCATGGCGGGCAGGAAGGACCGCCAGAAGCCCGGCTCCACATGCCGCGCCGTATCCACCCGGAAGCCGTCCACGCCGAAGCGCGCGATCCAGTCGCCATAGATGTCGATCATGCCTTCCACCACGCGCGGATGCTCCGTCATCAGATCGTCGAGGCCGGAGAAGTCGCCATAGAGCGAGCTCTCGCCGCGAAAGGCCGAGTTGCCGCGATTGTGGTAGTAGATCGGGTCGTTGAGCCAGGCGGGCGCCTTCGCCTCCCGCTCTTCATCCGGAACGAACGGCGTGAAGGCGTAGTCCGGACGCTCGAGGCGTTCGAAGTTCTCTTCCGTTCGGACAGCGTCCCCGAGGAAGCCGTCATTGATCCGCTCGCCCTCCGGGCCGCCGCGCGTCGTGTAGGGATAGTCGGCCAAGGACCTGTAGCCGCACTTTCCGTCCGCGATGCATTCTTCGTACTGGATGACATCGGCCGTGTGGTTCACCACGATATCGAGAAAGACCTTGATGCCGCGGGCATGCGCCGCGTCCACCAGCGACTTCAGCTCTTCCTTCGTCCCGAGATGCGGATCGACATCGGTGAAGTCGGTGATCCAGTAGCCGTGATAGGCGGCGCTCTCCTGTCCGGGCGGCCCCTGGACAGGCTTGTTCACATAGACCGGCCCCAGCCAGATCGCCGTTGCGCCCAGGCCCTCGATATAGTCGAGGCGCGCCGCGAGCCCCGCGAGGTCGCCGCCGTGATAGAACCCCTTGTCCGATGGGTCGTAGCCGGTGGCGAGGCGGTCGCCGGACAAGCCGCCCCGGTCGTTCGACGGATCGGCGTTCTCGAACCGGTCCGGCAGAAGGAAATAGATGATCTCGTCCTCGGCCGGCCGGTCGAGGGAAGGAGCCTGTGCCGCCGCCGTCGCCGGGAAAAGAGCCAGTGCGCCGAGCGCCGCGTGCGTGATCCGTTTCATGACGTCCTCCCGATTTCTCGCGCAGCGCACTGTTATCGCCTTCGCGCCGCCGGCCTTCAGGCTGTCTCAATCGGCGCTCTCTTGCAATTGATTGCATTTTTGCCGGTGCAATGAATGACATCGTTTGCATTACGCAGCGTTCAGCCCTAGCTTCCGCGCCGAGGCCGCGCCCAAGCGGCGAAGAACGAGGCTCCGGGCAAGGAGCCGGAAACGGGAGGAAGAGCGATGATGTTCAAAGCCAGGCTGGGCCGCGCGGCCCTGATGATGAGCGCGGCGACCGGCGCGGCGCTCGTTCTGGGCGCTGCGAACGCGCAGGAAGACGACACGGCGGACGAGATCGCGGATTACGCGATCGACGACGACTATGATCAGGACGTGATCGTCGTCGAAGGTTTCGCCCGCTCGATTCAGAACGCCGTCACGACGAAGCGCAACGCCGATTCGATCGTCGAGGCGGTGTCGGCCGAGGATATCGGCAAGCTGCCGGACGTCTCCATCGCCGAGGCGCTCGGCCGCCTGCCCGGCCTTGCGACCCAGCGGGTCGAGGGCAGGGCGCAGAACCTGTCGATCCGCGGCCTCGGCCCCGATTTCTCGACGGCGCTCCTCAACGGGCGCCAACAGGTCTCGACCGGCGACAATCGCGGCGTCGAATTCGACCAGTACCCGGCGGAGCTCCTGCAGGCGGCGGTCGTCTACAAGACGCCCTATGCAGGCCTGATCGGACAGGGCCTCGCGGGCACGGTCGACCTTCGGACCCTTCGCCCGCTGGAGCAGTCGGAGCGCATCTTGTCCACGAGCCTGCGCTATGAGTTCAACGGCACGGATGCGCTGAACCCCGATGCCGATGACAGCGGCTGGCGGGCGACGGCCACTTACGCCGACCAGAATGCGGACGGCACGTTCGGCTGGGCCTTCGGCGCGGCCTATCAGGGCACGCCGACCCAGAACGAGCGCTTCAACGCCTGGGGCTATCCGCCGTCCTTCATCACGCCCGAAGGCACCGTCACGATCGACAGCCAGCGCCAGATCGCGGGCGGCGACACGCCCGACGATGACAGCGACGACGAGTTCCTGAGCTTCGACGAGTACGGCGCGGTGATCGGCGGCGCCAAGCCCTATGTCCAGTCGAACGAGCTCGAGCGGATCGGCCTGATCGGCATCGTGGAATGGCAGCCGGTCGACGCCTTCTCGGCGGCCGTGGACGTCTATTACACCGACTTCCAGGAAGATCAGTATCTGCGCGGCGTCGAGCTGCCTCTTCTGTGGGGGGGCGGCCCCGTGGTCGAGGCCGGCACGCCGGTGCTCGACGACGGCTTCGTGACCGAAGGCGTCTACTCGCCTGTCTACGGCGTAGTCAGGAACGACTTCAACCGTCGCGAGGCGGAGCTGTTCTCGGCCGGGCTCAACACGACCTACGACCTGTCGGAGACGTGGATCGCCGAGGCGGACATCGCCTATTCGGTGGCCGACCGCGAGGACCAGCTGATCGAAAGCTATTCGGGAACGAGCTACAACAGAGGCGCGGCCGGGGGCGATCCGGGCAACCGCCTCGCTTTTCAGCGGACGGAGGATGGCTTCTTCTATTTCAACTCGCTCAATCTCGACTATGGCGATCCGGGCTCTTTCGTCCTGACCGACCCGCAGGGCTGGGGCGGGGGCAATACCGACCCCAACACCGGCAATCCGCTGGTGCAGGCCGGATTCATCAACAATCCGATCACCGAGGACGAGCTGTTCCAGGTCGAGGCCTCGCTCAAGAAGATCCTCGAGAACGGCTTCCTCGAAGAAGTCGAGGCGGGCGTGAACTTCTCGAACCGCGAGAAATCGCGCGTCTTCGAGCAGTCCTTCCTGACCCTGCCGAACGGCGCGACCGAGGCGCCGATCCCGCAGGAGGCGCTGCTCGACGAGCAGGCGGGCATGGATTATCTTGGCATTCCCGCCCAGGTGACCTACGATCCGCGCTATCTGGTCGACAATTTCTACGTGCCGCTCGCCGTCGCCGGCTCGTCCCTGAACTTCCCGCAGGACTGGAACGTCGAAGAGGAGATCTGGCAGGGCTGGATCCGCGCCGATCTCGACGCCATGCTCGGTCAGGTGCCGCTGACGGGCAATGTCGGCGTGCAGGTGGTGCACACGAACCAGACATCCTCCGGCATTCGGATCCAGCCGGGCGAGGACGTCAGCGATGCGGGTTCGATCGGCGCGAACATCGTCGACGTGACGGACGGCGATGAGTATACGGATGTTCTGCCCAGCGTGAACCTGATCTTCTCGGTCACGGAGGAGACCCAGATCCGCTTCGGCGCTGCCCGGACGCTGGCCCGCGCGCGGATGGACAACCTCAACGCCAGCCTGAACCTCAGCCTCCAGCCGCAATTCCTGGGCAATCCGCTCGAATCCGGACAGGTCTACTTCAACGCCAATGGCGGCAACCCGCAGCTGCGGCCCTATATCGCCGACGGCGTAGACCTGTCGGTCGAGCACTATTTCAGCCCCGGCGGCTATGTGGCGCTGGCCGGCTACTACAAGGACCTCAAGGACTATGTGAACGAGTCGAGCTCCTTCGTGGCCGACTTCAGCCAGTTCCTGAACGAAGTGCCCGACGACCTCGTGGACGATCTCGGAACGACGGACGGCATCGTCTCGGGCCCGACCAATGAAGGCGACGGCGAAATCATGGGCGCGGAGTTCAGCTTCGCCGTGCCCTTCGGCGACTTCGCCGAACCGCTGCGCGGGCTCGGCGTTCTCGGCTCGGTCTCCTACACCGACAGCGAGGTGACGCTGACAGAAGGCGCGGATGCCATCCAGGTGCCCGGCCTGTCCAAATGGGTCGGCAATGCGACCGCCTATTTCGAGCGCGGCGGGTTCGAGAGCCGGGTGAGCTATCGGTATAGGGACGAGTTCCTGGCAGAGGTGTCCGGCATCTCCGCCAACCGGCTCTTCCGCACCGCCAAGTCCGAGGGCATCGTCGATGCCCAGATCGGCTACCGCTTCGAAGAGGGCGGGCCGCTCGACGGCCTGTCCGTTTCCCTGCAGGCGCTGAACCTGACCGACGAGCCCTTCATCACCCTTGACGGAGACGGCTCTGACGAGCGGCGGGTGATCGATTATCAGAGCTATGGCCGCACCTATCTGATCGGCGCGTCCTACCGGTTCTGATCGGCGGCGGGCGCGGTCCCTCTCAGGGCCGCGCCCGCACCGGTTTCGCAGGAGAGGACTCGTGAACGCATCGAAGATCGAGAGCGTGGTCATCCTGGGCGGCGGAACCGCCGGGTGGATGGCCGCTGCCGTGCTGGCGAAGGCGCTCGGGCCTGCGGTCGCGGTCACTCTCGTCGAATCGGATGAGATCGGCACGGTCGGGGTGGGCGAAGCGACCATCCCGCAGATCCGGCACCTTCTGAACTTTCTTGGCCTGGACGACCGCAGGGTGCTGTCCGAGACGGACGCCACCTTCAAGCTCGGCATCGCCTTCGAAGGCTGGAGGGCGCCCGGCCATCGCTACATCCATGCCTTCGGCGAGTTCGGCCTGCCGCTGGGCCTTGCGCCGTTCCACCATCATCTGCGCCGGGCGCAGCAAGGCGGCGAGGCCGGCGAGCTGTGGGACTATTCGCTGACGGCGCAGGCTGCTTATAGCGGGCGTTACGCCCAGCTGCCGCGCATCGGCGATACGCGCATCGGCGGCATCGTCTCCGCCTTCCACCTCGACGCGACCCGCTTCGCGACGCTCCTGCGCCGGACGGCGGAGGCGGCCGGGGTGGAGCGGATCGAAGGTCGGGTCGAAGCGGTCGTGAAGAGCGACGAAACCGGGAACGTCTCGGCCCTCACCCTCCGCGACGGGCGCAGAGTGAAAGGCGAAGTCTTCCTCGACTGCTCGGGCTTCCGGAGCCGGCTCATCGGCCAGGAGATGGGCGTGCCCTTCGAGGACTGGTCCGCGCACCTGCCTTGCGACAGGGCTGTCGCCGTGCGCAGCGCGCCGGGCCCGGCCTTGCGCCCTTACACGCAAGCCATGGCGCGGAAAGCCGGCTGGCAGTGGCGGATCCCTCTGCAGGGGCGCGTCGGCAACGGCCATGTCTATTCGAGCGCGCATATGTCCGACGACGAGGCGGCGGCCGTGCTCACCCGGAATCTCGAGGGAGAAGCGGAGGGAGAGCCCCGCCTCATCCCCTTCAGGACCGGGCGGCGGCGCGAGGCTTGGGCCGGAAACGTCGTCGCGCTCGGCCTCGCCGCAGGCTTCATGGAGCCGCTCGAATCGACCTCGATCCACCTCGTCCAGTCCGCCGTGGAGCGGCTCGTCCAAGCCTTCCCCACGGGCTCTATGGAGCCAGCGCTGTGCAACGCCTATAATCAGCGTACACGAACCGAGTGGGAGCGCATCCGCGATTTCCTCGTGCTGCACTACGCCGTCAATGGAAGGGCAGGAGAGCCGTTCTGGGACGAGCGGCGGTCGGCCGCCTTGCCCGAAAGCCTGGAACGGCGGCTCTCGCTGTTCCGCGCCGGCGGCCGCTTCTTCGCCGAAGAGAGCGAGCTCTTCACCGAAACGGGATGGGTGCAAGTCCTCGAAGGACAGGGCGTGCGGCCCGAAGGCTGGGCGCCCGCCGCGAACGCGCTGCCCGAAGAGCGCCTGCGGAGCATCCTTGCGAATACGAGAAACCTGATCGGGCGAACGGCCGAACGCCTGCCCACTCACGAAGATGCCGTTGCGAGGCTGACCGGAACGGACCCGGCAGCGCTGTCAGGTGATGAAAATCGAGCCTAAGGAGGCAAACTTGTTGAAAACGCTGTTACTCTCTGCTGCCGGAACCCTCGCTCTCGCGGGCGCCGCCTCCGCGCAGGATCTCGAGGTCGCATCGCCCCATGGAGACCTTGTGGTCACGCTGTCCACGGACGGCGCGGGCCGGCCCACCTATGCCGTGACCTTCGAGGGTGAGACGGTGGTCGAGCCTTCGCAGCTGGGCATGCGTTTCGCGGAGCACCGCGGCTTTCAGGAGGGAATGGTTCTCGAAGAGAAGGACCGCGCAGCGGCGGACGAAAGCTGGGAGCAGCCCTGGGGCGAGCGGCGCATCGTCGAGGACCGCCACAACGAGCTTCTCGTCACCTTCATGGACGAAGAGGATGAGCGGCGGCGGTTCGACCTGCGCGTCCGCGTCTTCGATGACGGCCTCGGCTTCCGCTACGAGGTGCCGAAACAGCGCAGCCTCCGCGGGGAGGTGGCGATCACCGACGAGCTGACCGAATTCGTTCTGCCCGAGGCGGATACGACGGCCTGGTGGATTCCGGCGCGCATGTGGAACCGCTACGAGTACATCTACGAGGAAACGCCGCTCGGCGACATCCACACCGTCCATACACCGGTCACCTTCGAACTCGGCGGCGGCACGCATCTCTCGATCCACGAGGCGGCGCTGGTCGACTATTCCGGAATGAGCCTGACGCTCGGCCGCGGCAACCGCCTCGAAGCGGATCTCGCGCCGCGTGCGGACGGCCCGAAGGTGAAGCTCGAAGCCCCCTTCGAAACGCCCTGGCGGGTGATCCAGGTCGCAGAGGATGCGCCAGGCCTGATCAACGGGACGGACATCTATCTGAACCTGAACGAGCCGAATGCGCTCGGCGATGTGTCATGGGTGGAACCGGGCAAATATCTCGGCATCTGGTGGGGCATGCATCTGGGCACCCAGACCTGGGGCTCGGGCCCGCTTCACGGCGCGACGACCGAGAACACCAAGGCCGTCATCGATTTCGCCGCCGAGCACGGCTTCTCGGGCGTCCTGGTCGAGGGCTGGAACGAAGGCTGGGACGGCGACTGGTACGAGAACGGCGACGTCTTCAGCTTCACCGAGAGCTATCCCGATTTCGATATCGAGGAGGTGGCGGACTATGCCCGGCAGAAGGGCGTGCGCCTGATCGGGCACCACGAGACCTCCGGCAACATCACGAACTACGAGAAGCAGATGGAGGCGGCCTACGACCTCTATGAACGCCTCGGCGTCGCGCAGGTGAAGACCGGCTATGTCGCCGATGGCGGCGAACTCAAGCGGGTGGGCGAGGACGGGGTCGCCCATTACGAATATCATGACGGGCAGGCCGCCGTGGAGCATCACCTCACGGCGCTGCGCGAGGCGGCCGAGCGGGAAATCTCGATCAACACGCACGAGCCGGTCAAGGATACGGGGCTGCGGCGGACCTATCCCAACTGGATCAGCCGTGAAGGCGCGCGGGGCAGCGAATACGACGCCTGGGGCCAGCCGCCCAATCCGCCCGAGCACACCGCAATCCTGCCTTACACTCGCATGCTGTCGGGGCCGATGGACTACACCCCCGGCATCTTCAAGCTGCGGCCCGAAGCGGGCGAAGGCAGCCCGCCCGCCTATCCCGGCGGCGAGCCGCGCCCCGATGTGCGCACGACGCTGGCAAAGCAGCTCGCCCTCTATGTCGTGCTCTACAGCCCCATCCAGATGGCGGCCGACCTGGTCGAGCACTACGAGGAGAAGCCCGAGCCCTTCCAGTTCATCAAGGACGTGCCGACGGACTGGGAAGAGTCGATCGCGCTTGCGGGCGAAGTCGGCGACTATGTCGTCATCGCGCGCCAGCGCCGCGGCGGCGAGGATTGGTATCTCGGCGCGGTCACGGACGAGGAGGGCCGCGCGCTGGATGTGCCGCTCGGCTTCCTCGAGGAGGGGCGGACCTATACCGCCGAGATCTACAGGGACGGCGAGGGCGCGGACTGGGAGACGAACCCCTATCCCATCGCCATAGAGAGCCGTGAAGTGACGTCCGGCGACACGCTGGACCTGCCGCTCGCGCCCGGCGGCGGCGCGGCCGTCCGCCTGGTCCCGGCCCAAGGATGAGACAGGAGAAGCGAATGATGCGTATCAGGAGCACGGTTTCGCTCGGTGTCCTCGCCGCGGCACTCGGCGCATGCAGCGCGACCGGCGCGCAGGATGCAGCCCCGGCCGCCATCGCGCCCGGCGCGCCGGGCGACCCCTCCGTATGGGCCTTTTCTGGCAAGACCGGCATCGGGACGTCCTATGAGGCCTATGCGGGGGAGGACGGCGAGGCGCCGACCGCGCCGGTATCCAAGGTGTGGTTCTCCCTCGCCGAAGGGATCGTCACCGAGACCATGGCCGGCCTGATCCACGAGGCCCAGATCAAGGACATGAAGCTCGCCTTCGTGGGCGAGGGCTTCGTCGACGTCGAAGGCGAGGACACCGAGTTCGAGATCGAATACCTCTCCACGGACGATGAAGGCCGCCCGCTTTCGCTCGCCTATCGCGTCACGACGCGGGACGAGGAGGGGCGCTACGAGGCCGTCAAGGACGTCTTCACCGACCCTGATCGCCAGACCCTCTTCGTGCGGACGACCATCCGTGCCTTGGGCGAAGAGCCGGTCACGCCCTACCTCCTCGTCAATCCGCATGTCGCCAATACGGGCGACGACGACACCGCTTCGGCCGGCGAGGACGCGCTCATTGCCTCGGACGGCGAAAGCGCGCTCGCCGTCGTGCCTTCGTCCCCCTTCGAGGCCGCTTCGGCAGGCTTTGTCGGTGCCTCGGACGGGCTGAGCCAGCTTCGTCGGAGCGGCGGGCTCGAAGAGCGCTACGATACGACCGGCGAGGCGCCCGGCAATGTCGCCATGACCGGCAAGCTGGCAGAACTCCGCCCCGGGGAAAGCGTCACCTTCGACCTCGCTATCGGCTTCGGCGACAGCCGCGAGGCGGCGCGCGAAGAAGCGGACGGCTCGCTCGCCGAGGGCTATGACACGATCCTCGCCAATTACAACGGAGAGGGCGCGGCGGTCGGCTGGTCCGACTATATCGCATCGCTCGACGCGCTGCCGGACCTCGCCGAAGAAGCGCGCGACGGCGGCAGGCTCGCCTATGCGAGCGCGCTCGTCCTCAAGGCGCAGGAGGACAAGACCCATCCCGGCGCCCTGATCGCATCCTTGTCCAATCCGTGGGGCGACACGGTCTCGGCGGCGGAAAGCTCGACCGGCTACAAGGCGGTCTGGCCGCGCGACTTCTATCAGGTCGCCATGGCCTTCCTCGCCATGGGCGACGAGGAGACGGCGCGGGCGGCCTTCGACTACCTGCCGGACATTCAGGTGACGGAGGACATGCCCGGAAACGAGGGCGCGACCGGCTGGTTCCTGCAGAAGACCCATGTCGACGGCGAACGCGAATGGGTCATGGTGCAGCTCGACCAGACGGCCATGCCGATCATGCTGGGATGGAAGCTCTGGCAGGCGGGCGTCCTTTCCGAGGAAGAGTTGCGGGCGTCCTATGACGGCATGCTGCGCCCGGCTGCGGTCTTCCTGACCGAAGGCGGCGAGACCGATCTCGACTACAATCAGGGCGAGGTGATCCCGCCGCGCACCCAGCAGGAACGCTGGGAGGAGCAGGAAGGCTACTCGCCCTCCACGACGGCGGCCGTCATCGCCGGGCTCGTCAGCGCCGCCGATATGGCGGAGGCGCTGGGGCGCGGCGACGATGCCCGGCGTTTCCTCGAAGCGGCCGACGCCTATGAGGCGCGGATCGAGGACACCATGTTCACGACTGAAGGGCGCTATGGCGACGGGCGCTACTTCCTCCGCATCACCCGGAACGAGGACCCGGACGACCGGGGCCCGACGGGTCCCGCCAACGGTCAGGAAGGCGTCGCCGAGGACCGCGTGCTCGATGCGGGCTTCCTCGAGCTCGTTCGTTACGGCGTGCGCCCGGCCGATGTTGCCTCGATTACCGAAAGCCTGCCGGAACTCGACGACCAGGCGCTGGAGGACCATTACCGGGTCAAATACGAGTTCACCTTCGAGGGCGAGGAGGGGGCCTTTCCCGGCTGGCGGCGCTACGGCAATGACGGCTATGGCGGCGATGCCGAGACGGGCGCGAATTACGGCCGGATGACGCCGGGGCAGCGCGGCCGGGTCTGGCCCTTCTTCACCGGCGAGCGCGGCCATTACGAGCTCGCAGCGGGCATGCCGCCCGAAGAGGTGGCGGCCACCCATGTCCGCGCGATGGAGCTCTTCGCCAATGAAGGGCTGATGCTGCCCGAACAGGTCTGGGACGGGGTCGGCGATCCCACCGCCTATGACTATACGCCGGGCGAGGGAACGAACTCGGCGACGCCGCTGGCCTGGACCCATGCCGAATATGTCAAGCTTCTCCGCTCGCTGCGCGATGAGCGGGTCTGGGACCGCTATGCGCCCGTGGAAGAGCGCTACGCGCGGGACTGATACCGGGGTCCTCCGGCGGGGCGGAAGGGAGGGCGCTGCCTTCCCAGTCCGGTCCGCCGGAGGAATGTTGACCTCGCCCGGTCGCCGGGCCTATTGCCCGGCCCATCGCCCGGCCGCTTTTCCTCGCGCAAGGCGGCTTGTCTCTTCCAGCTCATTTGCGGCTCGTCCGCCGGATCAGCGTCTTGCGGCTTCTCTTCTCGCTCTGGCCCCTGCTGGCCGCTGCTGCCATCCTCCTCGGCGGCAACGGACTGCAAACGACGCTTCTCGCCGTGCGCGGGGAGCTCGAAGGCTTCTCGCCGACGGTGATCGGCCTGTTCCTGTCCGGCTATTATGCGGGGATGATCGCGGGATGCCGGGTCGTTCCGGCTTTCGTGCGGGATGTCGGCCATATCCGCGCCTTCACCGCCTTCGCCTCCATCGCCTCGGCCGTTGCCCTCGCTCATGCGCTGCTGGTTCTGCCGTGGTTCTGGATCGTTCTGCGGATCGTCACCGGCTTCAGCTTCGCCGCCTTGCAGATGATTCTCGAAAGCTGGCTCAACGAGCGGAGCACCAATGCCACGCGCGGCCAGGTGCTGTCCGTGTACCGCATCGTCGACTTCACGGCGGTGACCGCGCTCCAGGCCGTGTTCGGCCTGTTCGATCCCACGGGCTTCCTGCTTTTCGCGCTGATCTCGATCGGCCTGTCGCTTTCGCTGGTGCCGGTCGCGCTGTCGCGCACGGAGGCGCCGCTGCCGCCCGCCTCCGCCAAGCTCGACCTGCGGCGGCTCTGGCGCGTCTCGCCCGTGGCCGCTCTCGGGGCGGGGATGATCGGCCTTTCGGCTTCCGCCTACTGGTCGATGAGCCCGCTCTTCGTCTCGGGGCTCGGCTATGACGCGACGGCGATCGGCCTCTTCATCGGCGCCATCGTCTTCGGCGGCGCCATCGCCCAGTGGCCGGTGGGCTGGCTGTCCGACCGGATCGACCGCCGCCTCGTCCTCGTGGGCTGCACGGTCGGGGCCGCGGCCAGCGCTCTCGCCATGCCGGGCTTCGGCGCCCAGTCCGCCGAAGCGCTGGTCGGCGCGGCCTTCGTCTTCGGCCTGTTCGCGCTGCCCTGCTACGGCATCATCGTGGCCCATGCGAACGACCACGCCGAGCCCGGCGGAGCGCTGGCGGTCAGCGGCGGCCTCCTGCTCCTTTTCGGGCTCGTCGCCGTGGCGGGGCCGGTGCTGGCCGCGCAGGTCATGCGCCTGTTCGGCAGCGAGGCGCTGTTCGTTTGGATCGGCGCGGTCTATGCCGCGATGACGGTTCTGACCGTGATCAGGATCGCGCGCCGCGCGCCGCCCGAGGCCACCGCGCCCTTCGTCCCCGTGCCGAGAACGACGCCGGCGGCCTATGCGCTCGATCCGCGCACCGAGCCTCAGTCGCCAGCGTAATGCAGCGACAGCGTCCGCTCATGCGGGCGGTCGCGATGCTCCGCCACATAGACGCCCTGCCAGGTGCCGAGGTCCATCCGGCCGTCCAGGACGGGAATGCCGAGGCTGGTCGCGGTGAGGGCGGAGCGGATATGCGCGGGCATGTCGTCCGGCCCCTCCGCATCGTGTCGGTAGCCGGCATCACGCGGCGCAAGGCGATCCAGCGCATCGCCGAGATCGCGCATGACGTCCGGGTCCGCGTTCTCCTGAATGACGAGCGAAGCGGAAGTGTGCCGGACGAGCACGGTCAGGAGGCCGTTCCCGGCCTCCTGCTCTTCGAGCCACTCCGAGAGCTTCGCCGTCACCTTGGTGAAGCCGGGCCCGCCGGTGCGGACCCGGAGCCTGCCATGGGCCTGCCTCACATGCCGCCTTCGAAGGCGGCGCAGGCGACGCGCGATCCGGCGTCGCCGCTCGGCTGGCTTTCATAGTCGTCGGCGCCCGAATGGACCATCACGGCGAAGCCGTCGCTGTCCTGAAGGTCGGCGAGCATGGTCCCGCTGCCGAAGAGGTCTGTCCGCAGGTGGCCGTCGCGATGGGCGAAGCCGTTGGGCAGGTCGCCGGCATGCGGGCCGCCATCGACGCGGAAGCCGTGGGAATTGCCGTTCGGCGCGGCGTGCCCGCCGGCCGTGGTGAAGCCTTCCTCGGGCTCGCAAAGGCCGGTTTCGTGCAGGTGGACGCCGTGGAAACCTTCCTCGACACCCATCACGTCGACCCGGACCAGAAGCCCGTTCGGCGTTTCCTGCAGCATGACCGTGCCGGCCTCTTCGCCGTCGGTATTGAGGAAGGTGCCTTCGAGTCCGGCGCCGCCCGGCAGGTCGTCGAGAGCCATGATCTGGTCGTGCCGCTCCTCGTCATGCGGACTGTTCGGCACCGTGTCCGAGGCCCCCTCCTGCATGCCCATGTCCATCGAAGTATCGGCGGATTGTCCCGCATAGCTCTGACACGCGATCAGCGGCAGGGAAAGCGCCATGATTACAGCGAGTTGCGTCTTATGTGTCATCGTCCACCTCCAGGGGTTCCGCTGGCCCTCTCGGACCCGAAATGCTAAAGCCCACATCGACTCACGGAATTGAACCTAGGGCGCTTGTGGCAGACGACGACAACACACCGGAAACCGAAGCAGTCGATGGCGACGGGGTCGACCCCGCGGAGGGCACGGCGCCTGAGAACATGATGCCGCCGCCTCTGCCTCCCGGGGCGAGCACGATCTCGATCACCGACGAGATGGAGCGGTCTTATCTCGACTACGCGATGAGCGTGATCGTCAGCCGCGCCATCCCGGATGCGCGCGACGGCCTGAAACCCGTGCATCGCCGCATCCTGTGGTCGATGCACGAGAACAAGTACACGCACGACAAGCCCTACAAGAAGTCCGCCCGCGTCGTCGGCGACGTGATCGGCAAATACCACCCGCATGGCGACTCGGCGGTCTATGACGCGCTGGTGCGCATGGCGCAGGACTTTTCCCTGCGCCTGCCGCTTCTGGACGGGCAGGGCAATTTCGGCTCGATCGACAACGACCCGCCCGCGGCCATGCGTTACACCGAAGTGCGCATGGCGAAGTCCGCCACGGCGCTGCTCGCCGACATCGACCAGGAAACGGTCGACAAGCAGGACAACTATGACGGCTCGGAGGCCGAGCCCGTCGTCCTGCCCGCGCGCTTTCCGAACCTCCTGGTCAATGGCGGCGGCGGCATCGCGGTCGGCATGGCGACCAATATCCCGCCCCACAATCTCGGCGAAGTGGTGGATGCCACCATCGCCTTGATCGACGATCCGCAGATCGCCGACAGCGAGCTGATCGAGATCGTGCCCGGCCCGGACTTTCCGACCGGCGCGCAGATCCTCGGCCAGTCCGGCGCGCGCCAGGGCCTTCTGACCGGGCGCGGCTCGGTCGTCATGCGCGGCGTCACCGCCATCGAGGAGGTCCGCAAGGACCGCCAGGCCATCATCATCACCGAGATTCCCTATCAGGTGAACAAGTCGGCCATGGTCGAGAAGATCGCCTCGCTCGTCCGCGAGAAGCGGATCGAGGGCATCTCCGACCTGCGCGACGAAAGCGACCGGCAGGGCATCCGCGTGGTGGTCGAGCTGAAGCGCGACGCGAACCCGGAGGTCGTGCTCAACAACCTCTACAAGCAGAGCCAGCTTCAGACTTCGTTCGGCGTCAACATGCTGGCGCTCAACCAGGGCCGGCCCGAGCAGATGACGCTGCGGACCGTGCTCGAGGCCTTCGTGCGCTTCCGCGAGGAAGTCGTCACGCGGCGCACGAAATACGAGCTCGCCAAGGCGCGCGACCGGGCGCATGTGCTGGTCGGCCTCGCCATCGCGGTCGCGAACATCGACGAAGTCGTCAGGCTCATCCGCTCGGCGCCCAATCCGGGCGCGGCGCGCGAGGCGCTGATGGCGCGCGACTGGGACGCCGCCGACATGGCGCCGCTCGTCGCCCTCGTCGCCGATCCGCGCAGCGCCCTGACCGAGGCGGGCACGCTCAGGCTGACCGAGGTGCAGGCGCGGGCGATCCTCGACCTGCGCCTTCAGCGCCTGACCGCGCTCGGCCGCGACGAGATCGGCGACGAGCTGAAATCGCTCGCCGAGCGCATCGCGGACTATCTCGAAATCCTGCGCGACCGGAACCGCGTCCTGACGATCATCAAGGACGAGCTGACCGAAGTGCGCGACGAGTTCGCCACGCCTCGGCGCTCGCAGTTCATCGACGCGATCGAGATGGAGGACGAGGACCTCATCGCGCGCGAGGACATGGTCGTGACCGTGACCCATTCGGGCTATGTCAAGCGGACCGCGCTCGACACCTATCGCGCGCAGCGCCGGGGCGGGAAGGGCCGCTCGGGCATGTCGATGAAGGACGAGGATTTCGTCGCCCAGCTCTTCGTCGGCAATACGCACACGCCGCTTCTGTTCTTCACGGACCAGGGCATGGTCTACAAGCTCAAGCTCTGGCGCCTGCCCGAAGGCGCGCCGACCGCGCGCGGCAAGGCCTTCATCAACCTCTTGCCCCTGTCCCAGGACGAGCGGGTGACGAACATCCTGCCGCTGCCCGACGACGAGGACGAGTGGGGACGGATGGACATCCTCTTCGCCACCCGTTCGGGCGGTGTCCGCCGGAACACGCTGTCCGACTTCACCAATGTGAACCGGGCCGGCAAGATCGCGATGAAGCTCGACGAGGGCGACGTGCTGGTCGGCGTGTCGCTCGCCTCCGAAGCGAACGACGTCCTCCTGACCACGGCCGAGGGCATGGCGATCCGCTTCCCGGTCGACAATGTCCGCGTCTTCAGCGGGCGGACGAGCACCGGCGTGCGCGGCATCCGGCTGGCCGACGGCGACCACGTCATCTCCATGGCCATCCTGCACCACGTCGATGCCGAGCCCGAAGAGCTGCGGGCCTATCTCAAGGCTTCGGCCGCCGCGCGCAGGGCTGCGGGCGAGGGCGAGACCGAGGGCTCGGATGCGGACGAGGAGGGCGCCGCCGCAGCGCTGTCGCCCGAACGCCTCGCAGAGTTCGGCGCCCGCGAGCAGTTCATTCTCGCGGTCACCGAGAACGGTTACGGCAAGCGGTCGAGCTCCTATGAATACCGGACCTCGAACAGGGGCGGGAAGGGCATCATCGCCATCCAGACGACCGAGCGGAACGGCGCCGTCGCCGCCTCCTTCCCGGTCGAGGACGGCGACGAGATCATGCTGGTCACCGATGGCGGACAGCTGATCCGGACGCCCATCGCCGATATCCGCGTCGCCGGCCGGAACACGCAGGGCGTGACGATCCTCAACACCCGCAAGGGCGAACGAGTCGTTTCCGTCGAGCACGTGCCCGAAGCCGAAGCGAACGAGGCGCTGGACGAGGCGGGCGATGCGCCCGAGCAGGACAAGGGCGGAGCGGCCTCATGACCCGCCTCACCGGCCTTTACCCCGGCACGTTCGATCCGCTCACGCTCGGCCATATCGACATCATCAAGCGGGCGGTGAAGCTCGTGGACACGCTGCTGGTCGGCGTGGCGGTCAATGCCGGAAAGGGCCCGCTCTTCGATCTCGACGAGCGGGTCGACATGGTCCGCGAGGCTCTGGACGGAATCGATTCCGAGGCGCGGGCGCAGATCAAGGTCGTGCCCTTTGACGGGCTCCTGATGCATTTCGCCGAGCAGAACGGCTGCCAGGTGATCATTCGCGGGCTGCGCGCCGTTTCCGACTTCGAATACGAATTCCAGATGGTCGGGATGAACAGCTTCCTCAACGAGGAGGTGGAGACCGTCTTCCTGATGGCGGATGCGCGCTACCAGGCCATCGCCTCGCGGTTGGTCAAGGAAATCGCGAAGCTCGGCGGCGATATCGACGATTTCGTGCCGCCATCGGTGGCGCGGCGGCTGCTGGCCAAGGTCGGCCGGGGCTGATCCTACTGGCCGGACAACAGGCCGGTCATCGTGTCGACGATCTCCCGGTCATCGGTGGGCTTGGTCAGGACGGGCGCGCTCTCCGACCAGGGCTGCAACTCATCGGGGTCGTGGCTGGTGAAGAACGCGAAGGGCACGTGCATGTCGGTCAGGCGCGAGGCGATCTGGCTGCTGTCGCCCTCGGCGAGCCAGTAGTCGAGAACCGCGGCATCCGGCGCGCTGCTGCCCTTGAGGGCGGTCAGGGCTTCGGCGGCATCGGGATAGGGACCGAGCACGGTCGCGCCCGCGCGTTCCAGGACCAGAGAAAGGTGCATGGAGAGGATCACATTGTCCTCCGCCACAAGCACGCGCCGCCCTTCGAGCGAGGCCGCTTCGGGTTCTCCCGTCACCGTCAGCGCCGCCATGTCGATATTGGCTTCCGTCTCGACCATCATCTCCGACCTCTCCGCACCCCGCCGATATAGGTTTATGTTCCCTTAACACTTCGCGAGGCTAAAAGTTGTCGGCCCTGTTGCAATGCACGTATTCGTCATCGCACGGCTTGCGGAGCGTTAAGCCCGGGGGCAGTGGCCCAAAGGCCGCGCCATCGCTAGAAGGCGGGTCGGCAGGAAGGATTTGGCCAGCATGATCGGACAGCTATTCGCGGCGGCTGCACTCGCCGCGCTTGCGCAGCAGGGGGCCGGCGCGGCCCAGACGCCGCAGGCGATTCTCGAGCGCGCCCCCGACGAGGTCTGGGAGCCGGTCGCCCCCGAGAACCTTCTGGTCATGGACCTGCCCAGCGGCACCATGCTGATCGAGATGCGGCCCGACCTCGCCCCGGCCCATGTCGAGCGCATCCGCGAGCTGACGCGCCAGGGCTTCTATGACGGCGTCGCCTTCCACCGCGTCATCGACGGCTTCATGGCGCAGGGCGGGGACCCCACCGGCACCGGGCAGGGCGGCTCGGATCTTCCGGACCTTCAGGGGGAATTCGCCCAGCCGATGAGCGGCGTGGCGACGTTCTCTCCCATCGGACGCGACAATCGCGCGGCCCAGGTGGGATTTGTCGGCGCCGTGCCCGTCGGCACGCAGCCGCCGACGATGCGCGAATTCGTGGCGCAGGACGATGTGGCGCTCTGGGGCCTGCACTGCCCCGGCGTCCTGTCCATGGCGAGGGCGAACGATCCGAATTCGGCGAACAGCCAGTTCTTCGTCATGTTCGGCGACAACCGCACCAGCCTCGACCAGCGCTATACCGTCTGGGGCCGCGTGGTCGAGGGCCAGCGCAATATGCGCCGAATCAATCGCGGCGAGCCGCCCGAGCGCCCGACACCGATCGTCAGGGCGCGCATCGCGGCCGACATGCCCGAGGCCGAGCGGCCCAAGGTCGAGGTCCTGCGCAGCGATTCGGAGACCTTCGCTGCTTATTTGCAGCGGACGGGTGCCATCTCGCGGACGGGTTACCTAGACGATGTGTGCAATGTGACCGTTCCGGTCCGCGTGAACGAAGAGATACAATCATGAGCAAACTCAAGCTTGAGCTCGAAACGGGCGACGTCGTCATCGAGACCTTCCCCGACAAGGCGCCTAAGCATGTCGAGCAGATCACCCGCCTCGCCGAAGAGGGCTTTTACGACGGGCTGACCTTCCACCGCGTCATCGAGGGCTTCATGGCGCAGGGCGGCGATCCGACCGGCAATGGCACGGGCGGCGCCGATCAGAACATCCCGGCGGAATTCAACGACACGCCGCATGTCGAGGGCGTCTGCTCCATGGCGCGCGCGCAGGATCCGAATTCGGCATCGAGCCAGTTCTTCATCTGCCTCGACGATGCGACCTTCCTCGACAAGCAGTACACGGCATGGGGCCGCGTCACCGAAGGCATGGATGCCGTGCACGCGATCAACAAGGGCGAGCCGCCCAGGAACCCCACCAAGATCAAGACCTTCCGCAAGGCGTAAGGTCCGCCGGCCCGCTCCTCCGGGGGCGGGCCTCCCCCTCTCTTCCTCCGCGGAAACCGGGCCCGCCCCGGCGCCTGTGCCCGCAGGACGCTCTTCGTTCGCGGCTGGTCCGGGCACCGCGTTCCGCTAAAGGCGGCCCGTGAGAACCTCCGACTTCGATTTCGACCTGCCCGATGACAGGATCGCGCTCCGCCCGGCGGACCGCCGCGACCGCTCCCGCCTGCTTCATGTGAAGGGCGGGGGGCTTGGCGATCATGTCTTCTCGGAGCTGCCCACGCTCCTTCGAGAGGGCGACCTCCTGGTCCTCAACGACACGCGCGTGCTGCCCGCCGCGCTCAAGGGGGTCCGTCCCGCCCGGCAGGTGGGCGGCGGCGGCGCGGTGACGGTGGACGTGAACCTCCTGTCCCCGCTCGCCGAGGGCACTGTCTGGCGCGCCTTCGCCCGGCCGACCAAGCGCCTGCGGGCAGGGGACCGGCTCGATTTCGGCGCGGGGCTGTCGGGGGAGGTCAGGCGCCGCGACGGCGGCGAGATCGAGCTCGCGCTCAAGGCCGACGGACCGATCGATGCGGCCCTGGCCGCGGCGGGGCAGATGCCCCTGCCGCCCTATATCGCGCGCAAACGGGCCGCCGACGAGGCCGATGCGGACCGTTATCAGACCGTCTATGCGCGGGCCGAAGCGAGTTCCGTCGCCGCCCCGACCGCCGGCCTCCACTTCACGCCCGAGCTCCTCGCAGAACTCGAAACGCGCGGGATCGGCAGCGTCCGGGCGACCCTGCATGTCGGGGCCGGCACATTCCTGCCGGTCAGCGCGGAGCGGCCCGAAGACCACGAGATGCATTCCGAGCGCGGCGAGCTGTCCGCGGAGACCGCGGCGAGGATCGCCGAAGCGAGGGCCGAGGGCCGCCGGATCGTCTGTGTCGGGACAACGTCGCTGCGCCTCGTCGAGGCCGCCTCGGCGGATGGCGCCATCGCGCCGTTCTCGGGCGAGACCGACATCTTCATCACGCCGGGCCACCGCTTCAGGACCTGCGACGTCCTCCTGACCAACTTCCACCTTCCGCGCTCGACCCTGTTCATGCTGGTCTGCGCCTTCGCCGGAACCGAACGCATGAAGTCCGCCTATGCCCATGCGGTCGAGGCGGGCTACCGCTTCTATTCCTATGGCGATGCCTGCCTTCTGGAGAGAGCCGAATGACCCGCTTTTCCTTCGACCTGATGCACACGGACGGCCAGGCGCGCCGCGGGCGCATCACGACGTCGCGCGGGCCGATCGACACGCCCGCCTTCATGCCGGTCGGCACGGCCGGGACGGTCAAGGCGATGCAGTTCCGCGATGTCGCGGCGACGGGCGCGCAGGTCGTGCTCGGCAACACCTATCACCTGATGCTGCGCCCTACGGCGGAGCGGGTGGACCGCTTTGGCGGGCTTCACCGCTTCATGGGCTGGGACGGTCCGATCCTGACCGATTCGGGCGGCTTCCAGGTCATGTCGCTGACCGACATCCGCAAGCTGACCGAGGAGGGCGTGAAGTTCGCGAGCCATATCGACGGCTCGCGGCACATGCTGACCCCTGAACGGTCGATCGAGATCCAGTGCCTCCTGCATTCGGATATCCAGATGCAGCTCGACGAATGCCCGCCCTTTCCGATCGAAAAGGACGCCTCGCGCGAGAGCCTGGAGATGTCGCTGCGCTGGGCGAAGCGATCGAAGGACGCGTTCGAGAAGCTGGCGGGAGAGCACCAGGCGCTGTTCGGCATCGTACAGGGCTCGGTCTTCGAAGAGCAGCGCGCAGCCTCGGCGCGCGGCCTGATCGACCTCGGCTTTCACGGCTATTCCATTGGAGGGCTGGCCGTCGGCGAGGGGCGGGAGCCGATGTTCGGCGTCCTCGACGTCACGACGCCGCTCCTGCCGCAGGACAAGCCGCGCTATCTGATGGGCGTGGGCAAGCCGCTCGACATCGTCGGCGCGGTCGAGCGCGGCGTCGACATGTTCGACTGCGTCCTGCCGACGCGGGCAGGGCGGCACGGCCAGGCCTGGACCTGGAACGGCCCGCTCAATCTCAGCAATGCCCGCTTCGCCGACGACGAGAGCCCGCTCGACCCCGATTCGGACTGTCCCGCCTCGCGCGACTATTCCAAGGCCTATCTCCACCACCTCTTCCGCGCAGGAGAGTATCTCGCGGCGACCCTTCTCACCTGGCACAATCTCGATTTCTACCAGCGCATGATGCGCGCCATGCGGCAGGCCATCGCCGAAGACCGCTTCGCCGACTGGGCAGCGGAATTTCGGGAAAATCATATCGAAAGGCGGGCGAAAAGCGCGTCCTGACCTGTTGACGCTGCCGCCTCGCGCCTCTACTTCGCAGCCCGAGTGGGCCCGTAGCTCAGTTGGTAGAGCAGCTGACTTTTAATCAGCGGGTCACAGGTTCGAATCCTGTCGGGCTCACCATTGCATTTCCCAGATCTCGGATCGGCACCCGCGCCTGACATCCCCGCCCGCGAGGCGAAGCCGGGCCTGCGCCGGTGCCGCTGTTCCATCGGGCGGTGCGGACTGTTATCTGGGCGATCCATGGCAGGCGGGATTTTCGATGCCGAAGAGTATACCGCGAAGCGGAAGCGAAGCCGATCACCTGCGTTTCGTGCTGGAGCATTCCGGCATCGGCGCATGGGAGCTCGATACGAAGAACGGCTCGGCCTGGCGCAATCGGCGCCATGACGAGATCTTCGGCTATCCCGAGGGCCTGCCCGAATGGACCTATGAGATGTTCGTGGACCACGTCGTCGAGGCCGATCGGCCCGCAGTGCGCGAACGTTATGGGCGCTCACTGGAGGAGGGCGAGCCCTGGTCCTTCCAGTGCCGGATCCGGCGGCCCGACGGCGAAGAGCGGTGGATCTCGGTCCGCGGAACCCCTCTGCGCGATCAGGAGGGACAGGTCGAGAAGTTCATCGGCCACGTCCTCGACATCACCGATCTGAAGCGCGACGAGGACCGCCTGAGGACGATCTCCCACGAGCTGAACCACCGCGTCCGGAACACGCTCACCATCGTGCAGTCGCTCGCCACCCGTTCCTTCCCCGACGATCGGAGTGTCGCGGAAGGCCGCAAGGCCTTCATCGAGCGCATCGACGCCCTCGCGAGCGCGCATTCGATTCTGACCAATGAGAGCTGGACCGGAGCGCCGATCCCCGCCGTCGTCCGTTCGGCGCTCCTGCCGTTCTGCGGAGACCGAGAGGAGCGTTGCAGCGTCGAGGGGCCGGAGGCGTGGTTGCCGGCGAAGACCGCCGTGAGCCTGACCATGGCCCTGCACGAGCTGGCGACGAACGCGCTCAAGCATGGCGCCCTCAGCACGCAGGAGGGACGCATCGCCGTGCGGTGGACCTGTTCGCCCCATGGCGAGGAACAATTGTGCGAGATGACATGGACCGAAACCGGCGGTCCGGCCGTTCGTGAACCTGAAGGAACGGGGTTCGGCCTGACGCTGATCAGGGGCCTCATGCCGACAGAGCCCGAAGGGAAGGCCGAGATCTCCTTTCTCGCCGAAGGCTTGAAGGTCCGGCTGACCTTCCTCGCCCAAAGCGGGCACATCGCGGCCTGAGGAGCCTCTGAATTGACCGGAAGCGGATCGACCCGACTGCACGCCCTGCTCGTCGAGGACGAGTTCATGGTGGCGATGCTGGTCGAAGGCTATCTGCACGACCTCGGGGTGGAGCGGGTCACCAGAAGCGCCACCCTGCAGGACGGCCTGGCCCAGGCGCGCAGAGGCGATTTTGACTTCGCGATCCTCGATGTCCGGCTCAATCAGGATCTGTCCTTCCCGATCGCCGAAGTGCTTCGGGAGCGGGGCATCCCGTTGACCTTCCAGACCGGTTACGGCGGGGAGGGGATCGAAAGCCGCTTTGCGGACTGCCCGGTCCTGACCAAGCCCTATACGCTCGAAAAGCTCCGCGAGATCCTGCCCTGCCTGCACGGGGGTAGGACCGGTTCTGCCGACGAGCAGGACGCAGCGAAGAGCTCGGATCGGCACTCCGGGGTCACATCGGAGTGAGAAGGGCAAACCGCGCTCATGGTTAATCCGTCCTTGATGTGACGGGCCCGTTCCGAGGGAGGGGCGCGCCGCGCGGCCTGCGCGGCGATACGGCTCGTAACAAGGAGCCTGTTATGACTCTTCTCAAGACACTCGCCGCGAGCGCCGCAGTGGCCGCGCTCTCGTTCGGCACCGCGAATGCCGCGCATATGGCCTTCAGCCTCGGCGACAATGGCAACACCCTCGTCCAGTTCGCACCCGACGGCACCGGCTTCACGGGCGTGGACCTCTCCGGTGATGCGGACTCCCTGGATACCATCACCTATCGCCCCGAGACGGGTCAGCTTTATGGCTACTCCCAGGACTCCGATAGCTTCTTCCTGATCGACCCGATGACGGGCGCGACCAGCCTCGTCTTCGAAAGCCCGGTCGACGTGCAGACGGACATTGTCGGGCTCGACTTCAACCCGACGCTCGATGCCGTCCGCCTCGTCAGCGTCGCGGGTGACAACATCGTCTACGATCCGAATGGGGGCACGGTCACGCGTGTTACCGATCTCTTCTACGACGAAGGATATTCGTCCGAGCTGGTCGGGCCGAACGTGATCGGAAACGCCTACACCAATCAGGTGCCGGAGGCGGAAGCCGACGTTCTCGGCACGACGCAATACGTGCTGGACAGCCAGACGGATACGCTCGGCATCCTCGGCAACAACAATGGCGACATCGACCGCGTCGGCGCGCTGACCATGATGAGCAGCGGCGAGAACATCGACTTCGCCTCCGTCGGCGGCTTCGACATCTTCACCTCGCCCGACGGCGAGAACATCGCCTATGCCCTGCTGACCACGGTCGACGGCACCGCCTTTTACGAGATCGACCTCGGCCTCGCGGTCGCCACCATGATCAGCACGGTCAGCGGCGAGTTCGGCCCGCTTCAGGGCCTCGCCGTCTTCGTGCCGACCGATCCCATTCCGCTGCCTGCCGCAGGCCTCCTGTTCCTGACCGGCGCCGGCGCTATCGGGGCGATGCGCAGGCGCAAACGCGCAGCCTGAGCCCTGACAGGCTGGGGGAGAGGCCGGGGGCGCCGCGAGGCGCCCCCGCGTCCCGTTCGGAAGACGCAAGAAAAACCCTTCGCGCAGGCGAAGGATAACATGGACGTGTTCTCTCGCAGGCCTTCGATCGTTCTTCAGAGAACACGGGATAGGGAAAATCCGGCGCCGTCTTGGTGGAACCTCCATTTTCCTACCATGAACAAAGCTCTTGACCTGCTGCGCGAAATACTGCGACCTGCCCGCCGTGGAAAAGAACGCGCCCGATCCGTCTCTCGATGAGCTTCTCGCCAAGGTCGGGCTCGAGGACCGCCGGGCCTTCGACCGCCTCTACGAGCTGGCTTCGCCGCAACTCTACGGTGTCGCCTATGCCGTGCTCGGGGATGCCGACGAAGCGCAGGACGTGGTGCAGGAAGCCTTCATCAGCATCTGGCGGCGCGCCGCGACGCAGAACGCGGCCTCGTCGCGCGCGATCTCGTGGATGGTGATCATCGTCAGGAACGCGGCCGTCGACCGCCGCAGGCGAAGGCGGAATGTCAGCGTCGATCCCGCCCATCTGGAACGGGTGTGCGATGCGCCCACTCCCGAGGAAAACGCGGTGAAGGGCAGCGAGGCGGCGCATCTGCACCGTTGCCTTCAGCTTCTCGAAGCGGGCCAGGCGAAGCTCGTCCGGCGCGCCTTCTTCCTCGGACAGACCTATGCTGAAATCGCCTCCGATATCGAGGCGCCGCTGGGCACCGTCAAAAGCCGAATGCGGCGCAGCTTCGAGAAGCTGCGGGAGTGCCTGATCGACCAGGTGAGCGGACCAGGATCGGAAAAGGCGCCGCAGCTGCCCGCAGACAGGTCGTGATGGACGATAAGGACCGGCATATCCTGGCAGCGGAGTATGTTCTCGATCTCCTGGGGGAGGAGGGGCGGGAGGACGCGCGCCGCGCCTTCGAGGAGGACCCCGCTTTCCGTGCCGCCGTGGCCGAGTGGGAGGACGATCTCGCAGAGCTGACCGCTCATTTCGCCCGCACGCCGCCGCCGACGCTCAAGCGCCGTCTCGACGCCGCCCTGTTCGGCGACGAGGCGCCTGCGGACCGGGCGCGGCCCGGCGGCATCGGCCTGTGGAAAGCGCTGACGGGCGCCTTCGTCGCCCTGTCGCTGCTCCTCTTCGCCGCCGTCCTGCTCCGGCCCGGGCCGGCTCCCGCCCCGACTCCGATCCGCTTCGTCGCGCCGATCTCTTCGGAGGCCGGGGAAGGGCCGCCGGTGATGGTCGAGATCTACCCGGACGGCCGGGTCCGCGTGCCCGCCTTCGATCCCGCGGTCTTCGGCGAAGAGCCGGGCGAGCGCGTGGTCCAGCTCTGGGCGATCCCGCCGGACGGCGCGCCGGTGTCGATCGGCCTCGTCAGCCCGGACCGCCCTGGCGATACGGACACGCCCTCGCAGTTCGAGAACATGACCTTCGCCTTCAGCCTCGAGCCGCCGGGCGGATCGCCGACCGGCCAGCCGACGGGACCGGTGGTCGCGACGGGACCCGTGATCGAATTGTCGCCGGTGCGGGACTAGGCGTTCAGCGGCGCAGCACCGCCATTGCGTCATCCAGCCCTTCGAGTGTGAGGGGGAACATCCGGTCGTCGATCAGCTCCCGCGTCATCTGGATCGAGGGCGTGTAGCTCCAGCGATCCTTCGGGATCGGGTTGAGCCAGATCGTGCGCGCATAGATGTCCGTCAGCCGCTGCATCCACAGCGCCCCCGGCTCCTCGTTCAGATATTCGACCGAGCCGCCGGGCATGGTGATCTCATAGGGGCTCATCGAGGCGTCGCCGACGAAGATGACGACATAATCCGAGCCGTAAGTGTGCAGCACGTCCCAGGTCTGGGTCCTGTCGTTCCAGCGCCGCGCATTGTCCTTCCACACATAATCGTAGAGGAAATTGTGGAAGTAGAAGAATTCGAGGTGCTTGAACTCCGCCCGCGCCGCCGAGAACAGCTCTTCGCATAGGCGGATATAGGGGTCCATCGAGCCGCCGATATCGAAGAAGAGCAGCACCTTGATGGTGTTGCGCCGCTCTGGCCGCATCTTCACGTCGAGATAGCCCGAGCGGGCCGTGCCCTTGATCGTGCCGTCGAGGTCGAACTCGTCCGGCGCGCCTTCGCGGGCGAAGCGGCGCAGCTTGCGCAGGGCGAGCTTGATGTTCCGCGTGCCGAGCGCGACGTCGTCCGACAGGTTCCTGAACTCGCGCTTCTCCCAGACCTTCACCGCGCGCTTGTTGCGCGACTGCCCGCCGATGCGGACGCCTTCGGGGTGGTAGCCGGAATTGCCGAAGGGCGAGGTGCCGCCCGTGCCGATCCATTTCGATCCGCCCTGATGGCGCTCCTTCTGCTCCTTGAGGCGCTCTTCGAGCGTCTTCATGAGCTCGTCCCAGCCGCCGAGCTTCTCGATCTCGGCCTTCTCCTCTTCGGAGAGGTATTTCTGCGTCATCGCCCGCAGCCAGTCCTCGGGCAGCTCGGTCTCGCCGACAACGCCCTCGGCAAGGCTCTCAATGCCCTTGAAGACCTCCGCGAAGACGCGGTCGAAGCGGTCGATGTGGCGCTCGTCCTTCACCAGGGCCGAACGCGAGAGATAGTAGAAATGCTCGACCTTCATGTCGGCGAGGTCGGCCTTCATCGCTTCGAGCAGGGTGAGGTATTCGCGCAGCGAGACGGGCACTTCTGCGGCTTTGAGGTCGAGGAGGAAGCGCGTGAACATGCTGCCCCCTTAGCGCGCCGGGACCGATCTTGCACCCAGGGCCGGGTTCAGGCTCGTCCAGGCGAGGAGCGCCATGACCAGCGCCACGCCCGCGCCCAGGAGGAAGGGGCCGTGCGGCGTCAGCTCGTAGAGCGTGAAGGCGATGACCGGCGCGACGATGAAGCCCGACGCGCCCGCCGCCGTGGCGAGGCCCGCCGCGCCGCCTTGCTCCTCCGGCGTCACGCTGAGCGATGCGGCCGCGTTGAAGGCGGGCATGCTCATGCCGAGGCCGAGCCCAGCGAAGACGAGGCCTGCCAGGATCAGGGGCAGGGTGCCGCCGAGCACGACCCCGACATAGCCGACGGCGCAGAGCAGGGGGGCGGTGCGCATCATGCCGCGCGGGGTGGGGCGCAGGCGCCGCACGAGGACGAGCTGGGCGAAGAGCGAAGCAGCCGACATCGTCATCAGCGCCGTTCCCACGCTGGCAAGAGCATGGTCCTCGGCCAGGTCGAGCGTGTCGAGCAGATAGAAGCCCAGGACCTGGAGCGGCACGGCGTTGAGGATGCCCGACAAGAGGCCGTAGAGCAGCACGATGCGCAGCCGCTCGTCGAGCGCGCCCAGCTTGACCGCCGAGCGCCGCCGCTCCGCGGGGGGCGTCGCTTCGGGCAGGAGCCGCCAGATCAGGACGAAGGCCACCGCCCCGACCACTGCGACGAGGATCAGAGGGACGAGCGCGCCGACGAGAGCGCCGACCGCGCCGATCCCGGGCCCCGCAACCGCGCCGAGGCCATAGGCGGCCGCGTAGTTCGACATGGCCGAGGTGCGCTCTGCGGGGCTGCTGCGGTCCGCGATATAGGCCTGCGAGGCGGCGGGCCCCGCGCTGCCGAACGCGCCGTGCACGCATCGCGCGGCGGTCATCAGCGCGAAGGCGCCGAGCACGGACAGGGCGCCGGACATCGCGATGCCGATCGCGGCCGTCAGGGCCAGCATGGCGAGAACGAAGGCGCCGACCCCGATCAGCGCCACCGGACGGCGGCCCAGCCGGTCGCTGAGGCGCCCCCAGCGCGGGCTCGTCAGCACCCAGAATGCGGCCGAAACGGTGAAGATCAGGCCGACCTGCATCTCCGACATGCCGATATCGCGCGCGATCGGCGGCAGGATCGCGAAGAGCACGGTCTGGCCGAGCCCGAGGCAGAAGGCCGTGAGCAGCAAGACGCCGATGCCGAGCCGGCGCCTGAGCGGCGGTGTCGGCGAACGCTCGAAGTCCGGCTGCCGTCCGCCGCGCCGAAGGGGCGCGGATGGCGCCGCTGCGAGCGTGCGCGAAGTCTGGGGGTCAGGATGTTCCACAGGCGCGTGTAACCGATGCCGAAGGAGGCTCAACTTCTTTGTGCACGGCAGCATGACCGAAGCCAATGACGCCCAGCGCGCAGGCGCGATGGGGCCGGAGGCCGGATGCATGGGTGCGGCTTGCCCAAGAAGCGCCGGAGCCTGCATACCGGCACCGCGCCGCAACCGCCGCTCAGGAACGCGAGGACGTCGATGTCGCACAATCTATCTTGTCGCAAATCATGTGACGGTCCCGACCGCCCCGGTTCCGCCGCGTGAGCGAAGCCGCACCCGCAGAGCCCACGCGCACGCTCGTCCTGATGGGTCCCTCCGGCGCCGGCAAGAGCACGGTCGGCGCGCGCGCGGCGAAGCTCGCCCGCGTCCCGTTCTTCGAGGGCGACGCCTACCATCCGCCGAGCAACGTCGAGAAGATCCGCAGCGGCGGCTCTCTCAGCAACGAGGACCGCATGCCCTGGATCGCCGCCATCGGCCGCGGCATCGCCGAGGCCGCGCCGCCCAAGGCCCTCTTGGCCTGCTCCGCGCTCAATCAGGACATCCGCGATGCCCTGAAAGCTGCGTTGCCCGGCCCCTGCGCCTTCGCGCTCCTGGTCGTGCCGGCCGACGAGCTCCGCCGGCGCCTCGAAGCGCGCAAGGACCATTTCGCGGGACCGGCTCTCCTGGAAAGCCAGATCGCCGCGATGGACGACGCCGTCGGCGTCGTGCGGCTCGACGGGACGCAGCCCATCGGCCGGGTCGCCCATTCCGCGGCGCAGCTCGTGAAGACCCTCTGAGGCGCGACTGCGGGCGGGCCATGCGCTTCTGCGCCTCGTGCTCTAGAACCGGAACCGAAGCCAAGATCGAACAAGGAGACGCCATGTCCGCCCGAACGCTGCTCGGCCTTCTCGCCCTTCTTCCCGCCGCCGCGACGGCGCAGACCGCTCCCCAGAGCGGCGACGAGGAAAAGGACTACCGCCGCTTCACGGCCGAGCACGTCTTCGACCTCGAATATGCGGACGATCCGCAGGTGTCTCCCGATGGCAAGACCATCGTCTATGTCCGCCGCTCCATGGACCGGCGCAGCGACCAGGTCCGCGGCGACCTCTGGATCTACGACCTCGAAACCGATGCGCACCGCCCGCTCGTCACCGGCGGCGCCTCGGCGGGATCGCCGCGCTGGTCCCCGGATGGCAGCCGCCTCCTCTACACGACCGCTTCGGGCGGCAAGCCCGAGCTGCGCGTCCTCTACATGGATAGCGGGGAGAGCTTCGTTCTCTCCCAGCTCGAAGAGGCGCCCCGCGGGCCGGTCTGGTCGCCGGACGGCAGCACCATCGCCTTCACCATGTTCACGCCCGGCGAGACGCCCTCCTTCGCCAAGAGCACGGTGAAAGCGCCCGAGGGCGCCGAATGGTCGGAAGCGGTGCGGGTCTTCGACGACATCACCTTCCGCTTCGACGGCCAGGGCTATCTCAGCGAGGGCGCGGACCACGTCTACACGGTGCCCGCCGAAGGCGGCTCGCCGCGCCAGATCACGCAAGGCGAAGCCGATTTCGGCGGCGCGGCCTGGCTCGGCGACGAGACGCTGCTCGTCGTGGGCAACGAAGCGGAAGACCGCGACCTCGATCCGATCGAGAACGAGATCTATGCCGTCTCCCTCTCCGATCTCGAACGCCGCGCGCTGACCGATCGCGACGGCCCCGACGCCATGCCGAAAGTGTCGCCGGACGGGCGCCGGATCGCCTATGTCGGCTATGACGACGAGCGGCTCTCCTATCAGCAGACGGAGCTTTACGTCATGGACGCCGATGGCGGCGAGCCGAAGCTGCTGACGGACGGGCTCGACCGTTCTGTCGGCGATTTCGCCTGGTCGCCCGACGGCCGCAGCCTCATCGTGCAGGTCGAGGATGCGGGCGACATCACGCTGCGGCAGGTCGGCCTGTCGGGCCGGATGCAGACCCTCGGCGGCGGCCTGGGCGGCACGTCGATTGGACGGCCCTATGCCTCGGCGTCCTTCTCCGTCGGGGGCAGCGGCGGAGACCGGGTCATCGCCTATACCGCGACGGGGCCGCATCGGCCCGCCGACATCGCCGTCCTCGAAGACGGCGAGAGCCGCTTCCTCACCGATCTCAACGCCGATGTCCTGTCCTATCTCGACCTCGCCGAGATCGAGGAGATCAAGGTGCCCTCCTCCTTCGACCGCCGGGAGATCGAGGCATGGGTCGCCCTGCCGCCCGGCTTCGAGGCGGACGGCTCCCACCCGCTGATCCTGGAAATCCATGGCGGCCCCTTCGCCATGTACGGCCCCTATTTCTCCGCCGAGATGCAGCGCTATGCGGCGGAGGGCTATGTCACCGTCTATGTGAACCCGCGCGGCTCGACGGGCTATGGCGAAGAGTTCGCGCAGCTCATCGACCTGAACTATCCGGGCGAGGACTATGACGACCTGATGAGCGTCGTCACCTATCTGGTCGAGCGGGACTATGCCGATCCCGAACGCCTCTTCGTCACCGGCGGTTCGGGCGGCGGCATCCTGACGGCTTGGATCGTCGGCATGACCGACCGGTTCCAGGCCGCGGCCTCGGTCAAGCCGGTCATCAACTGGATGACCATGGCGCTGGCCGCGGACATCGCCCCTTACGTGAAGCGGCACTGGATCCGCGCCGAGCCGTGGACGGACCCCGACGCCTTTCTCGACCGCTCGCCCATCATGCTGATCGAGAACGTGACGACGCCGACGCTCGTCATGGTCGGCGAGGAAGACTGGCGCACGCCGACATGGGAGGCCGAGCAGTTCTACACCGCGCTGCAGCTCGCGGGCGTCGAGACGGCGCTGATCCGCGTGCCGGGCTCCTCGCACAGCATCGCCAGCCGGCCGAGCCGCCTGATCGCCAAGACGGACAACATCATGGGCTGGTTCGCCGCCCATGATGCCGCGAAGGCGAATAAAGAAGAGGACGCGGCGCAGGGCGACTGAGCCGCCTTGCGCCGCGCGTGCTCGGGCGGCAGGGTCTTTTGCAATGCAACATCGCGGAAATCCGGCCGGGTTTCCTTCCCGCGGAGACGCCATGTTCGGCCTCGCTGACCTGATCGCCAGCCTCCATGTCGAGCAGCTGGACAAGCTCCTCTTCCGCGGCACCTCGCTGCCGCTCGACCTGCCCCGCGTCTTCGGCGGGCAGGTCCTGGCCCAGGCGCTCAACAGCGCCGTGCGCACGGTCGAGCCGAACCGGCTGCCGCACTCCCTGCATGCCTATTTCCTGCGCCCGGGAAACGCGGATCGCCCGATCATCTACGAGGTCGACCCGATCCGCGACGGGGGCAGCTTCTCCACGCGCCGCGTCGTGGCGCGCCAGAACGGCGAGGCGATCTTCAATACCGCCGTGTCCTTCCACAAGCGCGAGCAGGGCCTCGACCATCAAATGGACCTGCCCGACGGCATCCCCGAGCCGCAGACGCTGGAACCGGACATCGACCGCGCCGAGTCGGCGCTCAGGGACAATCCTGACGCGCCGCGCCCCTTCTTCCTGCCCAAAACGGTGATCGATGTGCGGTCGGTCTCCTCGAGCCAGCCGGGCGACACCGCCCCCAAGCCGCCCGAGCAGGGCTTCTGGTTCCGCTTCGCCCGCGGCGTGGGAGAGGACCCGGTCACCCACCAGACGCTGCTCGCCTATATTTCCGACTATCGCCTGATGGGCACGGGTCTGCGCCCGCACGGCATGGATTTCTCGACCCGGAGGATCCTCGGCGCCAGTCTCGACCATGCCATGTGGTTCCACGGCGATGTGCGCGTGGACGGGTGGATCTTCCACTCGATGGACAGCCCGCGCGCCGCCCGCGCCCGCAATTTCAATCGCGGCAGCTTCTACGACAAGAACGGCACCCTCATCGCCTCCTGCGCGCAGGAAGGGCTGGTCCGCCTGCTCGACTGAGCGGCGTTTTCCACAGCCTTTCCGGAATGGCCGCTTTTCCACACAACCTTGTGGAAAAGCGGCATCCGCCTACTGGTCGCTATAGCCGCGGTTGAAGCTGTCCGCCTTCGACGCGGCGTCGATGACCCGAACGGTGCCGGACTTCGACCGCATGACGATGGTCTGCGTGAAGACCTTCTCGCCGCGCCACTTCACGCCCTTCAGCATGGTGCCGTCGGTCACGCCGGTGGCCGCGAACATGACGTCGCCGGACGCCATGTCCAGAAGGTCGTATTTGCGGTCGAGGTCCTTGATACCCCATTTCTCCGCGCGGGCCCGCTCGTCGTCATTGCGAAAGACGAGCCGCCCCTGCATCTGACCGCCGACGCAGCGCAGCGCCGCCGCGGCGAGAACGCCCTCGGGCGCGCCGCCGGTGCCGATATAGAGGTCGATGCCCGACTCCTCCGGGTTCGTCGTGTGGAAGACGCCGGCCACGTCGCCATCGGGGATCATCGTCACCCGGGCGCCGACCTTGCGGCAGCCTTCGACGATATAGTCGTGGCGCGGACGGTCCAGGACGCAGACGGTGATCTCGCTCGGATCGACGCCTTTGGCCTTGGCGAGCGAGCGGATATTGTCCTCTGCGGATGCGTCGAGGTCGATGACGCCCTTGGGAAAGCCGGGACCGCAGGCGATCTTGTCCATATAAACGTCCGGCGCATTGAGCAGCGAGCCGCCCGTCGCCATGGCGACCACGGCGAGGGCGTTGGACATCGCCTTGGCCGTCAGCGTGGTGCCCTCGAGCGGGTCGAGCGCGATATCGATCTTCGGCCCGCCCTTGCCGACCTTCTCGCCGATATAGAGCATCGGCGCCTCGTCGCGCTCGCCCTCCCCGATCACGATGGTGCCGTCGATGTCGAGCTTGTTGAAGGCTGCGCGCAGGGCGGTCACCGCGGCCTGGTCGGCGGCTTCCTTGTCGCCGTGCCCAATCTTGGTGCTGGCCGCCACGGCCGCCGCCTCGGTGCAGCGCCCGAGCTCGATGGTCAGGATGCGGTCGAGATATTCCTGATGCTGTTCGGCCATGGAGGAGTCCTAGAAGTAAGAAGCGTCGGCGATGGGGAATGCAGAGAACGCGCCTGCGACCGGGCGCGCTTCCGACAGCGCGCTGCGGGCCTTGGCGAAGGTCGCCGCGCGGCAGGGATGGGTGGTGATGACCAGGCTGACCGTGCCGTCCTCTTCGGCCCGCTGCGAGACGCGCTCGACGCTGACGCCGTGCTCGCCGAGCGTGGTGGCGACGCTGGCGAGCGCGCCCGGCTCGTCATGCAGCGGAATGCGCAGGTAATAGGCGTTGACGAGATCCGCCGCGCCGCTCGCATCGAGGCTCTGGAGCCGTTCCGCCGGACTGGCGAAGACGGGGCCCGTCGCGCCCTTGGCGACGGTGACGAGGTCGGCTGCGACCGCCGCCGCCGTGGCCATGTCCCCTGCCCCGGGCCCGGTGAAGCCCACGCGGCCGACCGAATCGGCATCGATGATGAAGACGTTCTCCGGCCCCTGCGCGCGCGCCAGCGGGCTCGTCTCGGCGATCAGCGCCGGACACACCCGAAGCGCCATGCGCTCGCCGACAATGGTTGCCGTCGCGAGGAGCTTCACGCCCATGCCGAGGCGCCTGGCCTCTTCGAGGTCCTGCGACGTGACCGCTTCGATCCCGGTGGTCTCGATATCGTCCAGCGACACCTCGCTGTCGAAGGCCAGCGTGGCCAGGATGGCGAGCTTGTGCGCCGCGTCGATGCCACCGACATCGAAGCTCGGATCGGCTTCGGCATAACCAAGGCGCTGCGCCTCGGCGAGCACGTCGGCGAAGGGCGCGCCGGTGCTGCCCATCTCGCTCAGGATGAAATTGCAGGTGCCGTTGAGAATGCCCGCGATCGTCTCGACCGAGCAGGCGGCGAGGCCGTCGCGCAGGCCTCGGATGACCGGCGTGCCCGCGCCGACGGCGGCTTCGTAGCGCAGCGCGGCGCCGTTCGCCTCGGCGATGCGGGCGAGCTCTCCGCCATGAAGCGCGATCAGCGCCTTGTTGGCCGTCACCACCGCCTTGCCCGCTTCGAGCGCTGCCTTCACCGCATCATAGGCCGGACCGTCCGCACCGCCCATCAGCTCGACGAAGACGTCCGCATTCGCATCGCGGGCCATCTCGACCGGATCGTCGAACCAGCGATATTGCTCGACCGGCACGGCCCGCTCGGCATTACGGTTGCGCGCGCTCACGCCCGTCACCTCGAAGCCCACTCCCTGACGGCCGAGACGGCGGTCGTCCTGCAGCAGGCGGAGGAGGCCGCAGCCGACGGTCCCGAGGCCGGCGATACTCAAGCGAAGATCCTGCACGGGTCCCACCCTCTTCTAACGCGTCGGAACCGGGTCTAACGGGGCGGAAGAGGATTGGCCACGCCTGATGCCCGCGAAAGGCTCAAGGCAGCTGCAGAGGCTCCTGCGCGTCGATCAGGGCCCGGTCGCGGGCCACCGCCGCGCGCAGAGCTGCCGCTTCGGCTTCGAGCGCGGAGAGGTCGTCGTCCTGCGCCGCCTCGTCCTGGAGGCCCCGCAGCTCGGCGGCCCGCTCGTCCAGAACGGCTTCCTGCGCCTCGATCTCCGCCGTCAGGGCGGGCGCGTTCTCGGGGGCCGGGACATCGGAGAGGTCGGGAAAGCCGGACCGCCGCCCCTGCGAGACTTCCCGGTCGATGCGCGCCTCGATTTCGGCGTTGCGCTGCGCCGAGACCGGCGAGGCATCGGGCGGCGTGTCGCTCGCGCAGCCCGCCAGAAGGAGCACGATGAAAGCGCTGCGGAAAATTGACATTGATCCTCGCGGGTGCGCCGCACTCTACTGTAAGGGCCGAAACGGACCATAGGGGGTGCGGCACGCTCCCGACAAGGAGGCCGGGACGATGAGCGACGCGCCCAAAAAGCCCGACGAGACGGCGCCCAGACGCAAGGCGCCCGCGCGCAAGACCGCTGCCCGTAAGTCGGCAGGCACGAAGGCGGCTGCCCCGAAAAGCACCGCGAAGAAGACCGCGCGCAAATCGGCGGACAAGGCCGAGGCGCCTGCGAAGAAAGCCGCCGCCCCATCGCCGAAGACCGCGGCGAAGCCGGAGGCGGCGCGGGCGGACGCGTCCGAGGCCGGTACGGCCGCTTCCGCGCCGAAGGCGGAGGCCGGCGCCCAGGAGCGCTTCCTGCAGGGGGACATGGCCCGCTTCGCCGAATACATGACCGAGGTGAATCTCAAGGCGCAGGACCTGATGAAGGACATGGCGAGCCGCTCCGCGCAGCGCAGCGTCCGCCCCTCCGAGCCGACGCCCGACCCCTTCAACGTCTCCGAGGCGGCAAGGGACGTCGCCACCGCCCTCGCCTCCGACCCCGCCCGGATGATGAAGCTCCAGATGAACCTCTGGAGCGACTATACCCGCCTGTTCACCGGCATGGCCGAGAAGATGTCCGGCGGCAGATCCGAGCCCGTGGCCGCCCCCGCGCCGACCGACAAGCGGTTCAGCCACGCAGCCTGGGAGGAGAACCCGACGCTCGACTTCGTCAAGCAGTCCTACCTCCTGATGGCGCGCTGGGTGAACGCGGCCATCGACGAGGCGCCCCATGTCGACGAGGCGACGCGCAAGCGCGCCCATTTCCACGCGGACCAGTTCCTCGCCGCCCTGTCGCCGACCAATGTCCCGGCGCTGAACCCCGAGGTCTACGAAGAGACGATCGAGACCCAGGGCGCCAACTGGCTCGCGGGGATGAAGAACTTCGTCGAGGACCTCGAACGGGGCCATGGCGAGCTCGCCATCCGCCAGGCCGATCTCGACTATTTTCGCGTCGGCGAGAACGTCGCGACCACGCCGGGCAAGGTCGTCTACCAGAACGACCTCATGCAGCTGATCCAGTATTCGCCGACCACGGAGGAAGTGGCCGAGCGGCCGCTGGTGATCTTCCCGCCCTGGATCAACAAGTTCTATATCCTCGATCTCCAGCCCGAGAACTCCTTCATCAAGTGGGCAGTCGATCAGGGCCGGACCGTCTTCGTCGTCTCCTGGGTCAATCCGGGGCCGGCGCTCAGGGACAAGTCCTTCCCCGACTATATGCGCGAAGGCGTGTTCGAGGCGCTGGAGGCGGCCGAACGCGCGACCGGCGTGCGATCCTTCGACACGATCGGCTACTGCATCGGCGGCACTCTGCTGGCCGTCACTCTCGCCTATATGGCGAAGCACGGCGACGAGCGGATCAACACCGCCACCTTCTTCACGGCGCAGACGGATTTTTCGGAGGCGGGCGACCTGCGCGTCTTCATCGACGACCGGCAGCTCGCCGCGCTCGAAAAGCAGATCGACGCCTCTGGCGGCGTCCTCGAAGGCTCGGCCATGGCGCGCACCTTCAACATGCTGAGGCCCAACGACCTGATCTGGCAGGCCTTCGTCGACAATTACTACAAGGGCAAGGAAGCCAAGAAGTTCGACCTCCTCTACTGGAATTCGGACGCCACGCGCATGACCAAGGCGTGCCACCTCTATTACCTGCGCAACTTCTATCGCGACAACGCGCTGTCGCGGGGAGACCTGAACGTCGAGGGCACGCCCATCGCGCTTCAGAACGTCAAGATCCCGGTCTTCATGCAGGCCGGCGAGAAGGACCACATCGCCCCACCCCGCTCGATCTACAAATCCGCCCGCCTCTTCGGCGGCGAGGCCCGCTTCATGCTGGCGGGATCAGGCCATATCGCCGGCGTCGTGAACCCGCCTGCGCGCAAGAAGTACCACTATCGCACCAATGACGAACTGCCCGAGACCATGGAGGCATGGTGCGAAGGCTCGGACCTGCACGAGCATTCCTGGTGGCCGTACTGGGACCGCTGGCTGCGCGAGCGTTCGCCGGGAACGGTGCCGGCGCGCCAGCCGGGTGATGGTGACCTCCCGGTCCTCGAAGAGGCGCCCGGCTCCTATGTGAAGGTGCGCTCGGACTGAAGGGCTGGCTGTGGCAGCGGCAACACACGGATTTAACGATCCGTTCATGATTGTGACCGCACGGTGAGTCTCGTAGGGCAAATTATCGGGGCCGGGGCGGAGCGAGATGTCCGAGACCGCATCGAAGACGAGAGAGCTACTTGAAAAGCTGGCAAGCACGCAGCACAGGCGCAGCCTGACGGCAGACCGGATCTTCCGGCAATTGCGGCAGGAAGAAGAGCAGCAGCGTCAGGAACGCATCGCCAAGAGAGGCTAGGCTGCCTCTTCGGTGATCCTTCCGAAGACCCGCTCGATCCGCTCGGCATTGGCGCCGACATCCGAGCGCCCCACTCTCGATTTGGACCGCATGTCGATCAGCGTCGCGATCCCGTGCGCGCCGCGCAGGCGCAGGACGACATCGTCGCGGAATCCGAACCAGCTCGTGGTGGCCACGGCCTCGATCCGCCCTTCGCGCGGGTCCGCCGCGACGATCCGCATCCCTTCCGCCCGCAGCGCCTCGATGACCAGCGGGTAGACTTCCTGATACGGACGTTCGATCACCAGCGGCCGGATCTGCGGATAGGCCTCGAGCTGCGCCTCCGTCTGCGAACGGTCATATTCCGGCGGATTGGCCGCCCCTTCGCGCAGGGGCAGGACCGCGACGAAGGCCGGCGGGTTCACCGTATCCGTGGTGATATCGTGGATCGGCGGCACGGTGGCCGCCTTGGCGCGCAGCAGGATCGGCCCGGCCGCCATGCCGAAGGCCAGAAGACAGACGCAGAAGCTCGCCGCGGCCGGAAGGAGCGCCCGCTTGAGCAGCATCAGGACGAAGGAGACCAGCGCCGCGACGCCGGCGACCAGCAGCACCGGAACCAGCCAGCCAAGCTGCGAGAACAGCGCCCCGAACCCGATCAGGTCGTAGCGCACGCCCACCGACATGCCGCCATAGATCAGCACCGGCACGAGGGCGAGGAGCACCAGGACGAGCGCCGCCGCACGCATGGCTCAGCGGCTCCCGCGGCTGGGTGTCGGATAGGTCATCGGCTCGGCCCCTCGATCCGTCATTGCGGGCAGAGCCTAGCCTGCTGCGCCCGCAGCGTCTCGCCTCGCCCGCAGCGCCGCGTCATCGCGCCGCTGCGCCGAGCGGAAACCGCTCGATCTCGGCATAAGGGCCGCCGCCGCCCGGACGGGCGCTGAAAAGCGAGAAGGCGTCCGCCTGGAAGCGGAGAGGCCCCGCATAGACATGCTCCGACAGCCAGCGCGCCACCTCGCGCGGCTTCACGCGCCGCATTCGGGCCAGCGTGACGTGCGGCGCGAAGACCCGGGTTTCCGGTTCGAGCCCGATGTCCCGGCAGGCCCGCTCCACCGAAGACTGGAGCGCCGAAAGCGCGGGCGTCGTCCGCAGCCTCAGATGCAGCGAGCGCGGCGCATCGCCACCGAAGGCGCCGAAAGCATCCGCCTCGATCTCCACCGGCTCGGCCGATACGGCATGCAGAGCCCGGAGCAGCGCTTCGGCCCGGGGCGGCTCCACCTCCCCGACGAAGCGCAGCGTCGCATGATAGTCCGCAGGATCGACCCAGCGCGCCTCCCGCAGGCCTCCGCGCGACAGCGCCAGCGCCTGACGCACCCCGTCCGGCAGCCCTATTCCGACGAAGAGACGCGGCATGACGTTCGAGCTCCTCCCGCGCTTCGCTTACGGCGCTCTGGCGGAGCGGCAGCGCGCGGGAGCCTCCTGCCCCTCGTCCAGATGCGCCGAAACGATCCGCACAAAGCAGTCCGGCGCCACGAGGGGCAGGAAATGCGCGCCGCCCTCCACAGCCGCGAAGCGGATATCGTTCCCTGCGCCCGACAGGATCGCTGCGTGATCGCGCGCGCCCTCATAGGGCGTATTCGGGTCGAGCGTTCCGTGCACGATCAGCGTCGGCGGCAGGTTCCGCGGCACCCCGCCGAAGAACCCGTCACGCTCATAGAGGGGGGCGGGATTGTTCGTCAGGAGGCCGGGCAGCGGACTGGTGAACAGCGCGTCCACGGCTTCCTCCTCCACCATCTGCGCGGTCAGGTCGGGCCGTGCATTGTTCTCCGATCCGCTGATCAGCATGACGAGCGGAAGCGAGGGCGGCGACTGCGCGGAGATGCGGAGGTCCGCAACCGCCTCCTCGAGCGCGCCGAGCGCTGCTTCGAGCGGCGCGGTGTCGCCGCGGGACAGGCCCTCGATCACCGCCGGGATCCGCTCCCGCAGCTGAGGAAAGTTCAGCGCTCGGCCCATGAAGGCGCGCAGATCGCCGCCGGGCACGACTTTCCGCCATCCTGCGGTCCTGTCGGCGAGGAGCGCGCGATAGGCGTCGATCTGTGCAGGCGTCAGCACGTCATGCCCGACTGCATCCACCACCTCTGTGCGGCGGCTCAGATCCCAGCGCGGATCGGTTTCGGGCGGCACGAGGCCGTCGAGCACGATGCCGTCCACCGGCACGGGCGCGGCCTGCATCATGCGCAGGACCAGCTGCGTGCCGTAGGACACGCCGTAAAGGTGGACTTCGCCGGACTGCCTGTGCCGGGCGATCAGCCCGGACAGGTCATGCGCGGCATTGGTGATGGTGAAGGCGCGGGCCCGCTCCGCCGCGCCCTGCATCGCGCCGATGCACGGCCCCCATTCCTCGCCTGCCAGCGACAGGCCCGCCGGGCTTTCGGCCGCCTCCTGCTCAGGGCAGAGCTTCGCCGAATAGCCGGTCCCGCGATGGTCCGGGATGACCAGGTCATAGTCCGCGAAGGCCGCTCGCAGGACCGGCAGCACCGGATAAAAGCTGGCGCCCGTCTCGCCCGGCCCGCCCGCAACCAGCCAGACCTCGCCGCGGCGCGCGGCCGGGTCGGGCGCGGGGAATTTCCGCACGAAGAGCGTGATCTCTTCGCCGCGAGATGCATCCTCATGGGCCGGATCGAGAGGCACCGCCTCGCGAAGGCAGAGCGACCCTGCTAGGGCGGGTATGGACCCGGCATCCGCGCAGGGCTCGAAATCCTGCGCGGCAGCGGGAGACGCTCCGCCGAGAACGAAGACGGCGAAAGCGGCGGACAGGATGGGCCTGATCATGACCTCCCCTTAACCTCGCCAGCGGCCCTCCGCCACCGGCGGCGCAGGGCGGAACGTCAGATCCGGGCAGGCCCTATTCCCACTCGATCGTGCCGGGCGGCTTGGACGTCACGTCATAGACGACGCGGTTGATGCCGCGGACCTCATTGATGATGCGCGTGGAAACCCGGCTCAGGAAGTCGTGCTCGAAGGGATAGCTGTCCGCGGTCATGCCGTCCGTGGACGTCACCGCGCGAAGCGCGAGCACCCAGTCATAGGTCCGCTCGTCCCCCATGACCCCGACCGTCCGCACGGGCAGGAGCACGCTGAAAGCCTGCCATATCGCGTCGTAGAGGCCCTCTTCCCGGATCATGTCGAGATAGATGGCGTCCGCCTCGCGCAGCAGGTCCGCCTTCTCCTTGGTCACCGCGCCGGGAATGCGGATGGCGAGGCCTGGCCCCGGGAAGGGATGCCGGCTGACGAAACCGTCGGGCAGGCCGAGCTCGCGCCCCAGCGCCCGCACCTCGTCCTTGAACAGCTCGCGCAGGGGTTCGACGAGGCCCATGTTCATGCGCTCGGGCAGGCCGCCGACATTGTGGTGCGACTTGATCGTGACCGACGGGCCGCCATCGAAGCTGACGCTCTCGATCACGTCCGGATAGAGCGTGCCCTGCGCGAGGAAGTCCGCCCCGCCGAGCTTTTTCGCCTCCGCCTCGAAGACATCAATGAAGGTCTTGCCGATCGCCTTGCGCTTGGCCTCGGGATCGTCGAGCCCGTCGAGGACGCCCATGAAGGTGTCCTCCGCCTCCACATGGACGAGCGGGATATTGTAGCTGCCGCGGAACAGGTCGACGACCTGGCGGCCCTCATCCTTCCGCATCAAGCCCGTATCGACGAAGACGCAGGTCAGCTGATCGCCGATCGCCTCGTGGATCAGGACGGCGGCGACCGCGCTGTCCACGCCGCCCGAGAGGCCGCAGAGGACGCGGGCGTCGCCGACCTGCTGGCGGATCTTGGCGGTCATCTCCTCGCGGAAGGCGGCCATGGTCCAATCGCCCTTCAGCCCGCAGATCTGGCGGGTGAAATTGGACAGAAGGCGCGCCCCGTCCAGCGTGTGGCTGACCTCGGGGTGGAACTGCACGCCGTAAAAGCCGCGCAGCTCGTCCGCGATGGCGGCGAAGGGGGCCGAAGGCGTCGTCGCGATGGGATGAAAGCCTTCGGGCAACCGGACGACCCTGTCGCCATGGCTCATCCAGACGGGGTAGGTGCCGTTCTCGGCCCAGACGGTCTGGAACAGCGCGCTCTGCGTCTGCACCGTCACATCGGCCCGGCCGAACTCCCGCTCCCGCGCCGTCTCGACCTCGCCGCCGAGCTGATCGACCATGATCTGCTGGCCATAGCAGATGCCGAGGACCGGCACGCCGAGCGCGAAGACCGCGTCATCGACATGCGGCCGGTCGGCCCGCTTCACGCTGGAGGGGCCGCCGGACAGGATCACGCCCTTGGGCGCGAACTCGTCCAGCATCGCCTTGCCGATGCGATTGAAGGGATGGACTTCGCAATAGACGCCGTCCTCGCGCAGGCGCCGCGCGATGAGCTGCGTCACCTGGCTGCCGAAGTCGACGACGAGCACCCGTTCATGGTGCTGGTGAACCTGCGGAGCGATTGTCTGAAGCGAGTCGGCCATGGCGCGCCTTACGCCGGAACCGCCTTGGCTTCAACGCGCTGCGATGCAGCGCGGGCGGCCTGCCGGAGGCCGCCCGCCGCACTCTTCAGAGGTCCAGCAGCAGGCGCTGCGGATCCTCGAGATTTTCCTTCACCCGCACGAGGAAGGTCACGGCGCCTTTCCCGTCCACGATCCGGTGATCGTAGCTCAGCGCCAGATACATCATCGGCCGCACGACCACCTGATCGCCGACGACGACCGGGCGCTTCTCGATCCGGTGCATGCCGAGAATGCCCGATTGCGGCATGTTCAGGATCGGCGTGGACATCAGCGATCCGTACACGCCGCCATTGGTGATGGTGAACGTGCCGCCCTGCATCTCGTCGAGCTTGAGGTCGCCGGTGCGGGCGCGCCTGCCGAAATCGTTGATGTCCTTCTCGATCTGCGCGAGCGACTTGGCCTCGGCATCGCGCAGGACCGGAACGACGAGGCCCTTTTCGGTGCCGACCGCGATGCCGATGTCGTAATGGTTCTTGTAGATGATGTCCGTGCCGTCGATCTCGGCGTTGACATCGGGCACTTCGCGCAGCGCCTGCACGCAGGCCTTCACGAAGAAGGACATGAAACCGAGCTTCACGCCGTGCTTCTTCTCGAAGAGCTCCTTGTACTGAGAGCGCGCTTCCATCACCGCCGTCATGTCGACGTCGTTGAAGGTGGTCAGCTGCGCCGCCGTGTCCTGGCTCTCCTTGAGGCGCCGGGCGATGGTCTGGCGCAGGCGGGACATCTTCACTCGCTCCTCGCGCTCCTCGAGCGAGCGCGGCTCCGCCGGACGGGCGGCGGGCTTCGCCTGCTGCGGCTGATGGGCGAGCGCGTCGCCTTTCGTGACCCGGCCATCCTTGCCGGTCCCCTCGATCTGCGAGGCGTCGAGGCCCCGCTCCTCGACCACGCGGCGCGGCGCGGGGGAGAGCGTGGACAGCTTCTGGTTCGTCTGCTGCGGCGTCTGCTCTTTCTGCTCGGCGGGCGCGGGCGCGGACGGCTTGCCGCTCACCTCGCCGGAGACGAGGATGCCGAGCACGTCTCCCACGGCGACGGTGTCGCCTTCTTGCGCCTTGATCTCCTTGAGCGTGCCGGAGGTCGGCGCGGGCACGTCGACGGCCGCCTTGTCCGTCTCCAGGCTGACGATCGGATCATCCGCATTGACGTAGTCGCCGACCTTGACCAGCCACTCGCCGATATCGGCCTCGGTCACGCTTTCGCCCGAGGAGGGCGCGACGATCTCGACCTCTTCGCCTTCGGCCTTGCCCGAGGCCGCAGCGCCGCCATCGGCCCCGGCGCTGCCGCCATTGCCGGCATCCTTCGCCTTGCCCTTCGAGTCCTGCTCGATCCCGCCGGACTTCGGCGCGTCCTTGGCAGTGGCGGCGTCGCCCTCTTCCATCTTGGCGATGACGTCGCCGACCGACACCGTGTCGCCTTCCTGCGCGTCGATCGAGGTGATCACCCCATCGGCCGGCGCGGGCACGTCCATCGCCGCCTTGTCGGTCTCCAGGCTGACGATGGGCTGATCGGCCTTCACCCGGTCGCCGACCTTCACCAGCCACTCGCCGATATCGGCTTCGGTGACGCTTTCGCCCGCTGCGGGCACCACGATATCCGTCATTCGTCTTCTTCCTAACTCAGCGCTTCGTCGAGGAAGGCTGCGAGTTCCTGTCTATGCTGGGCGGCGTGACCCGTCGCCGTCGAGGCGGCGGCGGGGCGGCCGGCATAGCGGGCCCGGCCATGCTTGGCGCCCACCTGTCCCAGCGTCCATTCGAGGTTCGGCTCCATGAAGGACCAGCCGCCCATGTTCTTCGGCTCTTCCTGACACCAGACCATCTCCGCCTGGTCGAAGCGGCGCAGTTCCTTCATCAGCGACTGCGCCGGGAACGGATAGAACTGCTCGACGCGCATCAGGTAGACGTCGTTGATACCCCGATTCTCGCGCTCTTCGAGCAGGTCGTAATAGACCTTGCCGGAGCACATCACGACCCGCCGCACCACATTGTCGGGGACGAGGTCGACCGTGCTGCCGGGCCGGTATTCCGCATCGTCCTGGAGCACGCGGTGGAAGGACGAGCCATTGCTCATCTCCTCCAGGGTCGAGACCGCCCGCTTGTGGCGCAGCAGGCTCTTGGGCGTCATCAGGATGAGCGGCTTGCGGAAATCGCGCTTCAGCTGGCGCCGCAGGATGTGGAAATAGTTCGCAGGCGTCGTGCAGTTGGCGACCTGGATGTTGTCCTGGGCGCAGGCCTGCAGATAGCGCTCGAGCCGGGCGGAGGAATGCTCCGGCCCCTGCCCCTCATAGCCGTGCGGCAGGAGGAGCGTCAGGCCCGACATGCGCAGCCACTTGCGCTCGGCCGAGGAGATGAACTGGTCGAAGATGACCTGCGCGCCATTGGCGAAATCGCCGAACTGCGCTTCCCACAGGGCGAGCGTGCAGGGGTCGGCGAGCGAATAGCCGTATTCGAAGCCCATCACCGCGAATTCGGACAGGTTCGAATCGATCACCTCGAATTCGGCCTGATCGCCGCCCAGGTGCCGCAGCGGCGTCCAGCGCTTCTCCGTCTCCTGATCGACGAATTGCGCGTGGCGCTGGCTGAACGTGCCGCGCACGGAGTCCTGGCCGGACAGGCGGACGCGGTAGCCTTCCTTGAGGAGCGAGCCGAAGGCGAGCGCCTCTGCCGTCGCCCAGTCGATCCCTTCCCCCGCATCGATCGCGGCCTTCTTCGCCTTGAGGATGCGGGCCAGCGTCTTGTGGATCTTCAGGTCCGAGGGAACATGGGTCAGCTTCGCGCCGATCTCGCGCAGGCGCTCCATGGAGACGGCGGTATTGCCGCGGCGGTCATCCTCCTGGGGCGGACGGAACCCTTTCCAGTGCGCGTCGAGCCAGTCGGCCTTTTTCGGCTCATAGGGCCCGCCGGCGTCGAATTCCTCGGCAAGGAAGGCCTTGAAGTCGTCGCGCTCGCGCTGGACCTCTTCCTCCGTGACCACGCCTTCTTCGATCAGGCGCTGCGCATAGAGCACCGGGGAGCTCTCTCGCGCCTTGATGCGCTTGTACATCAGGGGCTGGGTGAAGCTCGGCTCGTCGCCCTCATTGTGCCCGTAGCGGCGGTAGCACCACATATCGAGAACCACGTCATGGCCGAATTCCTGCCGGAACTCGGTCGCGACCTTGGCCGCGAAGACCACGGCCTCCGGGTCGTCGCCATTGACGTGGAAGATCGGCGCTTCGACCATCTTGGCGACATCGGACGGATAAGGAGAGCTGCGCGCGAAGCGCGGGCTCGTCGTGAAGCCGATCTGGTTGTTGACGATGAAATGGATCGTGCCGCCCGTGCGATAGCCGCGCAGTCCGGTGAAGCCGAAGCATTCCGCGACCACGCCCTGCCCCGCAAAGGCCGCATCGCCATGCAGCAGAAGCGGCAGGACATGGGTGCGCGCCTGCGTCAGCTTGGTGCGCGGCGGGTTCATGTCCTGCTTGGCGCGCGACTTGCCCAGCACCACCGGATCGACCGCTTCGAGATGGCTGGGGTTCGCGGCGAGCGACAGGTGAACCTTGTTGCCGTCGAACTCGCGGTCCGAGGAAGCGCCGAGATGATATTTCACATCGCCCGAGCCGCCGACATCCGAAGGGATGGCCGCGCCGCCCTGGAACTCGTGGAAGATCTGGTGATAGGGCTTGCCCATCACGGCGGCGAGCACGTTCAGGCGCCCCCGGTGGGGCATGCCGACCGTGATCTCCTCGACGCCAAGGGCGCCGCCGCGCTTGATGATCTGCTCGAGCGCGGGAACCATGGCCTCGCCGCCGTCGATCCCGAAGCGCTTCGTGCCCTGATATTTGACGTGGAGGAAGTTCTCGAAGCCCTCAGCCTCGATCAGCTTGGAGAGAATCGCCCGCTTGCCCTCGGCGGTGAACTTGATCTCCTTGTCCATGCCCTCGATCCGCTGCTGAAGCCACTGCTTCTGCGTCGGGTCAGTGATGTGCATGAACTCGATCGCGAAGGTGCCGCAATAGGTGCGGCGGAGGATCTCCATGATCGTGTGCAGGTTCGCCGTCTCGAGCCCCAGCACCTGATCGATGAAGATCTCGCGGCCCCAGTCCTCCTCGGCGAAGCCGTAGGTCTGCGGGTCGAGTTCGGGGTGGACCTCGAGCGTGCGCATCTCCAGCGGATCGAGGTCCGCGATGAGGTGGCCGCGGATGCGGTAGGCCCGGATGAGCATCAGCGCCCGGACCGAATCGGACACGGCGGCGCGCACATCCGCGGGCGCAAGCTCGGGCGAGCGCTTCTCGATCTTGCGTTCGAAGGCCCCTTCGAGCGCGGACCAGTCGCCCGACAGCGCGGCCGTCAGCTCATCGCCCGACCGGGTGGGCCAGTCGCTGCGCGACCAGGAGGGGCCGTTCGCGTTCTCGCTCGCGCCGTCGCTGCCGAGGCCGTCGAAATAGGCGCGCAGCTCGGGATCGACGCTGGCGGGATTCTTCGCATAGCGGGCATGCTGCTCGGCGAGGTAGCCGGCATTCGCGCCGCTCAGGAAGGAAGTGGAGGCGACGGCCTCCCGCGTGTTGAAGTCGTCGCCTTGTGAGCCGTCATGGGCCATGGGACGCTGGGCCTCGCAGATCGGGCCGGGCTCCCGCCCGGCCTCAGGACGTGAAGGAGGCGGGCATACCCGCCTCGGTTGACACTGTACTTAACGGGCCGCGGCCCGCGCGCAACAGCTAGTCCTCGCCTACGGCGTTAGCCTTTCAGAACTTCTACCAGCGTGGTGCCGAGCGCGGCGGGCGTCGGGCTGACCGCGATGCCGGCCTTGCGCATGGCTTCGATCTTGGCTTCCGCCGTATCGTCGCCGCCCGAGACGATGGCGCCCGCATGGCCCATGCGGCGGCCCGGAGGCGCCGTGACGCCGGCGATGAAGCCGACAGTGGGCTTCTTGACCGAATTCTCGGCCAGGAACTGCGCCGCCTCGGCCTCGGCGGAACCGCCGATCTCGCCGATCATGATGATGCTCTCGGTCTCGTCGTCCTTGAGGAACATCTCGAGCACGTCGATGAAGTCCATGCCCTTCACCGGGTCGCCGCCAATGCCGACGCAGGTCGACTGGCCGAGGCCCGCATTGGTGGTCTGATGCACCGCCTCATAGGTCAGCGTGCCCGAGCGCGACACGATGCCGACCGAGCCGCGGCGGTGGATGTGACCCGGCATGATGCCGATCTTGCATTCGTCCGGCGTGATGACGCCCGGGCAGTTCGGGCCCACGAGGCGCGTCTTCGAACCTTTGAGCGCATCCTTCACCTTGACCATGTCGAGGACGGGGATGCCCTCGGTGATCACGATGACGAGAGGCATCTCGGCCTCGATGGCTTCGAGGATCGAGGCCGCCGCGAATTTCGGCGGCACATAGACGACGGAGGCATCGGCGCCGGTCTTCTCCCGCGCCGTCTTCACGTCGTCATAGACCGGCAGGGTCGCCCCCTTGGCAGCCTCTCCGGCTTCCCAGGTCTGGCCGCCTTTGCCGGGCACCACGCCGCCGACCATCTTGGTGCCATAGGCGATGGCCTGCTCGGTGTGGAAGGTGCCGGTCTTGCCGGTCAGGCCCTGGCACAGGACCTTCGTGTTCTTGTTCACCAGAATCGACATGGACGCTCCGCTTGCCTGACTGCCCGCCCGGGCAATGGTTCTGAAGGTTGCGGGGGGAGTAGCGAGCAGACCTGACCGAGACAAGGCGAACCGCGCAACCGCGCGCAGTTCGCATGGGGGACGAAGGCCGCTTCTGCGTGTTCGGGTCGTCGGGAACGAGAAGGAGACGTTCGGTCATGGACGCATCGAAGAAGGATCTGTTCGAGAAACTGGCACGGGCGGGCTTCGCCGCGCGCGGCGTGACCTACTGCCTGATCGGCGGGCTCGCCGTGCTCGCGGCCTTCGGCTCCGGCGGGCAGACGACGGGCAGCACGGGCGCGCTGCGCACGCTGGCGGACAGCGGATGGGGCGTCTTCGCCCTCGTGCTGATCGGCATCGGCCTGTTCGGCTACGGCATCTGGCGGACGACCGCCGCCGCGCTCGACCTCGAAAACCAGGGCCATGACAAGGAAGGCACCGCCAAGCGGGTGGCGCATTTCTTCGCGGGGCTCACCTATTTCGCGCTCGCCGTCTACTGCTTCATGCTGATCTTCGGCGCTGCGGGGGGCGGCACAGGCGGCGCGGACTCCCTGACCGCCAAGCTGATGCAGGCGCCCTTCGGCCGCATCCTCGTCGGCATTGCGGGGCTGATCGGCCTCGCCGCCGCGGCGGCGCAGGCCAAGAAGGCGATCAAGGAAGAATACAAGGCCCGCACCCGGATCCCGGAGCACAGGGGCTGGGTCAACAAGGCGATCAAGGCCGGCATTCTGAGCCGCGCGGTGATCTTCGCGATCATCGGCGTCTTCCTCCTGGTCGCGGCCTTCACCGCGAACCCCGACAATGCCCGCGGCGTCGGCGGCGCGCTCGACTGGCTGCGGGGGCAGGCCTGGGGCTCGATCCTGCTCGGCCTGATCGGCCTGGGCCTCGTCGCCTTCGGCCTCTTCAGCATTCTCCAAGCCCGCTACCGCTTCATCCCCGATCCCGAGGGCGAAGCGAAGGGCAAGCTTCGCGGCGCCACCGCGTAACCCCGAAAGGAGCACGACATGGCAGACGAACAGCACGCCAAGGGCCAAGGCAAGAAGGTCCAGGGCTCGGTCAAGGAGACGGCCGGCAAGGTGACCGGCGACGAGAACCTCGAAGCCGAAGGCAAGGCCGACAAGAGCGAAGGCAGCCTGCGCAAGGCCGTCGGCAATGTGAAAGACGCCCTCAAGGGCAAGTGACACTGCCACGCTTCCGCCGCCCCCGGCTTCCCGCCGGGGGCGGCATTTTGTTCGAATAACGGCAAAACACTGAAGATTCTGGCAGTTACACGCCGACGTGACGCAACCGCCAGCCTCTCCCGCCCGTCTCTTCATCGTTAACCAAAGCGAGAGAGGCGACTGGGATGACCAAGAACAACAAGATGATGACGGCGCTGATGTCGGCGGGGGCTGCCCTAGCGCTGTCCATGGGAGGCGCTCAGGCGGCTCATCTGACGACCTATCTGGTCGACTTCGAAGAACTCAATGACAGCGGCGTCGATGGGAACGGCACGCTGGTCTACAATTCCGAGGACGGCACGCTCGAGGTCAGCCTCGATTTCACCGGCCTCGCTGCCGGCCCCCACCCCATGCACATCCACGGCCTCTTCGAAGAGGGCGTCGCCGTGCCCGGCGGCACGCCGGCCGATTCGGTGACGCCGCCGCAAAGCGCGGACACGACCGGCGAGGGTGACGGCGACGGCTTCGTCGAGACCCTGGAGGGCGTGCCCTTCTACGGGGACATCCTCCTCCAGCTCGTCACCGAGCCGGGCAACGGCACGGCCTTCCTGACCGCCGGGGAGGACGGCACGGCGAGCTATGACGTCACCTTCGACCTGTCCGACAGCTCGATCTTCCTGCCGTCCCTGCCGACCGGCAATGTCTACAGCGCGGAGGACCTCTTCCCGCTGATCCTGCGGGAGATCGTCATCCACGGCCTCGTGCTCGCCGATGGCACCGGCGACGGCACGATGTTCGAGGTCGACGGGAATTGCGGCGACGATTTCGGCGACACGCCGGTCGAGGGCGGCTGCTATGTCGCGCTTCTCCCGGTCGCCGCGGCGGAGATTTCTCCCGTCCCGCTGCCCGGTGCGGCAGCCTTCTTCCTGACGGCCGGCATTGCGGGCGGCGCGTTCCGCTTCAGCCGGAAGAAGTCGGCGGCGTAAGCCTCCGGTCCGAATGCCAGGGAAAGGGCGCCGCAGGGCGCCCTTTTTCATGCGCCGCCCGCTGCCGGATACAGCCCTACCCGACCCGCCCGCCGATCAGGGAAAGCGGCATGCGGATTTCGAAGGGCTCGCCGCCGAACTGGTCCAGCGCCGCCTCCTCGACCGCGATGAGGCGCGAAGCGAGGGAGGGCTCTTTCATGGCGCGGGTGTGGGCGGACCAGGTCCGCAGATAGGCGATGAGCCGCTCGGCATTCCACGACACCTCCACCGCGAAGGGCGGCGCCGTCAGTTCGGCGAACGGGAATTCCAGGGCCGCCGCCGTGTAACCGGCCATGGCGATCCTGTTTCCGTCTGCCCAATAAGGATCGATCATCCCGCGCAGCGGGGCGACCAAGGCATCCTCGATCGCGGCAGGCACGATGATGTCGCTATAGACCCAGCCCGCGAACACGCTGCCGGGTCGTCCGACCCGACGCACCTCTTCCCAGAACGGCTTGCCTGCGAACCAGTGAAGCGCCGTTGCCGCGGTGATCAGGTCCGCGCCGTTCTCGAAAAGGCCCGAAGCCTCGGCCGGAGCGACGCGATAGGCGATGCGCGGGTGCGGCTCGGCCTGTTCGAGCTGCGCCGCATCGATGTCCGTCGCGAAGACCCGGTCGAACCGCTCGGCGAGCGCCAGTGCGGCCTGACCCGATCCCGTGGCGCAGTCCCAGACGGCCTCCCGGGCGGGAGACATCTGCGCGAGCCAGTCGAACAGGGCGTCCGGATAGGTCGGCCGCCCTGCCTTGTAGGCGCCCGCATGGGCGCCGAAGCTGCGCGCATTGTCCAATCGTCAGCCCTGGACGGCCTTCACGATCTTCTGCGCCGCGTCGTCGAGGTCGTTCGCCGCGATCACGTTGAGGTCGGAGCCGTCGATGATCGCCTTGCCCTTGTCGACATTGGTGCCTTCGAGGCGGACGACCAGCGGCACGTTCAGGCCCGTCTCCTCGACCGCGGCGAGAACGCCCTCGGCGATGACGTCGCACTGCATGATGCCGCCGAAGATGTTAACGAGGATGCCCTGCACGCCGGCATCCGAGGTGATGATCTTGAAGGCCTCGGTCACCTTCTCCTTGGTCGCGCCGCCGCCGACATCGAGGAAGTTTGCGGGCTCGGCGCCGTAATGCTTGATGATGTCCATGGTCGCCATGGCGAGGCCGGCGCCATTGACCATGCAGCCGATATTGCCGTCGAGCTTCACGTAGGACAGGTCCGACTTGCCCGCGCGCAGCTCGAGGGGGTCTTCCTCGGTCTCGTCGCGCAGCTCCTCGAACTCGGCATGGCGGAACTCGGCGTTCGGATCGAAGCCGACCTTGGCGTCGAGAACGCGCAGGCCGCCATTCTCCATGACGATCAGCGGGTTGACCTCCAGCATCGCCATGTCGCTCTCGGTGAAGGCCTTGTAGAGCGTGCCCATTAGCTCGCGGCCCTGCTCGGCCGCCTTGCCGTCGAGCTTCAGCGCCGCGACCAGCTTGTCCGCGACCGCATCGGTCATGCCCTCGGACGGATCGACGGTGACGGTCGCGATCTTGTCCGGCGTCGACTCGGCGACTTCCTCGATGTCCATGCCGCCTTCGGTCGAGGCGATGAACGCGACCCGGCCCGAAGACCGGTCGACGATCACGGAGAGATAGAGCTCGCGGTCGATGTCGGCGCCATCCTCGATATAGATCCGGCCGACCGTCTTGCCGTCCTCGCCCGTCTGCTTGGTCACGAGCGTATTGCCGAGCATCTTCCTGGCTTCGGCGGCGGCCTCTTCGGGCGTCTTGGTCAGGCGCACGCCGCCCTTCTCGCCCGCTTCGGCTTCCTTGAAGTGGCCCTTGCCGCGCCCGCCGGCATGGATCTGCGCCTTGACCACGTAGAGCGGGCCGGGAAGCTGCTTCGCCTTTTCCTCGGCCTCGCCCGCATTCATGACGACGACGCCGTCCGCGACGGGCGCGCCATAGCGCTTGAGGAGCTGTTTGGCCTGATATTCGTGAATGTTCATGACGCTGCTTCCGGGCTCTGCGGGATGTTCGTTCGCGAGAGGCACTAGCGCCTGAGGCGGCGCCCTTCAATCGGGCGTCTCACTGCCAGTTCATGCGGCGATGCGGAACGGCGGGTTCACAGTTCTGTTTCCCAGAGGACCGAAGAAATGGAGAGCGCGATGACCACTCCGCAGAACCCCGAAAGGGAGGGCGGCCCCCTCCTCAAGACCTATCGCCGCGCCAAGGCCAAGCTGAGCGGCCTGATGGGGGGTGGCAAACACGATATCGAGACCCACACGCCGCAGAAGGACCCGGCCGATTCCGGCCATGACTGGAAGAGCAAGCCCGCCGAGGAGGTCTCGCAGGCGGACGAGGTCCGCAGCCAGGAAGAGCGCAAGGAAATCTATGACGGCGACGGCGTCATGCCTTCGGACAATCGCCGGGCCGAACGCGAACCGTCCTCAAAGAGCGGCCGCGAGGCCCCCTCGCAGGACGGGCCCGGCGAGGACGATGGCGGCCCGCGCGGTCAGGTCGAGGTTCCCAGCGGCGATCCCAAGCGTCCTGTCGGGGCCGAGAATCCCGCCGCGCCGGCAGCCGATGAGGTCGAGCGTCACGGCATGGCCACGATGCAGGAGGACGAAGACGGCAAGGTGCCCTCGGAAGGCCTCGGCATCGATGACGGCCCGCGCGTGAAATATCCCTCGGACACAGGAGCCTGACATGACCGGCGACGCTCCAAGACTGCCTTTCCTGCTCTATGACGGCCATCTGCGCCTGATGCAGACCGCCATTCACGGAGCGACCGAAACGATGCGCGGCGTCACCGCGATGATGCCGCGCCGCCTCTCTCCTCCCGGCGATCCCTCCGGACCTGACGAGCTCGGCTCCGAGGATGCTCCCGGCCTCGGGGCGCTCGATGCCTCCGCCCCCGCGCTCGCGACCGCGATGACGGACACGGCGAGAGACGCTCTGGCCGCACGGGGCGGCGAGGGCCGGAGCGTGACCGCCGGGCGGGAGGTTCACGCCTCGGATGGCAGCGTCCCTCCCGAAGAGGAGCGCGGCCCCAAGCCGCTCAAGCCGCAGGTCGGTCCGTAAGCGCTGCCGGGGCTTCTGCGGCCGTGATCCAGCCGCCGCCGAGAACCCGGCCATGCCCTGCCTCGGGCGAATAGAGGACACAGGCCTGGCCCGGCGCCACGCCCTCTTCGGGCGTGACGAGATCGACGAACGGACCGCGCTCGTCCCGCCCCGTCACCGCCGGCGCGGGCGGACGGGTCGAGCGCAGCTTGACCGCGACCTCCATGCCGGGTGGAAAGCCCTCTCCATCCCCGATCCAGTTCAGCTCCTTCAGGCGCACCCGCCCCTTGAGGAGCGAGCTGCGGCGGCCGACCACGACCTGCCGCGCCTCCGAATCGAGCCGCACGACATAGAGCGGCTCGGACAGGCCGCCGATGTCGAGGCCGCGCCGCTGGCCCACCGTATAGTGGATGACGCCCGGATGGCGGCCCAGCACCTCGCCCTCTTCGGTGACGATCTCGCCGGGCTCCGCCGCGCCGGGGCGCAGGCGCTCGACGACGCTGGTATACTTTCCCTCCGGCACGAAGCAGATGTCCTGGCTGTCCGGCTTGTCGGCGACGACGAGGCCGAGCTCGGCGGCGACTTTCCGCGTCGTCTCCTTGGGCAGGTGGCCCAGCGGGAAGCGCAGGAAACCGAGCTGCTCGCGCGTCGTCGCGAACAGGAAATAGCTCTGATCCTTGCCCGCATCGGCCGCCCGGCGCAGCTCTGGCCCCTCCGGCCCGTCCGCCCGGCGGATGTAATGGCCCGTCGCCATCGCCTCGGCGCCGAGGTCGCGCGCCGTGTGCAGGAGGTCCTTGAACTTCACCCGCTCATTGCAGCGCACGCAGGGAATGGGCGTTGCGCCCGCAAGATAGGTCTCGGCGAAATCCTCCATCACCGCATCGCCGAAGCGATCCTCGTAATCGAGAACGTAGTGCGGAATGCCGAGGCGGTCGGCGACCGCGCGCGCATCCTCGATATCCTGCCCGGCGCAGCAGGCGCCTTTCTTCTGGATGGCGACCCCGTGGTCGTAGAGCTGCAGCGTGATGCCGATCGCGTCATAGCCCGCTTTCGCGACGAGGGCGGCCGTCACCGAGCTGTCCACGCCGCCCGACATGGCCACGACCACGCGCGCGCCCTTCGGCACGCCGAGATCCAGCGAAGCGGCGATTTCGTTCGTCAGAGGCGTATCGGTCATCGCCCGCATATATGCGCCGAACGCGTCTTCGTGAACCGGCTGCTGCAATGCGGCGACCGGCGGGAGGCGCCGTGTTATCGGCGGGAGGAGAGACAACAGGGAGCCCTGAAATGTTCGAAGACCTCCGCGAGCGCAGCGCCGTCGTCACCGGCTCGACCTCCGGCATCGGCCTGCACATGGCCGAAGCGCTCGCAGCCCAGGGCTGCAATGTGACGATCAACGGCCTCGGCGACAAAGACGAGATCGAGGCCGAGCGAAAGCGCATCGCCGAGGCGCATGGCGTCGAGGTCCGCTTCGACGGCGCCAACCTCATGGACGCGCAGGAAACCGCCCGCCTCGTCACGGATGCCGAAGAGGCCTTCGGCGCGGTCGACATCCTCGTGAACAATGCCGGGATGCAGAAGGTCAGCCCCATCGACGAGTTCCCGGAGGACAAGTGGGACCAGATGATCGCGCTGAACCTCTCGGCCGTCTTCCATGCGACCAAGGCCGCCCTGCCCGGCATGAAGTCGCGGGGCTTCGGCCGGATCGTGAACACCGCCTCGGCCCACGGCCTCGTCGCCTCGCCCTTCAAGGCGCCCTATGTCGCGACCAAGCACGGCGTGGTCGGCTTCACCAAATCCGTGGCGCTGGAGACGGCCGAGAGCGGCGTCACTGTCAATGCGATCTGCCCCGGCTATGTCGAGACCCCGCTCGTCACCGGCCAGATCGGCGACACGGCCAAGGCGCGCGGCATGACCGAGGAAGAGGTCAAGAACGAGGTCATCCTCAAGGCGCAGCCGACCAAGCAGTTCGTCACCTACGAACAGCTCAACGGCCTCCTGATCTATCTCTGCTCGGATGCGGGCGCCTCCTGCACCGGGTCCGCCTATACCGTGGATGGCGGCTGGACCGCGCAATAGTGGCGCGCAAGCCGATCAATCTCGCGCTCCAGGGCGGCGGGGCGCATGGCGCCTATGCTTGGGGCGTGGCCGACCGCCTGCTGCAGAGCCGGCGGGTGGCGATCAACGCCATCACCGCGACCAGCGCCGGCGCGATGAATGCCGCTGTCCTCTGCTGCGGCTTCGCCCGCGACGGCGAAGAGGGCGCGCGCGCCGCGCTCGAGCTGTTCTGGCGCGAGGTCTCGGACATGAAGGCGATGGCGGGCCTGCCCGACATGCCCTTCAAGAATGCCATTCCCTATTACGCCGAGGCGGAGGAATGGCTCGCTTATGCGACGATGGAGCTGGCGGGGCTCTCCTTCAGCCCCTACCAGTTCAATCCGCTGAACCTCAATCCGCTGCGCACCGTGCTCGAGCGCGCCGTCGATTTCCGCGCCCTGCGCGCCTGCAACCAGATCAAGCTCTTCGTCAGCGCGACGAATGTCCGCACAGGCAAGGTCCGCGTCTTCGAGAACGAGGAGATGACCTCAGACGCCGTCCTCGCCTCGGCCTGCCTGCCCCAGCTTTTCCAGGCAGTGGAGATCGACGGGGAGGCCTATTGGGACGGCGGCTTCATGGGGAACCCCTCGCTCTGGCCTCTCTTCTACGAGACGGATGTGCAGGACCTCCTCGTCGTGCACATCAATCCGATCGAGCGGCCGGACATCCCCAAGACCGTCTCCGCCATCGACAACCGCGTCAACGAGATCAGCTTCAACTCCGCCCTCCTCAAGGAGATGCGCGCCGTCGCCTTCGTCCAGAAGCTGCTGCGCGAGGGCTGGGTGCGGGAGGACCGGGCGCACGAGCTGGCCGACATCCGCTTCCACGCCATCCGCGCCGACAAGGCCCTCAAGGACCTCAGCCTCGCCTCGAAATACAACACCGACTGGGAATTCCTCAAAGACCTCCGCGACCGCGGCAGAGAGGCGGCGGAGGTCTGGCTCGACACCCACTGGGACGCCGTGGGCGAACGCGAGACCGTGAACCTCCACGCGGAGTTCCTGGACCTTTGAGGCTGTGGAGATGGCGACACGGTTGGAACGGCCGTCGCTCATCACCGGCGGCATGATCTTGCAGCCCTCTGCCGCCTAACTCGGCACTCCTTCATCATTTCCCGTGGCCGCTCTTTGGAGGTCAAAAGTCAGTCTTCCCTCCCTCTACCGAACATCTGCTCAGGACTTCCGTGTTATCACCTGCCGGAAAGCGGCTTCCAGGCACGGTCCGTTCTAGGAAGAGATGGCCCGTCCCCTGAAGGGCGCCCGTCGTTCGGTCTCTGACCCCCTCGAACCTCCCGCGGATCTGACGCGCATTGATGCGCAGGGCCGGATCGAAAACCCCGACATGACGACGACTGATGTGCTCGCCGAGGCCACCATGCCGCGCGGTCGGCCATTCGGCGGAGAAAAAGATCGGTTCGTAGGCGCCCGTGACCTCTTCGACGTCGCGGCCGACTATACAGTCACGGATCGTCCCCGTTGAACACCAACGGTCCTCCAGACTGTACCGCCGAACGTTCTCGGGCTGCTCCGATGCAAGATCACGCCGACCTCCTGGTGCTCGGGCGAGATCGAAAACATCAACAAACGCGTAGCCGTCTTGGAGAGCGCGGATGCACACGCCACTGCACCACCCGTCGCGACCATAGATCGCGGCGCCGCGGCTGTGGTCGATCTCCATAGCCGAAGCGGCTCCAAGCTTCTCGCAGATTATATCCATTTCGTCCTGTAAGGCCTCGGCGCGACCGGCACTAAATGGCGCGACCGCCGTGTTCGTTGCCGCATCGAGGAGAAAGGCTGTGGTCACGCAGCCACTGGTCGACAAAGCCGCGAAAAGCGCGCCGAGAGCCGTTCTCATCTTCAATTCGTCTTTCTCCGACGGTCGCGGGCAGTGCCATCCGCACAATTAGTGCCAAAACCGGAATGAGCCTGGCCACTCACGCCACGCGGGAACAGCTTACTGAATTCTGGCATCGAAGACCGGTCACCCGTTCTCCTGATCCGATCAAGCGAGACATTATTGCAGACAGCGCCCATTCATTAGTTCGGTATCATTCGTGAACGGGCCCGATCCCCGTTACTCCTCAAGCCCCGGCGCCTGCCGCTTCGCCTTGAGCTGCCCGCGCCGCGTCTTGGCGTCCAGCCTGCGCCGCCGGCTCGCCTTTGTCGGCTTGGTCGGAATGCGGCGCTTGGGCGGGGTCAGCGCCTCCTCGATCAGCGCGGCGAGGCGGCTGCGCGCGATCTCGCGGTTACGGGCCTGCGAGCGGGTGTCGGACACGCGCAGGATCAGCGCCCCGTCCTGCGTCCAGCGCCGCCCCGCCAGCCGCCGCAGGCGCCGCTTCACCGAAGGCGAAAGGTTCGGCGAGCGCGCCGCCTCGAAACGCAGCTCCACCGCCGTCGCCACCTTGTTGACGTTCTGCCCGCCGGGCCCGCCGGACTGGGTGAAGCTCTCGGTCAGCTCCCAGTCCTCGACCTTGATGCGGTCGCTCACATGCAGGGTCATTCCACCGCCTCGATCAGCTCCGGCCCGTCCGGCTTCCACGAATTCACTTTCCGGCTCACTTTCCACCAGGTCAGCTCCGGCGGCGGTAGCCCCACGATGTCCCTTGCGGGCGCATCGTCCAGTTCGTCCGCATGTAGCCATTCGTCATAGCGCCCCTCCGGCACGAAGACCGGGACGCGGGAATGCAGCTGCGCCAGCGGGCCCCGCGCGGGCCGGGTCAGGAAGGCGGCGCTCGTCATCTCCTCGCCGCCCTGCCCCATCCACTCCTCCCAGAGCCCCGCGAGGCAGAAGAGCGGCATGTCCCGGTCCCGCGCGATCAGGTAGGGCTGCTTGCCGCCCACCTCCGCCTTCCACTCGTAGAAGCCGTTCATCGGGAACAGGCAGTGCCGCCGCCGCCAGGCGTTCCTGAAGCTCGGCTTCTCGGCCGCCGTCTCCGAGCGAATATTGACGATCGCCTTCTTCAGGAAGCTGCCCTGCCGGTCCCATGCGGGCACGAAGCCCCAGCGGACGAGGTCGAAGCGCCGCTCGCCCTTCGGGCCGAGGCGGATGACCGGCACGGGCTGGCTCGGCGCGATGTTGTAGCGCGCGGGAAAGTTCTCGGTCAGCCTGATGCCGAAATGCTCGCCCATGGATGAAGGCGATTCGGTGACGACGTAGCGCGCGTTCATGGAACGCCTTATGAGAGGTCATGACCGATTCCGGCAAGCCGACCCTCTCCGTGGGCGCAGTGGTGTTCCGCGGCGACCGGGTGCTCCTCATCCGCAGGGGCCGCCCGCCCTTCCAGAACCACTGGTCGATCCCCGGCGGCAAGGTCGAGCATGGCGAGACCCTGCGCGACGCCGTGCGGCGAGAGGTCGAGGAGGAAGCCGGCATCGAGATCGAGGTGCGCGGCCTGATCGACGCCTTCGAGGCGCTGCCGACCGGCAACGAGCCGCGCCATTTCGTCATGATCGATTTCGTGGCCGAACACCTCTCAGGCGAGCCGCGCCCCGGCGACGATGCATTGGAGGCGGAGTTCGTCTCCTATCCCGAGGCCCTGTCCCGCCTCGCCTGGGACAAGACGCGCCTCGCCCTTCAGGGCGCCATGGCCTTCCGCCGCGCCAATGCGCCTTCGCTTGCGGGGCGGGTGGAGTAGAGGTGCGCAGGCTGGCCGCAGCGCTCCTCGCCGCTTGGCCGGTCCTCATCCCGCCTGCGGGCGCGCAGGCCATTCCGGAAGCCGCAGAGGCCTTCGAGCAGCGCCAGCAGGATCTCGTCACGCTGGCAGGCCATCTCGGCACGCTGCACCGCCTGCGCCAGGTCTGCTATCCGGATGACAGCCCCGAGCTCTTCCGGCGCAGGCTGATGACCCTCATTCCGCTCGAAGTGCCGATGGGCGCGACCCGCGTGCGGATGATCGACGCCTTCAACATGCAATACCGGGACACCAGCCGGGAGCACGCGACCTGCGGCCGGCAGGCGCGGCAGGATTATGCGCTGGCGGCAGAGGCCGCGCTCGGCGTGACCGAGCGCCTCTACGCCCCCTTCAGGTCGTCCTGAGCGTTTCGACGAAACGCACGGGCTCGCCCGCAGGATCGCCGATCAGCTCGTCCTCCCACATCACGCGCCGCCCGCGAATGATCGTGCCGACCGGCCAGCCCGTGGTCTCAAAGCCGTCGAACGGCGTCCAGCCTGACAGGTTCGCCATCTGCGAATCCTCGATGACGCGCCGAGCGTTCAGGTCCACCACGGTGAAGTCGGCGTCATAGCCGAGCGCCAGGCGTCCCTTGTTCGCGATGCCGAAGACCCGCTGCGCACCGGCGCTCGTCAGGTCGATCAGGCGCGCCATGCTCAACCGGCCCTCGGCCATGTGGGTCAGCATGACGGGCAGCAGGGTCTGCACGCCCGGCATGCCGGACGGGCTCTTCGGGTAAGGCTTGGCCTTCTCTTCCAGCGTATGCGGCGCGTGATCCGAGCCGATCACGTCGAACAGGCCTTCCTGCAGCGCGCGCCACAGCCCGTCGCGATGCCGCCCGCCGCGCACGGGCGGGTTCATCTGCGCCCGGCCGCTCATCTTTTCATAGGCGTCCATGCCGAGGGTCAGGTGCTGGGGCGTCACCTCGCAGGTCGCGACGTCCCGATGCGCGGCGAGAAGCGGCACCTCGTCCTCGGTCGAGATGTGCAGGACATGGATGCGGCGCCCCGCCTCCGTCGCGAGGCGCAAGAGGCGTTCGGTGGAACGGACCGCCGCTTCGACCGAGCGCACCTCGGGGTGGCTCGACCAGTCGCCGTCGCGCGCCAGCCCGGCATTGTCGCGCAGCATGTATTCGTCTTCGGAATGGAAGGCGACGCGGCGGGTTCCGTTCGCCAGCACCGCGGCCACGCCCTCATCGTCCTCGATCAGCAGGTTGCCCGTGCTGGCGCCCATGAACAGCTTCACGCCGCAGACGCCGGGCAGGCGTTCGAGCTCGTGCAGCTGGTCCGTGTTCTGCCGGGTCGCGCCCATATAGAAGGCGTGATCGCACATCATGCCGCGCGCCCGGTCCAGCTTGTCGGCCAGCGTCGCCTCGTCCGTGGTCAGCGGGTTCGTGTTCGGCATCTCGAAAACGGCGGTCACGCCGCCGAGCACTGCGCCGCGCGCGCCCGCCGCCAGGTCTTCCTTGTGGGTCGCGCCGGGCTCTCGGAAATGGACCTGCGTGTCGATGACGCCGGGCAAAACGTGCAGCCCGGTGCAGTCGATCACCTCGCCCGCAGAAGCATTGGAGGGCAGGCCGATCGCGGCGATCTTGCCCCCCCGGATGCCGACATCGCGCGCACCGGCCCCGTCATGGTTCACCACCGTGCCGCCGCGGAGAATCGTATCGTAAGCCTGGCTCATTTTTCGTTCTCCACCAGCAGGAGCGGGTCGACCAGACGGTCGCGCCATTTCAGCGACCAGTGCACATGCGGCCCGGTCGCGCGGCCGGTCATGCCGACGCCGCCGATCACATCGCCCTTCTGCACTCTTTGCCCCGCCTGCACATCCACGCGCGACATGTGCATCAGCGCGCTCTCGAGGTTCTGGCCGTGATCGATCAGGACGAGGCCGCCTTCGAAGAACATGTCGGGCTCGGCCAGCGTCACCACGCCATCGGCGGGCGCTGCGATATCGGTCCCGACGAACTGCATGGGCGTCGTGCCGTCGGGCGCGGCGATGTCGAGGCCGGAATGCGGTCGCCGCGCCTCGCCGTTATAGAAGCGCTGCGAGCCGAACACGCCCGAGATGCGCCCACGGGCGGGCCAGGTGAAGCCGCTCGTCCACATCGGATCGGGCGACCAGCGTTCGCGCGCGCGGGTCTTCTTGTCGGTCGAGACCGCGATATGTTCGAGGTCTTCCTCCGAATAGGGGTTCACCGTATTGGACGGCACGCCCTCGATCCGGCTTTCGGGAAAGGAGCGGTCGGAGATCCGTAAGGACCGCTCTTCGACATTGCCGTCGGAATAGGCGAGGCGCAGGCGCGCCTCCGTATCCTCGTCCCGTCCGAAGCCGAGGACGAAGCGTCCGTCCTGCGTCACCGGCACGGCTTCGCCGTCGAGCGCCACGGCGGTTCCCGGTTCGGTCTGCCCGAAGGCGAGGCCGCCCTGGGTGAACCGGCTGTCCTCGGTGAAGGTCGTGCGCGCATCTTCGGGTGCCTCGCCCGCAATTCCCGCGCCCTTGGAGGGCGACAGGCTCGGCTCCGGCGGCTGCGCATTCGCCGCGCAGGCGCTCATGGCGAGGATGGCGGCGGTGGTCGCGATCCGCCGCATCAGAATTTCTCTCCCGCCTCCAGCGCGGCCGCATAGGCCTTCGCCGTGGCTACCGCGTCGGCATAGGGCTCCTGGCGCGAAACGCTCCAATAGCGCAGCTCTTCGAGGGGGATCGGCTTTCCCGTCACCGCGCAGGTGACATAGGCACCGGGGCGCAGCACGTCGAAATCGCCGTCGCCATAGCGCAGCTTCGCTTCGGGTCCGTTCATCGTGTTCGTATCCAGCATGCGCTGCTCCTAGCAGGTTTGCCCGTCCGCGCACGGGGTCATTCAAAGAGGGTCGGTTGCGGGGCAGCCGCTTCCCCGGCCTCGGCCTTTTTCGGCGCGGCCTTCGCCTTGGCGGCTTTCTTGCGCGGCGGCTTGGGCGCATCGGCGCCGATCACGGCGCTCCGCTCGTCATCGGCAAAGCGCAGGGTCACCGCCTGCCCCGCCCCGGTCTCCGCCGCCCGCCGCAGGACGCTGCCATCCTCCGCCGTCACCAGCGCGAAACCGCGCTCCAGCACGCCCTGATAGGAATAGCTGCGCAACAGACGCTCCTGCGCCGCCAGCCGCTCGGACAGCCGGTCCAGCGCGCTCGTGCTGCGCGCCAAGCGCTCCGATGCGCCGCCCAGCCCCTCCTCCGCCTCGCGCACCAGCCGCCGCCCCGCCGCAGGCGTCAGGCGCAGGCTCGACAGCCGCGAGGCCGCCCTCTCCGTCGCCGCCTGCCCCAGCGGCCGCAGGCGCAGCCCCGCCACTCTCTGCTGCGCCCGGTCGATGCCGCGCAGGGGCGCCTCGGGCAGGCGCCGCCCCGCCTCGCGCAAGGTCTGCTCGCGCAGGCGCAGCGCCTGAAGCACGGTGCTCGGCCGCAAGCGTCCTTCGGCGCGCGAAAACCGCGTCTCCGCCCGCTCAAGCCAGCTGCGCATCGCAGCCCCCAGCCGTTCCGTCGCCCGGTCGAAGCGCTGCTCCACCGGCTCGATCAGCGCCTCGGGCCGCCCGAGCCCGCGTATGGCCGAGGTCAGCGCCAGCGCGCGCCGCTCGGCCGCCTGGAACACGGCGCCCGACAGCCGCGCGCCCTTGCTCTCGACCTCGGACAGAAGCTCCATGCGCACCGGCACGGCCATTTCGGCGGCCGCCGTCGGCGTCGGCGCGCGCCTGTCCGCGGCATAGTCGATCAGCGTCGTATCGGTCTCGTGCCCCACGGCCGAGATCACCGGGATGCCGCTCGCCGCCACCGCGCGCACCACCGCCTCGTCATTGAAGCACCAGAGGTCCTCGAGGCTCCCCCCGCCCCGGCCGACGATCAGGACGTCCGGCCGCGGAAAGCCTTCGGGCAAGCGGTTGAACCCCTCGATCCCGGCGACGATCTGCGCCGCGGCCCGCTCGCCCTGCACGAGGGCCGGCCAGACCAGCACATGGCTCGGAAAGCGGTCGCGCAGGCGGTGCAGGATGTCCCGGATCACCGCGCCGGACGGCGAGGTCACAACCCCGATCGTGCGCGGCAGGAAGGGCAGCGGCCTCTTGCGCTCCGCCGCGAACAGCCCCTCCGCGGCGAGCTGTTTCTTGCGCTCCTCGAACAGCGCCATCAGCGCGCCCGCCCCCGCGGGCTCCAGCGTGTCGATGACCAGCTGATAGCGCGACTGGCCGGGGAAGGTCGTCAGCCGCCCGGTGGCGATGACCTCCATCCCCTGCTCGGGGCGCACCTTCATCCGCGCCGCCGCGCCCTTCCAGACGACCGAGGAGAGCACCGCCCGCTCGTCCTTGAGGTCGAGATAGACATGCCCCGACCCCGCCCGCGTCACGCGCCCCAGCTCGCCCCTCACCCGGACATAGCCATAAGCGTCCTCGATCGTGCGCTTGAGGCTGCTCGACAGCTGCGAGACGGTATATTCGGGCGTGTTCGACGAGGGCGCTGGCATGGCCTCTGTCTAGCGTCCGTCCTCGCGGATGTCGCGGGGCGTCTCCACGACAGGTTCGTTCGACTGGATAAAGCTCGGCACGCCTAGATAATCCAGCGTTCCGCCCTGCGCCCCCGCATCGCCCACCCCGTCCGCAATCGGAGAGGCCTCGCGCCGCCGCTGCATCGCGCGCTTCTGCGAGATCGCCGCCCCGAACTCTCCGCGCCGCTCAGGCGGGATCATCCCGCCCACAGCGCCCGGCGCGACATCCTTCAGCCGCTCGGCGATCCGCTCCCAGTCCTCGCCCAAGCCGTCGACCTCCGCCTGCCAGCCCGACAGCACCTCCCGCCCCGCGCACTCCGCCGCCTTATCGGGATCCGAGAACACGGCATTGCAGTCGAGCCCCACCACGCCCGACGGCACGCCCTGCCCCCGCTCCACATCCGGCAAAGCCACTTGCGGCAGGCTCGGCGGCGGCGGCGCAGCTTCCGGCGCCTCGGCAACCGGCGCCGCGTCCTCGACAGGCTGAGGTTCGGGCTCGGGCGCTGCCACCTCCGGCGGCGCCTCCGGTTCGGGCTCAGGCACAGGCGGCGCGCGCACGATCTCGACCTGCACCACGCGCTCCCCGTCCTCCCGCCCGCGCGGGGGCTTCGGGTCATAGGCCGACCACAGCAGCAGCACGATCAGCGCATTCACGCCGACCGCCGCCCCCAGCCCGACCCACCGGTCCCGCCGCCCCTCTTCCGTGATCCCGGCCATTGCGCGAAGGGTGCGTCGGGGCCAGACAACAATCACCTGAACGAATGGAGAGGTCATGGACATCCTGCTGATCGGCTCCGGCGGCCGCGAGCACGCCCTCGCCTGGAAGATCGCGCAGAGCCCGCTGGTGCGGCGCCTCGTCTGCACGCCCGGCAATCCCGGCATGGCGGCGGTCGCGGAGTGCGTGCCCACACCCGCCGACATCCCCGCTTATGCCAAAAAAGAGGGATTCGACCTCGTCGTCGTCGGCCCCGAACAGCCTCTCGCGGACGGCCTCGCCGATTCGCTCGAAGAGTCGGGCATCCCCTGCTTCGGCCCGAAACGGGAGGCCGCCCGGGTCGAGACCTCCAAGGCCTTCGTCAAGGACCTCTGCGAAGAGGCCGGCATCCCCACCGCCCGCGCGCGCAGCTTCACCGAGGCGGACGCCGCCAAGGCCTATCTTAGCGAGCTCCCCGGCCCCTGGGTCGTCAAGGCGGACGGCCTCGCCGCCGGCAAGGGCGTCGTCATCGCAGAGGCGCTCGAAGACGCCAAATCCGCCGTGGACGACATGCTCGGCGGCGAATTCGGCGAGGCGGGCTCCACGATCGTCATCGAGGAGTTCCTCGAAGGCGAGGAAGTTTCCCTCTTCGCGATCACCGACGGCGAAACCGTCCTCCCCTTCGGCAGCGCCCGCGACCACAAGCGCGCCTTCGACGGGGACGAAGGCCCGAACACCGGCGGCATGGGCGCCTATGCCCCGCCCGGCAACCTGCCCGAGGCGCTCGAGCGCCGCGCCTATGACGAGATCATCCGCCCGGCCCTCGCCGCCCTCAAATCGCGCGGCACGCCCTATAAGGGCGTCCTCTATGCCGGGCTGATGCTGACCGCGGACGGCCCCAAGCTGATCGAGTTCAACTGCCGCTTCGGCGACCCCGAGGCGCAGGTCCTCATGCGCCGCCTGCGCTCGGACGTGGTCCCCACCCTATGGGGCGCAGCGACAGGGCGCCTCGGCGGCGTTGGCCTCGACTGGATGGTCGAGGCCTGCACCCTCGTCGTCATGGCGACCAAGGGCTATCCCGGTTCCTACGAGAAAGGCTCCGAGATTCGCGGCCTCGCCGAGGCCGAAGCCCAAGGCCTCGTCATCTTCCACGCCGGAACGAAACAGGACGGAGACCGCCTCCTCGCAAATGGCGGCCGGGTCCTGAACGTTACGGCCATGGCCGACACGCCTCAGGCGGCGGCGGAAGCGGTGTATGAGGGGATAGGCGCGATTGAGTGGCCGGATGGGTTTTACCGGCAGGATATTGGGGTGGGGGTGTGAGGGGCGGATATCACTGCTCTACCGGTGCATAACTTCTCTACGGGTGCATAACTTCGGTCTAAGAGATGAATAATGGCTGGCAATATCGAAATGGAATCCGAAAGTAGCGCACCCAATCGACAGGCCAGCGAAGGCGTCCTCGAATCAGGCCAAGAACCTAGAATGACGTTGAGCGACTACGAGGCTCGTGGTCGCGATCTCTACGCCCGCTATGCTGATGCGGTCCGGCAAATTCTTCTTGCTGCCCTAGCTCGTCACCCTGAAATCAGGCATCAAGAGGTTCAAGCTCGAGCAAAGGCTGTCGACAGCTTGAGAAAGAAACTGGGCGATGCGGCTGGAACATCTGTTATCCAGCAGTATGCAAAAGATCTCGCTGGGGTTCGCATAGTTTTATATACGGATAGCGATCTTGATAGATTAGAAGGGTCTGGACTTCTACATGAAAATTTCAGCATTGAGTGGGAACGCACGAGATTCCATTATCCCGTCAGCGGGGATAAGGATGTTTCTCACTTCATTGGCCGGAACTATGTTGCCCTTCTTACGGACGCACGAACATCCCTCCCTGAATACGCTGATTTATCTAGTCTACGGTGCGAGATACAGGTTCAGACGATCTTGCAACATGCTTGGTCTGAAACAGCTCACGATAAAATCTATAAGAGTCCTGACCTCGGCGAGGTGGGCGCCCGCAATTTGGTAGCGCTGAAGACGCAGATGAACGCCATCCAAAGGCGTTACCTGATTCCGGCCGGACACGAGTTCCAAAAGGTTCTGGACTCATTCGAGCGGCTCGCCCAAGGCAAAAAATTGATTGATACCGATGCACTTGAGGCAATCGAGAGAGCAACAAATAACAACGATGTCTCCGACCTTCTCGATCGATTCCAAAATTTTGTGTTACCAGAGATTGATAAGATTCAGGCCTGGGCACCAGATATCCGACGCGCGGCGTTGAGCGCCGTCCGGCATGCGAGCGGTCACCTCATTATACCGATCAAGACTCCATACGGAGATATCCCAGGCAAGACGCTCGAAGACGTGACGAAGCGTGCAGTCCGGCTAATAAACGGGCCGGAACTGCGACTCGTTGATCCAACGGCGACGCTACATACTCTGATCGACATGTATAGCATCGAGGGGCTAGATGAAGAGGCGAAGCGCCTACTCGTCGAGGCAGCCGCCGAACTTTCGCACTATAATCTCTCTGCTTGGCGTCAAGGCGGTCCTATCGTTCAAAAATTGCTAACGGAGACAATCTGCGGCCTTGATCCGAAGATAATTGATACGGTTCGGCCGCTGATCCTCAAGGTTGCGAGCAATGCGCTCGGCACGGAAATCGCTGGGACCTCTTCGAATTCAGAGAGCGTGACTTTCACAAGGGGCGCTGTTCTTATATCCGAGGACTTGAACAAAATCCGTGATCGAGCCATTGCCCTGATCGAAGAAGCATTCAATATGGCTTCGAACGACGTGGAACGACGCCGTGCCCTCGTTGCGTACAAGCAGGCGACATCGCTCCATAATGCTGCGATACTAAGCGACGATCTAATAGTCCGGGTGCGCCTCGATACAGCGCGGATGATTCGCTTCCTGACTAATAAAGCGGGCGTCTTAAGTAACCCCCTCCTTCAGTCAGTCGAGCGTGACATCTACCTCCGCTATCGCTGGAATCAGGATACGGAAGGGAAGCCAACTCGAGCAGCTTCTGTCGCTGCCGCGGGATTGGAAGTGGTCAGTGCCGCGCTCAGTTTCCGTGATCATATATCTGGTTTCGAGGACTACGAAATTTTCAAAACACTTGTCGGGTTCGAAGGCGTTTTTGCCGATGCGTGGGAGGCGCCGGAGTTCCGTGCCATGTACAAGCTCAACGACAAGGCACGAGACGAGCGAGCTGCCGAGCTACTTGCGAGTGTAACAGTTGAAGGTGCGCCTGATTGGTTCGAGCGCCTCGACCGCTATGCCGCGACAGATTCCAGTGATCTCGCTACCTTTCCAAAACTCGGGAAATTCATTACAGACATCGTAGCACGTCATCCATCCATCGGACCAATTTGGCTAGACCAATCTGAGGGTCGGCCGCTCGAAAGGTTTGTACCGGGCATGCTGCGAGGCCTCTACAAGGCAGCGCCCGACTCGGCGGTTGCTTGGGTAGAACAAGCTATGCAGGCCGGTAGATATATCACCTCACTGGCACACTTTCTCAACCATGCCGACCCGCCTCTACCAGACTTGGTTGAGCAGATGGCAGGCGTTGCCGCTCATTCAAATAATAAGCAAGCTGCCATCTCTGTCCTGGAGTTTGCGGTTAAAGAGAGGGTGGTGCTGGGCGGGGAACGAGCCACTAAGCTAGGCCTCATGATGATCGAGTACCTTGCGGCACGATCTGAGGACGAATGGGTAAATCCAGTCTGGCTCTATTCTCAGGACAGCGATTTCATAGAATCACTCCCTAAAAAAGATAGATTGCGCTTCTTGAGAGCTGTATCTACGCTACGCAATATCGACCATCGTACGGAAGAATTTCTAGTTAAAGTAGCGCGTAAGCATCCAAACGAAGTTATTGACATGTTTGGTAAGCGAATAGAATTTGATAAATCAGAAGATAACAATCCATTCGATCCCAATCATTTTGAGGCAATCCCTTACGAGTTCCACCATTTGTCAGAGGGGTTCTCATTAGATGACGTTGATCTCGTTCTTGAAGCCACCAGCCGTTGGGCTGAAAAATCCGACTGGCTCAACAGTTATCGCGGCGGCCGGTTCGTTGCCGGCGTTTATCCCGATTTACCTGAAGAGTTGATCAGGGCGCTTAGAGAATTCACCTCATCAGGAGACGAGGCGAGGCAAGAATTTGCTATCGCGGTGATAGAACATTTTGAAAGTGCTCCTGGTGTCTGGGTGGTTGCGAAGGAGCTGGTAGCTGAAGCAGCAGGTTCCGACCAGTTGCTTTCAAAGATTGGGAGCGCTCTTCAGTCTACAGGTACTATGCATGGGCACTTTGGATATCGCGATGCGCTCATCGAGCAGAAGTCGAAGATCGAGGCATGGTTTGACGACGAGCGTGAGGCTGTGCGCGCTTTCGCTAGGACGTTCGCCCGCTCTCTGGAAAATCAGATCGCGAATGAGCAGCAGAGGGTCGAACGAGACATTGCTCAACGACGTTTGGAGTATGGTGAGCCAATCTCTTCCGAGAATGACGCAAGACCTGACGGTGATACGGGCGGGTAGAGGGGCATCGATGCTTGCTACCATGTGCAGTGTACACGTTCCCTAGAACTACTTTCAAGTTGAAGAATATGTCAGAACCATGGGGTGTTTATCCCCACCCCCTCCACCCCACTCCATAATCTCCCCTCGCGGCGTGACGGGGCCGGCAGGTACCGTCGTCTGCTCGGCACGCCGCCTCTTCGTCTCGTGCCCTTCGCGTTTGCGGAGGGGATGGCACGCGTCGGGCGAGCTCCGGAGGGGCCCCGGTCGTATGGCGGAGAGCCGCGCGCGGCGAGGGTTTGGGACACCCGAACCGAGCCGACACAGTATCAATAGACCCTCCGTCGGCACGGAAGCCGCGCGCGGGACCCTCGATTTTCGCGAAACCGGCTCGGACGGGCGATGACGGCTGCGCGCTCAAGTAGCGAAGCGATAGCGCGACTGAGATGCGCGGAGGAGGCGGATGGTGACATCTCACCCGGCGGCCCGCCGCTGCATTTGCTCCCTCTTTCCGAGACGGGCCCCGGCGCGGGGGCCGGGGTGACAGCGGCTGCATCTAAGCGTCACCCCGGCCGGAGCGCAGCGGAGAGCCGGGGCCCATCTCGGAAAAGCGGGCGCCCGCGAGCGATGCGCCGGGCGGCGCGGGCGATGGTGGATCACGATTCACCCTACGGCCGCGAGGCGCCCCGCCACCCGCGCAAACTCCCGCCGCGGAGCGAGCGACGTCCAGGAGCGAGCCGGGCCAACGGCCCGTCGCGCGAAGCGCGTCAGCACCTATGGTGGATCACGATCCACCCTACATCCGCTGCGCACCGTGAGCGGCTACGCCGCGAACACGCGCTCAAGCAGCCGGAGGCGGTAGCGCCACTAAGACGCGCTCAAGCAGCGAGCGCGAGCGAGCGGTAGCGCCACTTAAGGATAAAGCCTTGAGGTCCGCCACTCCTCCCCGTCGCGCTCGAAGAGCAGGCGGTCATGCAGGCGGTGGGGGCGGTTGACCCAGAATTCGATGCGCTGCGGCATCAGGCGATAGCCGCTCCAATGGTCCGGGCGCGGCACGTCCCGGCCCTCGAAGGCCTCCTCGCGGTCGGCGATGCGCGCCTTGAGGGCGTCCTTGCCGCCCATCTTGCGCGACTGGTCGCTCGCCCAGGCGCCGATCCGCGCCCCGCGGGAGCGGGAGGCGAAATAGGCGTCGGCCTCTTCGGGCGCGACGGGCTCGACCGGGCCGGCGACGCGGACCTGGCGGCGGATCGACTTCCAGTGAAAGCACATGGCCGCGCGCGGGTTCGCGGCCAGCGCCTCGCCCTTCGCCGACTGCGTGTTGGTGTAGAAGGTGAAGCCGTCGTCGAGATCCTTGAGGAGGACCATCCGCACCTCCGGCATCCCGTCCGGCGCCACGGTGGCGAGGGCCAGCGCGTTCGAATCGTTGGCCTCGTGCCTTTTGGCGAGGGCCAGCCATTCGGCGAACAGGGCGAAGGGCTCGTTCGAGGTGAACACCTCGCCCTGATCGTCCGAGACGCCGAAGGCTTCCTGCGCCTCCGCTTCGCGGGCATAGTCCTCGGCACTGGGCGTGGGCGGGATGAGTGCGTCATCGGTCATGCCCTGCTAGCTAGGCCGTTCCGGCCGATCCGCAAACGAGGCGTCATGTCCGACAACAGCTTCGGCACCCTGTTCCGCGTCACCACCTGGGGCGAAAGCCACGGCCCCGCCATCGGCTGCGTCATCGACGGCTGCCCGCCGGGCGTGCTGCTGCGGACAGGGGACATCCAGCAGAGGCTCGACCGGCGCCGCCCCGGCACCTCCCGCTTCGTCACCCAGCGCAAGGAGGCCGATCAGGTGCGCATCCTCTCCGGCGTCTTCGAGGACGACCGCACGGGAGGCCCCCGCACCACCGGCACGCCGATCAGCCTGATGATCGAGAACACCGACCAGCGCAGCCGCGACTATGACGAGATCCGCGACACCTACCGTCCCGGCCATGCCGACTACGCCTATGATGCGAAATACGGGATCAGGGACTATCGCGGGGGCGGCCGCTCCAGCGCGCGCGAAACCGCCTGCCGCGTCGCCGCAGGCGCCGTGGCGGAGCGGGTGCTCGACGCGCTCTATGGCGGCGCGGTGCGCATCTTTGGTGGCCTCGTCGCCATGGGGCCGCACGAGGTCGATCCCGAGCGGGTCGACTGGGACACGGTGGCGGAGAACCCTTTCTTCTCCCCGGACCCTGTCGCTGCGGTAGAGTGGGAAGGCGTGTTGGACGGAGCACGCAAATCCGGGGACTCCCTAGGGGCCCTGATCGAGGTCCGGGCGAGCGGCGTGCCTGCGGGTCTGGGCGCGCCGGTCTATGGCAAGCTCGACTCGGAGCTCGCTGCGGCGCTGATGTCGATCAATGCGGCCAAGGCGGTGGAGATCGGCGACGGCCTCGCGGCGGCGATGAATACCGGCACTGGCAATGCCGACGAGATGCGCAAGGGCGAGCATGGCCCCGCCTTCCTCGCCAACCATGCTGGCGGTGTCATGGGCGGCATCTCGACGGGGCAGGACGTTGTGGCGCGGGTCGCGATCAAGCCGACCTCCTCGATCCTCACCCCGCGCCGCAGCGTGATGGCGGACGGAACCGAGACCGAGGTCGTCACCAAGGGCCGCCACGACCCTTGCGTCGGCATTCGCGGCGTGCCGGTGGCCGAGGCCATGATGGCCTGCGTCCTCGCCGACCACGCTTTGCGCCACAGGGGCCAGACCGGCCGCCTCGGCCCCGCAGGCTAGCGCAGAGGCTGGGGCGGTCTTACCTCGGTCCCATGTCCTCGTTCGACGATACGCCCCCGCCCCCGCGCAGCCGCCGGATGCCCCGCCCGCCGCGCGGCGCGGTCGGCACGGTGATCAAGCTGCTCCTCGCCTGCCTTGCCGTCGGCGCGGTGCTGACGGCGCTGGGCGTGAACCCGCTCGATTTCTGGCGCGGCCTCTTCGCCGCGATCGTGCAGGGGGCGCATGACCTCTACGCTTATGGCCTCGACGGCTTCGGCATCTTCCTCGCCGTCATCGCCAGCGGCGCGATGATCGTCCTGCCCCTTTGGGGTCTGAAGCGCCTTCTGGGCCTCCTGCGGCGCTGATGCGCCAGCGGCCCGTCAGCAGGCCGCTGGCAGAGGGAAGCGAGCCTCAGCGGATCGACCGCTCGTCCCGCACCAAGCCGTGCTCCGGCTTGCCCGCAATGCCGCCGCCAACGGCCGCAAGCAGGCCGAGAATGCTGGCGATGAAGAGGGTCAGCGCGATAGAAGAGATCGTGTCGGCGGCTTCCTCGGCCGCTTCGGCCGCTTCCGTCTCCACGGTCTCGATGGCGTCCTCGACATTCTGCGCCGCCTCCTGCGCGGCCGTCTCGACCTCGGTCACCAGCTGGTCGACTTCCTCATTTGAAAGGTCGAGCCGCTGTTGCAGGCTGTCGAGAAGCTCCTGGCGCTCCTCGTTGGACAGGACGGCACCTTCGCCGATGATGCGGTCGATCGCGCTTTCGATCTCCGACAGCGCCTCGTCCGGCGAGGCGGCGACGTCGCGGACGGTGCGGCCGGCGATGCGCGAGATGCGGCGCTCTTCCTGCTGCGAGACGACGTCACGATAAATGCCGCGGATTTCTTCTTGCAGGTCCTCGGTCGTGAGATCGTTCTCGCGCAGGGCCTGACGAACCTGCGGCGGCAGCATCTCCATCTCGATCTGCGGCGTCGGCAGGTTGCCGAGATCGTCCGGGACCACCGTCTCGACCACTTCGCTACCGCCCCGGCCGAGGGCCGAGAGCGCGGAGGTCGCCCCGCCGATCATCGAGCCCGCAGCCGTCGTCGCGGCCCAGAGGGTGGCGAGGCTGACCACGGCCCACACCATGGCGCCATGGATCAGGGACGTCGTCTCCTTGGGAATGCCGGCGAGCCGCGCGGCGACGAAGCCGCCGACGATGAGCGACACGATCTGCGAGAAGAAGGTATAGATCGCGCTGCCAAGGCCCCAATCGCCGATACCGGCCGGATCCGTCGGGTCGAGCACCATACCGCCGAGCCAAACGCCCAGAAGGCCCAGCAGGAACTGGATGGCCACGGCCATCACGGCACCGGCGAGAACGGCCCCCCAGGAGATGCGCCGCAGGAGGCCCGGCTGGCTGAGCGCCACGGCCTCGGCGCGGCCGACGCGGACATTCTCCGCCTCGTAACGGTTATCTTCGTAAGCGCCTCGGCGGGCCCCGCCCGAATTCGTGTCGTCGATCGCCATGCTTCCCTCGCTTCGTGCTCGTCCTGCCCGGGCAACAGCCTATCACGGTGGCGGTTCCACGGGGGTTGCAGTCTGCGCCGCGCGGGACTGGAGGCCGCTCCGAACGAAAAACGCCGCCCGCATGTCGCGGACGGCGCCTCGTTTGCCATGCCGGGAAGGCGGAGCTCAGGCTTCGGCCGCCTCGTCCTCGGCTTCGGGTCCGGTCAGCATGTCTTCGGCGAGAAGGCCCGCATTCTTGCGGATCTGCGCCTCGATCGAATCGGCGATGTCCGGATGATCCTTCAGGAACTGCTTGGCGTTCTCGCGTCCCTGACCGATGCGCTCGGAGTTGTAGCTGTACCAGCTGCCAGACTTCTCGACGACATTGCCGAGGACGCCGAGATCCAGAAGCTCGCCGGTCTTCGATACGCCTTCACCATACATGATGTCGAATTCGACCTGCTTGAAAGGCGGGCTGACCTTGTTCTTGACGACCTTCACGCGCGTCTGGTTGCCGACAACCTCGTCACGCTGCTTGATCGCGCCGATCCGGCGGATGTCCAGGCGAACGGACGCATAGAATTTCAGCGCATTGCCCCCGGTCGTCGTTTCCGGGCTGCCGAACATGACGCCGATCTTCATCCGGATCTGGTTGATGAAGATGACCATGCAGTTCGACCGGGCGATCGAACCCGTGAGCTTGCGCAGGGCCTGGCTCATCAGGCGGGCCTGAAGGCCCGGCAGCGAATCGCCCATATCGCCTTCGAGTTCGGCCCGCGGCGTCAGCGCGGCGACCGAGTCGATCACCAGGATATCGACCGCGCCCGAGCGCACCAGCGTGTCCGCGATCTCGAGCGACTGCTCACCCGTGTCGGGCTGCGAGATCAGCAGCTCTTCGAGGTCGACCCCGAGCTTTCGCGCATAGGACGGGTCGAGCGCGTGTTCGGCGTCGACGAAGGCCGCCTGGCCGCCCTGTTTCTGGCATTCGGCGATGGCGTGCAGCGCCATGGTCGTCTTGCCCGAGCTTTCGGGTCCGTAGATCTCGATGATCCGGCCCTTGGGCAGGCCGCCGATCCCGAGCGCGATGTCGAGGCCGAGGCTGCCCGTCGAGATCGATTCGATCTTCTGGACGTTCTCGTTCGAGCCCAGCTTCATCACCGAGCCCTTGCCGAACGCCTTGTCGATCTGTGACAGCGCTGCCTCGAGCGCCTTCGCCTTGTCCATACCGCCGTCCACAACTTTGAGATTCTGTGCCATCGTCCGTCCTAACGTGCCTTGTGTTCCGTCCCGTATTCAACGGCTAATTTGTACCTGTTTTGTTCTCTTCCGGCAAGCGAATTGCGGGAATTGGGGAACACATTTCGTCTCGTTGGTGCGGGAGCCGCAAAAGCGGCATGCACGGACAGGGCCGACGCTCTAGATAGGTGTTTCAAGACAAAGAAGAAGGCTTCTTCATGCCGCTGAACACGCAGTCCGACGAAGGCGCCGACCTCCAGATCGGGGCGACCGATCAGGGGATGGTCCGCCTCTACCTGTTCTCCTCGCAGATCGACATGCCGCTCGATTTCGACCCTGAGGACGCCGAAGCCATCGCCGAGGAGCTTCTCGCCGCGGCCAAGGCGGCACGCTCGCAATCCGGGCGGAAGCCGTCATGAAGGGCCTGCTCATCGGCCTCGGGGTCCTCGTCGTCCTGATCGTCGCGGCGCTGCTGCTCGTGCCGGTCCTCGTGCCAAAGGATGCGCTGGAAGCCCGCATCGAACGGGCGGCGACAGAGGCGCTGGGCCGAACCGTCACCATCGAGGGCACGCCGGACATCCGGCTCTTTCCCACTGCGCTGAGCGTGGACGGCCTCACGGTCGCCAATGCCGAAGGCTTCGACGCGCCCTATTTCCTGCGGGTCGGGGAGGCGGATATCGGCGTGAAGCTGCTGCCGCTTCTGTCCTCTCGGATCGAGATCACGCGCTTCGTGCTGCAGGAGCCGGAGATCAATCTCGAGGCGACGCCCGAAGGCGAAGCGAACTGGACCTTCGCCCAGCAAGAGGAGGAGGCAGGCCCCCTGCCCGACCTGCGGCTCGGCACGGTGCGGATCGTGAACGGCGCCATCACCTATGACGGCGGCACCGGGCAGACATTCACGGCGCAGGACGCCGACATCACTTTGCAGGTGCCGAGCCTCGACGAGCCGCTCACGGCGGAAGGCGACCTCGTCTTCGAGAACAGGCCCGCCCGCTTCACCGCCCGGGTGGAGACGCCGCGCAGCCTCGCCGAAACCGGACAGGCCGCGCTCGCCATGACCGCGGCTGTGGCGGAGAACGAATTCGAGGCGGAGATGGAGCTCGGCGAAGACCTCGCCTTCGAGGGACGCTTCGACCTCGACGCCCCGCGCCTGCGCGACCTCCTCGCCCTGTTCGGGACGACGATCGAGGCGCCCTCGGGCTTCGAGCGGCTGCTCGTCACGGGTCAGGTGACCGGCAACAGCGAACAGCTCGCTTTCGCCGAAGGGACCCGCGTCGCCTTCGACGCGATCGAGGGGACGGGCGCCCTCACCCTGTCTCTCGGCGGCGAGCGGCCGGACATTTCGGGCAGTTTCCGGGCCGGGGTCGTCGACCTGCGCCCCTATCTGCCGGAGGAGGAGGCTCCCGCCGCGCAGGAGAGCGAGGGCTTTCCGGCATGGTCGGAGGAGCCGCTCGACCTTTCCGTCCTGACGGCTGCTGATGCGGACATCGCCCTGTCGGCGGAAACGATTCTCCTGCCGTCGATCGAAGTCGGAGAGAGCGCCGCGCAGGTGACGCTGCGCGGCGGCGATCTGAGCTTCGTGCTCGACCGGCTCGCGCTCTATGGCGGCAGCGGCGAAGGCACGCTGCGTGTCGATGCGGCGGGGCCGACCCAGACCGTGGCCGCGCAGTTCGCGCTGAGCGGCGTCGACGCGGCCGCCTTCGCCCGCAACGTCATGGATGTCTCCCGCGTGGCGGGCACGGCCGACCTGTCGCTGGACCTCGCCACGGCGGGAGACAGCCAGGCCGATTTCGTCCGCAACCTGTCGGGCGATTTCGGTGCGGAGCTGACCGACGGCGTCATCACCGGCGTCGATCTCGGCACCATCGCCCGCAGCGCGCTCGGCGTCGCCAATTCGCTGCGGCAGGGACAGCTGAACCTCGCCGCCGTCACCAGCGCCTTCGCCACCGTCTCGGACGGTGCGCTGGGCGCCGAGGAAGAGACGCCTTTCGCCTCGCTCGTGGTCGATCTCGACCTGACCGAAGGCGTGGCGCAGACCGGAAGGCTGGCCCTGGAAGGCCCTTTCTACAGCGTCACCGGAGAGGGGTCGGCGAACCTGCCGAACCAGACCGTGCGGCTGGTCCTGCGCCCCTCGGTGTCGGCCGAGGACGGCGCCGCGCGGCGAGAGCTGATCGCGCCGATCCTGGTGACCGGCACGTTCAGCGACCCCAAGATCGGCGTCGACGCCGAGCCGCTCGTCAGAGACGCGGCCGGGGGCGCGGTCCGAGAGGTCCTGCGGGGCCAGGGCGTCGAGCTGGGCGAGGACCAATCGGTCGGCGATGCCCTGCGCGGTAGAGCGACGCAGGAACTCGGACGGCTGTTCGGGCGCGGCTCGGACGAGGAGACCGAGGGCGAGACGCCCCAGGACCCCGAGGAGTGACCTCCCGGCTGCCCGGCCTCAGCGCAGGTCGGGCAGCTGGTAGTCGGCGAAGGTCTTGCGCAGCTCGGTCTTGAGCACCTTGCCGGTGGCGCCGAGGGGAATTTCGTCCACGGCCTGCACGTCGTCGACCTGGCTGATGCGGGGCAGCTTCTCGTTGACGAAATCCTTGATGTCGTCCGTGCTCGCCGCCGCGCCGTCCTTCAGCTGCACGATCAGGAGGGGCCGCTCCTGCCATTTGGGATGCGGCATGCCGATGGCGGCCGCCTGCGCCACGGCCGGATGGCTGAGGCCGACATTCTCGATGTCGATCGTGCTGATCCATTCGCCCCCGGACTTGATGACGTCCTTCGCGCGGTCGGTGATCTGCATCCGGCCATCGGGGTGGATGACGCAGACATCGCCCGTGTCGAACCAGCCATCATCGGTCAGGGTCGGCTCCTCCGCCTTGTAATAGGACGAGAGGATCCAGGGCCCGCGCACATGAAGGTGGCCGTCGCTCTTTCCGTCCCAGGGCAGCTCCTCGCCGGCATCCGAGACGATCCGCATATCGACGAATGGCAGCGCCTTGCCCTGGCGCAGCTGCACCTCGATGCGCTCGTCATGGGGCAGGTCGTAGAAGCCGGGGCCGTCGAAATTGACCGTGCCCGTCGGCGACATCTCGGTCATGCCCCATCCCTGGCGCGTGCGCACGCCGTATTTCTCGTAGCCGTCGATGATCTTGCGGCTGAGCGCCGCGCCGCCGACCAGCGTGTAGCGCAGCCTGCCGAGATCGAGGCCGTTCTCCTCCACATGCGCCAGCAGGTTGAGCCAGACCGTCGGCACGCCGACGGCGAAGGTGACGCCCTCCGTCGTGATGAGCTCGTGCAGGCTCTTTCCGTCGAGGCCCGGCCCCGGCATGACGAGCTTCATGCCGATCATCAGCGCCGAATAGGGCACGCCCCAGGCATTGACGTGGAACATGGGCACGACCGGCAGGATCGTGTCGCCGGCGCCCGCGCCGAAGGAGGTCGGCAGCAAGGCCGCGAAGCACTGGAGGACGAGCGCACGGTGCGAATAAAGAACGCCCTTGGGCTGGCCGGTCGTGCCGGAGGTGTAGCACATGGCCGCGGCCGTGTTCTCGTCGAATGACGGCCAGTCGAATCGCTCGGGCTTCCCTTCGAGCAGGGTCTCGTAGCAATCGACGCCCACGCCGAGCTTCGCCGTCTCTTCCTCGGTCGTCATGGCGACATAGCGCTCGACGCCCGAAAGATGCGGGCGCAGCGCCTGGACGAGCGGCGCGAAGGTCGTGTCGAAGAAGACGAAGCGGTCCTCGGCGTGGTTCATCACGAAGGCCGCGTTCTGGGGGCCGAGCTTCGGGTTGATGGTATGGCAGACCGCGCCGATCCCGGAGATCGCGTAATAGAGCTCGAGCTGGCGATGCGTGTTCCAGCCCATCACGCCGATGCGGTCGCCGGGCTTCACCCCCATCTCCTGCAAGGCGTGAGCGAGCTGCGCGGTGCGCCTTGCGCAGTCGCCGAAGGTGTAGCGGTGGATGCCGCCCTCGACGAGGCGCGTGACGATCTCCTGATGGGCGTGGTTCCGCTCGGCATGGGTCAAAATGCCCGACACGAGCAGAGGGGCGTCCATCATCAGGCCTTGCATGGCGTTTCCTTCCAGGATTCTTTTCGGCTTTGGCTCATTCATAGCCAATCGGCGCCGCGCGGCAATGTGAACCGGGCAGTTCGGGTCAGCGCCGCTCGCGTACCACCCTTTCGAGGAGAGCGGAGATCCGCTCTTCATCCGCCGGACAGCCCTGCGCCAGCCACTCCGCCTCGAAGCGCGAGATCGCCTCGCCGAGCGCGGGTCCGGGCGCCAGTCCCGCCGCGATAAGGTCGCGCCCGCCGATCGGCAGGACCGGGACGCGCAGGCGCTCCGCCTCGGAGAGGAGCGAGAGCCAGTCCTGCGCCTCTCGGCCTTCTGCGGCTTCGAGCAGCATGGCGTCGCAGACCGCCTCCCGCCCGAAACGGTAGAGGGCGCGCAGGAGGGGCGCGCCCCGCTCCCGCGTCAAATGCGCGCGCGCCTCGCGCAAGGCCTCGATCCGGCCGATCAGAGCCGTGGGCGGCTTGAACGCCTCGCGCAGCATACCCGGTCCGGCATCGGGCCAGAGCGCCGCGACGGCCAGCGCTTCTGGAATGTCCGGGTAGAGATGATCGTGCAGCCTCGCGAAGAGGCCGATCCGCGCAGACGCGCCGATGACCTGCCGCAGCACCCCTGCCTCCTCGGCCGCAGCCAGCATGGCGGGAGCATTCGGCGTGGCGAAGAGCCTCGAGACCTCCTGCCAGATCCGCTCCTTGGACAGGCGGGCCATCCCCTCGGCCTGCCGGGCGCAGGCAGCGAGCCCCGCCTCGTCCGGCGCCGCGGCATAGCGGGAGGTGAAGCGGAAAAAGCGCAGGATGCGCAGGTAGTCCTCCTGGATCCGCGTATCGGGATCGCCGATGAAGCGGACCCTCCCCGCATCGAGATCGGCCTGCCCGGCGGCGGGGTCGAACAGCGTACCGTCCGCATCCGAATAAATCGCGTTGATCGTGAAATCCCGCCTGCGCCAGTCCTGCGCCCAGTCGGTGGTGAAGGCGACCTCGGCGTGGCGGCCATCGGTCGCGATATCGGCGCGCAAGGTCGTCACCTCGACCGGCAGGCCGTCCGCGACGGCGGTGATCGTTCCGTGCTCGACACCTGTGGGATGGGCGGCGAGGCCTGCCGCCTTCAGCGCAGCTATCGTCTCTTCGGGCCGAAGCGTCGTCGCGACGTCGATATCGGTCGTGCCCGCCTCGCCGCCCTTCGCGAGCGGCGCAGGGGGCCGGCCGATCAGGCTGTCGCGCACGCAGCCGCCGACGAAGCGCGCCTCTCCCTTCGCGTTCAGGGCGGCCATGACGGCACGGACGGGCGCCGCGTCCATCCAGCCGAAGGCGGCACTCATGCCGCGCTCTCCGGCAGGGGATCGTCGTTGAGCGCGCGGCAGAAGGTCTCGAGAATGCCGGCGGTCAGCCCCCAGATATGCCGGACGCTGCCGTTCCGCTCCTCATAGGGGACGGCATACATCTGGTAGCCGATGCCGTTGAAATGCCGCTCCTCGGTGATGTGGTTGCGGCGGTCTGCCAGATGGGCGAGCGGAACCTCGAAAATCTCCGCCACCTCGCGCGGACAGGGCACGGTCTCGGCGTCGACATGGACGAGGCCGATCACCGGCGTGACGACATAGCCCATGCCGCCGTAATGCAGGCCGAGACGGCCGAGCACCTCGATATGGTCGCGGCCGACGCCGACCTCCTCCTCGGTTTCCCGAAGGGCGGTGTCGATCTCGTCGACATCCTCCACGCGCGGGCCGCCGCCGGGAAAGCTGATCTGCCCCGCATGGGAGGGCATGGTCGGGGTGCGGACGGTAAAGAGAACGGTCGGCTCGGGGCGGTCGATCACGGGAATCAGGACCGAGGCGGGCCGGTAGCGCTCGGGCGGCTTGTCGAGGATCGGGGCATGCGTCATCGTCGGGTTCAGCGCCTCGAAGAGGCGGCGATCGACATTGGCGGCGGCGCGGTCGGGGGCGGCGCGCAGGCGCCGCAGCAGGTCGTCAGGCATCATGGGGATGTCCGAGCACGAAGCGCTCCTTGCCGCTCTCGATGAACAGCGCGCCGTCCTCGCCGGTCTCCGCGTCCTCGACCAGGCGGTAATAGACATTGCGGCTGATCCGGGCCTCGAGGCCGCCGCGCACGCGCAGATAGGGCACGGCTGCCCCCAGCGTCCGGCTGTCCCTCACCGTGATCGGATGATCGCGCCCGGCGGTCACGACGTCTCCGACATTGGTGCGGAAGCGATAGCCATCGTCCTGCCGCTCGTGATCGACGACGAGGAAGGGCGCGTCCTCCACCGCGATGCGCAGCTTCTCGGCGGGCGTCACGAGGGCGAAGCCGTCCTCATCGCGGCGCAGGATCCGGCTGAACAGGCGGACCAGCGCAGGGCGCGCTATGGGCCGCCCTTCGTGGATCCAGGTCCCGTCCGCCTTGATGACGAGGTCCATGTCGGCCACGCGCTCGGGATGCCAGTTCTCGACCGGCAGGGGGCCGTCCGCCCGCTCGGCGGACAGATCGGCGGCTATGGCGTAAAGGTCCGGCACAGCTCAGAAGGTGGCGATCTGAGCGCGCCGGTCAACCGCTTTCGCGATCCTGCTCCCGATCAGAGGCCGCAGGCGAGGCAGCGCGCATAGATCGCATTCGGGTCGTTGAAGCTCGCCTGGAACCTCGCCTCCGCCTGAACCAGCGACAACACCTGCTCGATCGTGCCCGGCCGCGCGCTTTCCGCGGCGAACAGCTTGGCTTCCGGGCTCTTCACGAGGCCGACTTCCTGCGCGGTGCCGGTCAGCCCTTCGAGGAAGCGCTCGAAGGCGGACTTCTCGCGGGTCAGGCCGACCACGTCATAGTCCTCCAGCCCCGCGCGCGCCGCGGCTGCGGCGATGGCCTCGTCGATGTCGCCGAGATTGTCGACGAGGTTCAGCTCCTGCGCGGTCTGGCCGATCCAGACGCGGCCCTGCGCCACGGCATCGACTTTGTTCTTGGACATGCCGCGCCCCTCGGACACGATGGTCAGGAAGCGGTCATAGCCCTGCTCGATCGACATCTGCAGGATCTGGCTCGCCTCGTCGGGCAGCGGGCCGAGGCCGACGGCGGTGAAGGCGGCGAGCGGCGTGGTGCCGACCCCGTCGACATTGACGCCGATGCTCTGCGCGGTCTCCTCGAGGGTCGGCAGATAGCCGAAGATCCCGATCGAGCCCGTCACCGTGGTGGGCGAAGCCCAGATCTCGTCCGCAGGCGCGGAAATCCAGTAGCCGCCCGACGCCGCGAGCGAGCCCATCGAGACGATGACCGGCTTGCCCTCGGCTTTGATCTTCAGGACCTCGTCCCGCATCACTTCCGAGGCGAAGGCAGAGCCGCCGGGGCTGTCCACGCGCAGGACGACGGCCTTGACGTCCTCGCGCTCGCGCGCCTCGCGCAGTTGCTCGGCGATGTAGTCGCCCGCGGCCACGCCCGTGCTCTCCTCGCCATCGACGATGGCGCCGGCGGCGGTGACGACGGCGACATTGCCGATATCGTCCCGGTCCTGCGGGCCGCGCACAGCGTGGCGGTATTTCGTCCAGGCGACCTGGTTGAAGCTTTCCCCGTCCTCATCCTCGCCGACGATGTCCTGGACATAGGCGATCATGTCCGCCCGGCTCATGGCTTCGTCGATCAGGCCGATCTCGGCCGCCATGCGCGCCATGTCGCCGCCCGCCGCTTCGAGATAGCGCGGCATGTCCGAGGCGAAGTCGTGCACCGTGCCATCGGGCAGGCCCCGATTGGTCTCGACCGTCTCGGTATAGGTGTCCCAGAGAACGCCGAGAAACGCCGAATTGGCGAGCTTCGCCGCCTCCGACATGTCGTTGCGCAGATAGGGTTCGAGCGCCGATTTGAAGGTGCCCACGCGGAAGACGTGGCTGTTCACCTTCAGCTTTTCGAGCGCCTCGGCGAAATAGGTCCTGTAGCTGCCATAGCCGAGAATGAAGACCTGGCCGTAATCGTGCATCAGCACGGTGTCGGCCTCCGAGGCGATCAGATACTGCTCCTGCGTATAGGCGTCGCCCATCGCCACGACCCGCTTTCCGCTTTCGCGGAAATCCTCGATCGCGTCGGCGAGGTAATAGGCCTTGGAGGCGTAGATCGACGGCACGTAGAGGCCGCCGAGATCGAGGACGAGCGCCTCGATGCGGTTATCGTCCTGCGCCGCGCGCACGATCCGGACGAGCTCGTGGACGGAGACTTCCGACGCCGTCGAAAACCCGAAGGCCTCGGAGAACGCCTCCTGGAAGGGATCGGTCTCGGGCGCCTGTTCGGACAGCGTGCCCTGCGGGTTCAGGACGAGGGCCGCGCCGCGTGCGACATGCAGGGAAGGTCCGCCATCCTCGCGCTCTTCACCGAGCTGCGTCGCGACGCCGCCGATAATGCCGAAGATCGCCACCAGGAGGACGATGAACAGCAGGGATTGGACGAGCAGCGAGAAGCCGATCACGACCTTGAAGGCCGTCTTGATGAAACCCCACGCCGTCAGTCTGTCTCGTTGTTGCACCTTCGCCCACCCTGTGACCAATTCGCCCGCTCATAGCATGCACGCTTTATCGGGAAACAATCAATTCCCGGCGCGCTATGCCGCAGGTTACGTGTTGCTGCTTGTCAATTTGTGCAGTTCCTTAGGGTGACATAGCGATAGGCCGCGGGCGGCAGAACAGGGCAAGAGCATGGAAAGATGGACAGGCCGCCGAAAAGGGGCGGCGGAGGAGCCGATGGAACGCTTCGACAGGCTGGCCGCCGCGGCAGGACGGGCCAGGACCGCGCTCGGCGAGCACGTCTTCGGCCAGGAGCGCGTGATCGAGGAGGTGCTGATCGCGCTTCTTGCAGGAGGGCATGGCCTGCTGGTCGGCACGCCCGGCCTCGCCAAGACGCGCCTCGTGGCCGCGACCGCCACCGTGCTCGGCCTCTCCGAACGCAGGGTCCAGTTCACGCCGGACCTGATGCCGTCGGACATTCTGGGCGCCGAAGTGCTGGAGGAGACCGGCAGCGGCAAGCGCGCCTTCCGCTTCATCGCGGGGCCGATCTTCTGCCAGCTCCTCATGGCCGACGAGATCAACCGCGCAAGCCCCCGCACCCAGTCCGCTCTTCTCGAGGCCATGCAGGAGCGGCAGGTGACGGTGGCGGGCGAACGCCGCGTCCTGCCCGAGCCCTTCCATGTCCTCGCCACGCAGAACCCGATCGAGCAGGAAGGCACCTATCCCCTGCCCGAGGCGCAGCTCGACCGCTTCCTTCTCCAGATCGACGTCGACTATCCCGATCTCGACGCCGAGCGCCGCATGCTGGCGGCAACGACCGGCAAGCCCGAGGACGAGCTCAAGGCCGTCATGGGAGCGGCCGATCTCGAGGATGCGCAGGCTCTGGTGCGCGACCTGCCCATCGGCGAGCGCGTGGTCGATTCGATCCTCGCCCTTGTCCGCGACGCCCGTCCCGGCGGCGCCTTCGCCGACAGGCTGAGCTGGGGCCCGGGGCCCCGCGCTTCGCAGGCCTTAAGCCTCGCCGTTCGGGCGCGCGCGCTCCTGCACGGCCGCACGGCGCCGGAGATGGAGGATGTCGCCGCCCTGGCGGCGCCCGTCCTTCGCCACCGCCTCGCCCTCACCTTCGCAGCGAGGGCCGAGGGCCACACCGTTCCGGGCGTCATCGAGGAGATGACGGCGCGCCTTGGCTGAGGCTCTCGCACTCGAACGCGCCGCAGGGGCCGCCGCCGCGCGCCTGCCCGCCCTCCTGACCGAGGCGGAGCGGGTGGCGGGCACGCTGATGGCCGGCTTTCACGGGCGGCGCAGGCCGGGCACGGGCGAGACCTTCTGGCAATATCGCGACTATGCCGAGGGCGATCCCGCCTCCTCCGTCGACTGGCGCCAGTCCGCCCGCTCCCCGGGACGCCTCTTCGTGCGGCAGACCGAATGGGAGACCGCGGCGACGATCCGCATCTGGTGCGGCGGCACTGAGAGCTTCGACTATGCCAGCGGCGAGACGACCAAGCGCTGGCGGGCGGATGTCGCCGCGGTGGCGCTCGCGCTGCTGCTGACCCGCGGGGGCGAGCGCGTCGGCCCGATGGCGCCGGGGGTTCCGGCGCGGTCCGGCAGGGCCGGGGTGATGGCGCTGGCCGAAGGCCTTCTTGCCGACCCGCCGCGGGACGCCCTGCCGCCGCTGCCGCCGGAGGGGGCGACGCGGCTCGTCTATGTTTCCGATTTCCACGCGCCGACCGAAGCGCTGCTCGAGCGCCTGCGCGCGATCCGCGCCGCCGCGCGTCCCTGCCATCTCGTCCAGGTGGCGGACCCGGCGGAGGAGACCTTTCCGTTCACCGGGCGCACCGTCTTCCGCTCGCCCGGCGGAACCGAGCGCCTCCTCTTCGGCGATGCGGGCGCGGTGGCGGACCGCTATGCCGCCGCCCGCGCGGCGCATTTCGAGGCGCTCGGCACGACCTGCGCCCATTACGGCTGGACCCTCCAGCGCCATGTCACGGGCAGTTCGCTCGCCCCGACCCTCTCCGCGCTCCATGCCGCCATGTCGCAGGATGCGCGCCGATGAGCGCCTTGAGCTTCGCGAGCCCGGCCCTGCTTCTCGCGCTCCTGGCCCTGCCGCTGGTCTGGTGGCTCCTGCGCGCGACGCCGCCCGCGCCCGCCGAGCGGCGCTTCGGCGGCATGCTGTTCCTGCGGGGCCTGCGCAACGAGAAGGACACCCCGGCGCGAACGCCGTGGCCGATCCTCCTCCTGCGGCTCGTGATCGCGGGGCTCCTGATCGTCGCTCTGGCCGGGCCGATGATCGGCGCCCCGGCCCAGACCGGGCAGAGGGGGCCGCTTCTGATCGTCCTCGACGATGACTGGACCGCTGCATCCGAATGGCGCGCGCGGCAGGACGCCGTGTCGCTCGAAGCCGCTCGCCCGGGCGCAGGCACGCGCGAGGCCTGGCTTCTGCGCACGGCGTCGGACGAGCCCGTGGTCGAAGGGCCGATGACGCTGGACGATGCGGCGCGGCGGGTCGCCGGCCTCGTGCCCCAGCCGCGCCTTCCCGATCATGACGCCGCCGCCAGGGCGCTGCGCGCCGCTGCCCTGCCCGAGACGCAGGTTCTCTGGCTGGCCGGCGGCGCGGCCCCCGCGACCGCGGGCCGGCGCGCCTTTCTCGATTCGCTTTCGCGGCAGGGCTTCGTCACCGCCTTCCGCCTGCCCGGCGCCGAGACCGCTGCCCTGACCGGCCTCAGAAGCGAGGGCGCCGCCCTGACGATCGAGCTCTCCCGGATCGGAAACCGCCTTCCCGCCCGCGAAGGCGACATCCGCGTGATCGCGCGGGACGGGCGGACGCTGACCCGCCTGCCCTTCGCCTTCGGCGCGGGAGAAGCGGAAACGGAAGCGGCGCTCGACCTGCCGCTGGCCCTGCGCAATCAGGCCGCGATCCTGCGCATGGAGGGCGAGCGCAGCGCGGGGGCGACCTGGCTGGTCGACGCCTCGGCCCGCCGCGTGCGCGCGGGGCTGGTGACCGAGGGCGCGACCGACAGCCTCCTGACCAGCGGCACCTATCTCACCCAGGCGCTCGCGCCGCTCGCGGTCATCGAGCGCGGCACGCCCGAAGACCTCGTCGCCGCGGGCGCCGACCTCATCGTCCTCGACGATGTCGGCACGCTGCGCACCGAGGCCGAGCGCGCGCTGATGGGCTGGCTCGAAGGAGGCGGCCTCCTCGTCCGCTTCGCAGGGCCCGATGTCGCCAATGCCGATACGGAGGACGCGCCGACCTTCCCTGCGCCGCTTCGCACTGGCGGGCGCAGCTTCGGCGGCGCACTGACCTGGGAAACGCCGCAGGATCTCGAAGGCTTCGACCGCGACAGCCCCCTTGGCAGCCTCTCGGTTCCCGAAGACGTCGAGGTCCGGCGGCAGGTCCTTCTGCGCGGCGGCGCCGAAGCGGAGAGCTGGGCCTATCTGACCGACGGCACGCCGCTCATCACCGCACGCCGCGTGGGCGAGGGGCTGATCGTCCTCTTCCACGTCACCGCCAGCCCCACCTGGTCGGACCTGCCGCTGTCCGGCGCCTTCCCCGCGATCCTGCGCCGCATCGTGGCGCTGGCGGGCACCAGCGTCGTGGAAGAGGCCTCGCCGGACCGGCCGCTCGGCGCCCTGCGCCTTCTGGACGGCTTCGGCGCGCTCGAAGAACCCGCGGCCAGCACACCGCCCGCAACGCCCGCGGCCATCGCGCAGGGCCGGGCCGCGCCCGGCTTCTACGGCCTGGCCGAGGCGCCGCTCAGCGTGAACGCCTGGACCGGCACGCCCGCTCTCGCTCCCGCGACACGCGGCCTGCCCGCGGGCTTCGCCATTGCGGGGCCCGAAGGTTCGCAGCTCGCCCGCCTGGGACCGCCGCTCCTCGCAGTCGCCCTGTTCCTACTCCTGGCCGATGCCTGCGCCATGGCGTGGCTGCGCAGGCGCGGCATGGGCGGGCTCGCTGCGGCCATGCTCGCCCTCGCCCTGCTGCCCGACGCCCGCGCGCAGGATCTGCGGCCGCCGCTCAGCGGCAAGGCGCTTCAGGCTGCCGCGGAGACCCGCTTCGCCTATGTGGAAACCGGCGATCCGAGCACGGACCGGATCAGCCGCGCAGGTCTCTTCGGCCTTACGCGCGAAGCCATCCGCCGCTCCGCCCTGGAGCCCGCGCAGCCCATCGGTGTCGATCTCGAGACGGACGACCTGTCGGTCTATCCGCTGCTCTACTGGCCGATCACGCCCTCCATGCGCGAGCCTTCGGATGCGGCGCTGTCCGAACTCGAGGCCTATATGGCGGGCGGCGGCATGGTGATCATGGACACGCAGGACGGCGAGCGCGCGGGCACGGGCGCCGAGACGCCCCAGCAGGCGCGCCTGCGCAGCATTCTCGAACGGATGGACACGCCGCCGCTCGAGCCGCTGCCGGACGATCACATCCTCAAGCTCAGCTTCTACCGCCTCGACGCCCTGCATGGGCGCAACACCGAAGGCACCGTCTGGGTCGAGGCCGCCTCCGCCCTTCGCGAGACGACGGATGCAGTCCCTTCCCTCGTCATCTCCGGGCGGGACTGGGCCTCGGCCTGGGCTGTCGACGAAGGCGGCGTGCCGCTGCGCCCGGCGGGCGCTGGCGGCCCTTCGCGGCGCGAGGCGGCCTACCGGTCCGGCATCAACATGGCGATGGTCGCGCTGACCGGCAGCTATAAGGGCGACCAGATCCACGTGCAGGAACTTCTCGACCGCCTCGGCGAGGAGGCCCCGTGAGCGTCGCGCTGAACCCGCTTCTGCCCTGGCCGGTCCTGATCGTCCTCGGCGTGATCGTGCTCGCGGGCGCGGCGCTGCGCCTGCGGGCCTCGGTGCCGGGGGCGCTGCTCCGCCTTCTGGCCGGGCTGATCGTGCTGGCTTTCCTTACCGGGCCCGAGCGGCGCGAGGCCGAGACCGAGCCGCTGTCCGATATCGTGCTCGTCCTGACCGATCAGAGCCGCAGCGCGGAGCTGGGCGGACGCGACGCGATCATCGCGTCGGCCGAGGAGCGCCTGCTCGCGGATCTCGAATCGCGCGGCGTCGAAGTGCGGCAGGGCACGGTCGAAGGGCGGACCGAGACCGATCTTTCCGAGGCGATGACCGCGGCCCTGTCCGGCGTGCCGCGGGCACGGCTCTCGGCCATCTTCGTGATCACCGACGGTCAGCTGACGGATGTCCCGGGCGGGGCGAGCCTCGGCCTCAGCATTCCGGTTCACGCCTATCTCGCCGGCGACCCGGAGGACCAGCGGGACCGGCGCGTGCAGATCCTGCGCGCGCCGCGCTACGGCGTGGTGGGCGAAGAGGCCGAGATCACCTTCACCGTTCTCGACGAAGGGGCGGGCGCCCCCGTCCCCGTCACCCTGTCCCTCGGCGGCGAGGTCCGAGCCCGCCGCGAGGTCGTGCCGGGGCGGGAAGTCACGCTCAACGTGCCGCTCGACGCGCCGGGCGAAAGCGTGATCGACATCAGCGCCGAAGTCGCGCCCGGCGAGCTGACGGCGATGAACAACCGCGCCGCGGTCACCCTGACCGCGATCCGCGACCGCCTGCGCGTGCTCCTCGTTTCGGGCGAGCCGCATCCGGGCGAGCGGACCTGGCGGAACATCCTGAAATCCGATCCGGCGGTGGACCTCGTCCACTTCACCATCCTCAAGCCGATGGACAAGGATGCGCGCGCCTTCCCCTCGGACCTCAACCTCATTCCCTTCCCGCACGAAGAGCTGTTCCTCGAAAAGCTCTCGGATTTCGACGTCCTGATCTTCGACCGCTACACCTATCGCTACGTCCTCCAGGCCTATGAGTTCGACCAGATCGCCCGCTATGTCGAAGGCGGCGGCGCGGTCCTCATCGCCTCGGGTCCCGAATTCGCCGGGGCGGGCAGTCTCGCCGCGCGGCGCAGCCTCGCTTACGTGCTGCCCGTCCTGCCCACCGGCGATGCGGTGGAGGAGCCGTTCGTTCCCATGCTGACCGCGGCGGGGCGGCGCCATCCCGTGACCGCGGGCCTCGGCGAGCCGGGCGACTGGGGCCGCTGGCTGCGCCTCATGCCGGGCGAGGTCGTGTCCGGCGATACCGTCTTGGCCGGGCCCGGCGACCGCCCCCTCCTCGTCCTCGACCGGATCGGGGAAGGCCGCATCGCCGTCCTCATGTCCGACCATGTCTGGCTCTGGGCGCGCGGCTTCGATGGGGGCGGGCCCCACCGCGAGCTTCTGCGCCGCCTCGTCCACTGGCTGATGAAGGAGCCGGCCCTCGAAGAGGAATCGCTCCGCGCCCGCCTGACGCGCGAAGGGCGCCTGATCGCCGAGCGGCGCACGCTCGGCGAGGCGGTCGCGCCGCTCGAGATCGAAGCGCCCGACGGAACCCTGCGGGAGGTCGAACCCTCGCGCATCGCGCCCGGCCTCTTCGGCGCCGATCTTCCGGCCGGACAGGACGGCCTCTACCGACTGCGCACGCGAGACGGCGACGGAGAGGTGCTGTTCGCGGTGGCTGCCCTCGGAGAGCCCGCGCCGCGCGAGCTGTCAGAGGTGCGCACCACACCGGACCTCCTCGCCCCGCTGGTCGAGGCGACGGGCGGGCTCAGCGCCATCCTGCCCGAGGCCGGCAGCCGCCTGCCCTCGCTCCGCAGCGTGCGGCCCGGCCGCGATGCCAGCGGCCGGAACTGGGCGGGCCTCGTCCAGCAGAATGCCGCCGAGATCCGCTCCCTGCGCGCCATGCCGCTCCTGCCGGCCTGGGCCTGGCTGGCGCTCGCGGCGGCGGCCCTGCTCGGCGCGTGGCTCGCCGAAGGCGGGCGCTGGCCGCGCCGGGCGAAGCGTTAAGCCGCGCGCAACTGCTTCTGCGTAGAAGGGACAGGGAAACTTTTCGAAGGACGGTGCGATGTTCGCAGCGCTCAAACGCAAGGCGCAGGCCCCGGTACAGAGCACGGATCTGACGGAGGGGTTGCAGCGCGCCCTGCGCAATCCCGCTCGCGAGGAGGGTGTCGCCGGCGATGGGCCGCGAGAGCCCATCCGGCAGGCCCTGAGCGCGCTCGACGCCGCCCTCGCGCGGCTCGAAGAGGCGGGAAGCCTCGTCCGCCAGGCGGCCCGCCCCGTCATCGAGGCGGCTTCCGAGACCGATCCGGGGCAAAGAGCGCTTCTCGCGGAACGGTTCGACGACGCCCGCCAGAAGATCGACACGCTGCTGACCGATGAGGACGAGCCTGCCCGCCCCCTCCTCCTTGCGGGCGCTGGCCGGCTGACGGTCCAGCTCGCGGGCGCATCCTACATCATCTCGCCCTTCCCCCTGTCCACGGCGGAGAGCGGACTCGACCTGCCGCCTCCGGCCGAGGCCTTCGCGACCCATACCGAGATCGCCGACACGCTCCGGCGCGTCGAGACCGCGCTGGAACGGGTCGCGCGGGCGATGGAGGTCTATTCCGAGGACGAAGCCTTCCTGCGGACGCGGCTCGGCGGCTGAACCGCTAGTCGCGACTGCATTAAGCGCGGAGAAACCATAAGGCGCCAATCTTGGAGGGATGAGCGACTATTCCGCCCTGCGCGCCGCGTTCTTCTCCAGCCTCGCTGCGGAACGGCGCTACAGCGCCTATACGCTTCGCAATTACGAGGCCGCGATCTCCCGCTTCGAAGGCTTTGTCGGCCGCCATCTCGGCGAAGCGCCCTCGCTTGGGGCCCTCGAAACGCTCGAGACCCGCGACTTCCGCGCCTTCCTTGCGGACCGGCGGCGGGACGGCGTTTCGGTGCCGACCGTGCGGCTGGATCTGTCGGCCATCAAGACCTTCTTCCGCTATCTCAATCGGCGGGTCGGCCTGCCGCTCGAACCGCTGGCCGCCCTTCGCACGCCGAAACCGCCCAAGCGCCTGCCGCGTCCGGTCAGCCACACCGACGCCCTGACGCTGACGCGGATCGAGACCCTCGCGCGGGAGGGGGTGCCGATATGGATCGGAGCGCGCGATGCGGCCCTGTTCACGCTGCTCTACGGCGCCGGCCTGCGGATAGGGGAGGCGCTGGCGCTCGATGCGGGCGCGGCGGAGGGCGCGGTCCTCCGCGTGCTCGGCAAGGGCGGCAAGCACCGGGACCTGCCGCTGCTCGCCCCTGTGCGCGAAGCGCTGTCATCCTATGAAACCGCTCTCGCGGCCGATCCGCAGGCGCGCCTCTTCCGGGGCCGCTTAGATCCCGCGCCGCTCTTCGTCGGCGCGCGCGGCGGACGCCTCTCCGCCGCCGTCGCCCAGCGCAGCATGCGCCGCCTGCGCCCCCTGCTCGGCCTGCCCGAGAGCGCGACCCCCCATGCCCTGCGGCACGCCTTCGCCACCCACCTCCTGAGCGCGGGGGCGGACCTCCGCGTGATCCAGGACCTTCTGGGCCACGCATCGCTGGCCAGCACGCAGCGTTATACCGAGGTCGATGCAGGCCGCCTTCTCGCCGTTCATGCCGAGGCGCATCCGCGCGCGCGGCGCAGGGGCTAGCGCGCCGTCAGCATCCGGTCCGCCTCATCCACGGCCGCGTCGATCCGGGAGGCGAGATCCTCGAAGCCCTGAATGCGCGTAAACGCTTCGAGCCGGACCAGCGCGGAAGCGATCTCCCGGAGGTGCAGCTTCTGAAGGGCCTGCTCCGCCGACCTGTCGTGACGACAGCCCCGCTCGTCCACGGCAGCCCTGTCTTCGTCCTGGTCCTGTCCGGAGGTCTCGTAGGCGGATTGCAGCATGGAACGCTCCCAGTTGTCTTTTCGCCGACGGGAGCAACCTGTACGTGATGCGTTTTTAACCTGCAACCAAAAAGAGAGAAAGCTCGAAGATATCGCACGGAGTTGACAGGCCCTCGCCCCCTCCCCAGTTTCCGCGCCCGCACATGCTCGGAGAGACCCCGCCCTATGCAGGTCGTCATCGTCGAATCGCCCTCCAAGGCCAAGACAATCAACAAGTATCTGGGCAAGGACTACGAAGTCCTGGCGAGCTATGGTCACATCAGGGACCTTCCGTCCAAGGACGGCTCGGTGAACCCGGACGACGACTTCGCCATGATCTGGGAAAGCGACGCCAAGTCGAAGAAGCAGGTCTCCGCCATCGTCGACGCGGTCAGGCGCGCCGACCGCGTGGTCCTCGCCACCGACCCCGATCGCGAGGGCGAAGCGATCTCATGGCACCTTCTCGAGGTCCTGCAGAACAAGAAGGTCCTCAAGGACAAGCCGGTCGACCGGGTCGCCTTCAACGCCATCACGAAATCGGCCGTGCAGGAGGCGATGAACAATCCCCGCCGGGTCGATCAGGACCTCGTTGACGCCTATCTCGCTCGCCGCGCGCTCGACTATCTCGTCGGCTTTACGCTGTCGCCGGTCCTGTGGCGCAAGCTGCCGGGCGCGCGTTCGGCCGGCCGGGTCCAGTCCGTCGCCCTGCGCATCATCTGCGAGCGCGAGCTCGAGATCGAGAAGTTCAAGGCCGAGGAATACTGGACGCTCGACGCCGAGGTGAATGCCGGCAGCGGCCCGTTCCGCGCGCGGCTCGTGCGCCTGGACGGCGAGAAGCTCCAGAAGTTCTCGCTGACGACCGAGGCGGACGGCGCCCGCGCCAAGGCCGCCGTCGAGGCCGGGACCTTCCGCATCGGGAGCGTCGAGGCCAAGCCGACCAAGCGCAACCCTTCCGCCCCCTTCACGACCTCCACCTTGCAGCAAGAAGCGTCCCGCAAGCTCGGCTTCTCGGCCAAGCGGACGATGCAGGCCGCCCAGCGCCTCTATGAGGGCATCAATATCGGCGGGGAGACGACGGGCCTCATCACCTATATGCGGACCGACGGCATCGACATGGCGCCCGAGGCCGTCATGGCCTGCCGCGACGAGGTGAAGAAGCTCTACGGCGACACCTATGTCCCCTCCTCGCCGCGCATGTACAAGTCCAAGCAGAAGAACGCTCAGGAGGCGCACGAATGTATCCGCCCCACGGGCTTTCATCGGCATCCTGACGACCTGAAATCGCTCGATGGCGATCAGTACAAGCTCTACGACCTGATCTGGAAGCGCTCGGTCGCCTGCCAGATGGAAAGCGCGCGCCTCGAACAGACGACGATCGACGTCGTGTCCTCGGACGAGAAGACGGCGCTGCGCGCGACCGGCTCGGTCGTCACCTTCGACGGCTTCCTCAAGGTCTATGAGGAGGGCCGCGACGACAAGGAAGAGGACGGCCACTTCGCCGACAGCGCGCGCCTGCCCAAGGTCACCGCGAACGATAATGCCGACGTCCGCGACGCCAAGCCCGAGCAGCACTTCACTCAGCCCCCGCCCCGCTTCACCGAGGCGAGCCTCGTCAAGCGCCTCGAGGAACTCGGCATCGGCCGCCCCTCGACCTATGCGTCGATCATCTCGACGCTTCAGGACCGCGCCTATGTCGAGATGGACGGCAAGCGCTTCATTCCGGGCGACAAGGGCCGGATCGTCACGGCGTTCCTCGAGAACTTCTTCGGCCGCTACGTCGCCTATGACTTCACCGCGCGGATGGAGGAGACGCTCGACGAGATCTCGAACGGCGATGTCGAATGGCGGACCTTCCTCGCCCGGTTCTGGGAGGAGTTCCACGCTCAGGTCGAGGGGATGACGGGCCTTCGGATCACGGAAGTCCTCGATGCGCTGAACGAGGCGCTCGGCCCTCACATCTTCCCCGACAGGGGCGATGGCAGCGATCCGCGCGAATGCCCGACCTGCCACGAAGGCCAGCTCAGCCTGAAGATGAGCCGCTATGGCGCCTTCATCGGCTGCACGCGCTATCCTGAGTGCAACTACACCCGTCAGCTCGGCCAATCCGAGAAGGAGGCGCTGGAGGAAGGCGACCGGGTGCTCGGCGTCGACCCCAACACCTCGCTCGAAGTCAGCCTGAAGAACGGCCGCTTCGGCCCCTATGTCCAGCTCGGCGAGCCCGATCCCGAGACCAAGGAGAAGCCCAAGCGCGCCTCGATCCCCAAGGGCTGGGAAGTCGCCACGCTCGACTTCGACAAGGCGATGATGCTTCTCGACCTGCCGCGCGATGTCGGCCCGCACCCCGAGGACGGCGAGACGATCGAGGCCGGCATCGGCCGCTACGGGCCCTTCGTGAAGCACGGCAAGCTCTACGCCAATCTGGAAAGCGTCGACGACGTCTTCGAGATCGGCCTCAACCGCGCCGTCGCCGTGCTCGAGGACAAGAAGAACAATCCGCGCGGGCGGGGGCGCGCGGCGGCCAAGCCGCTCAAGGAACTCGGCGCCCATCCCGAGACGGGCGAGCCCGTCAATGTCCTCGACGGCCGCTACGGGCCTTACGTGAAGCACCAGAAGACCAATGCCACGATCCCCAAGGGCACCAAGCCCGAGGACGTGACGCTTGAACAGGCCGTGGAGCTGATCCGCGAGCGCGAGGCCAAGGCCCCCGCCAAGAAGGCGAAGAAGGCCACCAAGAAGAAGACGACCAAGAAGAAGGCCACCAAGAAGAAGGCCACCAAGACCGCGGCCAAGAAGACCGCGACAAAGAAGACGGCTGCCAAGGGGGCGGGCTCGGAGACCGCCGCCGAGTAACACTCTCGCGCGCCCGCACCCGCGCCCCTTGTTGCGTCGCAGCAAAAGGCGCAGGTGCTGGCCATGCTGACCTTCCTGCGCGACAATGCCCGCTGGCTCGCGGGCGGCTTCCTGCTGACGATGTTCTCGTCCTTCGGACAGACCTTCTTCATCGGGCTGTCCAATACGGATATCCGCACGGCCTTTTCTTTATCGGATGGCGAGTTCGGCGCGCTCTACGGCCTCGCCACCATCGCCAGCGCGCTGACCCTGCCATTCCTCGGGCGCGTGCTGGATGTGGCACCCGGCTGGCGCGTGGCGCTGTTCGTCATGCCGGGGCTGGCGGCGGCCTGCCTCCTTCTCGCCTTCGCGCCGTCCGTGCTGATCCTGCTCATCGCGCTCTACCTCCTGCGCCTCCTCGGCCAGGGGATGATGTCGCATATCGCGCTGGTCGAGACCGGGCGCTGGTTCGCCGCGCGCAGGGGCAAGGCGATGTCGATCGTCGTCCTCGGCTATCAGGGCGGCGAGGCGATCCTGCCCGCGCTCAGCGTGGCCCTCGCCGCGTGGTTCGGCTTCAGGGGCATCTGGATCGGCTCAGCCGTGCTCCTCGCCCTCGCCCTGCCCCTGATCGTCGGCCTGCTGCGCAAGGACCGCGCGCCCAAGGGCGAGGCCGAGGCGCCGGTCTCTGACGTGCGCGACTGGACGCAGAAAGAGGTCCTGCGCGACCCGCTCTTCTATCTCCTGCTGACGGGCGTCCTCGCGCCGCCCTTCATCGGGACGACCATCTTCTTCTATCTCGATACGCTGGCGCATCTTCGGGGCTTCGACGAGGCGATTTTCGCGGCGGCCTTTCCGGTCAAGGCGCTCCTCACCGTCATCTTCGCGCTGATCTGCGGCCAGCTCGTCGACCGCTTCGGCGCGGTCAGGGTCCTGCCCTTCTTCCTCCTGCCGCTCGCGGCGGCCTGCATCACGGTCGCGGTCAGCGCGAGCCCCGCGGGCGTCTTCGCCTTCATGGCGCTGCTCGGCGTTTCCTACGGGCTGTCGGCGACGCTGTTCGGCGCGCTCTGGCCCGAGGTCTACGGCACCGGCTACTTGGGCGGCGTGCGCAGCCTCGTCTCTTCGGGCATGGTCGTCGCCACGGCCATCGGCCCGGCCCTCGTCGGCCCGCTCCTCGACCGGGGCGTGCCCTATGAGACGCAGCTCTATGCGATGGCGGTCTGGTGCGCGGGCGCCTGCATCGTCCTCGTGATCACGACCCGCCTCGTCCTCGCCCGCCTCGCACGCAGCGGCGCCGAGCTGCGGGAGGCCTCGCCCGCGGAATAGTTCCCGCCGGCAGCAGCAGGAACCTGCGGCAAAATGTCCATTATCATCTGCAAGTCTTCGCAGATATGCGCGTTGGCAGACCGAGGGAGCCATGTCCGCAGGCAGCATCGTCGCGAGGGAACTCGCCGACATCTTCAAGCAGCTCTCCCATCCGGACCGCGTCCGGCTGATTGAGGAGCTGCGGGCCGGAGAGCGCTCTGTCGGTGATCTCGCCGAGCGGCTGGAGCTTCCGGCCGCGCGGGTCAGCCAGCACCTCGCCCAGCTGCGGGCGCATCGCCTCGTCGAGGAGCGGCGCGAGGGGCGCCAGCATCTCTACCAGCTGACCGAACCGGGCTTCGCCGACTGGGTCGCCAGCGCCGCGCATTTCGTCGAAGGCCGCGTCCCCATCGACCCGCAGATCGTTCACGCCGCCCTCGCCGCCTGGCTCGGCGTGTGACCCCGCCCCTCCCGATATCAACCACGAACGAGGAGTTCCCCATGCCCAAGATCGCCGCCGGCGTCGTCAAGTTCCAGGAAGAGGCCTTCCCGAAACGCAAGGAGCTCTTCGACAAGCTCTCGACGGGCCAGAACCCTGAAGCGCTCTTCATCACCTGTTCGGACAGCCGGATCAGCCCGAACCTGATGACCTCGACCGATCCCGGCGAGCTCTTCATCATCCGGAATGCCGGCAATATCGTGCCGCCCCACACCACCCATACCGGCGGCACCACCGCCTCGATCGAATTCGCCGTCGGTGCCCTCGGCGTGAAGCACATCGTCGTCTGCGGCCACACGCAGTGCGGCGCGATGAAGGGCGCGATGAACCCCGAAGGTCTCGACGCCCTGCCCCATGTCCGCGAGTGGATCGGCTATTCCCGCGCCGCCGTGCAGGTCGTTGCAGGCCAGGGCGACAAGCTGTCCGATGACGACAAGATGGCGATGCTGATCGAGCAGAACGTTCTCCTCCAGCTCACCCACCTGAAGACGCATCCTTATGTCGCCGCTGCCCTCGCCGCCGGAAGCGTCCAGCTCCATGGCTGGGTCTACGACATCAAGTCCGGCGAGGTTCATGCCTGGGACGAGGACGAGGGCCGCTTCAAGCCCGTCTCCGAGCGCTACCGCGAAGAGGTCGCCGCCCATGCCGCGCAGGTGACCGCGCAGGACCACTGAGCCACCGGGCGCCATCGAAGAGACGAGACCGAATGGGACCGACAACATGACCAATACCACGACGGGCGCGGAGGCGGGCACTCTGCCCAAGAAGCCTTCGGGCTATTTCGACTTCAGCCATCTCCGCGGTGACATCTATGGCGGCGTGACCGCCGGCATCGTGGCCCTGCCCCTCGCCCTCGCCTTCGGCGAGGCATCGGGCGCGGGACCCGTCGCGGGCCTCTGGGGCGCGATCATCACGGGCTTCTTCGCCGCGCTCTTCGGCGGGACGCAGACGCAGATCACCGGGCCGACCGGTCCGATGGTCGTCGTCTTCGCGGGCCTCGTGGGCGGCGTTCAGGCCGAACTCGGCGCGGCCAGCTTCGGCGAGGTCGCGGGTCTCGTCTTCCTCGCCGTCGTCCTCGCGGGGATCATCCAGATCCTCATGGGGGTCTTCCGGCTCGGCAACACGATCCGGCTCGTCCCCTACCCGGTGATCTCCGGCTTCATGTCGGGCATCGGGGTCATCATCATCCTCTTGCAGTTCAGCCGCCTGTTCGGCTCGGAGCCTGCCGGCGGCGGAACCATCGCCGCGATCGAGGCCATTCCCGGCGCCATTGCGAGCCCCAATCTCGCCGCGCTCGCGCTCGGCCTGCTCACGCTCGCCATCGTGTTCTTCTGGCCGCCCAAGATCGGCAAATACCTGCCCGGCGCGCTCGCCGCGCTGATCATCGGCACGATCCTCGGCCTCTTCCTCGACGTGCCGATCCTCGAGCAGGACCTGCCCGAAGGCTTCGGCGGCGGCCTGGCGGCGCTTCCCGCCTTCGTCCTGCCCGATCTCGGCTCGCTCGGCGGCGCCACCACCTTCCTCGTCGTCGAAGCGGCGATCGTTCTCGCCGTGCTCGGCGCGATCGACAGCCTTCTGACCAGCCTCGTCGCCGACAATGCCACCCGGACGCGGCACAAATCCGACCAGGAGCTGATCGGACAGGGCATCGGCAACGGCATTGCCGGCCTGTTCGGCGCCATCCCCGGGGCCGGGGCGACCATGCGGACCATGGTCAACATCAAGACCGGCGGCGTCACCCGCCTGTCGGGCATGATCGCCGGCCTCCTCCTGCTGAGCGTCGTCCTCGTGGCCTCGGGCCTCGCCGCGCTGATCCCGCACGCCGTGCTGGCCGGCATCCTGGTCAAGGTGGGCTGGGACATCATCGACGTCGCCTACATCACCCGGGCGCATAAGGGTCCGCGCTGGGACCTCGTCCTGATGGCCGTCGTGCTTCTCGTGACCGTCTTCGTCGACCTCATCACGGCTGTCGGCATCGGCGTGTTCCTGGCGGCGCTGGCCTTCGTGAAGACCATCGCCGACCAGCAGCTCGAAGGCTTCGGCGAGGAAGTCGTCACGCCGCTCGGCCCCGAGGAGGAAGCGATCCTGAAAAACGCGAAGGGCCACATCCAGCTCTTCGAGTTCAACGGCCCGCTCAGCTTCGGCGCCGCGGCCGATCTCAGCCACAAGGTCCGCGATCAGGCCCGCGACCGCTCGGCGCTCGTCCTCGACTTCGCCAAGAAGCTTCAGGTCGACGTGTCGGCCGCCCGGGCGATCCAGTCGATCGCGCAGGACGCCAAGGACCAGGGCAAGGCGATCTTCGCCTGCAACGTGCCCGAGGCCGTGGCGGAAAAGCTGTCGGCTCTGGGCGCGGATGCGGACTTCCAGCAGGGCTACCGCACCGCCAGCCGCCTCGACGCGCTGCGCCTCGCGGCGGCCGCGTCCGACGGCAAGGCCGCGCCTGCGGGGTCCGCGCCCCAGCCGGCCTGAGACTGGGTTTCCCGCTCGGCAGGGGCGGAGCGCTTCGCTAGGGTCGGGCCATGAGCCATATCGACCCCACCCGCGAAGCCTTCCATGCCCTTGCCGAGAAAGAGATCGAGGGACCGGTGCAGATGCTCAATCTGCTCCGGTTCCGGGACTTCGCGGCCTATGCCGAGGGCCAGGCCCCGAAAGAGAAGATGACGGGCGCTGAGGCCTATGCCGAATATGCGCGGGTCTCGGCCGCCTTCTTCAAGAAGGTCGGCGGCCACATGGCCTGGAGCGGCAAGCCCGTCGCCGGCGTCATCGGCCCGGGCGACGAGCGCTGGGATGCCGGCTTCATCGCCGAATATCCGTCCAAGGACGCCTTTATCGGCATGGTGAAGGACGAGGGCTATCAGGCCATCGTCCACCACCGCCAGGCGGCGGTCGAGGACAGCCGCCTCTATTGCTTCGCCAAGAAGGACGGCGGCGGCGTCTTCGGATGACGCCCCAGCCGGTCATGACGTCCGAGGAGGTCACTGCCCTCCTCCGCGACGTCTTCCCGCAGGCCTTCGGCGGCGAGGAGGCGATGACCGTCGCCTCGGTCGCAGCCGGAGAGGCGACGGTTCTGCTGAAGGCGGGCGACACCCATCTGCGCCCCGGCGGCACGGTGTCCGGCCCGACGCTCTTCACGCTGTTCGACCTCGCCGCCTATGTCCTCGTCCTGTCGCATGTCGGGCCCGAGGCGCTGGCGGTGACGACGAACGCGACGCTCAACTTCCTCGTCAAGCCGCGCCCGGGGCCGCTGCGCTGCGTCTGCAGGCTCCTGAAGCTCGGCAGGCGCCTCGTCGTCTGCGACGCGCAGGTGCTCGACGAGGAGGACCGCGTCGTGGCGCAGGCCAGCCTGACCTATTCGGTGCCGCCGCGCCCGGACCGGCCGAAGAGCGCCAGCACCGTCTCGTAGTCTTCCGGCGTGTCGAGTTCGGACCAGGCGCGCCCCTGAATGCTGCACGTCTCGACCGTGATGCCGCTCTTGGCGAGGCCGTCGATCGCCTTGAGGAACCATGAGCGCACGCCCTCGGGGGTGCGCATCATCGCTTCGAGCTTGTCGGTGAAGACGCGCGGCCCGTCGCCCATGAAGCGCAGCATGCCGATCGACTCGCCATCCGTCGCGCTGTGCCCGAGCGTCTTGCCGATCCCGACGAGTTCGGTGCCGCGCAGCGTCACCTTCATGTCGTCCTCGTCGTACTCGCCCTTCTTGTCGATGGTGACGGAGACAGCCGCGGGCGGGGCTGCGAGGACGTCTTCGAGCAGCGCGTCCTCGAACAGCGTATCACCGTTGAGGAGAATGAAATCCTCGCTCATCCGGTCGCGCACCATCCAGCACGAGGCGAGGTTGTCCGCGATCTGGTAGAACGGGTTGAAGCGGCAGCGCACGGTCGCATCCGTGCCGTGGGCGCGCACATCCTCCTCCACCGCATGGGGCAGGAAGCCGGTGACCACGGTGATGTCGTCGATCCCGCCGCGCGCCAGCGCCCGGATCTGGTGCCGGACGACGGAGACGCCGCCGACCTCGAGCAGGCATTTGGGGCGCGCCGCGGTCAGGGGGAGGAGGCGCGAGCCGCGTCCGGCGCTCAGGATGATCGCTCTCATTGGTTCCAGTCCTCCACATCCACGCCATTGGCCTCTGCCGCCGCGAGCAGCGCCGGGGACGGGTTCACCGCCACGCCGCGCCGCGCCAGCTTGAGAAGGCCCAGATCGCTGATGTGGTCGGAATAGAACGCGACCAGCTCGCCGTCCCGCTCCTCGACCAGCTTCCTCACCTGGCGCTCCTTTTCCTCCGCATAGCAGTTCGGCCCTGCGAAACGGTCCTGCAGGACGCCGTCCTCCCACGCCATGGGCGTGCAGAGCTTGGTCTCGATGCCGAGCGCCTCGCAGAGCGGGTCGATGATCAGATCGACCGCGGCGGTGGCGACGACGACCTCTTCGCCCGCGGCCTTGTGCTGCTCGATGACGCGGCGCGCATTGGGGCGCAGGCCGCTTTCGAGCAGATCGTTCACGAAGCGCTCCGCCAGCGCCTCGAGGTCCTCGCGCGTGCGGCCCGCCAGCACCGAGCGAAGCGCCGCCTCCTTGACGCCGGTCCGCGTGCCGCGCCCGGTCGCATAGGCGATTCCGGCCAGGCCCATCGCGCCGGCGAGCCGCATGCGCCGGTGCCGGCGCTCATCGGTCGCCAGCAGCAGGAATTGCCGCCAGGTCGGAAAGAGAGTGATCGTCTTGTCGACGTCGAAGACGGCGAGCTTGGTCATGTCGCCTCCAGCCAGGATGTCTGCTGCCGGCCCATCGCCTCGAGAAGGCGGACCGCATGGAAGAGCGTGCAGACGACCGTCCAGATCGCCACTGCGGCGAGACCGAGCGCGGGCGCGCCGAACAGCGTCAGCACCATGAAGAGGAACATGTTCGGATTCCGGCGCGCCGTGATCTCGCGCATGAAGCTGTCCGCCGGCCGCCAGACATGGATGTGGAAGCCATGCTGCTGCATGAAGAGGCCCTCGATGGCGCGGCCGAGGACATAGCCGCCGAGCACGATCCACAAGGACAGGGTCAGCCATTCCGGCGCGGGCCCGCCGCCGGTGATGCCGTGATACCAGGCCCAGTACCAGAAGGGTGGATGGATGAGGTCGATGCCGTGATCGAAGGCATTGCCCCAGCTCGAACTCGTCATCGTGGTCCGCGCGAGCTTGCCGTCGACGGTATCGAGGAAGGTCATGCCCCAGCCGGCGATCAGGCCCGCCGCCCACTGCCCTTCCCAGAAGAACCAGAAGGCCAGAAGCGTCAGGACGAGGCTCGCCGTGGTCACCGCGTTCGGGCTGATCTTGCGCTCGGCGCACCACTTGGTCGCGGCCCGCGCCGGCAGCGGCCACGCATATTTCGTGACGAAGTCCGTCACCCCCTTATAGGCGCTCGCGAAGAGCCGCTTTTCGACCACGCCTTGCGGGCAGCTCAGAAGATCGAGGGCGTAGGGCGCCTCGCGCTTGCGCAGCATGTGGTTGTAGCGCCCGGCGAGGCCGTCCGCGTCATCGACCCTGTAGCCGGCGGCGAGCAGCGCCTCCTCGTCGGCCTCGACCTCGGCCAGCTGCGCCTTCGCGACGGACAGCTCGCTCTCGTCGCGCGCATGGGCCGCGACGAGACGCCGCTCCCCGCTCGCGGTTCTTTCGACCAGCGCCGCGCCCGGCGTCTTGACGAGGGCGCTCATCACGGCCGTCGAGACGACCCAGTTGCGGTCGGCGATCACCGTGCCGCCATCGGGCAATCCGGCCCGCGCCCAGGCGCGCGCCTGCCATTCCTCGAGCGGCAGCCCGTAAAGCGTGAGCGGCAGACCGCCGACGAGGCGCACCTGCCCCTTGTGTTCGCCCATTGCTGTCACTCTATGTTCTCGCCCGGAAGAAAGGGGCCCCAATGAAGCATCACGCCACCTATGAGAAGTTCGGCGGCGACGAAAGCCTGATCGCGGCCTATGATCACTGGTCGGTCCTGTGCCGGCCCAAGCAGGCCACGCTCGGCGCGGCGGTTTTGGTCGCCCATGCGGACGTGACCGCCTATGCCGATCTGCCGGACGCGGCCTTCGCCGAATTCGCACGCGTCGTGCGCGATCTCGAAGCCGCGCTGCGCGGCAGCTTCGCGCCCGACAAGATGAACTATCTGATGCTGATGATGGTCGACCCGCACGTCCATTATCACGCCCTCCCCCGATATGAGGGCGCGCCGAGCTTCGAGGGAACGGAAAGACCCGATGCGGGCTGGCCGGGGAAGCCCGACCTCTCGGCCTCGGTCGGCGACATCGCCCCGGCCGTTCGCGACGCGCTGAGATCGGCCTGGCCCGCGCAGGGCTGAGAGGCGGCCTCGTGCCAGGGGTGACGGACGGCGAGCGCGATGGAGGCGGCGATCAGGACGACGCTGCCGCACAGGACCGCGCCCGCCGCCCCGTGAATGCCGAAGGCCGCGGTCAGCGGCCAGAAGCTGATCACCAGGGCGCTGACGGCGGCAGCCCGGCCCCAGAGCGGCTTGTTCGGGTGCCCCGTGGCGTAGAAGGCGGGAAAAAGCGGCGCGACCGCGCCTGCCAGCGCCGCGGCCAGCAGCAGGATCGCGGCGACGCCCGCCGCCTGCGCATAGCGCTCGCCGAACAGAGCGCCGAGCGGTTCGGGCCCGACGAGCCAGAACAGGCCGGCGAGCGCCAGGCCGGTGACGAGGAGCGCGGCGCTCGTCTTGAGGGTCAGGCCGATGACCTCGCCCCCCTCGCCCCGCGCGATCAGCGCCGCGAATTCGGGATAGACGACCCGGTCGACGAGCTTGGTGCCCTTGACCAGGACGGATGCCATTTCCTGGGCGACCTTGAAGACGCCGGTCGAGGCCGCGCCGAGCGTGGCGCCGGCAAGCAGGAGCGGCAGCTGCGTCGTGCCGACGGCGAGCCCCGTTTCAAGATTGGCGAGGGTGACGAAGCGCCAGGCATCGCGCTCCGGCGCCTTCACGGTCAGCGGCCCGCGCACGACATGGCGCAGCTCCCGCACGCCGAGGGCATGCCAGGCCATGAGCGGCTGGACGACGTAGAACAGCCATGAGGCGGCGAAGAAGACGATCAGGAAGCCGGTGAAGCCCCATCCCATCTTCGCGACCAGAAGGCCTCCCGCGAGCCTGATGCCCGGAATGACCAGCGCGAGCGCGGCAAGGCGCCCGAAATGGTCGAACAGGCGCAGAATGCCCTGGCTGGTCGAGACCTGCTTGAAGAGGATCAAGGAGAGATAGCCGAGGACGAGCGCGATCGGCAGCTGCGCCAGCGGCTCGAACCACCGCCGCGCGATCAGGACGACGGCCACGGAAAGAAGAAAGGCGAGCAGCGCGGAGATGATGTCGAGAGCGACGCCGAAGCGCACGACCCGGCCGAAGCCGGGCAGGTCCTGGCGCTCCAGCCGGTCCGCCCCGTAGCGCACCACGGCGAGCCACGCCTCGAAGGTCGCGACCTCCGTGAAGAAGAGGACGAGCGCGTGCAGCAGGACCAGCGTGCCGAACTCCGTCGCCGTCAGCGCATTCGTCGCCACGGCCAGCGCGCCGACCGACAGGGCCGCGCCCGTCAGCTTGCCCGTCACCATCAGCGAGGTGTTCTTGCGCAGGCGCGCCCCGACCGTGCTCGCGCGGCTCATGCCCGCCCTCCGAGCACCGCCTCGACGAGGTCGAGGTCGGACGGCTTGTCGACGTCCACCGCCGCCTCGGCGCGCGACATCAGGACCGGGCGGATGCTGGCGTTCAGGCGGTGCGACGCGTGGGCGAACAGCCCGTCCAGCGTCAGCCGGCCCGCAACATAGCGCAGGAGGACGGAGGGCCCGATCCTGCGGGCGAGGCGCCAGGGCTTCTTGCGGTCCCGCTCGGCGCGCTGCCAGAAGCGCACGCCTTCGAGGCCCTTCTCATTGCCGACATAGAAGAGGTTGCAGCCCGACACCCGCGCATCGGCGAAGCGGAGATAGGTGCGCCTGGTCTGCGGGAAGCGCGCTTCGATGACGCTGCGCTCGGCGAGGCCGACGCAGAGGTCGGCGCCGCTCGCCCGCGCCTTGTCCTCGAACTCCGCCACCATCTCCGCATCGAGCAGCGCATGATCGGCCGTGGTCACGAGCAGCGGCAGGGGCGCCCCCGCCTCGACCGCCGCGAGCACGGCACCGGCCGGACCGGGGGCGGGCGGCGCGGAGCGGATATCCGCTCCCGCCTCCTCCGCGCTCAGCCCGCTGATCCAGACCGGCCGCTCGCCGAGCGCCGCCAGCACGCGGCGCACCATCGGCTCGCCCGCGACGGGCAGCAGCGCCTTCGACGGCAGGCCGGGATGCCGCTCGAGCAGCGGATCCTGCTCATTCCGCCGCCCGGCGAGCACGAGTGCCGCCGTCATGGTTCCCGCAGCCGTCACGCTCAAAGGTCCTTCGACACCATCCGGTAGGTCTTGTAGCGCTCGGCCCCCGACAGCGCGATCAGGCGCTGGACGTCGGCATTGGTCTCGAGAACCCAGGACATCTCGCAGGTCTTGAGGCCCTTCTTGCGGCCCGCCGCGAAGGCTTCCTCGAAGAGCGAGCAGACCAGCGCCACGCCCGCGCGCGATTTCTGCATGTCGCGGCGGGTGCCCATCAGCATCATGCGCGCGGTCGTGACCTTGCGCCGCTTGAGCCGCCAGAGGAGCTTCGCCCAGCCGGTCGGCAGGATGCGCCCGTCCAGATCGCGCGCCGCCTCGTTCACATTGGGCACCATGACGACGAAGGCCACCGCCTCGCCGTCCTTCTCCCCGATCCAGAAGCTGTCCGGATCGAGCAGCGGCTTGAGCGATTTCGCCATGTGGTCGACCTGCTCGTCCGAAAACGGCAGGAAGCCCCAATTGTTCGACCAGGCATCGTTGAAGATGGCCATGCCGGTGCGGACCTCTTCGGCGAAGCGTTTCGGATCCATCGGCCGCATGGATAGGCTCGGATCGTCCCGCACCTGGCGCTGGAGCCGCTGGACGACCGGCGGGCGCGGATAATGCGCGTCGAGATCCACGGCATAGGCGTAGAGGTCCATCGCCTTGGCATAGCCCGCCGATTCCACCGCCGGGGCGAGGCCGGGGCGGGCATAGGGCATCATCAGCATGGGCGGCGTGTCGAACCCGCTCGTCGGCAGGCCGATCTCCTCGTTCACCGAGAAGTCGTAGGGGCCGACGATCTTGCGCATGCCCAGTTCGCTAAGGTGCTCCTCGGCTGCGCGCAGGAGCGCCCAGACGATGCGCGGGGCCTCGTCCTGGGCGGCGAGCATGCCGAAATGGCCCGCGCCGTCCTCATAGCGGTCGAGATGCGCACGGTTCAGGAAGGCGGCGATGCGCCCGACGGGCCGCTCGCCCTCATAGGCGAGGAAGAGCGCGATCTCCTCGGTCGGCTCCTCGCCCCTCAGGTGGCGCTCCAGATGGTCCTTGCGCTCGAAGCGCAGCGGCGGCCGCCAGGCCTCGTCGCCCGCATAGAGGTCGTAAGGCAGGGACAGAAAGGCCGCCTTCTCGGCGGCCGTGCGCACGCGGCGGACGGCGACGTCCGCGATCTCCCCCAGATCGAGCGGCATCTAGACCTCGGCTGTCTCGGGACGCGGGCGCCCCTTGGGAACGTCCGTGCCGTCGCCCGACAGCTGCGCCACCCACGGATAGCGCTTCGCGACCTCGGCGGTATAGCCGAGATTCCTCACCGTCGCGCTGCGCGGCTTCTGCCGCCCGCCTTCGCCATAGAAACTGCCGAGCACGCGGTCCGGCCAGAAGTCGGTGATGCCGTAATTGCCCTCTTCGTTGTGGAAGTGGTGCAGGAGGTGCAGCCGCTTCATCCGGCGCAGGCGCTCGGAGTCCGGCAGGTAGCCAAGGTGCTGGATGCAGTGCACGTATTCGTAGACCATCGTCATCACGAGGCCCGTCGCCACCGCGAAGAGGCAGCCGCCCCAGCCCGCGATCAGGTAACCGGTCACCCCGCACAACACGCCGATCGTCGGCAGCGTGTTCACGAGGCTGCCGAACAGGACCGACAGGTCGTTGGGGCGCCGGTGATGATCGTAATGGATGCGCTTCCACAGAGCCGAGGTCTTCTCGAAGCGGTAGAGCAGCCGCGAATGCAGCACGAAGCGGTGCAGCCCGTACCAGAAGAGCGGGTAGAGCGCGATGACCGCCAGGACGCTGCCGATCCCGCCGAGCGGGCTCGTGCCCACCGCGAAGGCGGCGGCGGTGCAGAGCACGACCAGCGCGCCATAGACCCAGACCCCCGGATAGGTGGCATAGGCGCGGTTCAGCGCCTTCAGGTCCATGCGGTCGAGAAGGTAGTTCTGTTCCTTCCAGCGACGGGCGAACATGCGAATCTCCGGATCGTGCGAGGGAGGAGATATGGCCCCGTTGGCCGCCCCCCACCAGTGCATGCGTGTCACACCCTATTCAAGACTGTGACATCGCCCGGCCGCGCCCGCGAAGCGTTCCAAGCGGCGCTCAGCGCGCCTCCATCAGCACCAGCGTCACGACGGCGCCGTGCTTCGAGACGGGGAAGAGGCTCGGCCCGATCGGGGGGAACCCCCATTTCAGCTTGGGGTTGTTGGACAGGGCGAAGGGCTCCTTCGGCATCATGTTCCAGCGCTTGTCGAGATCCCGGTCGCCGTCCTGGTCGTGATAGGACGCCATGGCGTAAAGGCCCGGCGGCGGCGCATCCATGCAGATGGTCTGGCTGCCATATCCCTCCTCGAACACGTCCGCCGGCACGCGCACGCGGCGCAGCCGCGCCTTCTTCTTCAGAAAGCCGTCCTCGTCATTGCGATAGAGCTCGATCGCCAGGATGCCGCCCGATTCATCGAGGCCCCGCACGGTCACCCGCAGCTGCGGCTTGTCCGCATCGCAGGCGTCCGGCGCCTCGTATTCGCGGATATCCAGCTCCTGCGCCGCCGCCTGGCCGCAAAGCGCGGCCAGAAGTCCGAACAGGGCACCCTTCCCCCAAAGCGCTTTTCTCTTCATAACCGCCCCTGACATTGCCCGAAGGTCCGTGAACATAAGCCGGATGAGCCTCCTCGACCGATATGTTTTTCGTAACGCTGTGATCGTCGTGGGCGGGCTTGTCCTCCTGGCGCTCTCGGTGCTCATGCTCGAGCGCATGCTGCGCATCCTCGAGGTCGTCTCCTTGAGTTCCAATCCCGCCTCCGACGCGCTGCGCATGGTGCTCAACCTGATCCCCCATTATCTCGGCCTCGCCATCCCGGCGGCGCTGATGCTCGGCACGATCATCACCATCGACCGCTTCAACCGCGGAGAGGAGCTGACGGCCATGCTGGCCTCCGGCGTGCCGCTGACCCGGATCGCGCGGCCCTTCTTCATCCTCGCCGTCCTGATGGCGGCGCTGGTCGTCTTCGTCGAAGGCTACCTCCAGCCGCACAGCCGCTACGGCTATCGGGAGGCCGTGCACCTCGCCAAGCAGCAGACCTTCACCGGAGCGTTCCGCGAAGGCAAGTTCGTGCGCGTGGGCGACAGCACCTTCTGGACCCAGGACGAACTCGGCGACACGGGCGGCGTCACCGGCATCTTCATCCATGAGCGGCGCGAGGACGGCACGACCCGCATTGCCATGGCGCCCGGCGGCGTCTTGCGCGTCGATCCCGCGACGCGGGTCCCGAGCCTGATCCTGCGCGGCGGGTCCTCCTATGTCATCACGCCCGAGCGCCGCCCCGAAGCGAGCGTCGCCTTCGACACGCTGGCCGTGGCCGGCGCAGAAGAGATCGCCGCCTATCGCGAGCGCGGCGAGGACGAGCGCGAGCTGACCCTGGGCGAACTCTTCGCCGCCGCCGGAAACGAGGACCTGCCCGAGGACTTCCGCAACGCCGCCGCCGCATCGCTGCATATGCGCCTCGGACGGGCCAGCGTGCTTCTCGCCTTTCCCTTCCTCGCCATTCCGCTCGGCATGACCTTCAACCGGTCCCAGCGCTCCGGCGGCGTCTTCGTCGGGCTTCTCTTCCTCGTCGTCCTGCAAAAGGCGCTCGAATCCGGAGAAGGCTCTGCCGCGTCGGGCGACATTCCCGGTTGGGTGGGCGTCTGGCCCGCCGTCGCGGTGACCGTCCTCGTCAGCGGCGCCCTCTTCTACCGCTCGGCCTTCACCGCCGCGCCGCCGCCGATGGAGGCGCTGCCCTCCCTGCCCAAGCTGCCGCGCCTGCGCCGCGGATTGCTGGCGCCGCAGAGCATCTGAGCCGATGTCCCGCATGCGCTTCGCCCTCTATCTGAGCGGGATGATGGCCAGCCGCTGGCTGATGTCGGCCATCGCCGCGGTGACGCTGATCGGCCTGCTCGATTCGCTCGCCAACGCTTCGGACATCGCGGATCGCGCGGCCGAACTCGGCGCGGGCGGGGCGACCGAATACCTCTTCCAGCGCCTGCCGATCATCTTCGACCGGGTCCTGCTGATCACCATCCTCCTCGCCGTCGTGCTGACCTATGTCTCGCTCGTGCGGCGGCGCGAGATCGTCGCGCTGACGGCGGCCGGCCTGTCCTCGACCGCGCAGGTCCTGCTCCTGACGCCGGTCACCCTTCTGCTCGGCCTCTTCTCGCTGCTCATCGTGGACGCGCTGATGCCGCCCGCAGTGCGGGCGCTGCAAAGCTGGGGCGCGCCGGGCTATGTCCTCGACCGCCTGTCCCAGGACATGCCGCTCTGGCTGTCCGACGAGGGCCGCATCGTCCGCATCGCGGAGCGCGAGGGGCCCGACAGTTTCGGCGAGATCGAGATCTACGACATCGGCAGCGCGGGCGGCATGGCCGCCGTGACCTATGCCGAGGCCGCGCACTGGTCCGAGGACGGGGGCTGGACGCTCGATGGCACGGAGGTGGTCGGCCTGACGCCCGGGGCGCCCGAGCCTGCGCCGCGCTGGCGCTCCGATGTCACTCCCGATGCGCTCGACCGCCTCATCTCCGAGCCGCGCGACCTGTCGCTCGCCGACATGCGGGACCTCCGCTCGCTGCGCGGCTCGGGCAGCCGGCCGAGCTTCGCTTATGACGCGTGGTACTATCACCGGCTGACGCGGCCCCTCGCGGGGCTCGTCCTCGTCATGTGCTGCGTGCCGCTGATGCAGCGGCTCGGCCGCGGCTCCAACGGCGACCTCGCCATGATCGGCTGCCTCGCGCTCGGCTTCGGCTATCTGATCTTCGACGGCGTGATGATCTCCTTCGCGGAGGCCGGGGCCAGCCGCCCGGCATGGGCCGTGGGCTTCCCGATCGGCCTGTTCGCGCTCTTGGGCGTCTATCTCAATCTGGGGCGGGAGCGGACGCGCTGACCACCGTTTTCCTGATCAATCCGGCGAGCCACAGCGTGGCCCGCCGCGGCAGCGTTTTGTCGCAGCTCGACCTGCCCGGGATCACGCGGGCCGAGCCCGATTTCGCGCGGCTGGGCGAACAGCTCACGGAGCTGGCGCCGGACCTTCTCGTCATCGAGGGCGGCGACGGCACGGTCCAGGCGGCGGTCACCGCCCTCCTGCGGCAGGGCAAGCCTCTCCCGCGCTGCCTTCTCGTGCCCGGCGGCATGACAGACCTCGTCGCCCGCATCGGCGGCGCCCCGCGGGACAGGGGCGTTCTCCGCCGCCTGATCGAGCGCGGCGGCAACGTTCTGACCCTGCCCGTGCTCAGGATCGAAAACGGGGACGGGGACCTTTACGGCTTCTTCCTGTCCACGGGCGCCGTGCCGCGCGGCATCGACTATGCGCGCGAGGCGATCCATTCCAAGGGCGCCGAGGGGGCCGTCGCGGTCCTCGGCGCCATGGCGGGCGCGATGATGAACGGCGCGCGCCGCGAAGCGATCACCGCGCCCTCGCCCGCCCGCATCCTGCTGGACGAAGAGGAGGTGTTCCCCGACCACCGCTTCGCGCTCGTCACCTCCCTGCCCGAGCTGATGGTGGGGCTCGATCCGTTCTGGGGCGAAGGGGACGGCGCGGTCCGCGCCACGATCGCCCGCGGCCACAGCCGGCACCTGCGCCGCAGCCTGGCGCAGGTCTGGCTCGGCCGGACGCCCATCCATGCCGACCGCAACGGCTATGTCAGCCGGAACGTCTCGCGCCTCGTCATCGATACGCCCGCGCCCGTGGTGCTGGACGGCGAAAGGATCGAGGTCGAAGGCCCCCTCACCATCACGGCGCCCGCGGCGCTCGAGGTTCTCATACCGTGACCGATCCCGTTCTCGATATCGTCCGCCGCTTCCAGACGCCGCCGAACCCCCGTGTCCTGGCGCTGACCGATCTCGTCCGCGCGCGCCATCCGGAAGGCAGCATCTCCGGTTTCCTCTTCTATGGCTCGGGACTGCGCGAGGCGGACGATCCCGAAAAGATGCTCGACCTCTATGTCCTGGTGCGCAGCTACCGCGCGGTGCACGGACGGAGCATGAGGGCCGTGCTCAACCGCCTGGTCCCGCCGAACGTCTATTACCTCGCGGCCGAGGGGCCGGACGGGCGTCCGCTGCGGTCGAAATATTCGATCCTCTCCCTGCCCGAATTCGAACGGCGGGCCCGCCGCGGCTTCTCCTCGGGCGTGTGGGGGCGCTTCGCGCAGGCGACGGGCGTGCTGCGCCCCGAGGGCGAGGCGGCGGAGCGGCGCATCTTCGAGGGGCTCGCCGCCTGCGTCCGCACCTTCGCGCAGGAGGCGGAGGTCCTGTCGCCGCGCAGGGTCGGCGCGGAGGAATTCTGGACCCGCGCCCTCGCCGCGTCCTACCGCACCGAGCTGCGGGCAGAGGATGCGGAGGGCCGCGCCGCCGGCATCGTCGCGCATGACCGCCAGCGCTACCGTGCCCTGATGGACGCGCTTTACGGTCCGCCGGATGCGGAGGGCCTGCACAGCCTGCCGCAGCGGCCTCGCCCCGATCGCTGGCGCAGGCGGCGCATTCTCGGCAAGCCCGCGACGGTGGTCAGGGTGCTGAAGGCCGCCTTCACCTTCGAAGGCGGCGTCGACTACGCGCTCCACAAGCTGGAGAGCCATTCGGGCGTCCGCGTCGAGGTGACGCCGTCGCAGCGGCGGCATCCCGTTCTCTGGTCGCCCGTCCTGCTCTGGAAGGTCCTGCGCTCGGGCGCCCTGCGCTGAACTATTCCGCAGCCACCGCCACGGCGCCGTTCTTGGCGAGCTGGGCGAAGGCGTCGAGGATCGTCGAGACCTCTTCCTCCGTATGCGCCGCCGACAGGCTGAGGCGCAGGAGGCATGCGCCCTTCGGCGTCGCCGGCGGGACGGCGAGGTTCACATAGACCCCCGCCTCCATGAGCTGTTGCCAGCCCATGACCGTCTCGAGGTCGCTGCCGCGCCGCACGGCGATGATGGGGCTCGGATCCGCGCAGAGCTCGAAACCGAGCTCGGTCAGCCCGCCATGCAGCTGCCGCGCTCGTTCCCAAAGGTTCTCGCGCAGCGCCTCGCCCTCGCGCAGCTTGCGCAGCGTGACCGAGGTGCCCGCGATCGTGCCGGGCGCCGCGGAAGCGGTGAAGGTGTAGGGGCGCATCAGGCCGCGGACCCGGTCGAATTCGGGATGGCGCGTGGCGCAGAAGCCGCCGACCGAGGCGAGCGATTTCGAGAAGGTGCCCGAGAAGAAATCGACCTTGTCGAGAACACCCTGCATCGCCGCGACGCCGCGGCCCTCCTCGCCGTAGACGCCGACGGAATGGGCCTCGTCGACGAAGAAATAGGCGCCGTGGCGCTGGCAGACCTCGGCGAATTCGTGAAGCGGCGCGATGTCTCCGAACATGGAGTAGAGGCCTTCCACCACGACCAGCGCCGCACCCTTGGTCTCGGGCAGGTGCTTTTGCAGCTTCTGGTCGAGGTCGTCGGGCCGGTTGTGCTTGAAGCGCACCATCTTGGCGTCCGACATGCGGCAGGCGTCATAGATCGAGGCGTGGCTGTCCTGATCGATCAGGATCAGGTCATGGGGGCCTGCCAGCGTGCCGATGGCGGCGAGATTGGTCTGGTAGCCGGTCGTGAAGACGACCGCGTTCTCCATGCCCAGCCAGTCCGCGATCTCCTGTTCGAGATCCTGGTGCTCGGCATAGGAGCCGTTCGCCATGCGGCTGCCGGTCGTGCCGGTGCCGTGCTTGTCGATGGCGGCCTTGGCCGCGGCCTTGGCTTCTTCGTCGAAGGTCAGGCCGAGATAGTTGTTCGTGCCCGCGAGGATCACCTCGCGCTCGCCGACCCGCGCGCGCGTCGGGGTCAGGATCTCGTCGAACCGCATGCCGAGCGGGTTCTTCGGCATCATCTCGGCCATCTGGTAGCGCTGCTGGAACGCCTCGTATTTGTCGAAGATGCTCATGATGAATGCCCCGTGACGGCTCTCGCCGCGCGTTCCTTGATCGGTGCGGCGCGCTCGGCGCCCGCTTCGTTACGTCCTCGTCTCGCCGGCCCGAGCAGCGGTCTCAGGGCCTCGGCGAGGGTTCCCTCGCCGATCGGGCCGCCATCCGCGCTCCAGTCGGCGTGCAACATTTCCTCGGCCTTTCCGCGGCCGAATACGGAAGTCTTACCGGCGATTCGCCCGAAGCCGTCCGCCAAACTCCCCGCAAGGCGTAGCAGAACCGGCGGCAGCGGCACCAGCCGGACCGGATAGCCCGCGGCCGCGGCCGCTTCGGACAGGTCGGACCAGGAGAGCCTGGGAAAGCTCGACGGTTCGACAGGCCCCGGCCCGCCGCTCTCCGCGACGCGCAGGATGTCCTCGGCGAGATCCTCCGCGGTGACGGCGGCGAAGCGCCGGTCGCGCCAGTTCCGCCCGCCGGGCACGGGCAGCGCGCCCTGGCGGATCGCGTTCATGATCGGGGCCGTCGCCTCGTCGCCGGGACCGAACACCGCAGGCGGCCGGATGACGCAGACCTCGGCGTCGCCCGCCGCCCGGCGGAAGGCCGTCTCGCCGAGCCGCTTGGACATCGCATAGGGCGACAGATGCGGCTCGCGGGCCGCCTGCGAGGAGATCAGGACGAGGCGGCGGACGCCTGCCTTGCGGGCCGCGGCCGCCATCCTGGCCGCGCCCACGACATTGACGGCGTGGAAATCCGCCGGCCTGCGCGCCGCTGTCAGCCCGGCGGCATGCACCAGCACCTCCGCGCCTTCGCACAGCGCTTCGAGAGAGCGCTCATCGCCCAGATCGCCCCGCACCCATTCCGCGCCGCTGCCACCCGGCCGGCTGCGATAGAGCGCACGGACAGGCCTGCGCGCGGCGCCCAGCACCGCACGGCCGACGAGGCCCGTGGCGCCGGTCAGCGCCAGAGGGCCCGAGCGCATCTCCTGCGCCGTCATCCTGTGCTTGCACCGCCCTGAGAGGGCGTTCGTGTCGGTGTCGCTCGCAACGTGCGCCCTCCAAAGACGGAACACCCGCCCGCCGAAAGGGGTGATGTAACAGTTCCACGACTGCGGGTGAAGCGCACGAAGGGCAGCGAGTTGTTACATGGCGGGACGCCAGGGACACTTTTGCCCCGAATTCCGGCCTGGGCGGGAATTCGGCAACACCCCCGCGCTCAAGCAGCCGAAGGCGGTAGCGCCGCTGAAGAGACCGCGCTCAAGCAGCCGGAGGCGGTAGCGCCACTGAAGAGACCGCGCTCAAGCAGCCGAAGGCGGTAGCGCACTGCAATATGGTGCGGACGGCGGGACTCGAACCCGCATGGCCTGGGGCCGACGGATTTTAAGTCCGGTGTGTCTACCGATTCCACCACGTCCGCGCGGCATCATTGAAGCGATCCCTCAAGAGCGGCGCAAGCGGGCATTGTTGCGTTAGGAAATGGCGCGGTAGGCTCCTCCCCGGGAATCGCTCGCATGGCAGGCGCGGGCGAAGAAAAGGGGCTTTGCCGTGATCATCGCTTACCTCGGCGCGGGGCTGCTCGCGCTCGCCGCCGCTTCTGCGGCGGCCGAAACCGATGTCGAAGCCTTCGGCCGCATGCCGACGCTGCAGGATGTCTCGGTCTCCCCGAGCGGCGAGCGCGTCGCCGCCCTCTACAGGGGCGACAGGGACGAGGAATACAGCTTCGTCGTCTTCGGCGGCGGCGGCGCGCAGGACGCGATGCAGATCGTCTTCGAGGTGCGGCAGAGCGAGAAGTTCAGGGTCAGCGATCCGATCTGGATGCGCGACGACCGCATCGTCTTCTCCCTGCGCTTCAACGCCGAACGCTACCGGACCGACACGGTCGAGACGCGCCTGATGTCCCTCGACGTGAACACGGGCGAGATCATTCCCCTGTTCAAGACCGAGCGGCGACGCCAGATCGGCTCGACGATCGACGAGGCGGGCATTCCCGTTCAGATCCAGACCGACATCGTCTCGCTGACGCGGCAGGACCCCGGCAGCCTTCTCGTCCAGTACTGGAAGGAGGGGACCACCCATGTCTATAAGGTCGACGTCGACAAGACCCGCCGCCACGAGCGCGTGCACAGGGGCCGGTCGGACATCTATGACTGGCAGGCCGACGAGACGGGCGAGATCCGGTCGGGCTGGGGCCTTGGCAACGAGCATTGGGGCCTCGCCGGAGAGAAGGAGCCGCGCCTGCGCATGCTCGACTCGCGCGGCGACTGGCAGGACCGCACGGAGCGCGTGGGCGAGGACAAGCCCGTCTTCCGGGTCCTCGGTTTCCCGCGAACGCCGGGCAAGGCCTTCGTCGCCTCGACCCACGAGACCGAGACCGAGGCGCTCTACCTCTACGACGTCGACGCGGACCGCTTCGAGAAGCAGCTGTTCCACAGCCCCGTTTCGGACGTCTATTCGGTGATCCAGCAACGCGGCACCGGCGAGGCGCTCGGCGTGACCTATGCCGACGACGAGGGCGACATTCACTGGTTCGGCGAGAACTTCGTTCGCGAGGTGCTCGAGGACATGAACCGGACCTTCGAAGGCAAGTCGGTCACGCTGAAGAGCCTCAACCCCGAGCAGACGCACGCCGTGCTCTTCATCGACGGCACGAATGAGCCGGGCGGCTACTACATCTTCGATATCGAGGCCCGGCGCGTCATCGCGCTGCCCCTGCAATATCCCGCCCTCGCGGGCCGGGCCATGGGCGATGTCTTCAGGGTCGACTACGAGGCGCGCGACGGCCTTTCCATCCCGGCCTATGTCACCCTGCCGCCGGGCCTGTCGCTCGAAGACGCGGAAAACCTTCCCTTCGTCGTCATGCCGCATGGCGGGCCGACCGCGCGCAGCTTTGCCCAGTTCGACTGGCGGACGCAGTTCCTCGCCGCGCGCGGCTATGGCGTCCTGCAGATGAACTTCCGCGGCTCGGACGGCTATGGCGAGGCGTTCCGCGCCGCAGGCGAGCGGCAATGGGGACAGGCCATGCAGGACGACATCACGGATGGCGCCGCCTGGCTGGTCGAGCAAGGCCATGCCGATCCCGAGCGCCTCGCCATCATGGGCGGGTCCTATGGGGGCTATGCCGCCCTGATGGGGACGGTGAAGACGCCGGAGCTCTTTTCCTGCGCCGTCGCCTATAACGCGGTGAGCAACCTGCCGGCGCTCGTGCGGGACGAGAACAGATATGTCGGCGGCCGCTACCGCACGCGGCATATCGGCAGGCTGTGGTCCGACCGGCGCATGCTGCGGGAGAACTCGCCCGCGATGCAGGCCGATGCGATCGAGGTGCCGATCCTGCTCGTCCACGGCGAGGATGACCGCGTCGTGAGCTTCGATCAGGGCGAGGACATGCGGCGCGCGCTCGAACGGGCCGATGTGCCGCATCGCTGGCTCGCCCTGCCCAAGGGAAGCCATCAGCTCGATGTCGGCGACAACCGGATGACCTTCCTCGCGGCGGTGGACGATTTTCTCGGCGACTGCCTCGACTGAGGCGGCCAGCGCGAGCCTTCAGCAGCCGATGGCAGCGGCCTTCGGCGGCAGGAGCTCGTGCAGGATCATCGCGAGCGTCTCTTCGCTGACGGGTTTGGGAATGACGAGGCTGTCGGGGTAGCAGCGCACGATTCCCGCCGTCTCGGGGCCGTAGCCCGTCACGAAGGCGAACGGGATGCCGCTGTCGTTCAGGAGGCGCGCCACGGTCTCGCTGTTCGCGCCGTTCTCGAGCGACACGTCGAGAAGGGCGGCATCCGGCTCGTGCTCGCGTATGGCGTCGCAGGCCTTGACCGGATCGCGGAACGGTCCGCGCACTTCGTGTCCGCGCGCCTTCACCTCCTTGGACAGCAGCATCGCCGTCATCGGCTCATCCTCGACGATCAGGATTTCACAAGGCGGCAAAACACGTATCTCCAAAGCGGGTGCTGACACGAACGGGAATGGCTGAGGGAAGTTTCCTTCGAAACCGGAAAAAGTCAGCACGCGACCACATTGACAGCCAGGCCGCCCTCGCTCGTTTCCTTGTACTTCGAGTTCATGTCCATGCCGGTCTGGCGCATGGTCTCGATCACCTGGTCGAGGCTGACCTTGTGGGCGCCCTCCCCCTGCAAGGCGAGGCGCGCGGCATTGACGGCCTTCACCGCGCCGATGGCATTGCGCTCGATGCAGGGGATCTGGACGAGGCCGCCCACGGGATCGCAGGTCAGGCCGAGATTGTGCTCCATGCCGATCTCGGCGGCATGCTCGACCTGTTCGGGACTGCCGCCCCAGACCGCGGCGAGGCCCGCCGCCGCCATGGAGCAGGCGACGCCGACCTCGCCCTGGCATCCCATCTCGGCGCCCGAGATCGAGGCCTTCTCCTTGTAGAGCATGGCGATGCCGCCCGCCGTCAGAAGGAAGGTGCGGATCTTCGCCGTCTCGGTGACGCCGTCCTGTGCGCAGTAGAACTTGATGACGGCGGGAATGATGCCCGCCGCGCCATTGGTCGGGCTCGTGACGACCTGGCCCCCGGCGGCGTTCTCCTCGTTCACGGCCATGGCGAACATGTTCAGCCAGTCGAACAGCGCTTCGCGTTCGTTCGGGATCGAGCCCGTCAGCCGGCGGTGGAGGCCCGGCGCCCTTCGCGTCACCTCGAGGCCGCCGGGCAATTGGCCCTCCTCGCTCAAGCCCCGCGAGATGCAGGCGGCCATGACGTTCCAGATCGCGTCGAGCCGGCGCAGGGTCTTCTCGCGCGGACGCAGCCGGTCCTCGTTTTCGAGCACGATCTCGGCGATCGGCTTGCCCTCGCGCCGGCAGACCTCAAGCAGCTCCGCGCCCGTCGAGAAGCGATGGGCGGGTTCGGCGGCATCGGGCTCGGGCACGCCCATCTCGTCCTCGCGCCGGATGAAACCGCCGCCGACGGAATAATAGACCTGCGCGAACAGGACGCTCCCGCTCTCGTCGAGCAGCTTCAGCCGCATGCCGTTGGGATGGGCGTCGGGCACGGGCTCGTCGCCCGGCGGCATGAAGCGGACATCCTCGTCCGGATCGAAGGGCACCTCGTGCTTGCCGAGAAGGTTCAGCCGGCGCTCCCGGCGCGCGGCCTCCAACATGCCCTCGACCGCGCCTGTGTCGATGGTGCGGGCATCTTCGCCCATCAGGCCCAATATGCTCGCCCTGTCGGTGGCATGTCCCTTCCCGGTCAGCGCGAGGCTGCCGAACAGATCCACCAGGACGCGGTGGGCACCCTCCAGCGCACCGGCCTCCTCGGCCTCGATCAGGAAGCGGCGGCCGATCTTCATCGGCCCAAGCGTGTGGGACGAGGACGGACCGATTCCGATCTTGAAGATATCCAGGACGCTGAGCACCGGCGTCAGGCCTCGGCCAGGAGTTCTTTGGCGATCAGCGCCTGCCAGACGGCGCCCGTTCCCTCGATGGCGAGCGTCGCTTTGCCGCCGAGCATGGCCGGTGCGATGCGTTCGAGAAGCTGGGAGCCGAAGCCCTTCGACAACGCCTCCGCTTCTTCCGGCGCGGGGCCGTCCACCTCGCGCCAGGAAAATGCGAGGCCGTCCTCCGGCCCATTGGTCCAGCTGATTTCCACGCGCCCTTTCGGCTCCGACCATGCGCCGTATTTGGCTGCGTTCGTGCCCAGCTCATGGAGTGCCAGCCCCATGCCTTCCGCGGCGCTCGCGGTGAGGAATGCGTCTTCTCCCGATATCGCCAGCCGCTCGGCCCGGTCTCCGGCGAAGCTGCGGAGCTGCCGGTCGATCAGCTCCTTGAGGGACACGCGGTCCAGGCCCGAATCGCTGGTCAGCGTCTGCGCGTCGGCGAGGGCGGCGAGGCGCGGCTCGAAGGCGTTCATGAACTCGTCGAGCGACGCGGCGTGCTGGCGCGACATGCGCATCAGGGCCTGGGTGACCGAGAGCGCGTTCTTGGCGCGGTGCGCGTCCTCGCGCAGCATCACCGCCTGCCGCTTCAGCGTCCGGCGGTCATCGAGCTGCCGCATCACCTGGTCGGCGAGGATGCGCAGCGAATCGCGCTGGACCGCATCCAGGTCGCGCGGCTCGGTGTCGAGAACGCAGAGCGTGCCGAGCGGCAGCCCGTCGGCGGTCTCCAGCCTCGCCCCGGCATAGAACCGCAGATGGGGCGGCCCGCAGCACAGATCGTTGTCCGCGAAGCGCGGATCGGCCAGCGTGTCGGGCACCACCAGCATCTCCTTCTCGAGGATCGCATGGGCGCAGATCGCCTGACGGCGCGGCGTCTCGGGCGCATCGAGATTGTGCCTCGCCTTGAACCACTGACGGTCCTCGTCGAGCAGGCTCACCAGCGCGATCGGCGTGTCGCACACGCGCGCTGCAAGACGCGTCACGTCATCGAAGGACGGCTCCGGATCGGTGTCGAGCACCTCATAGCTCCGCAGCGCCTTCAGGCGGTCGTTTTCGCGTGGATGGGGAGGGGCAGCACCCAATCTCACTCCTTCGGCCCTCGGGCCGTCTTTGCTCGTTTGGCCCGGCCTCCGCGGACATAGCTTTCGCCCGCTTAACGCCGAACCGCTTGTTTTGCGAGACCGAAACTCGGCCTGCTCAGTCCCGCATCGGGCCGTAGCCCTCGACGATCTCCGGCTCCACGCCCTGGGCCCGGAACAGCCCCTCCACGGCCAGCGCCGCCTGGCGGGCGACTTTCTCGTCGAAGGACCGGCAGACGATGCACAAGGGGCCGCCCTGTCCGGTCTTGCCCGGATAGCTGCCGATCTTGAGGCCGGAGAAGGCTTCTTCAAGGGCGATCAGGCCGTCGGCGACCGTGCTTTCGCCGCCTTCGCCGATGACGGTGTAGACCGAGGTCTGCGGCCCGCGCGCGATGCGGTCGTCCGCCGCGTCCAGCATGGCCGAGAAGATCGCCGGCACGCCCGCAAGGACGAAGACGTCCTCCACCACGAAGCCCGGCGCGCCCGAGACGCTGTTGTCGATCAGCGCCGCGCCCTCGGGCACCCGCGCCATGCGGCGGCGCGCATCGGTCACTTCCTCGCCCTTGGCCGCATACCATTCCTCGAGAATGCCGAGCGCGTCCTCGCGCACCGAGATGTCCACGCCCAGCGCCTCGGCCACCGCCTCGGCGGTGATGTCGTCATGGGTCGGGCCGATCCCGCCGGAGGTGAACAGCATGTCCGCCTGGCTTTTCAAGGCGCGGACGCCGGCGATGATGGCGTCCTTTTCGTCGGGCACCATGCGGACCTCGCGCAGCGCCACGCCGCGCGCGTCGAGCCACTGGGCCAGGTGATAGGCGTTGGCGTCCCGCGTGCGGCCGGACAGGAGCTCGTCGCCGATGACGAGCATGGCGGCTGTGGGGCTGCGGGGATCGGGCTGCGTTTCAGGCGTATCGTCGTCCATCGACGCCATCTAGCGGTCCTGACCGCTGCCCGCCAGCCTTGCCGTCGCCGCGCCTCGCGCGCACCGTTCCGCCATGCGCCTGCTCGGCCCGATCCTGGGCGTCGCGCTGATCGTGACGGGCCTGCCGCTCCTGATCAGCCCGATCCCGGTCGGCCTGATCCTGATCGCCCTCGGCGTCATCGTCCTGTCTGGCACCAGCCCCGCTTTCGCGGCCAGGATCCGCCGCCTGCGGAACCGCTACAGGCGCCTGGACACGGCGCTGGCCGAGACCGGCAGCCGCCTCCCGCCGCGCCTGGCCGAGCCTCTGGAAAACACCGAGCCGCGCCGCGAGGAGGCGCCCCCGCCCTTCCCCTGACCGCGCGAACGGGCTACACCCGGACACCCTTCCGTTCTTCCTTCGTTCTCCCGGAGTCCGCGATGTCCCGCACGGCCAAGAAAGCCGACCTGTTCGACGAGTCCTACTCGGCCAAGGACATCGAGGTGCTCGAAGGGCTGGAGCCCGTGCGCAAGCGGCCGGGCATGTATATCGGCGGCACGGACGAGCGGGCGCTTCACCACCTCTTCGCCGAGGTGCTCGACAACTCGATGGACGAGGCGGTGGCGGGCCATGCCAGCCGGATCGAGGTCGCGCTCAACGCCGACGGCTCGCTCTCGGTCACCGACAACGGACGCGGCATCCCGATCGACAAGCACCCCAAATACAAGACCAAGTCCGCCCTCGAGGTGATCCTCACCACGCTTCATGCGGGGGGCAAGTTCTCGAACAAGGCCTATGCGACCTCGGGCGGCCTGCACGGCGTGGGCATCTCAGTCGTCAACGCGCTGTCCGATCAGCTTACGGTCGAGGTCGCCCGCAACCGGGAGCTCTACCGCCAGACCTTCGAGCGGGGGCTCCCGACTTCCAAGCTCAAGAAGGTCGGCGACGCGCCGAACCGCCGGGGCACCACGGTCACCTTCCACCCCGACGCCGAGATCTTCGGCAAGGACGCCCGGTTCAAGCCCTCACGCCTTCACCGCATGGCGCGGTCCAAGGCGTACCTGTTCGGCGGCGTCGAGATCCGCTGGTCCTGCGACCCCTCCCTCCTGGCCGAGGGCGATGCGACCCCGCAAAAGGAAGTCTTCCATTTCGAGGGCGGCCTCGCGGATTACCTGCGCTCCGTCATCGAAAAGCGCCCCACCGTGACAGAAGACCTCTTCTGCGGAAGGGTGGAGAAAGAGGGCGGGCACGGCACGGTCGAATGGGCCGTGGCCTGGGGCCAGGCCGGGCTCAAGACGCCGGGCGGTCAGGTCGCGGACGGCTTCTCTGCCAGCTATTGCAACACGATCCCCACGCCCGAAGGCGGCACGCACGAACAGGGCCTGCGCCAGGCGCTGACCCGGGGGCTCCGCGCTTACGGAGAGATGACCGGCGTGAAGAAGGCGGCGGGCATCACGGCGGAGGACGTGCTCGGCACGGCCGGCGCCCTTCTCTCGGTCTTCGTCTCCAACCCTGAATTCCAGGGTCAGACCAAGGACAAGCTCGCCACCAACGAGGCGACGCGCCTGACCGACAACGCGGTCCGCCCCGCCTTCGACCACTGGCTCGCAGACCATCCGAAACAGGCCGACAAGCTCCTGGGGTGGGTCATCGACCGCGCCGATGAGCGCGTGCGCCGCCGCAAGGAAAAGGAGGTCTCCCGCGCCTCCGCGATGAAGAAGCTGCGCCTGCCCGGCAAGCTCGCCGACTGCACGGCCAAGGACCGGACGGGCACGGAGATCTTTCTCGTCGAGGGCGATTCGGCCGGCGGCAGCGCCAAGCAGGCGCGCCGCCGCGAGACGCAGGCCATCCTCCCCCTGCGCGGCAAGATCCTCAACGTCGCCTCCGCCACCCGCGACAAGATCGCCGGAAACCAGGAAGTGCAGGACATCGCCCAGGCGCTCGGCGTCACCTTGGGCTCGCGCTTCGACCTCGAAGACCTGCGCTACGACAAGGTCATCATCATGACCGACGCCGACGTGGACGGCGCCCATATCGCCGCCCTCCTCATCACCTTCTTCCAATACGAGATGCCCCAGCTCGTGCGCGACGGCCGCCTCTATCTCGCCCAGCCCCCCCTCTTCCGCCTCAGCCATGGCGGCAAGACGGTCTATGCGCTGGACGAAGCCGACCGCGAAAAGAAGCTCGCGCGGGAGTTCAAGGCCAACGCCAAGGTCGATGTCGGCCGCTTCAAGGGCCTCGGCGAAATGAACGCAGGCGACCTCAAGACCACGACCATGGACCCCGCCACGCGGACGCTGGCTCGGGTGCGGATGCCGGAGGACAGCGAAGACGCGGCGGCGGTCGGATCGCTGTTCGACAGGCTGATGGGCAAGAAGGCGGAGCCGCGGTTCCAGTTCATCCAGGAGAACGCGGCGTTCCTTGGGGATGAGGCGCTCGACGTCTGACCTGTCACCCGGCTTTTTCCCCGCCTAGCTAGCAATCCGGCGTCACCCCGGCCCCCGAGCCGGGGCCCATCAC
>NZ_JPHU01000005.1 GCF_000733125.1 Parvularcula oceani | reverse complement strand
GGCCGAGCGGTCAGCGGCGCGCGGGAGGCGAGGCACCGATCAGGGGCCGAAGGCGAACGCGGTGCGACGCCCCGCGAGCCGTCACGGGTCGTCTTCGTTTCGCTTGCGGGGGGAGGGCAGAGACCGCCCCCCACCGCCCGGCAGGGCACGAAGCGCGCGACGATTAGGTCCGGATGGCGGCGAGTCCGCTATCCGGTCCCGGCGCTCCTTGCGCGGGACGCCTCGGCCGCAGGACGTGGTGCGGCGGCGCGCCTTCTACGGTGCGGCTGGGAGCGGCGGTTCGAACGAAGCGCTACCGGTCAGCCAGTCCGCGAAAGGGACGGACGCCCGAAGGGCCGAGACCGCTCGCGGACTCTGTTCACGACGGCCCGGTGCCCGAAGGGCAGTCGCCACCTCAGATCCTATCCGATGCTGTTGAAGAAGTCGGTGCGAGACGTGCTTTAGCCTGCCGATCGCCGCGGATTGTCGATCAGGCGTCGATAGGCATCGGTTCCCCGACCGCTCTCAGGTGAGGCTTGGCACCCGCTCCTTCCATCAAGCCGCCGCCACTGCAGCTGACGGTACGCGTTCAGCGAGCTTCCGGAGGTTCTGGACGGTCGCGGCGAGCAGAAACTCGTCCTGCGCACCCGTCGGGCCTTTGAGCCGGAGACGTCGCAGACCGAGGTTCCGCTTCAGATGGGCGAAGGCCATCTCGACCTTCTTCCGGTCGCGTTGCGAGGCGGCGTAGGCTTCGGTCGGCTGCAGCCGCCGGACGCCGTCGCGAGCGTCCTCGTGGATTGATCGTGGGATCTTCCGCATCGGCTGGCCCGGACAGCAGCGCGGTTTAAGCGGGCAGCCCTCGCAGTCGGCCTTCAGCGCGTAGTAGCGGTAGGTGCCGTCGGATGGCGGCTTCGCCTTCTTCGCCCGTCCTTCACGGCGGAAGCGCTTCAGCTTCTTCCCGGTCGGGCAGGTGTAGGCGTCGTCCGATAGATCGTAGGAGAAGTCCGATCGACCGAAGCCATCGGCCTTCTTGCGGTCGGGCTGCCTTAGCAGCGCGACGTGCGGCTCGATGCCCTTCTCGCTCACCATCCAGCCTAGCATCTCGGCACTGCCGTAGGCCGTGTCGCCCATCAGCCGCTTCGGCTTCAGACCGAAGCGTTCCTCGGCCCGGTCGACCATGAGGCGTGAGGCTGCCACCTCAGCGGGCCGGACAGCAGGGCTCGCCTCGACGTCCACGATGACGGACGCTTCGACATCGAGAAGGTAGTTGGTCGACCACGCGAAATGCGCCGGTCCGCCATGGGCGCAGGTCCACTGCGCCGCCGGATCGGTCAGCGAGACGCGGGCCTTCTCCTTCACCTTCGGGCCGCTCCCTAGCGCGTCGAGATACTCGCCGACCGGACGGCTCGCGATCTTCGGGTCTGCCCAGTCGACCGGCTCCCCCTTCCACGCCGAGCGGTTCTTGCTGGCGTCGGCATTGATCAGAGAGGCATCGGTCGCGAAGCCTTCGCCGCCGACGAGCCCTTCCGCCATGCAGCGCCGGACCGTCGCCTCGAACAGTGAGCGGAAGAGCCCCGCGTCGCGGAAGCGGCCGTGCCGAGCCTTCGAGAAGGTTGAGTGATCCGGCACCCGGTCCTCGAGGCCGAGGCGACAGAACCAGCGATAAGCGAGGTTGAGGTGGACCTCTTCGCAGAGGCGCCGCTCCGAGCGGATGCCGAAGCGGTAGCCGACCAGCAGCATCCTCACCATCAGCTCGGGATCGACCGACGGCCTGCCGATCGCGCTGTAGTAGGGCTGAAGCTCGGCGCGCAGCTCGCTCAGGTCCAGGAACCGGTCGATCCGGCGCAACAAGTGATCCTGCGGTACCGCGTCCTCAATCGAGAAAGCGTAGAACAGCTTCTCCTCACCGCCACCGAGCTTGCCCATCATGCCGAACTCTCCCTCCGTCAGCTGACGAAGTGAATCACTGTTCGGGCCGGCTGGCACGCTCCTTTTCAACGGCATCATCCATTAGCGGACATGACCGAGGTGCGTTTCGAGCCACTCATCTGCTCGGCCAGAAGCCGCTTCAAGCGGGCGTTCTCCGTCTCAAGGGTCTTGAGCTTTTGGGCGTGAGAAACATCCATGCCTCCGAAGTTTGTCTTGCATTTGTAGAACGTCGCCGAGCTGATCCCGTGCCTGCGTCAGGCCTCCGACGTCTGCTCGCCGCGTTCCTGTTCGACGATGATCGCGATGATCTGCTCCTCGGTTAATCTCGACTTCCTCATGTCCGTCTCCTTTCGACGGGATCTCCATTCAAATGGGGGACCAGCAGGGGCACAGGTTACTATCTCACTGCTCAATCCATGCCCCATAAGCTTCAATATCGATCATGGGTACTGTCCCGCTAAATTGCAGTGTAGAAATCAACTTGAATAAGAAGCTCGTCGCGGGCTTGCCGCCTTCGGATATCACATAACCACCAGCGTCTCGGTCGCGATAGAAGTAGCCATGCGCAGCTACGCAACCAAATTCGAGCCGGTCAGCGTTTTCGTTGAACTTGAGCCCGTCGAGAAGCGGTTGACCCAGCGGCGGCGACCAATCGCTTTCAAACGTGAGGAGCCCGCCATAAATCGGGATCAGGGGTTTTGCAGGGTAGGTTCCTCCTGCATGGGGGATTGGCAAACTCGTTCTTTTGAGCGCCCGAACGCTTGCTACCTTCTTCATCGCGTATTGGAGCTGTCCGAGATTGATCGCCTGTTTGGCTTCAAACACCGCATAAACGCTTTCAGCCGGAATGATCTTTTCGCCCTCATACTTAAAGATAAAAGGGGAGTACTGACGGTCATACACAACGACGTCGATTTGCTCGCTGAACTTGCCGTCGCTATCGACGACGAACGCTTTGTCGGCCTGGTAGCGCTTTGGCAGATACTCGTTCAGGAGTTCGAGCCAAACTGCCTCGCTCGCGTCGCCCTTAGACACAGGATGACCCATCGTGCTCCGGACACGATTAAGCCGGCTTTGAATATCGTCGTGGAGCTCTGACAGCAGTTTTCTAAGCGACCATTGCGTCATAGTTCGTGCTCCGACGAATCGAATGATGGTGGATCTGCGCTCAGTGCATCAATGACGATCCTACAAGGCAGTCTATGGCCCGACGCGAGATAGGTGGCCGCACTCAACTCGAGAACGCTTTCCTTGCTCAACCGTACAATGACCAAGACAAGGAAGTTCACCGCGCCCGCCTGATCGGCGAGCAATTGATGCATCGTGGCTTCGTCGCGAGCGGACGGGATTGCCGGCGCATTGGGGTGAGAATGCCACTCACCAAGATAGTTGAACCGCTCTGGCCTATGGCCATGGGCCGCATGCAAAGCCTCAATCTGCTTCTTCGCGGGGCGACCGCGTCGATGAAACCGCACGGCCCCGCCGCCGCCGAACCGCTGGCGGGTTGCCTCGATAAGCCGAAACTCACCTTCAGCAATCTGCTCGCCGAACAAAACGCCGCCGATTTCGCGCCGGCCCGCTTTGTGAAGATCCTCTCGCCATCGCGCCACGTGGCTTTCGCTAATCTTGAGCTTCATCAACGGCCTTCTCCAAAAGAGTGCGGATGAACTCGGAATCTACCTCAGCCCCGTCTGGCGGGGAGAAACTTTGCCTGACGGCCGCATCGGCGAGAACAGGATGCGTGTCAAAGGGGCCCTCGAACACCCACGCGCGCCGAAATCCGATCAAGTAACTATGCGCGTCGTATAGTGACGGCTCCGTTCCCAGAAGCGTGTCGATCGCCAAGGCGCTGACCTCGCCCGCAAGGCGCTCTACGTCCGCATCGGTGGCCGTCATCGGCGCCTCCTCGCCCACCGAACCATCATAGCCTCGACCTGCGGCCACGGGCGGTGGGGCCTCGGCCGATTGGTAATAGGCATTCAGTGCTCCGCGCACGTCATAGGGCGACGGATCTTTGCCGAGCCGCGCCCTCGCGATCTCTCCGCCGACGCCGCCGGCGAAAACCGATCCCCACACCAGATCTTGATTGTGACGGAGCGCCAGTCCGGCCAGGTGGTTGAACACGTCGGGGTTCCCGGTCGCGTCGATCAGCAGATCGCAAGCGGCGAGCGCTTGATTGATATTGCCAGCCTCCTGTGACGAGATCTGCGCGCCGATAGCGCTCCGGCGCGCACGCACTTTCATGTGCTTGTCGATCAACCGCAGCCGATGTTCGATGATGTCTGCCTTGTGCCGGCCGACGTCCCGCCAATCGGCTTCATGCCGCTCGAGGTTTCCCGTATGGAAAATGTCGGCATCGACGAGGTCGAAACTGCGAACGCCGGTGCGCGCAAGGCTGATGGCGACTTTCGATCCCACAGAACCAAGACCGACGATACCCACTCGCTTGGTCGACAGAGGTGACGTGTCTTCGCCCGACCGCCCTGCTTCGAATGGTGCGTAAACGGTTTCGTACGTCCACAAATCATCTCGATCGCCGTGAGCGATAATGAGGGTGAGAAGGTTATCGGCGCCGCGCAGCAACAGGGCATAGGAGCCCTCTTCCTCGAATGTGATGGGCTTACCAACAACCGCGTTCAGCTCGCCTAAGGTTTTGATTTTTCCTATCGCGAGACTTTTCAAGTCGACGGTCGCGAAGCGCCCTTCAAGCAGGAAACTCGACTTCTTCAGCGCGCGCGGGGTTTGGGGCTGCAGCCGCGCATCAGAGTCTCCAATCACGAAGAGGTGCGCCACCACACCGTCACCGCTTCGGTAATCAAGGCCTATCTCGATGGCTGCCCCGTCAATGTCCTCGCCCATGAGCGCAATCCGCGCGATGGGATCGACGTAAAAACGCTTCACCTCGTGCCGCAGCCTTATAACCATGGGCACATCATGGGCTGACGGCGCCGTGACGGGCGCCCCATCGTCATCGGGCGTTTCCGATGCGAGGAGACGGCGCGCACTTTCGATCATGTCCGCGCCGGTGATATCGGGCGACCAATTATCGTTGCGAATGTCGAGGCATAGATCGCCCCCGGGGCCGTATTGGTGAGTGGATAGCCGCGTTTCACCGTCAGCGGGACTGACACTCGGCGGCGATGCCGGGAATGTTCCGTGGTAGGTCAGTCTCAGCGGAAACGTACCGCGCGCCAGTACGAGGTCGAAGGTGAGTTCGAGCCTCAATTGATCGCCGAACGACCATTCCGGCGCCTGAAACCAGGCGGCATCCAGAGCGTCGATGGCGAGGCGCTCGAGCTCAAGCCGGTGTGGATCGACGGCCCACCACATGGCATCAGGCGAATTTTGCCGGGCGACTGATCGGTGCGGCCTGGGCACTCTTGAAACTCAGTGGCGACATCCTGGTGGCACTGCGCTTTGTGCCTCCCGAGGCAGTCTTCGGCTTCGGAAACCGGTCGCCAAAGATACGCCGCCAATAGGTAATGGCCTTGTCCTGATTATCTGCGTCTAGAGCTTTTCGCGCGTCGTCACGATGCTTTTTGATCTTATCGTAATAGACGCAAAACGCCTCGTCGGATACGCCGGCCAGAATATCAGCGCCGGGCACGGCAGGGTCTTCGATACGCGGACAGTTTTCCGAGTCGCGATTGGACTTGAAGCGATCGACAAATGCGTCGCACCAATCGTGGAAAAGCTGCCCGTAGTGGGTCTCGGACATGTCCATGTCCGGCGCGACGAACATCTCAAGCTGGAAGCTCTTGGGGTGACGCGACACCGTTTTGTTCTCCCGGCGGGCCCATTTCACCATGCGTACCATCGCGTTGAACCGGCCCGAAAAACGCTTGTTCTCGGCGGCCGACCATTCCGTATGCTCTTCGGGGTCCGTTTTGTACCATTCGCCGGTCGTCCGATTGCCAATGCGGTAAAGGCCATCGGACCGGCGCTCCAACAGGATAGAAACGTCCACATCCGCCTTATTCATCGACAAGGCGATCGAGCACCGATTGCGCTTGATCTTGGTGATGCCAAGATCCTTCCGCGCACGGTTCAGCGCGTCGTAAAGATCGTCGATCCACTCTTCCGGGTCAGCAAACCAGGGATGTCCATCCACCACGACATAAAGATCGACGTCGGGACGCTCGGTGGAGCCCTGCTTTGTCCTGGGCCGAATGGCGGTGGAACGCTTGTAGGACCCGCCGATGAAGACGCGTTTGAACTTGTCTTTGAATTCTTTGTCGGCCTTCAGCGCCATTCTGACACTCTCGTGGGCGCTCTTCGAATTGGCCATCGTCGTCGGACTCGGCGTGATGTCCTTGATGAATTCTTGAAAGCGGGCGTTGGGTGTCATAGATCGCCTGTTCGTCATACGTTCCTCGCTGCACTAGCACTCGAGGGCCTCGTTTGCCAGGAAAAATCGACATGTTGTGTTCCGGTGTGGCCTCTCTGCTAAATCTAGATATTCGCCGTTGACGAGACCCGACGGCGCTGATTCAGGTGTTCACCGAATTGTTCGAGGCAGCAGGCGAACCCGAAGGGGCCCAGGCAATCCTCGTTTCTCGCACGCTGACGAGGCCTTCGAACCGTGCGAAGCGCAGATGTTTGGAGCGGCGGTCGTTCCTGCTCCCCGATTTTTGGAGGCGCCCGGCGGGGCACGGCGCATTACAGTTCAGGGCGGGACGTTCCTGGCGGCGCGCGCTATAGGTGACCACGACGACCTTGGCAGAGTGACCAACTGCATAGTCAGTGTTGTCCTCGTTTCGCCTGAGGTCGAACTAGAGGATCATCCCGTCGCGCTGAACTATCTCGACGACCGAAAGGAGACGGACCAAGCTTTGCAACGCGCGGAAGCTTATCTACCCATCGCGTTATGGCCCGAAAGAAGCTGGTTAGACGGCCTTTGTACCCCATTTTCCTACCATTCTCGTCAGAGCGGCGAACGGCAGGAAAGGGTGAGGTTCGCGCCTTCGCTTATGTCCGGTTCTGCGCCTGCGCCGCTAGAGCTCGAGCCCTTCCGACATCGCGAGCGCATCCTCGACCTCGACGCCAAGGTACCGAACCGTGCTGTCGATCTTCGCGTGGCCCAGCAAAAATTGAATCGCTCGGAGGTTGCCGGTCTTCCGGTAAAGAAGGGTCGCCTTCGTTCGCCGCAGCGAGTGCGTAGCGTACGCGGAGGAGGGCAAGCCGATCGCTTCGGTCCAGTCTTGAACCAGCCGGGCGTACTGCCTGGTCGTCAGGTGCTCGCCCGCCTTCTTTCGGCTTGGAAACAGCCAGTCGTGCGGGCCGAGGCTCTTCCGCTCGACCCATGCCGCAATCGCCTTCCGCGTCGGCTCCGTCAGCTCGAACTGGACGGGCGGCGACGTCTTCGACTGGACGACCTTCGCGCGAGCTAGGGGTTCGGTGCTGCGGCAGACGTCGGACACTGGCAAGCTCACGAGGTCGCAGCCGCGCAATTTGCTATCGAGGGCGAGGTTGAAGAGCGCGAGGTCGCGGACTTTGCCCGCCATCGTCAGGCGGACGCGGATCTCCCAAACCTCTTGCGCCTTCAAGGGCGACTTTTGGTCGACCAGCTTGCCCTTGTTCCAGGGTGGTCGCTGCCCGGCGACAGCTGGCTCTGCCTGCTCCATCGGTCTCTCCCGCACGACACGGTGCAAGATCGGGGCCAAGGGAGGCCAGGCAGAAGCCCTAACTGCTGCCGCGACTGATGCTGATCAGCCTTTACCGAGCTATTCCTATCCGGCTGCTCTTGTGCGTCAGGTAAAGAACTATTGACGTTATTTTCTCGAAGGCGGTGGTGGCGTAGCACCCTCTGAGCCTCCGTGTCGACAGCGGCTCATACCCTCCACCCGGCAACAGCGTTGCGTCTACCCAGCGTCGGGCGGCGTCGCGAGCTCGACGAAATGCTCGGCTTCGTCGCGCAGGGTCACAGCTAGTTGGTTGTCGTCCTTCCAGAGCAGATAGAATGACCTCATGCACGATGCGTGGGGAGCGCTGTCGGCTATCATGCGGTCGACGGCCCTCTCATTCCTGAAAATGCTGAACCCTGCATCGATCGCTTCGAGATGAGTCGCGAGAACTATGATTCCCTCCGCCCGCTGGCGATGGAGGTCATCCCGCTCGTTGAGCTCGAAGAACCGGATGATGACCTCAGCGCGTCGGCGCTTGTGACCGCGTGTCGCCCTCGGCCTCGCGACCGTGCCGATGAACTCGATCAACTCTTCCGGATCTTTATCGGATCGTCCGAGCGGATAGCAGAGGAACGGTCTCTCGGCATCGCGTAGCGCCACGCCTGTCTCCCCAGCGCTGCAGCGGGTCCCGGCTATCGGAAAGTAATCGGATTTCAGGATTGTGTTACACGCCTTGCAGGTGGCCGCGTAGTTATCAAGGTTCCATGCGAGCCAGAAGTATCCATGCGGATCGGCCGTCCCCGTCTCATACTCCACGGCGGGATCGCGGCGACCGGGCCATTCCCTGACCCGGCCCTTCGGTCTGAAGTGGTCGAGGTCGAAGTTGATCCGGCCGACATCGCCGCCTTCCAGACGCTGCTCGCAGTAGAGGCATTTGTTGAACTGCAAAGCCATGAATGCCGGCTTGACGTCCGACCAAGACAGCGATTGCTTCTCGTACCGCCCAAGGGCCGTGACGACCTTCGTCGTGGCATCGGCTTTGGAACGCCACTTCTTGTCTATGCTATCGACGGCGTCGCGGATCTCCGACCGTTTTACAGCGTACCTGATCATCGTTCCGTCGGTTTGCGGGCCTGGCGCTTCGCGAGCTTCGTTCGCGGGTCCTCGCCGTAGTTCTGGGGTTCTGCGAGGTTGCGGAGAAACTCGGCAGCTGCTGCTTCGTCGCCATCCGCTACCTTCTTCGCCAAGGCTTCCGTTCGTCTGACCGATGACTCAGGCCTGGTCGTCTTGAGCGAGAAGTAGGACGACAACAGAAGCCGATCGATGCTTCGTCCGAAGACCTGCTCCCCGCGCCGTTCGATCGTGGCTAGGCCATCATCGTCCTCTGCAGTGACGAAGATGTTTCGGTGATCGACGGATGTGACGATGAGCGGGCTGTGAGAGGTCAGGACGAACTGGAGGTTGGGAAACGTCTTCGCGAGGTCGGATACCACGGTCCGCTGCCACGAGGGGTGAAGATGCAGGTCGACCTCGTCGATGAGCACTACGCCGCGAACGTCGCGAAGTTTCATTCCCTTCCTGCTCACTTCAGCCAGGCGCCCGACGATATCGGCGGTCATCGCGATGAATGCCCGATACCCATCGGATAGCGAGCCGAGCGGCATCTTCTGACCGCGGAAGGAGAAGGCCGGTTCGCCACCCTCGCCGCTCTCCCTCTTAGGCAGAAGACGCACTTCGTCTGGAAGTGCGTTTCGCAGCAGGCGACGGGCCTCGTTCTCGTGGGTACCGAGGTCCTCGAAGGCAGAGTGGACCGGCCTGAGGGCCACATGATCCTCGAACAAGCTCGCGACACGCTGAAATCGCTCTCCTCGCATCTTTCTAAGGGAGGAGGGCATGTAGTCGCCGGTTTCCACTCGACGGGTCGCGCCGTAACCGACCACGAAGAAGGCCGGCGAATCCTCATCGTAGATGAGCTGCTCCAATGGCGAGGTCGGCGCCTTTTCGAGATCCAGTCTCTCGAGGTCGGTCGATTGGTTGCGACGCCTGATCCTGACGATGAGATCGAGAACGTCTTTGTCTCGGCCGCCGACGCGGCGCTCTTCCTCGTCGAGTCGGACGACGACCTTGATGAAGGCATGATCTGCATCGGGGCGCCTAACGAGCCGGTGGGCGACGAAGCCAGCATCCTGGAGCGCCGGGCCTAGCATGCCGATCGCGATAGCCCTCAGGACGGAGGATTTCCCGCCACCATTGTCGCCGAGAACGAGGTTTATGTTCGGAAGCGGCGACGCCTCGTCATCGTTCCGGCCCGGATACTGAAGTTCTAGCTCGGCTTTGCCGAAGCACTTGAAGCCGTAGATGTGTGCTGACTTCGCATACATGCTTTCCGCTCCTGGTCACCAACGGCCGTTCGGGATACGGTTCTTTATCACCGCCGAGGGCTCAGGCGACAGAGTTGCGACAGCATCTTCCGTTTACTGGCGGTCTCCACGATCCTCCCCACCATATCGATATCCGTGTAGGCGTGTTTGTCGTATGGCCAGATCGGCAGCGGCAGGTCCGCGTCGGAACCGACCACGGCGAGCTCTAGCGACGCTTGCGCATATCCGTGGTTCTCCAGGACGCGGCATTCGTCGTCGGTGAACTCATCAAGGTCGGTCCTAATACGCTCGAGCGCTCCGTCGACCAGGTCTTTCGGGTAGCCGATCGAGATGCTCGCAGGCGGCTTCTTGACAGGGTGCTGGGCGCTCCATTCCACGAAATCGCTCGCCTTCGTCGCCTTGATCGCCTTGTAGTTCACTCTGCCGATGAAATTCGACATGAGCTGCAAGTATCGCAACGAGACCAGAGGTGTTCTGAGGAGTCGCGGATCATAGGCGAGCGGGTTTCCGGCATCGGAGTAAAGGCGAAACCACGCTTTCGTGCTGCCAGAAACGAGCGAGCCTCCGAGATTGTCGTAGAGGCCGCCGTCGACCAGAGCGATATGCGAGATCAGCCTTTTGTCGTTTTCAGAGAGTTCGCCTCCCAGGAAACCGCTCGGGTCCAGCTTCGGGAAGTGCGGACCGAGGAGGGGAGGGAAGGCTGCAGATGTCGCGGCGGCTCGGCCGATCGTCCAGTCTGACGTCTGATCGGTGAAGCCGATGACGTAGTGACCGGAACCTTCTTTCGACGATGCCGGGACGTTGCCAACGCGGAACGCCTGACCGAACAATGCGTCGGTCGAGAGGAAGTAGAGCTCTGGCAGATCAGCGTCTGTCCGCTCCGGATAGAGGGACCCCATGGTCAGGTCGTCGAACAGCTCGCTCAGTCGACGGATGTTGTAGTCCAGGCGTCTGTTACGTCCGATGAGGCCGAAGGCCAGGAAGTTCAGCAGGGTCTGAACGGTACGCAGATCGTTCTTGCAAAAGCGGTGGACCGGTGCGGAGACCCGGCTCTCCCACTCGCTCGGAGGAACGCCGCCGGACCGGTCGAGAACCTCTGGGAGGCGGGAAGTCAGGTACCCGAGGAGTAAAGCCCCTCCCGAGACGGCGGTGATGCGCTCGGTGCGCGCGAGAAGTCCAAGCTCGTTCAAACGCCGCAGAGCGCCCAAATGGAAGAGCGTTGCTCGGTATCCGCCGCCGGAGAGCGCAAGGGCGAAGCGTCGCTCCTTCAGCGGCGTGGGCGGAGCAGTTTCGTCGGTCACAGGCTTCCCCCCGCACTCCTGAGAGCGACCTGCGATTTTACGACATGGCTGTGAACGCCAAGCGTAAGGGTTTGATGGCCGAAGGAGAAGCTCTCGAAGGCGAAAGCGTGTCCGTTGCCGTCAGCGTCCGGAATGACGATCTCGTTCGATCCGAGAGGGCCGCCTCTCGCGGGCTTGCAATAGCGGGTCACGCTCGGAAACACTTCCGCTGGACCGATCGTCGGAAACGCCGACGCGAAGGCAGGAGGCGTGATGAAGTGCTTGCAGCCCTGCGCGGGATTGAACGTGACTTCGGTCCTCATGATCGCGGGGTTGTCCGAGATCATCCCTAGGACATGCTTGTCCTCGCCCCAAACCATGACAGCGCGCCAGAACGTCGTCGCGTAAGTGTTGCCGAAGAGCGGCTTCAGGGCTTTCACCGAGGCAATCGAGGGTGCGTAAGCGCGACAGGTTTCGTCGAAGCGGTCCCGAAGGAAGAGAAGCTTCGCGGCGGCGAGGTTCGCTTCGGCCTCGAGCTGGGCGTGGCAAGCCGGAAGGAGCGTCTGCCGGTCATCGCCAAGCATCGCGCCGTCGTGCCACGGCAGGATGCTGTGACCGATCTCGTGGGCCTCACTCCACCGGTGTTTCAGTACCGGTTGCGATCCGTCGATCATGATGCGGCGTTGATCTGGGATGTAGAGCGCCTTCAGGTCGAGCTTGCGGACCGCGTCGAGCAGAAGGGTCGGACGGGCGAGGACCTGCTTGCCGGCGATCTTCATCCGCGAGACGGTCCGGTCCAAGAGTGACGGATCGTCCAGGCGATAGAAAGCCAGGTCCAAGCGCAGCAATTCTCGGACTGTAGGCAGGTCGAGCGGTGGCTCCGGACGACCGAGATCGGCGAGGATCCGCTCGACCCGGCTGTCGATGTCCGCGGCCGTCCTGGGCCTGACGATCACGCTCATCTGCCAGGCCCACCCGTTCTCAATCTTCGCTCAACGTCGCGACCAGTCCATCGAGCGCTTGCTGCTCGATGGTATTCAGCTTCTTGATCGGTTCCGAGTTAGCCGCGTACCGAACCGCCTCATCGAGATAATGCTCCTGCTTCGTAGCCGTCAGACCCGACAGCCCCATAAGCTTAGTTTGCGAGACGCCGAAAAACTGGCTGAGTTCGTAGAGCGTCCTAACCTCCGGAACGTGGTTCGGGTCCTTCTCTATGCTGAAAATCTCGCCTGTATCGACGTCAATCGTCGTGGCGAGGGCCTCTATCGACAAAGATCGATTGCGCCGCATCAGGTGAACGAAGGTGCCGAGGGCGAGAAGCCCCTCTTCGGGGTGGCCGATCATGGCGGGTTCGGTATCGCCGGTAGATAAGCCCGCACCGATCGGGTGATCGCCTTCGCGTGCGGCGGCAGCGATGCACCAGTCTCTCGGGATGGTGAAACTCACGTCTTTCCCCTTTCTAAGAAGCGTGCCGCAGCCTCCTCGTCCATCTCGAAGTAGCGCAGCTCATGGGAATAGTCGGGGTCCGCCCCGAAATCAGTCATCCCACAGACATTGCCATAGAAGTCGTTCGACTGCGGCAGCGAGTGAAGGCCGATCCGGCCCTTGAATCCTTCGATCTTACTCCGCTCGATCGCGGCACGCATAAGGATCGAGCCGATGCCCTTCATGCGTCGTCGGGTGCCGGCCGCCTCGGGCCGATGCCACGGTGCCACCTCCAGGAACTCGACGTACAGGATGTGGTCGGTCCTCCGATCGGACACTCTGCTCCGGTGAGAAGCGTCGAGCGTCATCATTCCCTGCGTCATGCCGTCAGCGACGACAGCGAACGATATCGCGTCGAGCTGGCCCTCGATCGCAGCAGCTTTCTGAACCCAATTCCAATGAGCCGATTGCGGCCAGAGAGCGGGCTCGACGTTCTCAGCCCTCAGCGAAGCGAGTTGGCGCCTGGTCTCAGGCCTCCACTCAGCGACCCAGTCAGTCAGGTTCTTATCGGCGATCTCGTACCAAAGTTCCGCGTTTACGGCCGTGCCCTTCTCGGCATCGATCAGAACGACCGGCGTGATGTCAGGCTGATCGCTCACTACAGCATGACCAGTTCGGCTTTCTTGTCCGCCGCCTCGTTCTCGAAAAACAAGGTGTCACCGGCCTCAAGGCGGTCTTCCACACGCTGATAGAGGCGCAGGGCCTGACGCAGGAGCACCGTCTTGCTGAAATCCTTCTTCGCGCAAAGAGCCTCGAGAACCGCCATTTCGGCCTCCGAAAGGTTCAGCGTCATCGTTTTCTTGGCCATGGGTGGTGTTCCTTCCGATGCCTACCTATGGCACTGACCTGATCCTGTCAACAAAAAATAGCTAAGCAGCAGCCACCTATAAGCTCTATGGGAGCTAGAAGGTGGTGCTACGGCTTCGCAAATACGCAGGTACCCAGCGATCTGCCGAGCAGTCGTTGGCCCACCTCAAAAGTCGTGTCTCAGTTCGGGGTCGGGCGACACCGATCGCTGACGTGTTGCCAAGGATGCGTTTCGGTCCGGCTTTCGCCTTCACCTTATGTCCGCTCCTGCGCCCAAGCCGTCATGCGGTTCAGAAGCCTACGTTCGCTGTCCGCGGCGCGAAGGCGTTCTCGGCGTTCAGGTGCGTGTAGCGCCGCAGCATCTTCCAGTCCTTGTGCCCCGTAACCAACGCGACCTTCTCTAGCGGCAGGTCCGCCTCGAACAATCGCGAGGTCGCCTCGTGGCGGAGGTCGTGGAAATGCAGGTCCTCGATACCGAGCGCCTGGCAGGCGCGCGTGAAGGCGGCGCCGACGGAGTTGGAGGCGTAGGGGAAGATACGGCCGCTTTGGTTCGGCCAGTGCTGACCTTGCTCGTGTAGCAGCGCCCATGCGTCGAGCCCGGTGAGGTCGATCAGGGGGACGCGCTGGTTATTGCCGTCCTTGCGCCTCGGGTCCTTTCGGTCGCGGACGATGACGGTGCGGGTGCGCTCGTCGACGTCCGGCCAAGCGATGCGCAGGATCTCGGACTGGCGCATGGCCGTCGCGACCGCGAAGCGGACGATGCGGGCCATGGGGATGCGCTGGCGGGTGTTGGCCTCAAAGTAAGCGACGAGCGCACGCAGCTCGCTGTCTGTCGGGCGCCGGTCCCGTTCGCGGCTGCTGCCGATCAGGCCGAGTCGCTTCAGGGCGACCCGACCGAGCCGCAGCTGTTCGACATCGACGCGGACGCCGTGCACTGCCGCCGCGTCGGTCATCACCGTCTTCAGGTACGAGACGTCGGCCGCGATCGTGACCGGGCCGGCGCCTTCCTTGAAACGCTGCCGTCCGAACGCGACAAGGGCGTCACGGTCCATATCACGGATGCGAACCCTGCCGACCTTCCGGCGGAGCAGATCCAGGCTTGCGGCCTTCGATCTGCGCAGCGGCTTCCCGACGTCGGCCATGTCCGCGATGTGCAGGTCGATGAGGTGCGCGATCGTCGTCGCCTTCACCTCGGCGGGCTTCCGGACCCGCTCGCCACGATCGGCCTCACGCTCGGCTTCCCGGGCCCACATGTCAGCGTCGATTTTGCGCTGGAAGGTGGCGCTGGCATACCGGCCCTTGCGACGGACTTGGGCACGCCAGTTACCGGTCGGTAGTCGGGTCAGAGTGGCCATTTTCGTGTGCGATTTATGTGCAGTGAGACCGAGAAAGGGCGGGACATTCCGTGAACAAAAGTGCACACGCCGTGTGCACGTTCGCTGTTTGTCCGTTATTCCTACTGAGAAAATGCCGTTAAATCAATCCCATAGATTTTGTATTGCGCCTATGATCGATTGGACGGACCGGTATTGCCGGTTCTTTCATCGGCAGCTGACGGCGCGCGCGCGGCTCTATACCGAGATGGTGGTCGACCAGGCGATCCTGCATGGCGATCCCGATCATCTTCTCGGTCCGGGGCCCGTCGCCGGGCCGGTCGCCTTGCAGCTTGGCGGCTCGGATCCCGGCGATCTCGCCGCTGCGGCCAGGGTCGGCGCGGGCTATGGCTATGACGAGATCAATCTGAATGTCGGCTGCCCATCGGACCGCGTGCAGTCGGGCCGCTTCGGAGCCTGCCTGATGCGTGAGCCGGATCTGGTCGCCGATTGCGTGGCCGCGATGCAGGAGGCCGTAGGCGTCCCGGTCACGGTGAAATGCCGGGTCGGCGTCGACGATCAGGATCCCGAGGCGGTGCTGCCGGGCTTTCTCGACCGGATGGCGGAAGCAGGCTGCGGCACGGTCATCGTCCATGCGCGCAAGGCATGGCTGCAGGGCCTCAGCCCGAAGGAGAACCGCACGGTCCCGCCGCTCGACTACGATCTGGTCGCGCGCTGCGCGGCCGCGCGGCCGGGCCTGCGAATCGTGCTCAATGGCGGGATCGGATCGCTCGAAGAGGCGGAGGCGCATCTGGAAGACTTCGGTGGCGTCATGCTCGGCCGGGCCGCCTATGAGCGGCCCTATATCCTCGTGCAGGTCGATGCGCGCCTCTTCGGCGACACCTTCCCCGTGCCGAGCCGGGCCGAAACCGTGCGCCGGATCGCCCGGGAAGCCGAAGAGAGCGGGACGCCGGTCTGGCGCTATGCGCGGCACATGCTCGGCCTCTATCACGGCGGGCCGGGCGCGAAGCTGTGGCGGCGGCGCGTCGCCGAGGAGGTCAAGGCGGGCGGCGTGCCGGCGCTGCTCTCGGTCCTCTGCGAGGTCGAGCGTCTCCGCGAGGCGGCCGCAGCCTAGGTGTCGCTCCTCTCGATTCTTCTCCTGCTCGGCACCGGCGCTTTCGCGGGCATATTGGGCGGCCTGTTCGGCATTGGCGGCGGCGTCGTCATCGTGCCGGTTCTCTATGCCGTCTTCGGCGCGATGGGTGTGGCGGAGGCGGTCCAGATCAAGCTCGCCGTGGGCACCTCGCTCGCGACGATCATCGTCACCTCCGCGCGGTCTCTGTCGGCCCATGCGAAGACCGGCCAGGTCGAGATGGCGCTCTTGCGCCGCTGGGCGCCGTTCATCGCCGCCGGGGCGGCGGGCGGCGCGGCGCTCGCCCGCATCGTGCCCGCAGAGGCGCTCACCCTGATCTTCGCGCTCGGCGTCCTGCTCATCGCGTTGCAAAAGGCGTTTCTGGGCCAGCCATCGGCGAGGGAGGCGAGCCTGCCTCCCTTGATCGTCCAATATGCGCTGGCCGCCGCCACGGGGCTCGCCTCCGCCCTGATGGGAATTGGCGGCGGCGTCTTCGGCGTTCTCATCCTGACGAGCTTCGGGCGCTCCGTGCACAGGGCCGTGGCGACGGCGGCGGGGTTCGGCCTCGCCATCGCCGTGCCCGGCGCGATCGGCTTCGTCCTCGCAGGGCAGGGGGCGCCTGTGCCGCCGGGGGCGTACGGCTATGTTCATCTGGTCGGTTTCGCGAGCCTCGCGGTGGCGACGGCCGTGACGGCGCCTCTCGGCGCCCGGCTCGCGCACAGCCTGTCGGCGGCGCTTCTGACCCGGCTCTTCGCGATCTATCTTCTGATCACGGGCCTGCTTCTCATCCGCGACGTCGTGGCCGGCTAGCCGCGCCCGATCCGGCGCAGCGCCGGCGCATCGAGGCCCCGCAGCGCTCTGGGGCGCAAGGAGGGGGCGGGCGGTGCCTTGTCCTCGGCCCTCTCATAGGCGCTCGCCGTCGCCTTTGGCAGCGGATCTGCGGCCTCTCGAGCGCTTGGGGCGGTGCCCGGCTCAGGCAGGGCGGGAACGGATCTCGGCGCCTGCGAGGGCGCCGGCGGCGCACAGGGAACAGGAGCCTCAGCCAGCCGCGCCGCCCCCTCGGCTGGCGCGTCATCGCCGGACATCGCCCGCCCGGGCGCGAGGGAGGGCGCGGAGGGCCGCGCGGACAGGGGCTCCTGATCGTCAGCCCGACCCCCGGCCTGCGCGGCCTGCTCGCCGACCTCTTCCGCAGGGAGGCGGGGCATGGCTGTTTCACCGAGGGGAAGGCCGCGCAATCCCGTCCCGGTCACGGCTGTGCCATCGCGGGACGGCCCGGATGCCGGTCCGGCGTGCGGCGGCGCGATGCGCTCGGCCACAGGGGCGGCGCCGGGAACCACCTCGGCGGCCTCGTCGCGATGCTGCGCGTAATTATAGCCGACATAAAGGACCACGCCGCCGATCACGATGGCTCCCGCAACGCTGGCGATCGTGTTGTACATGAACCCTTCCCCGCGCCGGCAAGCCCGTTAGGCGTTCGTTAAGCAAAGCCTATGCCACCGAAGGGGATGAGGCGAGTCGACGCGGCGCGGCCATTCCGTTCCGGCCGCCGGCGTGTTAACCCTTCGCTGCGCCCCTCGCCGGGCTGTTCCGCCTCGGCGGCATGTCGATCGGCGGGCCCGCGCTTCGCTCAACCCCGAACCTGCCTTGTCTATGACGATCCACCTGATGAAGGTTGCTGTCGGCGCGAAGACGCCGGACGAGCTGGCGGCGCGCCTGCAGGCATTGCTCAAGCGCGACCCCGCGCTCGGCGTCAGCCACACGACCCGGATGTGGCCGAAGCGCGAGGCGGAGATCCTGCAGGGAGGATCGCTCTATTGGGCGGTGGCCAAGAAATTCGCGCTGCGCCAGCGCGTGCGCGGCCTCGAGCCTGTGGTCGTGGACGGGGTCCGCAAATGCCGGATCCTGCTGGACCCGGAACTGGTGCCGGTCAGATCGGTGGCGCGGCGGCCCTTCCAGGGGTGGCGCTATCTCGAACCGAGCAAGGCGCCGCCCGATCTCGCCGCGGGCACCAGCCGGAGCGAAGCCGAGCTCGAGCGGACGCTTGCCGAGCTCGGCCTTCTATAGGAGCGCGCCACGAAGCGTCCGGCTCCGGGGCGGGTGTCAGCCCGCCTTGGCCTTGAGGGGCTTGAGCCCGTCGGCGCCCGGGGCGCCGGCGGCGGAGAGGTCCGAGACGATCTCGGCCGGTTTCGCGCCAGGGGCCGGTTTCGCCTTGCGGCTCAGGCTCGGCGCATGGGCGGGGTCGTCCGAATGCTGAACATTGCCCTCGAACCGCGCGCCCGCTTCGATCGCGAGCGCGGTGTGGATGATGTCGCCGCGGACCAGGGCGCCGGCGGCCAATTCCACGCGGGTGGCGCGGATCGCGCCTTCGACCGTGCCGCAGACCCGGACCTGGTCGGCGACGACCTCGCCGTCGACCTTGGCCCCTTCGCCGATCACGAGAGAGGCGGCCTTGATATCGCCCTCGATCGCGCCGTCGAACTGGACTTCGCCCTCGGACTCGATCGCGCCGCGGATCACGACGTCGTCGGAGATGATCGAGGGAACGCCCGCGCCCTTCGCCGCTTTCGGTTTCGGAGCGGGCTTCTTCGCCGCCGCCGGTGAAGGAAGTGACGGCATTTCCGCCTCGCTCATAACGGCGTCGCCGCCGGTCTTCTTAGCTTTCGAAAACATACCGCCCTGCCTCGATGAATTTGAGTGGGTCCACCTGACGTCCCTTGTAGAGGATCTCATAGTGGAGGTGGGTTCCCGTCGACCGGCCAGTGCTGCCCATCAGCCCGACGACGTCGTGCAACTCGACCACCTGGCCGGTGCGCACCTTGAGGCGGCTCATGTGAGCGAACCGCGTTTTGAAGCCGTTTCCGTGATCGATCTCGACGGTCCGGCCGAAGCTGCCCCGCGTGCCCGCGAAGGTCACACGGCCCGCGGCCGTGGCGAGGAGCGGTGTCTGATGACCGGCGGCGAAATCGAGCCCGCGATGCGGCGCGCGCCGGTTCTTCTTGATCGGGTCCCAGCGCAGGCCGAACTTGGATGTGATGCGGTGGCGGTCGCCCACGGGAGCGGACAGGGGAACCGTCCGCATCGTGTCGCCCAGCGCCGTCATCTCCGCCAGCGTGCGGTTCACCCGCGCCGCCGTGCGGTAATAGGTGGTCGAGGCGGCAAGCCCTTCGAGCGGGATCAGCGGGCCGCCCTGGCCGGTGAAGCCATCGGCGTCACCGCCCGATAGCGGCCTGGCGAGCGTCTGGCGCCGTGCGCTGACGACATGGTCGAGGCCGATGCCGGTATGGTCGAGGATCTGGTTCAGCTCCGCGATCGCATGGCGCATGTCTTCTTCGAGCCCTGCCATCAGCACGACCTGGCGCGCGGACAGCTCGGCGGTCTCGGTGCGCATCTCGGTCAGGACGTCGTCGTCGAGGCCCGCAGTGGCGGAGGTGCCAAGAATGCTTCGCAGCGCCTCGTTCCGCAGGGCGGAGATGCGCGACTGGCGGGGGGTGGGCTCGCGGCCGACGGGATCGACCATGATGCGATTGCCCGATTCGAGCGTCTGTCCGCCCGGCGCGCCCGTGTCGGACAGCGTCTCGGCCAGCGTGCGCAGCCGGGAATCGACCGCATCCTTGTTCTCGACGAGCCCCCGCAGCGTTTCGTGCTGCGATTTCAGGCCGGTGATCGTGGAATCGAATTCGCGGGCATAGATGAGGTTGAGCGCATTGACCTCGTCATAGGCGCTCTCTGCCGTCTGCAGCTTGCGGCGGAAGGCCGATTCCTGGTTCCGGCGCTGCTGCTCCTTGGAGACGATGATCTGTTCCTTGAAGACCACGTTCACCGAAGCATAGGCGACCCACAAGAGCGCCGCCCCCGTGATGGCGGCCATCGCCATCTGCGTCCGGGTGGAAAGCTTGACGAAGCGGACGACGCCGTCGCTGCGATGGTAGATCTGACGCTCACGGAAGGCGCGGACCAGCGCACGCCCCATCCGTCCGTTCTCTCTACCCATGCGCCACTCCCTTGCCGGCTTGCGCGAAGGCAGGCCGGACCGACATTGCCGAACGTTGACGATCCTCGCCCCGCCGTGATTCTAGCACGGAGGCGGGCGCGGGCCGCAAGGCTCAGAACCTGCTGTAAACGAAATTTATTAATGACGATTGAGATTGCCGCCGGACTTTCCCGGCGGCCGTTTCACAGCTCCGCAAGAGCTGTGAACAGGATGTGGCGAAGGAAGGGCGGTCCGGCCTCAAAGTTCCCGCACAGCCTCGAGGACGGCATCGACATGGCCGGGCACCCGGACCTTGCGCCACGCCTTGGAGATCGTGCCGTCGCCGTCGATGAGGAAGGTGGACCGCTCGATGCCCATATATTTGCGGCCATACATGCTCTTCTCCTTCCACACGCCGTAGGCATCGCAGGTCTCGGCCTCCTCGTCGGAGGCGAGCGGCACGGTCAGCTCGTGCTTCTCGCGGAACTTGGCGTGCTTTGCGGGCTTGTCGCGCGAGATGCCCAGCACCGCGGCGCCCGCTTTGTCGAAGTCCGCGAGCTGCTCGGAGAAGGCGATCGCCTGCTTGGTGCAGCCCGACGTGTCGTCCTTGGGATAGAAGTAGAGGACGAGCGTCCTTCCCGCGAAATCGGACAGGGAGACCTCTCCCTCTTCGGTGGGCAGAGTAAAGGCCGGCGCCTTGTCGCCTTCTTCGATCATGGCTCGTTCCTTTCATGGCTGAGCTTGCCGGCTTATGCGGCTCCTGCCGTTTCGGTCCAGATGGTAAGGCAAGGCGCGCCGCGATCAGCTTGCGCCGGACCGAAGGGGGCCTCTACGCTCCGCTGGGCAGATCTACGCGGACATCCGGTGGGGAATGACGCTTCGAAAGGGGCACGAGGCGTTGTGGCGCGGCATGAGGGGCGGAGCGTTGCGCGGCATCGCGCTGCTCTTCTCCGTCATTTCGGGCCTCGCTCTGATTGTCCATCAGCAGGTCTCCTCGGACGGCATCCCGCTCGGCGTCTTCACCGAAACCGTGGAGGCGGCGCTGAACGGGCGGGTGGGCAATGCCGAGGTCTCGATCGGCGATGCGCGCCTGACGAGGTCCCGCACCGAGCCGAGCCTGTTCGCGCTGACGGCCCGCGACGTGGCCTTTCGCGGAGAGGATGGCGCGGTGCGCCTGCCGGACCTGTCCTTCGGCCTGATGGGGCGCGACATCCTGACCGGCCAGCGCCTGCCGCGCTCGATCGCGATCGAGGGCGCGACGCTCTTCCTCGTCCGCGACGAGGACGGTTTCTCCTTCACGAGCGGCGCCGCGGGGCCTTTCGATCTCGCAGCCTTCCTCGATCGGGCCGATACCAGCGAGTTCGAGGGCGCCCGTCTCGACGACGTGTCCTTGCGCTATCGCGACCAGACGACCGGCGCCGGCTTCGTCCTGCGCCATGCAACGATGCGGCTGGAGCCATCGGCCGAGGGCTTCGCGGGCGTGATCGAGGCGCCGGTCGGCAGCGGCCGGCTGCGGGTGGAGACGCGGATCGACACGCAGGCTCAGCGCGCCGAAGCGGCGTTCGACATCGACAGCGTGCCGAGCGAGGCCCTGCTGCCGCTCGTCCTCGGACCCGATGCGGGCGCGGGGCTGAGCATCGCGTTCAGCGGCGAGGCGAAGGCCAGCCTCGACCTCGCCGGAACGGCGGCGGAACTGGCCTTCGATCTTACAGGAGAGGACGGCATCCTGACCTTCGGGAAGGAAAGGCGCCGGATTTCGAGAACCAGGCTGGACGGACGCTATGAGGCGGGCGCGAGGCGTCTCCGCATCGACAGCTTCCTTCTCGAAGGCGAGGGCCTGCAGGGCCGGCTCTCAGGCGACGCCGTCCTCTCGCCGCAGGGTCCGCGGCTCACCCTGTCCGCCGAGGCGCTGACGCTGGCCGTCCCGGGGCTCCCCGCGCCGCTCGAAATGGACACGCTGGCGCTCCAGGCGGGCCTCAAAAGCGCGGAACGGACGCTCGAACTCACCGATCTCCGCGCCGCCTTCCCCTCCGGCGCAGGCCTGGAGGGGCGCATGGACCTCCTCCTTCCGGCCGGGGGCGAAGAGGGCCTCGGCATCGAGGGCGCCTTGTCGGGCAGCGGCGCGTTTCCGCGTCCGCTCGTCCTCGCCCTGTGGCCCGAGGCGCTCGCGCCGGGCGCCCGCCGCTGGATCGTCTCCCATCTCTCCGACGCGTCCCTGAGCGAATTCTCGGCGCGGATCGCGGTTCCAAGAGGCGGCCTTGCGAAGGGGCGGCGGATCGACAAGGACATGGTCGATCTCGCCTTCGCCTTTTCCGGCGCGGATATCGAGATATTGGACGGCCTTCCACCCGTGCGGAACGGGCGCGGGCGGGCTGCGGTCACGGGCGACGGGTTCACGCTGACGGCCGATGGCGGCGCGCTCGGCGGCGCGACCCTCGAGGCGCTCGACTTCGTCCTGCCGAGCTTCGCGCCGGACGGGCCGCCCGCCACCATCAGGGCCGCTTTGACCGGCGAGGTGCCGGCGCTGCTCACGCTCGCGGACGCGCCGCGCTTCGGATATCTGGCGCAGGCAGGGTTCGCGCCCGGAGATTTCAGCGGCGAAGGCCGCTTCGCCTTCACCCTGACCCGCCCCTTGCGAGCCCTCGGCGGCGGCGAGGAGCTGGAATTCTCCGGGGAGGGCCGCTTCGAGGAGCTGAGCATCGAGGGCTTGCCGGCGGGCATCGAGCTGAGCGGCGGGCGGGGCGAGTTGACGGTGACGCCGCAGCGCCTCGTCGTGAATGCCGCCCTCGACGCGCAGGGCGTGCCCGCCACGGCGCATCTGGAGCAGCGTTTCGAGCCCGACCGCGCGATCTTCCTGAAGGCGGAGGCGATGCTCGATGCCGGCTCGGCCGATGCCTTCGGCCTGCCATTGCGACGCAGGCTGCGCGGCGAGGTGCCGGCGACTTTCACCCTCGAAGGCCAGGAGCGGCCCGAGCTGGCTACGCTGTCCCTCGATCTGAGCGGCGCCGAGCTCCGCATGCCGGAGATCGGCATCGCCAAGGCGGCGGGCGCAGGGGGCAGCGCGCGGGTCGCCCTGCGGCTCCATCCCGGCCAGCCCTTATCGGTCGAGACGCTCAAGCTGGTCACCGACGACGTCCTGGTCGAAGGCAGCGCGCAGCTCGACGCCGCCGGCGGCCTCGTCGAGATCGACATGCCGCGCGTCTTCGTTGCGGGCCTTGCGGATCTGTCCGCGAAGCTGAGCCGCGGACGCGGCGAGCTGGCCCTGCGGCTCGATGGCCGATATCTCGATGCGCGCCGCCTGATCGACCTCATGCTGCGCGGCGGGGGCGCATCGGCCGGCGATGCGGCCATCCCGCCCCTGAGGATCGAGGCCGCCCTCGCCGAGGCGCAGCTCAAGGGCGGCGTGACCCTGCGCGGGTTCAGCGCGCGGGCGCAGCATGACGGCATGCTCCTGCACCGGCTGGAGGCCGGCGGCGCCTATGCGAGCGGCGGCCGAGTCGACCTGCGCGTCGCGCCGTCCGAAACCGGCATCGGCCGCGAAGTCCTGCTTTCGACGGGCAGCTTCGGCTCGATGGTCCGCGGGCTCTTCGGCATCACCTCCGTGACGGGCGACGCCGCGCAGCTCGCGGCCACGGCGATCGAGGACGGCCCGGTGGCGGGCACTTTCAGCGCCGAGAACATTCTTCTGCGCGATGCGCCCCTGGTCGCCCGCCTCCTGTCCATCGGCTCGCTCGACGGCCTCGCATCCATGCTGAACGGAGAGGGCCTTCAATTCGACCGGCTCGAGGGCGACCTCCAGCTCCATTCCGGCGTGCTGCGCCTTCAGGACGCGCGCATGACGGGATCCGCCCTCGGCCTGTCCGCGGGCGGGGAGGTGGATCTCGGCGGCCGCAATTTCGATCTCTCCGGCGCCGTGGCGCCCGCTTACGGCGTCAATTCCTTCCTGGGAGCCATTCCCGGCCTCGGCGACCTTCTCGTGAACAGGGAAGGTGAGGGGGTCGTCGCCTTCGCCTATGGCGTCGAGGGGCCGATCGCGGAGCCGACGGTGACGGTGAACACGCTCTCCGCTCTCGCGCCCGGCATCTTCCGGCGCCTGTTCGAGCCGATCCGGGAGGATCGCCCCTCGACCGAAGACCTGCTCGATGCGGCCCAGGCCGCCGCGAGGGCGGAAGCCGTCCCGAGCGCTGATCCTTCGCAACCCTCCCCTTCTTCTGCGCCCGAAGCGGCTGTAAGAAGGGACGCCGCAACAGCCGAATGACGGACGCTGGCTGTCCTTCCGCGATCTCGCCGTCCGTATTCCTTTCCCGTGCTTCCGGAGCGTGAATGACCGCCCTGTTCCAGTCTTTCCTGCGCTTCGTGAACAACATGGACGCGCGGGCCGTGACCTCGGCGCTCGTCACGATCGCCCTGTTCACGTTCCTCGTCGTGATGATGGTCTTCGGCAAGGACGAGCTGGGCCTCGACAAGGCCGCCGTCCAGGACACGATCGACCGCATCAGCGACAGCCCGCTCGCGCTCATCGGCGTCATCGCGGTCTATTGCGCCTTGGCGCTGACTGGGTTCCCGCAGACCTTCCTGATCGCGGGCACGGTGGCGGTCTTCGGCGCGCAGCAAGGGGCGGGCTATGCCTGGATCGCCACGATGATCTCCGCCAGCTTCACCTTCCTCCTCGGCCACGTGTTCGGGGCAAGGGCGGTGCGGCGTCTTTCGGCCGGGCGGGCCGCGACCATGATCGATGTCGTCCGCCGGCACGGCGTGGTCGCCTCGATGATGGTGAGGTGGACCCCGTCGGCGCCCTTCGTCGTGATCAACGCGATCTGCGGCGCGGCGCATATCCGCCTCTGGAAATTCTGGCTCGGAACCGGGATCGGCATCCTGCCGAAGATCCTCTTCATCGCGCTCTTCACCGACCAGATCGGCGAGCTGTCGAGCGCCTTCTCGCAGCGCGACCTGCGCAACCTCGCAGTCATCGCCGGGATCCTGTGCGCCTGGCTGGCGTTTCTCCTCCTGGTACGCCATCTTTACATGCGGATGCGCCGGACGACGCTGGCGGGACTTTCAGACGAGGCCGCCGGCCTTAACCCTAAATAAAAGCCGACGCGTCACTATACTGTCAGGGCAAGCAAGACGTCTCGGCAGGGACGGCGCACAATAGGATCGAGAGCCATGCTTTCAACGTTGTTCGGGATGATGTCGGCCGACATGGCCATCGACCTCGGCACCGCCAACACACTCGTCTACGTGAAGGGGCGGGGCATCGTGCTGAACGAGCCCTCGGTCGTCGCGATCGAGACGCGGCAGGGGCGCAAGATCGTCCGCGCCGTCGGCAATGAGGCGAAGGAGATGCTGGGCCGGACGCCCGGCGCGATCGAGGCGATCCGCCCGATGCGCGACGGCGTCATCGCCGACTTCGAAGTCGCCGAGGCCATGATCAAGCACTTTATCCGCAAGGTTCACAACCGCCGCAGCTTCGCGAGCCCGCGCATCGTCATCTGCGTGCCCTCGGGCGCCACGGCGGTCGAGCGCCGCGCGATCCAGGAATCCGCGCTCAGCGCCGGCGCCCGCCGCGTCGACCTGATCGAGGAGCCGATGGCCGCAGCTTACGGCGCGGACCTGCCGGTCGCCGAGGCGACGGGCTCCATGGTGGTCGATATCGGCGGCGGCACGACCGAAGTGGCCGTGCTCTCGCTCGGCGGCATCGTCTATTCACGCTCGGTGCGCGTCGGCGGCGACATGATGGACGACGCGATCGTCAGCTTCATCCGCCGCGAATACAATCTCCTGATCGGCGAAAGCTCCGCCGAGCGGATCAAGAAGCAGGTCGGCTCCGCCATGCTGGCCGAGGATTCCGAAGATCCGGTCATGAACATCAAGGGCCGCGACCTGATGCACGGCGTGCCCAAGGAAGTCCGCATCTCCGGCAGTCAGGTGCTCGAAGCCCTGCGCGAGCCGGTCAGCCAGATCGTCGAGGCGGTCAAGGTCGCTCTCGAGGCCACGCCGCCCGAACTGGCCGCCGACATCGTCGATACCGGCATCATGCTGACGGGGGGCGGAGCGCTCCTCAAGAATCTGGACCGCCTCCTGCGCGACGAGACCGGCCTGCCGGTTTCGATCGCTGAGGACGCGCTGTCCTGCGTGGCCCTCGGCACGGGCGCGGCGCTCGAAAACGACCGCGCCATGCGGGCGGCCCTGTCCACCGCGATGTAACGAGGGACGGGCGCGCGGCGCTTGCGCCGGGCGCTTCCCGCCCCGATAAGACCTGTGCCATCACGGGACAGTGAGCTGGCGCGGGGGCTTCGAGAAGGTGCCTATGGACATGGTGGGTCAGACGAGGCGGGACGGGCTGAGCCGGCGCGAGGCGCCGCGCTACGGCACGATCTTCCTTCTGGCCGTGTCCTTCTTCATGGTCGTCTTCAGCCTTTACGGCGCCCAGGCCTCCGTCTTCGAGAAGGCGCGCGAGAGCGTTATCGACACCTTCGAGCCGGTGCTCACAGTGGTCGGCGCGCCCGTGCGCTGGACCCAGCGCCGGGTCGGCGACGTGCAGGACTATTTCCGGCTGGCCGCCGAGAATGAGAGGCTGCGCCAGGAGAACGCCGAGCTGCGCAGCTGGATGCACGAGGCGCTGAACCTGCGCGAGCAGCTCGCCTATTACGAGACGATCCTCGACACCAAGCTTCCCGAACCGGCCGCCTATGTGGATGCCCGCGTCATCGGCGAGAATGGCGGCCCCTACCAGCAGGCCCTGATCCTGAGCGCGGGCGGGGGCGACGGCGTCCGCAATGGCAGCGCCGTGATCGACGAGAGCGGGCTTCTGGGCCATGTCGTCACGACCGGCGCGAAGGCGTCGCGCGTGCTTCTCGTCACCGATTTCAATGCGCGCACCCCCGTCTATATCGAGGGCTTCGGCGCCGAAGCGCTGCTCGCCGGCCGTTCGACCGGACGGCCCGTGATCGAGTTCTTCGCCGAACGCCCGCAGGACGCCATTCCCCCCGGTGCCCGCGTGGTCACCTCGGGCGCGGGCGGCCTTCTGCCGCGCGGCATCCCGGTCGGCCAGGTCGCCGGCACGAGCGGCGGAACGATCACCGTCGATCTTTATGCCGATACCCGTTCGTCCGACCTCGTCCGCATCGTGGACTATGCCTTCCCGCAGGATGTCGACGAGGACAGCGGCGCAGCCGAGCAGCGGACCAGCCTCGATGGCTGAGCCGACCCGCGCGCGCAGCGTGCTGGCGAGCGTCCTGCCGGCTCTGGCGCTCGTTCTGGCGGTGCTGCTCCTGCTCGTGCCGCTGCGGCTCTTCCAGGGCTATGTGCCGACGCCGCTCCTGCCCTTCATCGTCATCTTCCTCTACGCGCTCTACGATCCGGACGCCCTTCCGGCGCCCGTCATCTTCGCGGCGGGCCTCCTTCAGGACCTCCTTTACGGCGGCCCGCTCGGCGTCTGGCCCTCGGTCTATCTTCTCTCCCTCTACCTCGTGACGGGGCAGAGGACCTATTTCCTCGGTCGCGCGCGCGATGTCGTCTGGCTCGGCTTCGGAGTCGTGCTGCTGGTCGCGATGCTGCTTCTGTGGGCGGAGATGTCGATCCTGTCGGGGGGCTGGCTGCCGCTCTGGCCTGCGGTCTACCAATTCGTCATCACTGGCGCCCTTTACCCGGTGGGCGCCTATCTCTTCTTCTATCTTCGCGCGCGGCAGGGCGTGCGCGAAGAGTGGCAGGTCTGAAGGGGGCGGGATGCGCGTCGAGCCGTTCGACACTCAACGTCACATGGTGTTCACGCGCCGCGCCGCGCTGATGGCGGGCGGCTCGCTCGCGCTGTTCGGCGGCGTCGGCGCGCGCCTTTACAATCTGCAGGTCGCCGACCACGAGAACTATGCCGCGCTTGCGGACGATAACCGCTTCAATCAGCGGGTGGTCGTGCCCTTGCGCGGCGAGATCTACGACCGCTTCGGCAATCTCGTCGCCTCGAACCGGCAGGATTTCCGGGTCGTCCTGATCCCCGAACAGACGGGCAGCGTGGCAGAGGCGCTGGCCCAGCTCGAAGAGGTCGTTCCGCTGACGGAAGCGCAGCGGCACAGGGTCCTGCGCGACGTCACGCGCAAGCGGGCCTTCACCCCGATCCAGGTGGCGACCGGCCTCAGCTGGGACCAGTTCGCCGCTCTGGGCTTTCGCGGGACCGAGCTGCCCGGCGTGCAGCCGGAGGTCGGCGTGGCCCGCAGCTATCCCGGCGGGGACAGCGTGGCCTTCGTCGTCGGCTATGTCGGCGCGGCGACGGACCGCGATCTCGAGGCCGCCGAAAGCGACCAGCAACGCCTTCTCTACCGCCAGCCCGGCTTCAAGCTCGGCAAGGCCGGGCTCGAGCGTACCTTCGATGCGGCGCTTCGCGGCAAGGAAGGATCGAAGACCGTCCAGGTGAACGCCCATGGCCGCGTGATCGAGGAGGTCGCGAACAAGGGCCACGAACCCGAGCAGGGCGCGCCCCTCGGCCTGACCATCGATGCGGACCTCCAGGCCGAGACGATGGAGATCCTCGCCAGCGACTATGACGAATACCCCGAAGAAGAGGTCTCGCATCCCGTCAGCGCCTCGGCCGTGGTGCTCGATACGCAGACGGGCGACGTTCTGGTGATGGCGTCCGCGCCGGCCTACGACCCCAATGATTTCTCGAGCGGCATCGACCCGGCCCTCTGGCGCGAGCTGAACGCCTCGCCGCTCAAGCCGCTCCTGAACAAGCCGGTCGGCGGCGCCTATCCGCCGGGCTCGACCTTCAAGCTGCTGACCGCGATCGCGGCGCAGGAAGCCGGGATCGAGCCGGAGACGCGCTTCTTCTGCGGCGGCGGCTTCCGCTTCGGCGGGCACACGTTCAAGTGCTGGAAGCGCGCGGGCCATGGCTGGCTCGACATGGAAGATTCGATCAAGCACTCCTGCGACGTCTACTACTACAACCTCGCGACCAAGCTGGACGTCGACCATATCGCCGATGTGGCGCGCCGCTACGGCCTCGGCGGCACGTTCGACCTCGGCATCGGGGCCGAGGCCGAGGGGACCATTCCGAGCCGGGCCTGGAAGGCGGCCTATTACCGGTCCTCGCCGGAGAACCAGAAATGGTTCCCGGGCGAGACGCTGTCGGTGGCGATCGGGCAGGGGGCGGTCACCGCGACGCCGCTCCAGCTGGCCGTGATGGCGGCGCGTCTCGCCTCGGGCCGGCAGGTCGAGCCGCGCCTCGTCCGGGTCAGGGACGGCGAAGTCGTCCCGCCGGCAGATTTCCCGTCCATCGGGGGCGATCCGGACGATCTGGATGTCGTCCGCGCGGGCATGAACGCCGTGGTCAACGAGTGGGGCACTGCCGCCCGCTCCTCGCTGCAGCCCGACTGGCTGATGGCCGGCAAGACCGGCACCAGCCAGGTGCGCAGCCTGACCGTCGATCCCAAGACGGGGCGTACACTGAAGAACCACGAGCTTCCGTGGAACCACCGCGACCACGCGCTCTTCGTCTGCTTCGCGCCATATGATGCGCCGCGCTATGCCTGCTCCGTCGTCGTCGAGCATGGCGGCTCGGGCAGCCGCGCGGCCGGGCCGAGGGCGAGGGACATCATGCGCCGCGTCCTCGAGAAGGACCCGGCCGGCGCGGGGGCGCCGCCTCTCTGGCAGCCGGGCGACAAGCCGCGCCGCCAAGGCCAGCAGGTCGCGGCCCTGGGGCAGGACGGCTAGGCATGTCCTCGATCGCGCTGCCCGAACGCCGCCTCGCCCTGCGCGACCGGCTGATGCGCCTGAACTGGCTGCTCCTGGCGCTGCTCTGCGTGATCGCGGGCATCGGCGTGATCACGCTCTACTCGGTCGCGGACGGGTCCTGGTCGCCCTATGCCTCGCGGCACATCATCCGCTTCACCTTCGCGCTCATCGTCCTGATCGGGATCGGGATGACACCTCTGCGCTTCTGGCTGTCCATGGCCTATCCCGCCTATTTCGGCGCGCTCGCCCTCTTGCTGCTGGTCGCGGTCGTCGGCGAGACGAATATGGGCGCCCAGCGCTGGATCGCGATCGGCGGCTTCCAGCTCCAGCCATCGGAGGTGATGAAGGTCGCCCTCGTCCTCGCGCTGGCCCGCTATTATCACGGGCTCGAATTCAAGCGCGTCTCGACCTTGCTGGGGCTCATCCCGCCCCTCGCCATGATCGGCGTGCCGACCGGGCTCATCTTCCTTCAGCCCGACCTCGGCACGGCGATCCTGACCGCTGCGAGCGGGTTTTCCGTCGTGCTGCTGGCGGGCCTGTCCTGGCGCTGGGTCGTGCTCGGCATGATCGCGGGCTTCGCGGGCGTGGTGACGGCGATCCAGACGGGCCTTCTCAAGGCCTATCAGATCGCCCGGGTGACGGCCTTCCTCGACCCCGACGCTGATCCCCTCGGCGCCAACTACCACCCCAACCAGTCCAAGATCGCGATCGGATCGGGCGGTGTCGACGGCAAGGGCTACATGGAGGGCACGCAGAGCCAGCTCGGCTTCCTTCCCGAGATGCACACAGACTTCATCTTCACGATCTTCGGGGAAGAGTTCGGGCTGATCGGCACGCTCGGCCTTCTGGGCCTCTATTTCGGGACTTTCCTCGTCGCGATGGGCATCGCCATGCGGGCCAAGTCGCATTTCGGTCGGCTTCTCACCATGGGGATCGCGCTGACCTTCATCATGTATGTGCTGATCAATACGGGCATGGTGATGGGGCTGGCCCCGGTGGTCGGCGTGCCGCTGCCGCTCGTGTCCTATGGCGGCACGGTGATGCTGTCGATGATGGGCGGCTTCGGCCTGGTGATGTCGACCTGGATCTACCGCAATCAGGACACGCTGAGGACGAGCAGCTTCCGCTGAGCGGGCGGGAGGAGGCGGCCTCCGGGCCGAATAGCGGTCCGGTTCAGCCGATCGAGGACATCAGAGTATCGAAGGCCGCCTTGGTCTCGGCGATCTCCCGCGGCAGCTTCTCGAAGGCCGAGAGCGCGGCATCCATCTCGCCGCCCTTCGCGCTGAGCTCGATATCTTTGGCGGTCGAGGCGACCTGCGTCGCGCCGAGATTGGCGGCCGACCCCTTGAGGGCGTGGGCCGCCTTGCCGGCGCTGTCGGTGTCGCGGTCCTTCAGGGCCGCGCCCAGCTGCGCCACCAGCTCGTCATTCGAGGTCCAGAAGGCGGCGAGGATCGGCTCCACCGCCTCCTTGCCCGCGGATTCGGCGAGCACGCGCAGCTGCTCTTCTTCGATCGTATCTTCGGACATTCCGTTCATTCCTCGTGCCTCCGGCGCACGCACCCACCACGCACGGGTCCTCTATGGCAACATCGTCATGCTCTGCTAGGAGGCGTTAAGGAACGGCTAAGAATCGCCGGGCAGGGCATCGGGCTCAAAGCAGGGGCAGCATCATGGCAACAGTCGCAGCGGACAATCAGGAGCATTGGTCGGGCAAGGCCGCGTTCATCTTCGCCGCTGTCGGCTCGGCCGTGGGCCTCGGCAATCTCTGGCGCTTTCCCTATCAGGCCGGCGAGAACGGAGGCGGGGCCTTCGTCATCGTCTATGTCCTCTGCGTGCTGGCGATCGGATTGCCGGTCCTGGCCGCCGAACTCTTCCTCGGACGCCGCGGCGGCGGCTCGGCCGTGGCCGCGATCCGGCGCCTCGCCAATGCCGAGGGCACGAGCGGCGCCTGGACCGTCTTCGCCTGGGTCGGGATGCTCGCCAGCTTCCTGATCGTCACCTTCTATTCGGTGATCGCCGGCTGGGTTCTGTATTTCGCGCTGGTCATGGTGGGCGACCTGTTCAGCGGCATGGGCGATCAGGGCATCGCGGCGCTCACCGGCGGCGCCTTCTACGGCGTCGAGCAGGCCGAGATCGAGGGGCAGCTCGGCGAGCTGACCCGCTCGCCCTGGACGATGATCCTCTTCCACGCGATCTTCATGGGCCTGACGACCTGGATCGTCAGCCGCGGCATCAAGGGCGGCATCGAGGCGGCCGTGAAGATCCTGATGCCGGCCTTCTTCGTGCTGCTCGTGCTCCTGTCGATCTTCGCCATGATCCGCGGCGATGCGGGCGCGGCCTTCGCTTTCCTCTTCCAGCCCGATTTCGAGACGCTGGTGGAACGCTTCGCGGACGGCTCGATCCTCCTCTCGGCGATCGGCCAGGCCTTCTTCTCGCTGAGCCTCGGCTCCGCCCTGATGATCACCTACGGCCTCTATATCGGACGGGACCAGAGCATTCCCGAATCGGCCAGCATCGTCGCCGTTTCCGACACCGCCGTCGCGCTCATCGCCGGCCTCGCGATCTTCCCGATCGTGTTCCAGTTCGGGCTCACGCCGGGCGCCGGTCCGGGGCTGATGTTCGGGACGCTGCCGCTCGGCTTCAGCCAGATGCCCTTCGGCTCGATCTTCGGGATCGCCTTCTTCCTGATGGCGTTCTTCGCGGCGCTGACCTCCTCGATCTCGCTGCTCGAAGTCGCGACGGCCTGGGCCGACGGAGACGTCGATCTCAGCCCCGAAGAGCGCAAGCACAAGCGCCGCATCGGCGCGCTGGTCCTCGGCCTGATCGCATTCGTGATCGGAGTGGCGCACGCCCTGTCCGTGGTGCCGGCGAGCGAAGGGAACTTCTTCTTCAACACATGGCATCCCGCCGACGGCCTGCCGCTCTTCGAGGGCGACACGCTGCTCGACTTCACCGACAAGCTGACCGGCTCCGTGCTCCTGCCCTTTGGCGGGCTCATGACGGCGCTCTTCGCGGGCTGGGCCGTCAGCAGCACGGCGAGCCGCGAGGAGCTCGGGTTCTCTTCGGATGGCTGGTACCGCGCCTGGCGCTTCCTCGTCCGCTGGGTCTGCCCGATCCTCGTCGGCCTGGTTCTGGTCTGGGGCGCGTTCGTCTCGCCGATCATCGCGGCCCGTCAGGCGCCCGCGCAGTCCGAGGCCGCCGACGTGATCGAGGAGATGGCGCGGCCGCAGGGCTGAGGCCAGCCGGCGGCGCTCAGCCGCCGGCGAAACGGTCCGTCGCCGTCACCAGCGCCGACACGATGCCCGGTTCCGAGGCGGCATGCCCGGCATCGGGCACCGTGATCAGCCGTCCGCCGGGCCAGGCCTTCTCGAGCTGCCAGGCCGTGCGCATGGGCGTGACGACGTCATAGCGGCCCTGAACGATGACCCCCGGCGTCGCGCCGAGCTTGGGTGCGTTTTCGAGCAGCCAGTCATCGGTCTCGAAGAAGCCGCCATGGCGGAAATAGTGGTTCTCGATACGCGCGAAGGCGAGCGCGAACTGCTCTCCGGCGAAGCTCGCCATCCGCTCGGGGGAGGCGAGGAGAGAGACGGTGGTGCCTTCCCAGACGGACCAGGCCCGCGCCGCCTCGAGCTGGGCGGCGGGGTCGTCGCCGAGAAGGCGCGCCGCATAGGCCTCGATCATGTCGTCCCGCTCGGCCTGCGGGATCGGGGCGCAGAACGCGTCCCAGGCATCGGGGAAGAGCCAGTTCGCGCCCTCCTGGTAGAACCAGTCCAGTTCCGAGCGGCGAAGGGTGAAGATGCCGCGCAGGACGAGTTCGGTCACGCGGTCGGGATGGGTCAGCGCATAGGCGAGGCACAGGGTCGAGCCCCAGGACCCTCCGAAGACCTGCCAGCGCTCGATGCCGAGATGTTCGCGCAGCGCCTCCATGTCCTCGATCAGGTGCCAGGTCGTATTCTCGCGCAGCTCGGCATGGGGCGCCGATCGGCCGCAGCCGCGCTGGTCGAAGAGAACGATGCGATAGCGCTGCGGATCGAAATAGCGCCGCATGGAGGGCGTCGACCCCCCGCCGGGCCCGCCATGGCAGACGACGACCGGCTTGCCCGCAGGATTGCCGGACACCTCGTAGTAGATTTCGTGAAGCGCCGAGACGCGCAGGCGTCCCCGCTCGGCAGGATCGATAGCGGGGTAGAGCGTGCGTCTGGTCATGATCTCCGAGCCGGCCCGGCGAGAAGGGCATTTATGGTGTCGAAGGTTCGTGATATTGACACAAACTGGTTTGCGAAACCCCAATCTTTCGGGCGCAGTCACGGCCACTGGCCGGCGTCCGGGAGGGAGCGGCCGGTTGGGCGAAACGTTCGAGGGCAGGAACGGAGCTATGAGAGCAGGCGCTTCCCTTTTCGGATTGATGAGTGGGCTCGTCCTTCTGCTCGCGCTGCCCGGCTGCGCCAGCGTGAAGGTCTCGATCCCGGGGCTGAGCGCCAAGACCGAGGATCCGCTGGAGGCCCGGCACACCGAGAGGATGGCGCTGGTCGAAGCGACCGAAGCCCTCGATGCCCGCGCGCCCAAGGCGCGGAGCCGGAGCGAGACGCTCAGTCGGCTCCTGCTCGGCGATTACGGCGCCGCGGCCCAGAAGGACGCCGAAGCCTATGTCGCGGCGCTCGGCGAGACGCCGGCCGAGGCGCTGCCCGCGGTCATGCGCGACGTCGATGCGGCGCTCGAAGAGGCGCGGCGCGTCGCGCGCGCCGGCCTGTCGGCGAGCGAGGCGCTGACGCCCATCCCCGCTGATATCAGCCTCCTCGAAGGCGCGATCACGGATGTCGGGCGCTGCCGCTCGCTCTATGCCGACGCGCTCGACACGCTGCGCGAGGCCGGCGCTCCGGTCGCGAAGGACGACATCCGGCAGGTCAAGGCCGCCTTCTCGCAGACCATGGCCGATATCGGCAATGCCGCGGACCGGGTGGCCGAGCGGCTGAAGGAACCCGCCGCTCCGCAGCTCGCAGGACAGGGCGGACGCGGCGACGCCGCCTATTGAGCCTCGCAGAGCTGCGGGCCCGCTCTTTCCGGAACGGATCGCGGACGCTAGCGCAGCGCGGGCCGGCATCGTGCGGCCGGCTGGCAGAATAGACGGCGTTCCATGACTTCCGCTCAATCCTTCGGCGCGATCTATGCCGCGCTGTTCCTCTTTCTCGGCGTGCAGCTGCCCTTCCTGCCGGGCTGGCTCGACGCCCGCGGCTTCGATGCGGCCGCGATCGGCCTTCTGTCGGGCGGGGCGCTGGTCCTCCGCCTGCTCCTCGCCCCGGCGCTCGCCTACCGGGCGGAAAGCGCGAGAGATCCGCGCACGCCCCTGCGCCTCGTGGCGCTCGGGCTGTTCCTCAGCGCGATCCTCCTCCTGTTCGACGTGCCGCCGAGCGTGATCGCGATGGATGCGATCCTCCTCCTCTTCCTCTTCGGCCTCGCCATGCCGCTGATCGATGCGGGCGTGCTGCGCGCGGACAGGGCGGGCAAGCTCGTCTATGGCCGCACGCGCGGCATCGGCTCGGCCGCCTTCATCGTCGCCAATCTCGCGGGCGGCGCGGTGATCACGGCGGGCGGCGACGGGGCGGTGATCGTCTGGCTGGCCTCCACCGGCCTCCTCCTCTTCCTCAGCACGCTCATGCTGCCGCCGGCGCCGCAGCCGGCGGAGGGGCGGGAGCGGCCCAATCTGAAGGAGGCGGGCCGGCTCTTCCGGTCGCGCAGCTTCCTCCTCATGCTGTTCGCCTCCGGGCTCTGCCAGGGCAGCCATGCGGTCTACTACACCTTCTCCGAGCTGCACTGGTCGGCCCTTGGCTATTCGAGCCTGCTGATCGGCGTCCTCTGGACGGTCGGGGTGCTGGTCGAGATCGTGGTCCTCCTGCGGGGCAGGGCGCTGCTGACGCGCATCGACCCGGCCATGCTGATCGCGCTCGGCTGCCTCGGCGCGGTCCTGCGCTGGCCGCTGACGGGGTTGTCGCCGCCTCTGCCGGTCCTCTTCCTTCTCCAGGTCGGGCACGCCCTGACCTTCACCGCGACCTATCTCGGCACGATCGAGTTCGTCGGCCGCGCCGTGCCCGAGACCTATCAGTCCACCGCCATGACCGTCATCTCGACCCTGGGCATAGGCGCGATGACAGGGGGCGCGGCCATGCTGGCCGGACAGATCTTCGAGCCCGAAGCGCCCTTCCTCGCCTATCTCGGCATGGGCGGCATGGGCGCGGTGGGGCTCGGCCTGGCGCTGGCGCTGCGGGCGCGGTGGGATGGCACCACCGCGCCGCGCCTCGCCGCGCAGGCCGCTAAAGGATGATCGTCTCGGCCGCGTCCCAGCGGCCGTGATCGGGGCTCGCCTCTTCGGCCCTCGCCCGCGCGATCCGCTCCTCGAAGAGGTCGACATAGGCATCGGGCACGCCCGGCGTCGCGCGCAGGCGCTGGAGCTGCAGGGTCGCCCCCTTCAGGTCGCCCGCCTTCCAGGTCAGCAGAAGCTCTCGCTGCGTGTCCGCGAGCGTGCGGAAGGCCTTCGAGGCCTTGAGGAAGGGATTGCCGACGAGGCCGTAGACGCCTCTCGGCTCGCCGTCTTCGCCGAGGCGGACGAGATCGAGGTCCAGGAAGGCGTAATGGTGCCGGAGCGCGTCATGCACCACGTCGTCCGTCACGATCGAGGGCCCGTAGAGGGAGGAGCGCGCCCGCAGCCGCGTCGCCAGCGCGACCGTGTCCCCGATCACCGAATAGCGGTTCCGCGCGCCCATCCCGACGGGCCCGGCGAAGCAGGGGCCCGAGGCGAGGCCGATCTCGATCGTGCTCTCGGCGAAGCCTTCATCGGTTCCCGCCCCGCCGGCCAGGGCCGAAGCCTGGATGTTGTCGGCGAGCTGGTTGACGTCGTCGATCATCCTGAGCGCGCAGGCGCAGGCGTGCTCGACATGGGCATCCGAGGCTTCGGGCACGTTCCAATAAGCGAGGAGCTGCCCGTTCTCACCGAAATCGACGGTGCCGGAATGGGCGAGGATGGTTCGGCGCAGCGCATCGTTCGCCGAGGCGGTGAAGCGGATATAGTCATCGGGACGCCCCTCGAAGCGGCGCACGACCTCCTTGGGAAGCCTCAGCGCGGCGGACAGGACCGTGACTTCCCGCCGGGCGCCGCGCAGGAGGCGGGCGCCCTTCCGCGATTGCAGCTTCTCCATCGTGGCCGCCGGAAGCGCGCCGTGGAACGCGCCGCGCACCGCATCGTCGCGCACGAGCATGTTGCCGAGGACCATTGCAAGAATGCCGAGCTGGCCTCCCGCCATCGCGAAGACAGCCGGCAGGGGATCGAGCAGCAGGCTGTTCGACGTAAAGGCGAAATAGGCTCCGGCGAGGCACAGGACCGAGAAGAACGCGCTGAAGACCACCGCCAGCGCCGGACGCAGGAACAGGGCGGCCGCGACGGCGAGCGCGCCCAGGAGAAGCGCGAGAAGCGCTTCGGCCGCGCCCGCCCAGACCGGCCGGACGGGCGCCGCGCCGAGCGAGGCCTGCTCGGCCAGGAGGGCGTGCACGCGCGCAAGCCCCATCGGGCCGCGCGCGGTCTGCACGGTCGCATCCGGCGTGACCGACTGGCCGATGAAGACGATGCGGTCCTCGAGGGGCTGGGTCCAGCGGTCGCCGCCGGTCACGACCCGCCAGGCCGGAACGGTGGGCACGTCGGTGTCCGCGGGAAGCCACAGGCGCAGATCGCCGCGCGGCCCGAGCGGCAGGACGGCATCTTCGGCGGCCAGCGCCCTGACCGGGCTGCCCCCGACGCGCAGCCGATTGCGGGCGGGCGCGGCGCGAAGCGGCGTCTCGGCGGCGAGCGGCGCCAGCCCCGCCGAGGCCGCCGGAGCGCCGTTGACCGCCCAGAGGAGCGGCGTTCTGCGGACGACGCCGTCCGGGTCGGCAGGAAGGCCGATGACGGCGGGGATGCCCGCGCCTTCGAGAGCGGGCGTGAAGGCGCCGACCGGCCGCGCCGCGGGCAGAGCGAGATAGCCGGAGGCGTCCTCTCCGGCGATTTCGAGCCATTCCGCAGCCGCCGCATCGGTTCGGGTCCAGGATGGCGCCGCATCCGTGCCTGGCACCGAGGCCGAGACGCCGAGCGCCGTCGGCAGGCCGGTCGCAGAGGCGGCGAGGGCGAGGTCATTGCCCGGAAGCTCCGCCAGGACGCGGGCTGCCTCGTCCTCGCCTCGGGCCTCGTCGAGCCAGTACCGTCCGATGACCTCGGGCGAGAGGGGGTCGGGGCCTTCGGTCGGCACGGCGACCACGGCGGCCCGCGCGCCGGCTTCCTCGGCGGCCGTGACGAGCTCGGCCAGGGCGGTCCGCGGCCAGGGCCAGGGGCCGAGCCGCGCCACGCTCTCCTCGTCGATCTCGATGATGGCGACGTCCCGGCGGTCCATGGCGGGGCGCGGTTCGAGCCGCGCGAAGAGGTCGAAGAGCGCCTCGCGCGGCTGCTGGCCGGGCGCGCGGGCCGTCGTGACCGCCAGGGCGGCGATCAGGACGATGAGGACAGCTGGCGCGATCAGCAGAAGGCGCAAACGCTGCTGCAACCGTTGTTCGATCAAGGCGAACCCCTAAGTGACTCTGGGAGCGGCGACGGACGGTGGTCGCGACGGACGGCGAAGCGTCGTTCGACCATGCCGGATCGGGGCCCCGTTTCAAGTGTTCATGGCCCGTTCAGCTTCCTATGGCACGGTGAATGCTGAGTTAGCGCCGCAAAGAAGAGTGTCTCCAACCCGTATGGCCAAAGCCAGCTTCGAAGCCTTGCAGGACGGCCCCGTGCAGCGCCTCATCGCGCGCGGCGCCTGGACGCTGGAAGGCGGCCTGGTGAGCATTGACGGCGACCTGCGGCGCTTCGTGCAAAAGCGCGGCGGCGCCGGCGGCCTGCGCATTGATCTCTCCGGTGTGGAAAAACTCGACACCTCCGGGGCCATGGTGCTGCAGCGCACGATGCGCGACTGCGGCAAGCAGGCCGAGAGGGACGACCTCCTGGAGGGGTTCGATGGCGCCGACGCGCAGGCGCAGGCGCTGCTGAAGCAGGCGGGCAGCCACCTCAAGCCCTGCGATCTCGGCGGGGACGGGCGGGTTTCCTTCATGCTCGTCCTCGAGCGTCTCGGCAGGACCACCGTGTCGGCGGGGGCGGAGGCGCTCAACATCCTCAGCTTCGTCGGCGCCGTGGTGGCGCGGCTCGGGGGCACCATCGCCCGGCCCTCGCGCTTCCGGCCGACGCCCATGGTCCACCACATGGAGGAGGCCGGTCTCGACGCGACGCTGATCGTCGGCCTCATGTCCTTCCTGATCGGGGCGGTCGTCGCCTTCATGGGCGCGACGGTGCTCGCCGCCTTCGGCGCGGAGGTCTTCGCCGTCGAACTGGTGGGCATCTCGGTCCTGCGGGAATTCGGCGTGCTCCTCACCGCCATCCTCATCGCCGGCCGTTCGGGCAGCGCCTTCACCGCGGCCATCGGGTCGATGAAGCTGCGCGAGGAGATCGACGCGATGCAGGTGATGGGCATCAATCCGCTCGACGCCCTCGTCATCCCGCGCACGCTGGCGCTGGTTCTCGTCATGCCCGTGCTGGCCTTCCTCGCGGCCTTTCTGGGCATGCTCGGCGGCGGGCTGGCCGGCTGGGCCGTGCTCGACATCCCGCCGGTCCTCTGGGTCAACCGGACCCAGGAGATCGTCACCGTCAGCAATCTCTTCGTCGGCCTGGTCAAGGCGCCGTTCTTCGCCTTCGTCATCGCGGTGGTCGGCTCCTATCACGGCATGATGGTTGAAAGCTCCGCGGAGGAGCTCGGCCGCCGCACGACCACGGCGGTCGTCCAGTCGCTCTTCCTCGTCATCCTGATCGATGCGCTGTTCGCCATGTTCTTCCTGGAGCTCGACATATGAGCAGCGTCCCCATCGCGCCCCCGACGCCGAACCGCGATCCGGTCATCCGGGTGCGCGGCCTCGTCAATCGCTTCGGCGACTTCACGGTGCACGAGAATCTCGATCTTGACGTGTTCCGGGGCGAGATCCTCGGCATTGTCGGCGGGTCGGGCACGGGCAAGTCCGTTCTCCTGCGCACGATCGTCGGCCTGCGGAAGCCGCAGGCGGGGCGCATCGAGATGCTGCATCACGACATGACCGACCTCAGCGAGGAAGAGCGTGCCGAACTGAACCAGGATATCGGCCTTCTGTTCCAGGACGGGGCACTCTTCTCCTCCATGACGGTCGCCCAGAACGTGATGGCGCCGCTCCGCGAGCACCTGAAGATCTCGGACCGTCTGGCCGAGGAGGTCGCGGCGATGAAGATCTCGCTCGCCGGCCTGCCGCCCTCGGCCGGCGCGAAATATCCATCCGAGCTGTCCGGCGGCATGCGCAAGCGGGCCGCGCTCGCACGGGCGCTGGCGCTCGATCCGCAGATCGTCTTCCTCGACGAGCCGACGGCCGGTCTCGACCCCGTCGGCGCGCATCAGTTCGACGAGCTGGTGGTCAGCCTCCGGGACAGTCTCGGCCTGACCGTGTTCATGGTGACGCACGACCTCGACAGCCTGCATCACGATTGCGACCGCATCGCGGTTCTCGCGGAGAAGAAAGTCATCACGGTGGGTACGCCGGACGAGGTGCGCCGGACGGACCATCCGTGGATTCAGGAATATTTCGGCGGCCCGCGCGGCCGCGCCGCCCTGGCCTCGACGGAGGGCGCTGCCGGCACCGCCCGGCAGCATGCCTGACACGAGAAAGGAGACCCGACCGTGGAAACACGTGCCCATTACGTCCTGATCGGCAGCTTCATGCTGGGCGGGATCATCCTCGCCCTTCTGTTCACGCTCTGGCTCGGCAGCGTCGAGCGGGAGTTCGACGAGTACGACGTCGTCTTCGACGAGAGCGTGTCGGGCCTGCAGGTCGGTGCCGCGGTGCAGTTCAACGGCATCGTCGTGGGCGAGGTGAGCGATCTGCGCCTGGCGCCCAACGACCCCAGCCGCGTAATCGCACGCATCCGCCTCGATGACGGCACGCCGGTCAAGGTGAACACGCGCGCGCAGCTCGATCTCGTCGGCGTGACCGGCCTCGCCCTGATCCAGCTCGTCGGCGGGACGGCGGATGCGCCGCTGATCAAAGATGTCAGCCGCCGCCGCGTGCCGATCATCGAGGGAGAGGCGGCGGGCATCGCCGCGGCCATCGCTTCGGCCGGCGACATCTTCCAGAATGTCAGCTCCATCCTGAACCAGGACAACGCCGCCACCATCGGACGCATCCTCGACGACATCGAGGCGCTGACCGACGTGCTCGCCGACAATGAGGGCGAGATCCAGCAGATCGTCGAGAATGTCGCCGTCACCACCGCCGTCGTGCGCCGCAATGCGGAGAAGCTCGACCAGACGGTGGACGGCATCAATTCCATCGTCGCCAGCACCGGAACACTGGTCGAGGAAGACATCGCCGGCACGCTGCGCGAGATCGAAAGCGCCGCGCAGAGCGCGAACGTGCTCGTCGCGGACATCCAGGACATCGTCGACGAGAACCGCCCGGCCATCGACGCCTTCGCGCAGCAGGGCCTCGGCTCGGCCGTCGGCGTCATCGCGCGGGCGGGCCGGCTGGTGAGCACCGCCGAGAGCGTGCTGCTCGAGATCGACCGCGACCCGGCGCGCTTCCTTCTCGGCGAGGGACGGCCGACCACGGCCGACTGAGGCGCAGCGGACGGATCAACGGACACGGACGGCGGAAGGCCGGGAGGACGGACATGAAGACAATCGGGATATTGAGCGCGAGCTTCGCGGCGCTGGGCCTGTCGGCCTGCGTCTCCCTGCTGCCGGAGGGAGGCGACCTGTCGCCGCGCCTCACGCTCGATGCCGGGGCGCCGCGGCCTGCGGCGAGCGACATGCTGCCCGTCACCCTCGCCGTGGCGGATCCGCGGTCCGAGGCGATCTTCAACACCTCGAACGTGGCGGTCCTGACGAGCCCGCTGCAATATGAATATCTCGCCGAGGCGGAGTGGACCGACCGGGCGCCGCTCCTGCTCGGCCGCTTTCTCGAGCGCCGCTTCGAGAATACCGGCCTGTTCGGCGGGGTGGGGGACCGCGTGGCGATCCCCGTTTCCGACTACACGCTCCAGACCGATATCCGCGCGCTCAATCTCGACCGCACCGGCGGGCAGAGGCGTGCGGTCGTCGCCTATGGCGCCCGCCTGCTCGACCGGCGCGGCAATACGCTCGGCAGCCGGGTCTTCCAGGCCGAACAGCCCGTCGACGGCGCCGGCAATGCGGCAGCGGTCCTCGCGCTCAACACGGCAGCGCAGCGGGCAGCCGACGAGACCATCGCCTGGAGCGAGCCGCTGGTCCGCCAGGATCTGCGGAACCGCGAGGCGAACCCGCGCTCGCGCGGGCGGGCGGACTCCCTCTCGGACTGAGCGGGCCTCAGTCCTTGCGGTCGAAATGGCCCAGCGCCGTGCCGACCATCACGTAGAGGCGTCCGAGGGGCGCCTTGAGATATTCCGCCATGGCTTCGTCGCCGTCCGGACCGGCCGATAGCGGCTCCAGGAGGGTGTCGAAGTCGGAGAGGAAGTCGCGGACCGCCGCATCGAAGACGGCATTGCGCCCGGCTTCGGTGGCAACGCGCTGACGCAGGTCTTCGGGCTCCTCCGCGACGAGCTGCCGAACGAAGAGCATGCGCTCGCCCTTCTCGAAGCGCGCGAGCTCGTCGCTGGCGGGGCCGCCATAGAGCTGCGTCCTGATCGTCAGCGAGAAGCGCTGCATGGCGTCGATGAGGTCGTCCGCCCCGGCCTTCCTGCCGCCATCCGTAATCCGCGCAGGCGCGGGATCGGTGTGCAGGCTCTTCTCGACGTTCGACAGGATCTCGCGCCAGGCCCGGCCTTTCGGTTCGGGCGCCTTCTTGGGTGCGATGCGGGTCAGGCGGGACGTCTGGTCGGTGATCGCCTTGGCCAGGCGGTCGGCGCGGCGCCGCTGATCGCGGATCAGGGCCTCGAGGCGCGCGGACTGATCCTGAAGCTCCGACTGGGCGCGGGCCAGGATGGCGGCATTGTCCTCGATCTTGGAGGCGGCGTCGTTCTGCTGGTCGGCGGTGCTCTTGAGGGCGTCGCTGCGCTCGGCCATGGCGGAAGCGAGCGTCTCGAAGCGCTCGGCGGAGCGCGAGGAGACTTCCTCCAGCCGCCCGATCTGCCCGTCGAGCCCTTCTTCGGCCGCCATGATGCGGCCATGGACGTCCTCTTGCTGCGTCCGGCTCGCCTGCGTGCGTTCGGCGATCTTGGCGGCGAAGGCTTCGGCCTCGCGGTTCATCTCTTCGGTCAGGTTCATCAGCGCGCGGCGCTCCGCCTCGAGCCGCTCGGTGCTCTTCACCGCGCCCGTCTCGATCGCGACGCCGGCGCTATCGATCGCCTTGACCTGCGCCCTGATCAGGCTTTCCGCCCGGGCGAGGCGTTCGAGCGCCGTGTCGATGTCGTCGTTCAGCTGCGAGACCTCGCGGCGGACGGTGGTGCCGCGCGGGCCGAAGCCGCCCGCGAATTCCGTGGCGGCGAGGCGCAGGCGCTCGGCGCTGTCCTCCAGCCGCAGGCCCATGGACAGGGCGAAGCCCGCGCCCAGGATGAGGGACGCCGTCGTCAGCGCCAGAAGAAGCACGTCGAACGAATAGCCGAGCCGGAAGGAGAACGTGCCCGTGGCTGCCGCCTCGGCCCACATCGTGCCGACGGGCCAGGCGACGAGCCAGACGAGCAGGAGGCCGCCCGCCAGCAGCTTCGTCGCCCGCCAGGCCTGAGCGGCAGGCAGGGCCGCGCTTTCGGCTTCGGGAGCGGCGGAAGCGGGCTGCGGCGAAGCTTCGTTCCCCTCACCCGGCTCTGTCGGAAGCTTGACCACGACCGGATCCTGCTCTGTATCTTGCGCTGACATGATCACTCGGCACTCCCTCCGGCGACAGGCGAGGCCGGTTCAGGCGGATCGTGATTCCCCGATTCTCTATCTCCGCCCGCATGGTTAAGGCGTTCTTAATAGATTCGCCGCTTCAGCGCAGCCAGCTCGGCGGACGCTTCTCCAGAAAGGCCGCCAAGCCTTCCCGCGCTTCGCTGTCCTTGCGCACGCGGGCGCTGATCTTCGCGGCCTCCTGCAGGAGCTGCTGGTCGAGCGGGTGCTGCCCATAGGTCGTCAGAAGGTGCTTGCTTTCGCGCAGGGCGTGGGGACCCGCCTCCAGAAGGTCGGCGAGCACGCCTTCCAGCGTCTCCTCGAGATGAGCGGGAAGGCAGACGAGATGAACAAGGCCCAAGCGCCGCGCGGTCATCGCGTCGAAGCGCTCGCCCGTCAGGAGATAGCGGCGCGCCTGGTTCAACCCGATGGCTTCGATGACGAAGGGCCCGATCACCGCCGGCACCGCGCCCAGGCGCACTGCGGGAAGAGCGAAAAAGGCGTCTTCGGAGGCCACCACGATATCGGCGCAGGCGGCGAGCGCGACGCCTGCGCCGATCGCCGCGCCATGCACCCGCGCGACGAGCGGCTTGGGAAGCATGCGAAGCTGGTAGAGGAGGCTCGCCAGGCGGCGCGCATCGTCGGCCTGGCGGTCCGCTGCCAGATGCTCCATCCAGCTGACATCCGTGCCTGCGCAGAAAGCGTCGCCTTCGGCATCCAGCACGACGACCCGGACCGCATCGGCCCGCGCGAGCTGGGCGAGCCCGGCCGACATCTCGGCCATGACCGCGTCGTCGATCGCATTGCGGACATCGGGCCGCGCCAGGGTCAGCCGGCCGATGCCGTTCTCGATACGCAGCTTGACGGTTTCCGGCATGGCGCCCTCCGCTGCAAGTCTCACGCCGCTATATAGCGCCTCTTGCGGGCCCTGGCGGTCTGGTGGACGAGGCGCGTGACCAGCGGCCTCGACGACAGCCGGGTCACGACGATCCCGGCGAAGACCGAGACGGCCGCCACGCCCAGCGCGCCTTCCTGCGCCGCCACGGAGGGGCTGCCCAAGAGGCTCAGCACGAGAAGAGCCGCCCCCGCGGCCGGGGCGCCGCCGAACCAGCTGAGGAAGGTGCGGTCCTCCTGCCGCGCATCCACCGCGCCGAGCGCCGCCGACCGGACGATGCCCCGCAGGAGCAGGACCGGCAGCAGGGCCGCGAGCCAGACCAGGAGATCGGCCTGGAAGAGGCTCGGCCCCAGGATCGCGCCCAGGCCGAAGACCGCGAGCGGCGTGCACCACTGGCGGCCCGCTTCGAAGAGGCGGCTCCGCGCCGTGCCCCGCAGCGGGGCTTCCTGCGCATAGAGGAGCCCGGCGGATGCGGCTGCCAGGACGCCGTCGAAGCCGAGGAGCAACGCCCCGGCATAGCTTGCGCCGAGGGTGAAGAGCGGCGCGGCGGGCAGGCGGGCGCCCCGCACCGGCAGGAGCCGCCCCGCCAGAAGGCCGAGCGTGCCGCCCACGGCCGCGCCGGCGAAGGCCTCGTAGAGGACGTTCTCGGAAAACGGCGCATAGGGCGCCGGCGCGATGCCTGCCGCTTCGACGAGGAGGGCGAGGGGGAGCATCAGGACGAGGCTCAGGGCGCTGTCGAGGCGCACGGTGCGCTTGGTCGCATTGGCGATCGGCGCGCGCAGCACTTCCCGCTCGTCGCCGCCGCCGACCCCGAGCGGCAGGACCGTCCCCACGAGTATGGCGGACCACAGGCCGAGCCCGGGAAGGAGAGCGAACACCACGCCCGCCCCCGCGACGATCAGGGAGGGCGCGGCCAGCACGACGAGGCGCAGGGCGGCTGGAGAGAGGCGCGGCAAGCGGCTCAGGCGGCACTGCTGGGCTGCCATGAAGACGAGGACGGCCAGGCCGAGCCGCGCCGCCTGGCGCACGGCTTCGGGGTCCGGCGTCGGCAGGCCGAACCGGCGATAGAGGAAGCCGCCCGCAATGCCCGCGCCGAGCAGGGTCACGGGCCGGTTGGCCAGCTGGCCCAGAAGGCCGAGGCGGCCCGCAGCGAGGACGAGAAGCGCGAGCAGGACGCTCAGGCCGTGAAGGTCGATGATGGTTGCCATGGTCCGGTCGGCCCTACAGCCGTTCGCGCGCGACGAGTAGCGCTTCCTCCATGTGCTTATCCCCGCGTGTTCCCCGCGCACTACGCTCGGCGGGCGAAAGCGAGGAGGAATGCGCCGTGCGAATGGAAAATGACGAAAAGAAGGACGAAAAGCCGGGGCGGCTCGCCCGGATCGGCGCGGCGATAGCGGATGTCGCGCCGACGCTGGCCGGGGCGCTGGGCGGCCCGCTCGCCGGCGCCGCCGCCGAGACGCTCAGCCGCGCCGTCCTCGGCGATGCTGCGGAAAGCCCGCCCCGCGCGCTCGAGGAGCGCCTCCTCGCACGCGATCCGGCGGCGCTCCTGGCGGCCCGGGCGGCGGAGACGGAATTCCGCAAGGCCGTGCTCGAAGCGCAGCGGGAGGCGGAGCGGATCGCCGCCGAGGACCGCGCCAGCGCCCGCGAGCGGCAGGTCGCGCTGAAGGACCGCACGCCCGCAATTCTGGGATTCGGCGTCATTACGGGGTTTTTCGGCGTTCTCGGCATCATGCTGGCGCAGGAGCTTCCCGCGCAGGCCGAGCCCGCCTTTTCCATCATGCTCGGCGCGCTGGCCACGATGACCGCGGCGGTGGTGAACTATTATTTCGGCTCCTCGGCCGGCAGCCGGGAGAAGACCGCGCTCCTCAAGGGCGTGCGCTGACGCCCTTGCCAGCGCCGCGCGAGCGGTCGACACGAGCCCGCATGAGCGATGTCCTGATGATCGGCGGCGGTGTGATCGGCCTCAGCGCAGCCCTGGTGCTCGCGCGGCAGGGGGCGGCGGTGACGCTGCTGGCCGATGAGCGGCCCGGTGCGAGCCATGCGGCCGCCGGCATGCTGAGCCCGTCCTGCGAAGGCATCCATGCGGGCGTGCGGGCCCTGCGCAGCCTCGGGCGCGAGAGCCTGGAACTCTGGGACGGGTTCGCCGCAGGCTTGAGTGCCGATCCGGCGGACGAGCTGGACTATGACAGGAGCGGCGTTCTGGCCGTCGGTTTCCCGCCGCGCGCCTTGCCGGGAGACCCCGCGCCGGTTCCGGAAGGCATCGAGGCCCCGGGGGCGGTGCTCCTGCCCGACGAAGGACAGGTCGACCCGCGCCGCCTCCTGCGCCGCCTTGCCGCTGCCTGCTTGGAGGCGGGCGTTTCCTGCGTGACCGGGCAGGCCGGAAGCCTGATATGCGAGAATGGCAGGGTCGCCGGCGCGCGCTCGGTGGCGGGGGACCGCCACTTAGCGCGGCGAACGGTGCTCGCCACCGGCGCGGCCAGCCTCGATCCCACGGTGTCCCTCGTGCCGGTGCGGGGGAGGGCGTTCCTGATCGACGCGCCGCCGGTCTCGCTTCCGCGCGTCGTCCGCTCTCCGGGCGTCTATCTCTGTCCCAAGGCGGGCGGCCGGCTCTATGTCGGCGCGACCGAAGAGGAGCGGCCCTCGGATGTCGCGCCCGCGGGGCTGTGGCACGAGGCCTGCTGGCTCATGCCCGCTCTCAGGCAGGCGGAGGTCACCGCCACCTTCGACGGCGTCCGCCCCGGCACCGAGGATGGCCTTCCGATCATACGCCGCAGCGAATGGGCCGAGGGGCTGATCCTCGCCCTCGGCCATCACCGCAACGGCGTCCTCCTGGCCCCGCTGACGGCGCGCGAGGTGGCGCGGCTGGTCTCCGAGGAAGCCTAGCCGAAATTGTCCTTGCGGCGCCGGATCTCGCCGAACACTTCCCACGGGGCCGCATCTTCGAGCCCCAGTCTCGCGGCGAGGGCCGGATCGTCCGCCCGAAGGAAGGGATTGGTGCGCAACTCGTCGGCAAGCCTGACCGGAACGGTCGGCCTGTCCTCCGCGCGCAGGCGGTCGACCTCGGCCTTGCGGGCCTGCAGCGCCGCATTGTCCGGGTCGATGCTGACCGCGAAGCGCGCATTGGCCGCCGTATATTCATGGGCGCAATAGATCGTGGTGTCCGGCGGCAGGTCCCTCAGCGCCTTCAGAGACTGCCACATCTGCGCAGGCTCGCCCTCGAACAGGCGCCCGCAGCCAAGGGAGAAGAGCGTGTCCCCCACGAAAGCCGCGCCCGCCTCGTCGAAGACGAATGCGATATGCCCCGCCGTGTGTCCCGGCGTCTCGATCACCCGGGCGCGCTGCTTGCCGATCATGACCTCGTCGCCCCCGTGCAGGGCCTGATCGCGCCCCGGAATCCGCTGCCCTTCGGCATCGGGGCCGAGAATGCGCGCTTTGTAGCGGGCCTTGAGCATCTCGTTGCCGCCCGTGTGATCGGCGTGCCAGTGGGTGTTGAGGATCAGGTTGAGCCCCCAGCCCTTCGCGTCGAGCTGGCGTGCGACCTCCTCGCCGTCCGGCGTGTCGACGGCGGCGACCATGCCGGTCTCCTCGTCCCGCAGAAGGAAGCCGTAATTGTCCCGCAGGCAGGGAAACTGGTATACGATGAGAGAGCCGTGCCGCATGGAGGCCTCCTTGTTTCGCGAGTGAGGGCGTCTTAACCCAGGGCCGGTTGCGGAGCGAGCGAGCATGCGCACGGCTGTCTCGGACATGATCGGCTTCTATGACGGGGCGCTGGGGCGCCTCGCCGCCGATCATATCTCCGCCAAGCTGTTCGAGGCCTGGGGGCCTGCGAAGAACCTGCGCGTGGCGGGGTTCGGCTATACGACGCCCTTCCTGCCCGTCTTCCGCGAGGCCGAGCGCCTGGCCGCTCTCGTGCCCGAAGGAACGGGCGTGGCGCTCGACGAGGGCGTGCCGAGCTGCCTCGTCGCCGACCATCTCTGGCCGCTTCCCAATGCGTCCATCGACCGGCTTCTGATCGTGCACGGCCTCGAAGAGGTCGCGGGCCCGCGGCGGGTCCTGCGCGAGGCCTGGCGGGTTCTGGCCGATGACGGCCTCATGATCGTCGTCTGCGCCAACCGGCGCGGCCCCTGGGCGCTCGCGGAGACGACGCCCTTCGGCGCCGGCCGGCCCTATAGCCGCAGGCAGCTCGACAACCTCTTGCAGGGCGCGATGTTCGCGCCGACCGCCTATGCCAGCGCGCTGCATTTCCCGCCCATCCAGAACGAGGCGCTGCTCAAGGTGGCCGGCGCCTGGGAGCGTCTGGGCAATATGATCGAGAGCTGGAACCTGCCCTGGCTCTTTCCCAATCTGGCGGGCGTCAACCTGATCGAGGTCCGCAAGTCGATGGCGGTGCCCATCGGCGGCAGCAAGGCCGAGGTCTTCCGCCCCGTCTTCGCGCCGGGCGCGCTGCGGCCCGCCCGGCGTCAGCGCTTCGAGCGCAGCAGGAACACCGCTTCCTGAGCCGTGAGGTTCGCCCGGCCCGGCCGCCCGGGTGAGAAGCTGCGGGCCCGGCCAGAGGAGATGCCGAAGGCCTTTTCGATGACGAAGCCTTCGGCGCGGGCCAACTCGACGAAATCGCGCACCGTGCAGAGATGGATGTTCTGCGTCTCGTGCCATTTCGCCGGAAGGGCCTTGGAGACGGGCATGCGGCCCGAGGTCAGAAGATCGGTGCGGACGCGCCAATGGCCGAAATTCGGAAAAGACACGACTGCCCCGCGGCCGACCCGCAGGGCCTCGCGAAGAGCCGCCACGGGCGATTGCAGCGCCTGGAGGGAGTTCGACAGGACCACGGTGTCGAACGCGCCCGCGGGATAGTCGCCGAGATCGGTGTCGGCATCGCCCTGGACGACGGACAGGCCCGAGGAGACGGCCTGCGCCACCAGCGCGGCGTCGAGTTCGAGCCCGTATCCGCGCGCGCGCCGTTCTTCTCCGAGCCGCCGCAGAAGCGAGCCGTCCCCGCAGCCGACATCGAGCACGCGGGCCTCGTTCTCCACGAGAGCGGCGATGAGGTCGTAGCGCGTCGTCACAGCCCCGCTCCCCGCATCGCCGCGGCGAGGAAGCCGCCGAGCACCCGGTCGAGCTCGGGTTCCTCGAGCAGGAAGGCGTCATGGCCCCTGTCGCTCTCGACCTCGACGAAGGACACTTCCGCGCCCGCGCCGTGAAGCGCCCGGACGACGCGGCGGCTCTCGGCGGTCGGATAGAGCCAGTCGGACGTGAAGGAGACGAGGAGGAAGCGTGTCTTCGTTCCCGAAAAGCAGCGGGCGAGGGCGCCTTCATCCTCGCCGCAGTCGCGGCCGAGATCGAAATAATCCATCGCCCGCGTGATGTAGAGATAGCTGTTCGCATCGAAGCGGTCGGTGAAGCTCTTGCCCTGATGGCGCAGATAGCTCTCGACCTGGAAATCCGCGTCGAAGCCGAAGCCCGGCGCGCTGCCGTTCTGGAAGCGCCGCCCGAACTTCGCTTCGAGGGCCGGTTCGGACAGATAGGTCACATGCGCCGTCATCCGCGCGACGGCAAGGCCCCGGCGGGGCGGCTCGTCGGGCGCATAGGTCCCGTCCCTCCAGTCGGGATCGGCCATGACGGCCTGGCGCCCGACCTCGTGAAAGGCGATGTTCTGCGGCGTGTGCCGGGCGGCCGAGGCGATGATGGCGGCATTGGCCACCCGCTCGGGATGGCGCGCCGCCCAGGTCAGCGCCTGCATGCCGCCCATCGAGCCGCCGACCACCGCGAGCAGGCGGTCGATCCCGAGCGCATCGAGCAGCGCCGCCTGCGCCCTGACCATGTCGCCGATGGTGACGACGGGAAAGTTCAGCCCATAGGGGCGTCCCGTCCCGGGATCGATGCTCGCGGGCCCCGTCGAGCCCATGCAGCCGCCGAGGACGTTCGGGCAGATCACGAACAGCCTGTCCGTGTCGAGAAGCCTGCCGGGTCCGATCAGCCGTTCCCACCAGCCGGGCTTGCCGGTGACGGGATGCTCTCTTCCGGCGAACTGATCCGCTGTCAGCGGATGGCAGACGAGCACTGCATTCGTGCGGTCGGCATTGAGCGCGCCATAGGTCTCGTAGGCGACGGTGACCTCGGGCAGCGTCACGCCGCTATCGAGGGAGAGCGCGCCCAGCCGCGCAGTTTCGCCTTCGCCCGGCGGCAACAGGCCGCCCGCGCCGGTGTTGGTCACGGTGCCGGAGTCCTTTCCTCGCCCCGCACGGGGTTAGGGCCCCAGGGCGCGGCTGGCAATGCGGAGGAGAGGTATGGCGGAGGAGGAGCGGATCGCGAAGCTGAGGGCGCAGGGCTATCCGCGCGGCCTGAAGACGCTGTTCGCCGTGATGACCGGCGCGCTCCTGGTCCAGCTCGTCCTGCACGGCTTCACCTTCGCGCTCGAAGTCTTGGCACCCGGCCGCGTGGCGGCGGATGCGGGTGGAGAGCGCGGCCTGCTCCGCCACCTCTATCTCGGCTCGTTCTGGATCTTCGCGCTCGCCATACCGATCGGCTGCGTGACCTGGATGCGGTGGCTCGACTGGTCGGTGAAGAATGCTCTTGTCGAGGGGCGCGGTTTCGGCCGGACGCCGGCGCAGGTCGTCTGGGCCTATTTTCTTCCCGGCATGAACCTCGTCCGGCCGCTTCAGGACCTTCGCGCCCTGCTCGCCGCGGCGCGGCCGGACCCGCCGCGGCGGGGGGTCATCCTCGAGCTGTGGTGGATCGTGACGCTCTTCCACCTCGCCACCATGCTGTTCGATCTCGATGGCGGAATCGACCGGATCACGGCGCTCTCTTCGGCGCTCGGCGTTCTGTCCCAGATGCTAGCGCTGACGGTCCTGCGCATTTTCGCGGCCCGTCAGCCCCATTCCGGCATCGAAACCGGACGCGATCCTGCCTATAGGGCGGGCGAAGCAGCATCGGAGCCCCGCGCATGAGACCGGAACCCCGCCCCGGCCTGATGGACATCGTCCCCTACAAGCCCGGCAAAGCCGGCGAGCCGAAGGAAGGACGCAAGATCTACAAGCTGTCCTCGAACGAAAGCGGCCTCGGGCCCGCCCCGGCGGCGATGAACGCCTTCGCCGAGACGACGCCCATCCTCGAATACTATCCCGACGGCTCGGCCGCGCCCCTCAAGGCGGCGCTGGCCGGCCTCCACGGCCTGCCGGCGGAGAACCTCTTCATCGGCGCAGGGTCGGACGAGATCATCGCGCTCCTGATCCGCGCCTATGCGGGCGAGGGGGCATCGATCGTCCAGACGCGCCACGGCTTCTCCTATTACTGGCTGGCGGCCAAGGCGGCGGGGTCCGAGCCGCTCTTCGCCGAGGAAACCGACCTTCACGCCGATGTCGACAAGATCCTCGCCACGGTCGCGGAGAACACGAAGCTCGTCTTCCTCGCCAACCCGAACAATCCGACCGGCACCGTCATCCCTGCGAGCGAGATCCGCCGCCTGCGCGAGGAACTGCCAGAGCACGTCATCCTCGTCCTCGACGGCGCTTATGCCGAATACATGGAGGATGAGAGCTATACCGACGGCGCCGACCTCGTCGCCGAGAGCATCGCGGATGGCACCGAGAACGTCGTCATGATGCGCACCTTCTCCAAGATCTACGGCCTCGGCGGCCTGCGCGTGGGCTGGTGCTATGCGCCGCGCGCCATGATCGAGGTGCTCGACCGCATCCGCAGCCCCTTCAACGTCAACGCGCCGGCCCTCGCGGCGGCCGAGGCGGCGGTGGGCGATCAGGACTTCGTGAAGCGCAACCGGGAGCACAATCGGCGGGAGCGCGACCGGGTCCGCCAGCGGGTCGCGGGCTGGGGCTTCGGCATCGTGCCGAGCCACGCCAACTTCCTTCTCCTGCACATGCGCGGCGACAGCCCCGAGGCGCGGGCCGAGGAGGCGGCGGAGTTCCTCGCCTTCCTCGAGAAGGAAGGCGTCATGGTCCGCGCCGTCGGCGGCGCCTGGCTCCCCGAGCATGTGCGGGTCTCGATCGGATCGGAGGAGGCGAATGACGCCTTCCTCAGAGCCGCCGAAGCCTTTGTCGAAGGCCGCGTTCAGTAGGCCAGGCGCGGCAGCCTGCCGACAGGGACGGGGCCGATGCGCAGCGCCCCGTCCTTTGCGATCAGGGGCAGGGCCAGCTCGTCGTTCTCGCCGCCTGCGAGACCTGCGAGCAGGCGCCCCGTATCCTGCGCCTGCCCGGCGGGCACGACACCCAGATTTCCAAGGACCATCATCAGCGGCACCGGATTGCGCAGGCGCAGATTGACGCGTCCTTCGGGATAGCCGTTCGTCTGCAGGATGAGCGAGCCGTCCCCCGCGACCAGCGCCGGCTTCACCTCGCGCCCGGGCGCGGCGGCGAGCGAGAAGGCATCGACCGTCAGGAGATCGCGGCGGCCCGCCGCTTCCGACAGCGCCGCATTGACGTAAGGCAGGTAGACGGTGCCCGTCTCGCTGCGCAATTCCATCTTCTCGGTCGCAAGCCCCAGCACGGCCGAGCCGTCCTCGTTCCGGACCCAGTTGGCCCGGCCGCTGGCGAGGGCGAGCGTGCCGGTCCGCCCCTCCGCGCTCAGGCCGCTGGTCTCGATCGCGAGAAGATCCTCTTCGAGGCCGACGCGCAGATCGTCGGCGCGCAGCGCGAAGCGTTCTTCGAGATAGGTCACCGACTGCTCTCCGCGCGGCGCGAGGATCAGGCGCCGCGGGTCATAGGGCAGGGTGATGACGAGCAGCCTCTCGGCCTGCCAGGACCAGGCGCCGGGTTCGGCCCAGGAGGGCGCGTCGATCACGGCGCGCAGCGTGCCGGGGAAGCCCCGGACCCGGATATCGCCATGGGACACCGTGCGCCCGGCGCGCCGTTCGGCCGCGATCCACGCATCGATCTCGTCGCGCATGACGCCTGCGCCCCAGACCCACAGCGCGGTATAGGCGCCGAGGAGGGTGAGGGCGACGGCGAAGACGGCGAGGAAGCGTCGGCGCGGACGCCGCACCTGTTCTGTCGTGGTCACGCGGCGGAGTCTCCTTCGCAGGCGGGGCCTCTTCGGGCCACGGCCTGAGCTTCGAGTGTGCGGGTGGCGGGCTCTATGGCGAGCTGCAACCCCTTGATCAGGGCCGGCCTCGGCGTGTCGGCCGGAATGGGCGCCAGGACTTCGACGGTGATGGTGCCGGGCCTGCGCAGGCTGCCCGGATGGCACCAGAAGACGCCGGCATTGTGGGCGACGGGCGTACAGGGCAGGTCCAGCGCCTTGGCGAGGGCCGCGACGCCGGGCTGGTAGGGCACCTGCTGGCCGACGGCGGTGCGGGTGCCTTCGGGGAAGATCAGGATCTGCGCGCCGCGCGCCGCGGCGGCCCTGGCCTGGTCCACCATGCCTCTCAGCGCCTTGGCGCCGGCGGCGCGGTCGACGAAGACGAAGCCGTTCGCGCGGCAATACCAGCCGAAAAGCGGCAGGCGGCCGAGTTCCTTCTTGAGGACGAAGCAGGGCTCGCGGAGCAGGGCCGTCATGGCGAGCGTCTCCCACATGGCCTGATGCTTGACCGCGAGCAGGCCCGCGCCCCGCGGCAGGTTCTCCCGGCCGCGCACCTCATAGCCGAGGCCGCATATCGCTCTGAGGCCCCAGAGGACCGTGTGCGCCCACATCTTGGAGGCGGCGAGCGACCAGTCGCGCCGGACGAGGGCGGGCAGGAAGAAGATGCCGAGCACCAGGACGGAGCCCCACATCCATACCGCGAACAGCCAGGAGCGCAGCTTCACCATGGCTCCACCACCGAGCGCAGGCGCATGAAGAGGAGCTTGGCGTATTCGGAGGCGAGAACGTGCCAGGCGGCGGGAGAGGCGATCCATCCCCGCTCGGGCACGGTGCGGCTGTCCACCGGCACGCCGATCACGACCAGTTCCGGCGCCAGTTCCTCCATCTCGGCGCGGGCGCGCTGGAGATGGAAGTTCGAGGTGACGAGATAGACGAGCTCGTAGCGATGGCTGCGCAGCCAGCTGCGCGCTTCGAGCGCATTGCCCTTGGTGGTGCGGGCATAGGGGCCGAGATCGACGCAGCATTCGAGGACGGCCGCGCTGCCGGTGCCCGCGAGATCGGCCTTGGTGATCTGCGGGTTCACGCCGGAGATCAGGACGCGGTCGCCGATGCCCGCTTCGTGAAGGCGCAGCGCCTCCTCGATCCTCAGGCCCGCCCCGCCCGTCAGGGCGACGATGCCGCGGGCCTCGGGCGGGATGGAGCCCGCCGCGGCCTTCAGCGCGGCGGGCGTCGCCTCGGTCGCGCGCGGCATCGAGAAGGCGAAGGCGAGAAACCCCGACAACAGCGACATGCCGATGATCGCCGCGAGCGAGGCCGCCGCGACGAAGAGGCGGCGCATCCGGTCGCGGTTCCGGCCTGGCGGCCCCTGCGGGATGGCGGCCGCGCTCGTCAGGACGAGAAACTCCCGCGGAGGGTGCGCATCACGGTCACCCGCGCGGTCAGCGTCGCCACCACGCAGAGGAGCAGCGGCACGATGGCGAGCCAGGCCAGCATGGCCGGGTCGGCGCCGATGGAGGGCAGGAAGAAGCCGTCGCCCTCGCCGCCGAAGCTCGCCGCCGCGAAGAGGATAAAGGCCGCCGCGGCGGCGCCCGCGGCCCCGCCGCGCAGGGCGAGAGAGAAATAGCGGCGCTGGACCTGGCCCGCGACGAAATCGTCCGTCGCGCCGACCAGGTGCAGCACCTCGACGATGCGGCTGTTCGCGGCGAGACCCGCGCGCGTGGCGAAGATGATGACCGCAGCCGCCGCCGTCATCACCATGGCGAAGACCAGGAAGGCGAGCGCCTCCATCCGGTCGGCCGCCGCCACCAGCCGGTCGTTGAAGGCGCCGTGGTCGTCGAGGCTCGCATCGGGCGCGACCTCGGCGACCGCGGATCGCAGGGCGCCCAGATCGCGGCGCAGCTGCGGCGTCACGTCGGCCGTCAGGAGCGCCGGGACGGGAATGTCCTCGGTCAGATTGTCCCGCCCGAGCCAGGGTTCGAGAAGGCGCTCGGTCTCGGCGCGGCTGAGCCGCGCGATCCGGTTCACGCCGGCCCGGTCCCGCAAGAGCTCCTCGACGGCGGCGGCCTGCTGGGCGATATCCGCCGGGTTCGCGCCCTTGACCTGGATCGTGACGGTGCCGGTCAGGTCGCCGGTCCATTCCGCCACGGCGCGCGAGACGACGAAATTCGCGATCAGGGCGATGCCCGCCATGAAGGCGAGGATCGCGATGACGATCATCAGCGGCGTTCCGGCGGCGCCCGCCTCGGGCAGGAGCGGCGCCGCCCGGCGCCCCGCTTCGCGTCCGGACAGGGCCTGCGGCGCGCTCATGGCATCGTCTCCGGCTCGCGGGCCTTCTCGGGCAGCGGCCCGTGCAGGGTGACCCGCCCGTCCTTGAGGCGCAGGATGTTCTTGCCGAGGCGCCGGACCAGGCCGAGATCATGCGTCGCGACGATCACCGCCGTGCCCAGGCGGTTGAGCTCGATCAGCAGGCGCATGATCTTCTCGCCCATGACCGGATCGACATTGCCCGTCGGCTCGTCGGCGAGGATCAGGTCGGGCTTGGCGACGAGCGCCCTCGCCAGCGCCACGCGCTGTTTCTCGCCGCCCGACAGCATGGGCGGGCGGGCATCCATCCGGTGGGACAGGCCGACCCAGCTTAACAGCTCGGTAACGTCGGTTGCGTAAGTCTGATGCGGAACGCCTGCGACGCGCATGGGCAGCGCGACGTTCTCGAAAGCGGTCAGATGGTCGAGCAGACGGAACTCCTGGAAGACGACGCCGATGCGCCGCCTGAGCGCCGGGAGCTCGCGCGCGGGCATGTGGCTGACATCCTGCCCGAAGACCTCGACATGCCCCTCCGTTGGGCGGTGCGCCATGTAGATGAGCTTCAGGAGCGACGTCTTGCCCGCGCCGGACGGCCCCGTGAGGAAGCGGAAATCGCCCTCGCGCAGCACCATTCGGGCGCCGTGCAGCACCTCTCTCGTACCATCATAGGTCAGGCCGACATCGTCCAGGCGGACGATCACGTCGCCGCGCGGAACGCTGGGGCCGGACGGTGCGCCATGGCCCGCCGGGGCGCCAGGGGAGGGGGTCTCGGACATCGACATGAGCAGTCCGACTTGTACCGATGGACACGGCGCACGCAATGCTGATCTCGTGTCCCGAATGCGAGACCGACTACCGGGTCCCCGCCTCGGCCATCCCGCCGGGCGGGCGCGAGGTCCGCTGCTCCGCCTGCGAGGCGACCTGGTTCGAGCGCGGCGAAATGGCACAGGTCGTCGCCGCCGCTGCCAGCGGCGCCGATGTGACGCCGCCGCGCCGGCCGGGCGGGGGCGGGACCTCCCAGCGCGCAAGGCGGGCGCCGGAGGCCCTTCCGGCGAAACGGTCTTCGACCCGCTCCGTCGCGCCGGGCGAGATTCTTCCGCCGGCGCTTTCGCCTGCGCGCGTGCAGCAGCAGGCGCTCGTCACGGTCTTCACGGAAGAGGCGCGGTTCACGGAAGAGGCGGGCCGCGCGGTGGCGGAAGCCGTGCCCTCCCGGATGCCTGCGCCCTCCAGGATCGGTTCGGCGGCTGCCCGCCTGCGCGACGGCCTGATGGCGGCGCTCGGGACGTGGCGCGCCGAAGAAGCCCCGGCGAGCCCGGGCGATGCGGCGGCCCGCGATACCCGGCGGCGCCTTCAGGTGCATGCGGCGAATCGGATGACGCCGCTGCGGCTCCTGGGCTGGACGGCTTGGATTGCGAGCCTTGCCGGCCTCGTCTTCCTGCTGGTCGCGCGGCAGGACCTCGTGCGCAGCGTCTTTCCGCCCGCGGCCAGCATCTATGAACGGATCGCGCCCAGCGCGCCGCCCCCGGGGCTGCGCGTCGAGGCGCGGCTGGAACGCTTCGGATTGTCGAGCGAAGGGCCGGTCGCCGAGCTGCGCGGCCTCGTCCGCAATGCGGGGGCGAGCGCAGCCGTGCCGAGCCTCGCGCTCGCGGTCACCACGGCCGAAGGCGAGGAAGTCCAGACCCTGCCGCTGCCCAGAGTGAGCCTGCCGCCCGCCGGCGAAAGGCCGTTCACCGTTCGCGCGCTCGTTCCCGAGGGCGCGCAGGGACTTCGGCTGCAGGTCTCGCCTGCGCAAGGCGGCGTGGAGCGGATGCCCGTGCCGGTCGCCGCCACGCCGGCCGGGCATGCCGGGCCGCCGCGCCTCGACATGCGCTGAGCAGCCGCCTTCTTTTCTCTGCCGGAAGAACGCGTCTAGGAGCGTCGTCATGAAAGCACTCTTCGACGAAGCCGCGATCTCTGACGGCTGCGACCGCCTCGCCAGACGCATCGTCGCCGATCTTGGAAGCGACTTCGTCCTCGCGCCGGTCCTCACCGGCGGCTTCGTCTTCGGCGCCGACCTCGCGCGGGCGCTGAACCGCCACGGCGCCGACCCGGAGATCGACTTCGTCCAGCTCGCCTCCTACGGGCACGGGCGCGAAAGCTCGGGGCTCGTGCGCGTCGTGAAGGACTTCACCTCGCCCATGGCAGGACAGACCGTCCTGCTGGTCGACGACGTGCTCGATTCGGGCCGGAGCCTCGCCCATGCCACGCAGATGCTGCGCGAGCGCAAGGCGGCGCGGGTGGCGATCGCGGTCGCCGTCGACAAGAAAAAGGAACGGGCGGTCGAGGTGGCGGCGGATTACGCGCTGTTCGAGGCGCCCGCCGATGCCTTCCTCGTCGGCTACGGCATGGACGATGCGGGGCTGAAGCGATCCGTGCCCTGGATCGGCGTCCTGAACGACTGAGGGATCAGAACCGCTCGAGGAGCCGTTCGAGATATTCGCGCTCCTCTTCGGGCAGGTCTGGATCGGCCACGCGGCGGCGGAGCGCCTCGATGACCTCCCGCACCCGCTCGGGATCCGACAGGGAGGGAATCTCCACCCCCGTCTCTCCCTGCCGGCCATAGGGCCGCCCGAGGGGGTCGCGCCCGCCTCCGATCTGCGCGTCGCCGGCGCGGTTTTCTCCGTCGCCGCTCTGCCGGGACGCCCGGCCTTCGCTGTCCTCGCTCTCCGCCTCGGCGATCTGCGAGGCGCCTTCGCGCAGCGCGCCCAGCGCCTGCTCCTGGAGATCCTGCGCCGCGCCGAGATCGCCGCGTTCGAGCGCGCGCGCCGCATCCTCCATCGCTTCGCCTGCACGGCCGAGGGCCTGATCCGCTCCGCCCTGCGCGGAAGGCGTTTCGCGCAGCTCTTCGAGCGCGTCGGACAGGGCCCGCTGATCCTGCGCCAATCCGCCTGATCCGCGCTCGCCGCGTCGGGCCGAGAAAGTCTCGTCGGACAGGCGGCGCTGCCGGTCGATGAGATCGCCGGCCTGATCGAGCGGCCGGCTCTGTCCCTGGCCGCTCTGCCCCGCGCCGGATCCGCTTCCCTGGCTCTGTCCCTGCGCCTGGCCTTGCCCCTGTCCGTCCTGCTCGCCCTGGCCGCCTTGCGTGATCTGAAGGTTCTCCAGCATCTGCTCGAGCTGGCTGAGAAGTTCGCGCGCCTCGTCTTCCGCGCCGCGGGCGGAGGCGTCCCGCATCGCGTCGAGAAGCTCGTCGAGATCCCGCGCGCCGAGCTGCTGCGCGTTCTGGTCGGGCGGCGCCATCGCGTCGCCCGACTGGGCGAGGGCGGCGACATAGTCGTTCATCGCCTGGCGCAGCTCCTCGATCAGGCGTTCGATCTCCTCATCGGGCGCCCCGTCCTCCAGCGCCTGGCGCAGCGCCGCCTGTGCCTCGTCGAGCCGCTGGCGGGCGAGGGCGAGCCCCTCGTCCTCGAGCTCTATCGCGAGCGGCCAGAAGGCGCGCACGATGTCCTCGGTGTTCTCGCCCCTGTCGCCGAACACATCGTGATAGGCCGTGCGCAGCAGGAGATATTCGCGCGTGCTCTCCGCCGTCCGCTCCGGCGCTAGGGTCAGGGCATCGAGAAGGCGCGCCGTGCGCGGCCAGGACGAGGGCGCCATTGCGAGCTTGCGCCGCTCCTCGATCACCGTCCGCGCAAGCGGGTTGTAGAAGCTACGCTCCGGCAGGGTGACGGCAACGGGAGGCGTCGCGGCGGCCTGTCCCGCTCCGTCGCGGATGCGCACGGACAGGGTGACCGCAAGCCCCGCCCAAGGGTGTTCGGTCAGGTCGAGCGCGACGGTGCGCTCTCCGGGCACGCCGGTCAGGGCCGGCATCTCGACGATCTCGGTGCGGTCCAGCATCGCCTCGTCGGGCTGAGGTGCGTCGGGAGCGATGTCCTGTTCGGAGGCGAGCCGCAGCACGGCCTCGGCCTCGGCGATGCCGTAATCGTCCTCGGTCAGGAGGGTGAGCGCGACGCGGGTGCCGCCTTCCTCGCCAAGATCCTCCAGAAGCCGGATCGCCGGCGCCTCATCGGGCACGACCTGCACCGGCCACACGGCGCGCGCGCCGCCCGCCCGCACCGAAAGAGCCGCGTTCTCCGACAGCTCGCCCTCCGCGACGAAGGCGCCGTCGCCGCGTTCGCCGTCGAGGCGTTCCCGGCCCGAGCGGGTGACGAGCCGGGCCCGGGTGCGCGGCGCGCGGTCGCCCGCGCGGGTCAGGCGCAGCTGCAGAAGCGTTCCCTCGGGCACGGTGACCGCGGGCTGCTGGCCGTCGGGCAGGGGAACGGATTGCGCGAGCAGGACCGGCGGACGGCCGGTATAGCGCGGCGGGTCGAGCCAGATATCCGCCGTGACCGGCCCGCCCGGGGCGATGGCCGGCGTGAACGCCATGCGCAGGCGCTCGGGCGCCTCACCGCCCGAGACGATGAGGCCGAGGACCAGAAGCAGGGCCACCGCATAGCGCAGGCCGAACGGGTCGGCCTTGTCGGCGCTCGCGCGCGGGCGGCCGATGCGCAGCCGGGCCGCTGCCTGCCGCAGCCGCGCCTGATGGGTCTGCCAGTAAGGATCGTCCGTGCCCGTGCCGAAGGGGCGGTCCTCGAGCGCGCGCAATGCCGCGGGCCCAAGGCCGCTATCCTCTTCGATGCGGCGGAGCGCATCGTCGCGCCGCGGCCAGCGCGCCCGCGTGAAGACGCGCATGGCGGACCAGGCCGCGACCAGCAGCGCAGCCAGGAAGAGAAGCGCATGCCCCCACCAGGGAAGACGGCCCAGAAGCCCGAAGAGCCCTGCGGCCGCCAGCGCGCCCAATGCCAGAAGCCCCGGCAGCAGCAGCGGCAGCACCCGCTCGAAGGCGAGCACGGCTTTCGCGGCCCCTGTCGGCAGGGCGTGTCGGCGCGGGCGCGGGCGCGGCACGGTCGGGCGGCGGGCTGTCATCTGTGGGAAACTCTAGCGGCAGGACGCTTGCCGGTCACCTGTGCGATCGGTCAGGGTAAAGAAACCTCTAAGGCCCGGCTCTTGCAGCCCCGAAGACATCGAGCAGCAATGACTTTGGAAGCGATCATGACGGCAGGCACGGCTTATGCGGCGCGTTGGGCAAGAGTGGGCGAGGCGGCGGCGCGGGCCCGCGCCATTCCCTCGAACAGGATCGCCGCATTGCTGATCGTCGCGATCTACAATGCCGCCGGTTTCGCCGACGTCGCCTCGACCACGATGGGCCTTCAGGCGGGCGCGGCCGAGATGAACCCGGTCATCCGCTCCTTCATGGACGCGCTTTCCCATTACTGGGTGATCCCGAAGCTCGGCAGCCAGCTCCTCGTCAGCGCGATGATCCTGTGGTTCCCGCACCGCTTCGTGCTGTCGATCTTCTCGGTCGCCGTGCTGACGACATTGCTGGTCGTGCTCAACAATCTGCGCATCATCGGGATGCTCTGAGCCGGATCAGCAGCCGAGCGGCGCCAGCACCCTCAGAAGCCTGGCGATGTCGTTCGGCGTCGAGAGGCGATGATCGGCGTCCTTCACCAGGGTGACCGTGATATCGTCCCCCTCCATGTGCTCGGCCGTGCGGACGCCATGGGTCCAGGGCACCGATTCGTCCTTCGTGCCCTGGATAATGCGGACGGGGCAGGGGATGGGCAGCGGCTCGTGCAGGATCAGGTGCTTCGCCCCGTCCTCGAACAGCGCTTTGGTATAGACCATCTCGCTGTCGTCATAGGCGGAGGGGAAGGCGACGCGGCCGTCGCGTTCGAGCTTCGCCTTGTCCTCGGCGCTCCAGTCCTTGCGCGTCAGGTCCTGCGTGAAATCGGGCGCGGGCGCGAGGAGGAGGAGGCCCGCGAGCCGCTCGGGCCGCCTCTTGGCGATCAGCCCAGCGATCCAGGCTCCCATGGAGGAACCGACCAGGACCTGCGGCCCGCTCGTCAGATTGTCGAGGACATGCAGCGCATCGTCCAGCCAGCGCCCGATCGTGCCGTCCTCGAACTGGCCCTCGCTTTCGCCGTGGCCGGTATAGTCGAAGCGGACGCAGGCCCTGCCGGCGTGTTCCGCCCATTCCGAGACGGCCTCCGCCTTGGTGCCGCGCATATCCGAGGCATAGCCGCCGAGCCACACGATGCCCGGCCCGCTGCCCTGCGACCGCAGATAGGCGATGCGGCCGTTCGGACCGTCGGTGCTGAGAGCGGCGGGGCGGGCGGCGTTGGTGCCGGAGTTCTTGTCCGTCATGATTTTCCTCTCTACCGCGAGGGCGATGGTGCACCCAACACACAAGCTCAGCGAGATCTGCGTGCTGCAGGTCATCCCCGCGCTCGACAGCGGCGGCGCGGAACGGACCACGCTCGAAGTGGCGCGGGGCATCGTCGCGGCGGGCGGGCGGTCGATCGTCGCCTCGCAAGGGGGGCGGATGGTCGCGAGCCTCGTCGCCGAGGGATCGGAGCACATCCACCTGCCCATGGCCGCCAAGAGCCCGCTCGGCATGAGGCGGAACCGGGCAGCGCTCGAGGCGCTGATCGCGGAGCGGGGCGTCGACATCGTCCATGCCCGATCGCGCGCGCCGGCCTGGCCGGCGCTGTGGGCGGCCAGAGCGACCGGCGCGGCCTTCGTCACCACCTATCACGGCGCCTATTCGGGGCGCTCCGCGCCGAAGAAGCTCTATAACTCCGTGATGGCGCGCGGGGACGTGGTGATCGCCAATTCCCGCTTCACCCGCATGGCGATCGAGGAGGCCTTCGGGCGCTGGCGGTTCCTGCGCGGCAGGGAGATCGCCACCATTCCGCGCGGCGCGGATCTGTCGGATTTCGGTCCCGCCGCTCTTTGCGGAGAGCGGCGGGAGGCGGCCTTCGGCGCGTTCGGCGGCCGCGATGCCGTCCGGATCCTCCTGCCGGGCCGCATGACGCCCTGGAAAGGACAGCGCGTCCTGATCGAGGCGGCACGGCGGTTGCAGATGCGCGATGGCCTGCCCCCGCTGCATTTCGCCCTCATCGGCGACGCGCAGGGGCGCGGGAGCTATGTGGAGGAGCTCAAGCAGATGATCGCAGCAGAAGACATCGGCCGCACCGTGCGCCTGCACGGCCACTGGAACGACATGCCCGCCGCCTATGACTGGTCGGACATCGCCGTTTCCGCCTCCACCCGCCCCGAGGCCTTCGGCCGCGTAGCGGTGGAAGCGATGGCATCGGCACGGCCGGTCGTCGCGAGCGCGCATGGCGGCAGCCTCGAATCCGTGGTCGATCGGGAGACCGGGCGCCTGGTGCCGCCCGACGATCCGGGCGCGCTGGCCGATGCCCTGGGCGATCTGGCCGGGGACGCGGCGATGCGGACCCGCATGGGCGCCGCAGGCGCGGTGCGGGCGCGCAAGCTGTTCTCGACCGACGCGATGGTCGCTGCGACCTTGGCCGTCTACGAGAAGGTCCTGGCCAAGCGGCAGGAGGCGCCTGCGTGACCCGCGCCCCGGTCCTGATCCTCAAGCGGGACCGCCTGCGCCACTTCGTCGAGGCGGAGCCGGCCTTCGTCGCGATTCGGCAGGCCCATCCGGGCGCGCGCATCGATCTTCTGACGAGCGAGGCCATAGCGCCTCTGGCCCGGGCAAGCGGATTGTTCGGCCGCGTCACGACAGGGGCCGGCATGTCCGGCCTGCCCGCGGGGGGAGGCGGCTACGCGGCCGTCTACGACCTCGATGCGGGCTCTCCGGGGCTCGCAGGTCCGGCCATGCGCAAGCTCCTGCACGATGCGGGCATCGCCGTGCCGCAGCGGCTTCCCGATCTGTCCTTCGCGGCGGAGGCCCTCCACCGCGCCTGCGGGACGGCGCCCGCATGCCGCGCGGCGCAGCGTCCGTTTCTCCTGATGATCCTTCCCGAGGCCGAAGAGGAGCGCTGGCCGGCCGCCTCCTATGGCGAGCTGGCCGTCCGCCTGGCGGGGCGCGGCATGGCCGTCATCATCACCGGTCCGGCGAAGCTCGGCGGCTTCGCGGAGCGATGCGTCTGGTCGGCGAGCCGGAAGCTCCGCGATCCCAGAGCGGTTCTCGCCGATCTGACGGGCTGGACCGACAGCGCCCGCCTCGCAGCCCTCGCCTATCGGGCCGAAGGCTTTCTCAGCGGCCCGTGTGACGGAATGCACCTCGCCGCTGCGATGGGGACGGGGGGCATCGCCCTCCTGCCGCGCGACGATTGCGGTGACGCCGACGCGCTGTTCGGGCGCAATGTCGTGAGGCTGACCGCGGCCGATCCGGGCACGGTTCCCGTCGGAACCGTCCTGTCCCTGCTCGAAAGCATGCGGATCGTTCCCTCCGAACGGCTGCGCACTGCTGCGGGATGAAAGGTCTTGATTGAACAAGACCCCCCAAAGCCTATATAATCCCTCATCCGCCTCGAGCGGATAGAGTCATTTCTGCAGTTACCACGAGGAGAGACCCCATAGCCCGCAGACCGATGAACATGACCCCGCCCAAGCAAACGGGCCCGCGCATGAACGACCAGATCCGGGCGTCGCGCATCCTGGTGATCGACGCGGAGGGGGAGAAGCGGGGCCCGATGTCGCTGGACGACGCGCTCGACATCGCGTCTGACGCCAGTCTCGACCTCGTCGAGATGTCCCAGAACGGCGACGTCACCGTCTGCAAGCTGATGGATTGGGGCAAGCACAAGTATCAGCAGCAGAAAAAGAAGAACGAACAGAAGAAGAAGCAGAAGACCGTCGAGATCAAGGAGATCAAGATGCGTCCGAACATCGACCAGCACGACTACGAAGTCAAAACCAAGGCGATGCGCCGCTTCTTCGACGAAGGCGACAAGGTGAAGGTCACGCTGCGGTTCCGCGGGCGCGAAATGGCCCACCAGGAACGCGGCATGCAGCTTCTCAAGAAGGTGCAGGACGAGTTCGAGGAATCGACCAAGGTCGAGGCCCTGCCCAAGATGGAAGGCCGCCAGATGATGATGGTGCTCGCTCCGCGCTGAGGCCGATCGTCAGCAGGACGATGCCAAGGCCCCTGCCATTCGGCGGGGGCTTTTCTTTTCAGGAAGCGAAGAGCTCCCGGCGCACCTCGGGCTCTGGCTCCTCGCGCTGCATCCGTTCGAGCGGCCCTGCCGGGCCCTCGAGCCTCCGCCAGGCCCAGACGGCGGCGCCCCGCACGAGGGCGCTTTCGTCCTCGAGCCGCGGGCGGAGGGCGTCGCGCAAGGCGGGCTCGCCCGAATTGCCGATCGCATAGCAGACATTGCGCACGAAGCGGTCACGGCCGATCCGCTTGATCGGCGAGCCGGAGAAGAGGCTCCGGAAGGCCGGATCGTCCAGCCCGGAAAGGTGTGCGAGCGAGGGGGCCTTCAGGTCCTCGCGCGCCCGAAGCTTCGCTTCGGAGGCCTCGCCCGCGAACTTGTTCCAGGGGCAGACGGCAAGGCAGTCATCGCAGCCATAGATGCGGTTGCCGAGCGCCTCTCGGAATTCGCGCGGGACCGGCCCCGCATGCTCGATCGTCAGATAGCTGATGCAGCGCGTCGCATCGAGCTTGTAGGGCGCGGGGAAGGCATCTGTCGGGCACACGTCCTGGCAGGCCCGGCAGGAGCCGCAGCGGTCGTCATGCGCAGGATCGGGCGGCAGGTCGAGCGTCGTGTAGATGCAGCCGAGGAACAGCCATGAGCCATGCTCGCGGCTGACGAGATTGGTGTGCTTGCCCTGCCAGCCGATTCCGGCCTGCTGGCCGAGCGGCTTCTCCATCACGGGCGCCGTGTCGACGAAGACCTTGAGCTCGCAGCCGAAGCGCTCCGCCATCCAGCGGCCGAGCTGCTTCAGGCGCTTCTTGACGACGTCGTGATAGTCCCTGTTGCGCGCATAGACAGAGATATTGCCGACGGTGCGGCGCGCCAGCATGGCCATCGGATCCTCATCGGGCCCATAGGACATGCCGAGCGCGATCACGGATCGGGCATCCCCCCAGAGCCCTGTCGGGGAGGCGCGCTGCTCTGTCCGGGTCTCCATCCACGACATCTCGCCGTGGAAGCCCTGGGCGAGGAAGGCGTTCAGCCCGTCCCGCGCAGCTTCGGGCAGCGCCGCGGCCGCGAAGCCGCAGGCATCGAAGCCGAGAGCCTTGGCCTCGGCGCGGATGTCCTCGCGCCGGGCTTCGCGATCACGCGCCCCAGGCGATGAAGTGCGGGTTGTCGTAGCCACGCTCCTCCTTCCCATAGCGCAGGGGCACGCCTTCGCCGTCCGCGCCGAACTCGTGGACCCGGCCGCCCGCGGCTTCCAGGACGGCCTGGCCTGCCGCCGTATCCCATTCCATGGTCCGGCCGAGGCGCGGATAGACATCGGCCTCGCCCGTCGCGACCAGGCAGAATTTCAGCGAGCTGCCGGCGGGGCGGAAATCGGTGGCGCCGAGATCGGACAGAAGCGTCTCCGTCTCCGCGGAGCGGTGAGAGCGGCTGGCGACTGCGGTGAGGGCGCCATCGGGCCGCGCCCGCGTTTCGATCGGCCGCGGGGCCGGCGCGCCGTCGAGCGAGGCATCGGGCGCCACGTCCCGAACCCATGCGCCGCGTCCTCGCGCTCCGGCGAAAAGACGGCTCATCGCCGGCGCATAGACGACGCCCGCCACGGGAATGCCGTCCTCGACCAGGGCGATATTGACCGTGAACTCTCCGGTCCGGTTCACGAATTCCCTCGTCCCGTCGAGCGGATCCACCAGGAAGAAGCGCGTGCCGAGATCGGGAATCTCTCCGCGGGACGCCGCTTCCTCGGCCAGAACCGCGACATCCGGATAGGCGTCGGCGAGGCCGTTCAGGATCAGGGCCTCGGCCGCTTCGTCCGCATCGGTGAGGGCGGAGCCGTCTTCTTTCTCGCGCGCCTCGAAATCGCCTTCGTAGATTTTCATGATCACACGGCCCGCAGCATGCGCTAGCGCAATCAAGTTGTTGAGATCGTGATCCATCATGCCTCTCCGGAAGTGTGCGCAGGTGGTAAGGGTTTTTTGAGCGAAGGGAAGCCGCCCGGCGTATAAACTGCGTGGCGGGCGGCGCTGAGGGATTTTCACGACCGGCCTAGCGGAAAGGTTCGGGCTTCGCCCCGTTTTAACCGGAACGCGGCATGGTGCTTGAACGGGGAGAGCCCCGGTGGATCGCACAGATCGGTCCGGCAGTCTGGCCGGCCAGGGGATTATGGCCAAGGAAACGATGAAGAACGGGGCGATCCAGGGACGGCAGGGCATGATGACGCCGCCAAGGCGGCGGGCGATCATGTCGCGCGAGATGTGCGGCGATCTCGCCGCGGCGCTGACGCTGCTGATCGTGACGGGCGCGGCCTTCGCGACCGCGCCCCTGGCCGACATCAACAAGCCGATCGACGGCATGACGGTGCAGAGCGACCCGATCATTCTGGTCTGCACCGGCTTTCTGGGCGGGCTCGCCCTGGTCGAGGCGCTGCGCCAGGGCGGCTATTTCCGCTTCGACCAGCTGCTCGAGACCTGGGCGGTCCTTCGCGGCATCGTCTGGCGCTGGGCGCTGACGCTGCTCAGCCTGATCGCGCTTTGCTATGCCTTCGGCATCATCACCTTGTTGTCGCGCGAATGGCTCGCGGCCTGGGCGGCCACGGCCACGGTGGGCCTCATCGCGGGCCGCTTCGCGACGGCCGCGGTCCTGCGCCGCCTCGCCACCGACGGGGGCAGCCTCTGCCGCAAGATCGCCGTGGTGGGCGACGGCCCGGTGACCGAGCTGTTCATCGAGCGGGTGCGTCAGCGCGAGAGCGGCGTGACGGTGGTCGGCCGCTTTTCGGCCGAGGAGATCGAGCGCCCCGGCGAAGGCGCGCTCGCCCGTGCCGCCGCGCTGGTCGAGGCCGGGCAGCTCGACGACCTGATCCTCTGCGTGCCGGCGCAGGACGAGGACCGGATGGACCGCATCCTCCACCGCCTCTCCGTCCTGCCGATCCATGTCGCCATGTGCCCCGACCATCTCTGGCTCGAGCGCGGAATGGGGCAGGTGACGACCATCGGCGCCATGCCGCTGCTCACCTTGCACCGCCGCCCGCTCGAAGGGTGGGGCGGCTTCGCGAAGATCGTCGAGGACAAGCTGATCGCCGGCCTCCTCTTCCTGTTCACGCTGCCGCTGATGGCGCTCTGCGCGCTCGCCGTGCGGCTCGACAGCAAGGGGCCCATCTTCTTCATCCAGAACCGCCAGGGCTTCGCCGGCGAGATCTTCCCGATCGTCAAGTTCCGGACCATGCGCGTCATGGAGAACGGCCATGTCGTCACGCAGGCCAAGAAGGACGATGCCCGCGTCACGCGGGTGGGGCGGATCCTGCGCCGCTACAGCCTCGACGAGCTGCCGCAGCTCTGGAACGTGCTGCGGGGCGACATGTCGCTGGTCGGCCCGCGCCCGCATGCCCTCGCCCATGACAAATACTATGTCGACGTGATCTCGGACTATGCAGGCCGCCACAAGGTCAAGCCCGGCATCACGGGATGGGCCCAGGTCAACGGCTTCCGCGGCGAGACCGCCGCCGAAGGGGCCATGGAAGAGCGCGTGCGCTACGACCTCGCCTATATCGAGAACTGGTCTTTGTGGTTCGACATCCGCATCCTGATCATGACCGTTTTCGCCGTGGCCCGACCCACCAATGCCTATTGAACGGTTCGCGGACGCTCCGGCGGCGATGCGCGGAGAGAACGCGGCAGATGCGAAGAAGGGGCCTCCCTGCCCGGAAGCCCCTTCGCCGCGGATCGAACTCCGGCCCCCTGGGCCCAACCGCACTCCCTCGTTATCACAACGGCGTGAGGTCGGCAAGACTTTGTCGGGTGTTGCCTAACGTCGCGCGCCTGCACTAGAGGTCCGGCGGAACAAGAAGGGCGTAAAGCATGCGTATCATGGTCCTCGGCGGCGACGGCTTCTGTGGCTGGCCGACGGCACTGCACCTGTCCGAATTGGGGCATGAGGTGCTGATCGTCGACAATCTGGCTCGCCGGAAGGCCGACGTGGAACTCGAGGTCCAGTCGCTGACGCCGATCGCGTCGCTGTCGGACCGCGTCCTGGCGTGGAAAGAGGTGTCGGGGCGGACGATCGAGACCTCCACGATCGACGTCGCCGAGGACTATGCTGGCCTCCTGGACCTTCTGCAGGGGTGGGCGCCCGATACGGTCGTGCATTTCGCCGAGCAGCGCGCCGCGCCCTATTCGATGAAGTCGAGCTGGCACAAGCGCTACACGGTCGACAACAATCTCAACGCGACCCACAACCTCCTGGCCGCGATCGTCGAGTCGGGGCGCGACATCCATGTCGTCCATCTCGGCACGATGGGTGTCTACGGCTATGGCACGGCGGGCATGAAGATCCCCGAGGGCTATCTCCGCGTGCAGGTCGATGCGGGCGAAGCCGGCATGGTCGAGCAGGAGATCCTCTACCCGGCCAATCCGGGCTCGATCTACCACATGACGAAGACGCAGGACGCCCTGTTCTTCTTCTATTACGCCAAGAACGACCGGCTCAGGATCACCGATCTTCACCAGGGCATCGTCTGGGGCACGCAGACCAAGGAGACGCGCCGCGACGAGCGCCTGATCAACCGGTTCGATTACGACGGCGATTACGGCACCGTGCTGAACCGCTTCCTGATGCAGGCGGCGATCGGCTATCCCCTGACCGTGCACGGGACCGGCGGCCAGACCCGCGCCTTCATCCACATTCAGGACACGGTGCGCTGCGTCGAGCTGGCCATCGCCAATCCGCCCGAGCGGGGCGAGCGCGTGAAGATCCTGAACCAGATGACCGAGACCCGGCGGGTCCGCGACCTGGCGCAGATGATCGCCGACAAGACCGGTGCCGAGATCGACCGCATCCCCAATCCGCGCAACGAGGCGGACGAGAACGACCTCAATGTCGAGAACGCGCAGTTCCTGGAACTTGGCCTCGACCCGGTCACGCTCGACGAGGGGCTGATGGAAGAGGTGACCGAGATCGCCCGCCGCTATGCGGATCGTTGCGACACCCGCCGCGTGCCCTGCCGTTCCTATTGGAATAGCGGGCGCGAAGCCGGAACGTCCTGAACCCGGCCTATTTGGCGGGAACGGGGCTCGATGCCGGGCCGGATGCGCCGCCCTGCCGATGGGCGGCTCTCCGGCGCCACATGAAGACCAGCACCACTCCCTGAAGGACGCCGAGGCCGAGGAACAGCGTGATCGGCGTCAGGCCGATCACGCGCGATGGCGGCACCATCAGGCCCATCGCCGTCGCCATGCCGCCATTGGTCATGTTCTGGGTGCCCAGGACCCGCGCGCGCTCGGTTTCGGGCGCGCGGGCCTGAACGGCGGTCAGGAGCGGGACGACGAAGAAGCCATTGCTCGCCGCCGTCAGCACGATCAGGACCGCCAGCGTCGCGACGCCCGTCGTGACATTCGCGACGAGGCTCGCAGGTTCAGGGCCCGCGCTCGCGGCGAGGTCGAGGCTGACCGCCGTGATGGCGGCAGAGCAGGCCACCGTCGCGGCGAGGCCGAGGCCCGATAGCAGCATGGGGTCCCGCATGCGGGACGCGATGGCGCCCGCCGCGACCGATCCGAGGCCCGTGCCGATGGCGAAGAGCGCCTGGAAGGCCGCGAAATCGCTCGAGACGCCGCCAATGGCTGCGACGAAGTTCTCGAGATTGGCCAGAACGATCGCGCCGACGCCCCAGAACCACCCGACCCCCAGCATGGGCCACAACACGCCGGGCATGCGCGCGACGTCGCGATACATGCGGAGAGCCTGGCTCGCGATGTTCCAGTTCATCCGCGTGAGGCCGGGGGAGGGCGCGGCGGGCGTGCGGAAGGCGCAGAGCAATCCTCCCGCCGCAGCGCCGATCAGGGTCAGGGAGATCAGCGTCCGCCCGCCTTCCAGCGCGACCAGGACCGCGCCCGCCGCGAGCCCGAGAACGATCGCGATGAGCGTGACGCCCTGGAAATACCCATTGGCCCGCATCAGCTCCCGCCCCGGGAAGTATTGCGGCATCATGGCGGCGCGCGTGGGCGCGAGGAACGCCGACTGCACGCCCATCAGGAACAGGAAGAGCAGGAGGCCGTAGGCATTGCCGGCGGCGAAGAAGACGGCGGCGGCGAGCATCAGCAGGACCTCGGCCGTCTTGACCCAGCGGATGAGGACGTGCCGGTCGATGCGGTCCGCGAGCTGCCCGGAGATCATCGAGAACAGGAAGATCGGGGCGGTGAAGCACAAGCCGACCCAGGTGCCGGCCTCGCTGGCGAGGAAGACGGGCACGTGGAAATCGTCGCCTGCCGCGGCGCCCGCCCGCCAGGCGCTCGCAATGGCGACGATGGCGGCGGCGCGCAGCGCATTGTCGGCGAAGCTGCCGAGCGACTGCGCGCCCAGAAGAGACCAGAAGCGGCGCGCCCGCAGCATCGGACGCGACAGGTCCAGGGCGGGGGCGGACATGGACATCATGCGCGGGCCGCCCGGTCTCAACGTCCCGAAGCGAGCGTGCTTGCGAGGGCATCGTCCTCGAAGAGCTCGATCAGGCCGAGCGCCCGGACCAGATCGGCGTCGATACCCTGTTCGAGGAGGAAGGCATCGACCAGGATGTCGAAGCCCTGATCGAGCTCGCACCGCGCCGCGACGGCGCGCGCTTCGGGCAGCACGCGTTCGCGGAAGTCGCTCGCCACATGCCGCAGATCGCTTCTGGCGGAGGCGAGGGCCAGCGCGGTGTAGACGTCCGGCCTCTCGTCGAGATCGTTCCGCAGCGTGTTGAGCCGCCGGACGGGCCCGCGATTGCGCCGGGCGAAATCACGCTGAAGCTGCTCCGAGCGGTATTCGAACCAGTCGCGCGTGCAGGCGTCTCGCGGCGCGGTGGCGCAGGCGGAAAGCAGAAGCAGCCCCAATGCGGCGGTGATCCGGATCATGTCCTGTCCCTTCGGTCTTGAGACAGGCTAGCGTCAACGCCGCTTGTCCGCCACGTAGTCTTCGTAGCGGCCGGTGGCCTTGAGGGCATCGGCGACTTCGGGGGCCATGTAGACCTCGTCATGGCGGGCGGCGACGAGTTCGGCCACGAAAACACCCTCCCGGTCGAGCGTTCCCGTGACGACCGCCCCGTCGCCTTCGAGAACGAGGCTCGGCAGCAGGCCATCGAAGCGCACCGGCACGGTCGCCTCGCCATCCGTGAGAGCGAAGCGCACGGCCGTTCCCTCCTCCTGGAGCAGGGATCCTTCCGCCACGAGACCGCCGAGCTTGACCGTGCGCCCGCCGATCTCCGACGCGTCCGGCAGCTGCGAAGGCGCATAGCTGTAGACTTGGGTGCGGGTGATCGCGGCGAGAGCGAGCGCGGTCGCGCCGGCGAAGGCCGGCAGGACCAGGCCCAGAATCAGAGCCCGCCTCTGACGGCGGCGATAGGGCGTGCGCTTCTTGCTCATCGCCCGCTCCGGCGGCTCTGGAAGAGGGCATGGAGCGTCATGCCGCCCAGGAGCCCTGTGGAGAGGAGCCAGGCGGCCGCGATATAGGGGGCGGGATCGACCGTCACGCGGCAGGCTCCAGAACGGCTGTGGAGGGCGCGCGCGCAGGGCGGCCCTGCGCCTTGCGGCGGGAGAGGGCGGTGCGCATCCTCAGAAGAAGGACAAAGGCGAACAGGGCGGTATAGCCGAGCGCCATCAGCGCCAGCGGCCACAGCATGGAGGCGGGCATGGAGGGGCCGTCGGGCCGGATCACCGTCGCCTTCTGGTGCAGCGTGTCCCACCACTCGACCGAGAACTTGATGATCGGCAGGTTGACCGCGCCGAGCATTGCCAGAAGCGCGGCCGAGCGCGCGGCGGCCGCTTCGTCCATCACCCGCCAGATGGCCAGATAGCCGATATAGAGGAAGAGGAGGACCAGCATCGATGTCAGGCGCGGGTCCCAGTCCCACCACACCCCCCAGGTCACGCGGCCCCAGAGACTGCCTGTGGCGAGCGCCAGGAAGGTGAAGGCGAGCCCGAGCGGCGCCGCCTCGCGCGCGGCGAGATCGGCCAGCCTGTGCCGCCAGACGAAACCGACGAGAGAGGCGATCGCGAGCAGCGCATAGGTCTGCATGGCGAGCCAGGCGGCGGGCACGTGGACATACATGATGCGCACGGATTCGCCCTGGCGATGATCGGGCGGCGAGCCGAAGAAGGCGAGATAGCTGCCGACCCCCAGGAGCAGCAGCATGGCGATGCCGAAGACCGGCACGAGCGGCCGGCTGACGGCGAGGAAGCGCGCAGGGTTCGCGAGCTGTGTGAGCGGGTTCGGCATGAAAGGCATCTAGGCGCAATCCGCCCTCAGGTTAAGGCGTCCGCTCGCCGCGCCGTGAGCGGCGCGAAACCGGGCCAGAAGGCGAGGAGGGTGACGGCCCGCGCCAGCATGAAGAGCCCGAAGGCCATCCACAGGCCGTCATTGCCCAAGGGGCCGGGCAGGGCGACCATGCCGAGAACGAAGACGAGCCCGGACAGGATCATGCCGTTGCGCAGGGCGCTGCCGCGCGTGGCGCCGATATAGATTCCGTCGAGCTGGAAGGACGCGGCGAGCACCAGCGGGCTGACCACGGCCCAGGGCAGATAGCGCATCGCCGCCTCGTGCACGGCCTCGTTCTCCGCCGCCGGGATGATCGTTTCGACCACGAAACCGCCGAAAAGGAGGAGGAGCGCGAACATGGCGAAGGCGCCGAGCGCGGACAGCATGCTCGTCGCGCGCACGGCCGCAGCGAAGCGGTCTTTGGCGCCCGACCGCGCGCCGAGGGCCTGCCCGACCAGCGTTTCCGCGGCGATGGCGGCACCGTCGAGGAACAGGCCGGTGACCAGCACGATGTGCATGAGAGCCTGGTTGGCCGCGAGCACGGTATCGCCGAAGCGGCCACCGGCGCGCACGAAATAGGCGAAGACGACCGACAGGATCAGCGTGCGCAGGAAGATGTCCGCGTTGAGCGAGGCGACCCCGCGCAGATTCTCGTTCATCCGCCGCAAGATCCAGTCCCGCCGGATGCCGCCGCGTAGGTGCAGCACCCGAAGAATGCCCAGGGCGAGCAGAAGGGCACCCGTCCCCTCCGCGAGCGCCGTGCCGAGGGCGATCCCTTCGACGCCCATGCTGAATTCGAGAACGAAGAGGATGTCGAGGCCCGCATTGAGCGCGGTGATGGACAGGCTGACCGCCATCATCGCCGCCGTCCGGCCCTGGCCTGTCAGCCAGCCGAAACCGGCGGTGGTCATCAGCGCGAGCGGCGCGGCGAACAGCCGGATCTCGATATAGGACCGCATGGCCTCGACAGCCTCTGCCGAGGCGGCATTCCCCGCCGTCATGGCATAGGCGGAGAGATCCGCGATCGGCGTGCGCAACACGCAGAGGACGAGGCCGATCATGCCGCCGAGGACGACGCCCTGGACCAGATGCGCGCGGCTGCCCGCCTCGTCGCCGCGGCCCTCGGCCTGCGCCGTCAGGCCTGCCAGCCCCATGCGGAGGAAGCCGAAGGACCAGTAGAGAAGCGAGAAGACCGCGCCCGCCAGCGCCACGCCCGCGAGATCCGCCGTCGAGCCGCCGCGCGTCAGCACGGCCGTGTCGATCAGGCCGAGCAGGGGCGTGACGATCGCCGCCAGGCTAGCTGGCCAGGCGATGCGGAACGCGGAGCGGAGTGTGGGAAGAGAGCTCACGACAGGGCAGCTAGCAGGCGGGGGCGCAGACGTCTCGGACCGATCATGCCGCGGACGTGTTGGTGCCTCGGATAACGAGAGGAGCGACCTTGATGTTCGACAGCAGGAATGAATGGCCGGTTCTGACGCTGGGCGTCCTGGCCGTCGGCGCCGGTATCGCGGCGGCCCTCATCTATCGGGAGCGCCAGCGGCAGGAAGAGCAGGCCCATGGCTATCTGCCGCGCAGCCGCGGCGCAGCGCCGGCCTATGCGAGAGGCGTCGCGGCCGGATCGGGCGGGCGCGGCACCTATGGCGAGTTCCGCCCCGCCGGCCAGTCGAGCATGCGGGACCGGGACCGGAGCGACTGGGACTCGGTCGACGAGGAACTCGACGAGACGTTCCCGGCAAGCGATCCGCCCGCGAATTACTGATGCGGCCTGCCAGGCTGCCATAGAAGAAAGGCGCGGGGGCTGCCCCCCGCGCCTTTTCTCGTTCCGGCAGTGCGTCCGGCCTTCAGAGGCCGAAATTGCCGAACTTGTTCTTGAACTTCGACACGCGGCCGCGATCCGACAGCTTCTGCGGACCGCCGGTCCAGGCCGGGTGGCTGGCCGGGTCGATGTCGAGGTTGAGCGTCGCGCCTTCGGACCCGTAGGTCGAACGCGTCTGGAACGTGCTGCCATCCGTCATGGTGACGGTGATCATGTGATAGTCGGGGTGAATGTCTTTCTTCACGGGAAGGCCTCGCGGGAGAATCTCGAACGCGGGCCTCTAGCGGAGGTCCGGCCGTTCGGCAAGAGCGCGGAAAGGCCTTCCGGCGCCCTGCTCAATCATACGAATAGAGGCGCACGCGCTGCAGCGTGAACCCGTCCGGCGGCAGCCGGACATGGCGGCCCTGATGGGTCTGGTCACCATTCATGCGGCGCAGGGCGACGAACCGGCCATCCTCCATCCGGCCGGAATCGGCCGCTTCGATCCCGGCTTGTCCCTCTTCGCGCGCGAAGGTCAGCGTCGCCCCCCGCCCCGCGGCGAGGAATTCCGAGGGGCCCGTGGCGATGAGCATCACTCCGTGCGCTGCGGGGGTCTGCGCTTCGAGCGGCGTCCAGGGGTCCTTGAAGGTCGCTGTCACCTCGTAGTCGCCTATCGTCACCGTCTGCGGCGTAAGGTCGATGTCGCCGCCGAAGGAGACGGACGGCTTGAGGCCATGCAGCGCGTCGGTGCCCTGCGTCCCGAGGATTAGGTCCTCGAGCGAGGCGACGAGGCGATAGGCCTCTCCCAACGAGTGGTCCTCCGCGATATCCTCGATCGAGAAGGGCGAGAAGCCGATGGCGTCAAGAGCGCCGACAGCCCAAAGCATGTCTGCCCCGGCCTCCTCGCGGCCCGCGCGGTTGGCCTCCGGTATGAAGACGGCGTTGCCCTCATAGTCATAGGGCGCCACGCGCTCGACTAAGCTTTCGAAATAGATGTCCGGCGCGAGGAAATCGATCGCCGGGGCCGTCGCCTCCCAGATGCCGAAGAGATGTTCGAGCGGGCCGCCGGAGGGATAGGCGCCCGGTTCGGCGCCCGGCCGGTTCAGGGCGGCATTGACGAAGAGGGGAAGGTCATAGGCTTCGAGGCCGGCCTCGGCGACGGCGTTGGCATAGCGGGCGAGGCCCCAGGCGCTGAAGAGCTCTTCGCCCTCGGGCGTCTCGCCCACTGCGGCGCGCCAGCTGCCACCTTCGACGCCAGGCAGGCCCGCGGGCGGCGGCGCTGCGAAGGCGGCTTCGGCCTCCGGCGAATGGTCCCGCGCGTCCGGCAGCATGCCGAGCTCGTTCTCGACCTGCACCATGATGACCGTCCGCTCGCGATTGTCGGTGTTCCGCAGATGCGCCATCAGCGCGCGGAACGCTTCCGCGTCGGCCTGCCAATTCGCCGGCGCGTATGGCGAGAGGATCTCCTGCGGCGTGCCGTCCGCCGCCTCGGCGCGGGGGAAGCGGTCCGGATCCCGCTTCACCCATGAGGGCGCATAGCTCGACATCGAATTCTTGTACGAGCCGAACCACAGGAGGACGAGCTTCATCTTCGCAGCGCGCGCCTGCTCGAGGAGGCCGTCGACGGAAGAGAAGTCGAACACGCCCTCCTCGGGTTCGATCAGCTCCCAGGAGACCGGTGCGAGGACCGTGTTCATGTCCACCGCCTCGAAGGTCTCCCAGTGGGCGGCGAGCGCATCGAGGTCGGAGGCGGTCGAATTGCCCAGTTCACCGCCCCGGATCAGGAAGGGCTTGCCGTCGACGTGAAGCTGGACCGCCTCGCCCTTGGCGACGAGCGACGGCGCCTGCGCGAGGGCGGAGGAGAGCGGGAGGAGGGAAGCGAGGAGGATGGCGACGGAGAGGGGCATGCGGACATGCCTAGCCGAAGGCTCCGCGGCCCACCACCGACCGCCACGCAGGCAAGGACCGGGCAAGAGCGGGCGGACCGATCGCCGCACGCATCGTCCTCTGCCCGATGCGCTCTAAATGGGGTCGGCCAACAACGCCTGCCTGGAGCAAGATGCCCGACTTTCTGACGCTCGACATCAAGGACATCTTCTACATCGCCGGCGGGACAGCCTTCTTCGGGCTGACCTTCCTGCCGCTCCTTCAGCAGAGCCGCTTCGTGAGCGTGCCGACGATCTACGTCATCGCGGGCGCCTTGCTGGCCCTGTCGCCCTTCGCGCTTCCCTTCATCGACCCGCGCCATGGCGGCCTCGAACTGGTCGTGATCGAGCATCTGTCCGAACTGGTCGTCATCGTCTCGCTCGCAGGCGCGGGCCTCGCGGTCGACAGGCCGACGGGCGTGAAATCCTGGGCCTCCACCTGGCGCCTCCTCGGAATCGCCATGCCGCTGACGATCGTGGGGATCATCGGCCTGGCGAGCGGGCTTCTGGCGCTTCCGCTCGCCACCGCCGTACTCCTCGCCGCCGTCCTGGCGCCGACCGACCCGGTGCTCGCCCGCTCCGTGCAGGTCGGCGCGCCGGGCGAAGAGGAGGAGCACGAGGTGCAGGTCGCCCTGACGGCCGAGGCCGGGCTCAATGACGGGCTCGCTTTTCCCTTCGTCTATCTGGCGCTCGGCCTCGCCGCGCTCGGCGTGGAAGCGAGCTGGGGCACCTTCGTCGCGTCGGGCGATCTGTGGCACTGGATCGGCTACGATCTCGTCTATCGTGTGGGAATGGGCGTCGCGACGGGCGTTCTGGTCGGCTGGGGGCTGTCGCGCATCATCTACTCCCCGTTCGGGGACGCGGAGCAGGACGGGAGCAATGCGGGGCTGACCGTGATGGCCGGCACCTTCCTCGCCTATGGCCTGACCGAAGCGGTGAGCGGCTATGGCTTCCTCGCCGTCTTCGTCTCGGCGCGCGCCTCCCGCTCCTATGCCCGCCGCCGCCGCAAGGAGGGGTACGAGAAGCAGCCGCACCACTTCGCGGACCAGATGGAAGGGCTCCTCATGGCGCTCCTTCTTTTATGGTTCGGCGGCCTCCTCGCCACGGGCATCGTGACCGATGCCAGCGTCACCGAATGGCTCTTCGCGATCCTCGTGATCTTCGTGATCCGGCCGGTGAGCGGGCTGGTCTCCATGATCGGCAAGCCGCTGCGCCCGATCGAGCGCGGCGCGATCGCCTTTTTCGGAATAAGGGGCATGGGATCGATCTTCTATCTCTCCTACGCCCAGAACCATGCCGAATTCGCGGCCATCGGCGTTGCGTGGCGCGTGGCGGCACTGGTGGTGCTGATCTCGATCGTGGTTCACGGCGCGACGGCGAGCATGGTGATCGGGGAGGCAAGAGAGCGGGCGGCGCTGGAACCGGGCACCGCATGATCCTGTTTCCCTGACCATGGAGCCCATCAGAACGACGCGCGCAGGCACGACCGACGGGGACCTCGCGCAGGGACGCGGGCGCCACGCCGAGGCGCCGCAGGATATTCCCCTCAAGGGATGGTTCGATGTCCTCCGCCGCTTCGGCGCCGGTTTCCTCGACGATCACACGGCCTTGGTCGCGGCCGGCGTGGCCTATTACTCGCTGCTCGCGCTGTTTCCAGCCATCGTGCTCTTCGTCTCCCTCTACGGCCTCATCGCCGATCCGACGCAGGCGGCGGAGCAGGCGATCAAGCTGGCGACCATCCTGCCCGAGGAGGCGTCCGAATTCCTCTACCGGGAAATGATCCGCCTCGCGGACGCGCCGATCTCCAATCTCGGCGTCGCCTCGCTCGCCAGCCTCGCCATTGCCTTCTGGGGCTCGAACCGGTCGGTCAAGGCGCTCTTCGAGGCGCTCAACATCGCCTATCAGGAGAAGGAGCGGCGCAACCTGCTGCGGATCAACCTTCTGGCTTTCGCCTTCACCGCCGCCTTCATCTTCTTCGGCTTTCTGACCGTGGTGCTGGTCGTCGCCGTCCCGCCGCTGCTCGACGCGCTCTATCTGCCCGGTGCGGTGGGGACCGCGCTGTCTCTGCTGCGCTGGCCGATCCTGTTCGGCGGCATGGTGCTTGGCACCTCGCTCCTCTACAAATTCGGGCCCCACAGGGCCCAAGCCCGCTTCGCCTGGGTCGGGTGGGGCAGCGTGCTGGCGGGGCTCCTCTGGCTTCTCGCCTCGGCCCTCATCTCCTGGTACGCGGCGAGTTTCGCGGACTTCAACAAGACCTATGGCTCGCTGGGTGCGGTGGTCGTCCTGCAGATCTGGATCTGGGTGACGGCGCTGGTCATCATCACGGGCGCGAAGGTCAACGCCGAGGCCGAGCATCAGACCGCCGTGGACACGACGACGGGCCCGCCGGAACCGATGGGGCGGCGCGGCGCCATCGTCGCGGATACGCTCGGCCGGACCTGGGGGAAGAAGAAGGATTGAGCCGCGCATGCTTGCCCAGCCGGGCGGGAGCGGCGAGGGTGACCTCCGGCAATATCCGCGGCTGAACCGCTTCCCCGAAGGCGCAGGACGATCCCATGGGCATGAACTACCTGTCGACCCGCTCGCTCGAGCCCGGAACCTCCCGCTTCGGCGAGGTTGTGCTTCGCGGCCTCGCGGCGGATGGCGGCCTCTACCTGCCCGTGCAGTGGCCCCGGCTCGGCGAAGCGCAGGTGGAAGGGCTCCGCGGGAAGCCCTATGCGCGCGTGGCCGCGGAGGTCCTGTCCCTCTTCGCCGACGACCTTCACGGCAGCGATATCCGGGCGGTGACCGCCGAGGCCTATGAGGGGTTCGGCCATCCGGCCGTCGCGCCGCTCGTCCAGACGGGTCCTGACGATTTCCTGCTGGAGCTCTTCCACGGCCCGACCCTCGCCTTCAAGGACGTGGCGATGCAGCTCCTCGGGCCGCTCTTCGACCGCCTCCTCGCCGAGCGGGACCGGACGATGACCGTGGCCGCGGCGACATCGGGCGATACGGGCGGTGCGGCCATCGCGGCGCTTTCGGGACGGGAGCGCGTGCGGATCTGCGTGCTGCACCCTCACGAGCGCATCTCGGAGGTGCAGCGGCGCTTCATGACGACCACCGGCGCGCCCGGGGTGGAGAACCTCGCGGTTCAAGGCACGTTCGACGACTGCCAGGGCCTCGTCAAAGACATGTTCGCGGATGAGGCGTTCCGGACGGCGGTATCGCTCGGGGCGGTCAATTCCATCAACTGGGCCCGGATCGTCGCGCAGTCGGTCTACTATCTGACATCCTCTCTCGCCCTCGGCCAGGCGGGCCGGCCCATGTCCTATTGCGTGCCGACCGGGAATTTCGGCGACGTCTTCGCGGGCTATGTCGCCAAGCGCATGGGCGCTCCGATCGGCCGCCTCATCGTGGCGACCAATGACAACGACATCCTGGACCGCGCCTTGCGGACCGGACGGCACGAGCCGCGCGCCGTGCAGGCGACGCATTCGCCCTCCATGGACATCCAGGTCTCCAGCAATTTCGAGCGGCTCCTCTTCGAGGCCTCCGGACGGGACGCGGAACTCGTCACGCGGCTGATGACCGCCCAGCGCGCGGGCGAGGCGTTCGGCCTGCCCGAATCCGTCCGCGCCCGCATTTCCGAAGAATTCTCCTCCTACCGCGCCGGCAGCGAAGAGGTCGCCGATCGCATGCGCCGCGCCTTCGAGGAGACGGCCATGCTGATCGATCCGCATACGGCCGTCGGTCTCGTCGCCGCCGACAAGGCGCGGGCGGAGGGGCTCGAAGGGCCGCTCGTCACGCTCGCCACCGCGCATCCGGCGAAGTTTCCGGGCGCGGTCGAGGCCGCCACCGGCCGCATCCCGGCACTGCCGCCCCATGCGGAGGGGCTGATGGCCGCCGAGGAGCGCTTCGAGGTCGTCCCGCCCCGCCTCGAAGCCGTCCAGCGGGCAGTGCAGAGACTGGCGGGAGCATGATCGGCGGCCTGTTGCGGCGGTTCTCCCCGGCACCGCGTCCCGACCTCGTCTGGGAGCCTGTCTATCTTCGGGCCCCTGACCATTCGGATTACAGGGCCTGGCACGCCGCCATGTGCGAGGGGCGCGAATACCTCCAGCCCTGGCAGCCGCGCTGGCCCTCAGATCACCTCACCGAAGCCGCCTTCACGCGCCGGCTGATCCTCTACGAAGCCCAGCGCGAGCGGGGGAGCGGCTTTGCCTGGCATGTCCGGACCGTGCAGGATGACCGCTTCGTCGGCACCTGCCGCCTGGCACCGGTCTATTACGGCTCGGCCCGCTCGGGCACGCTCGGCTATTGGATCGCGCAGGAGGAGGCGGGGCAGGGTTTCGCGACCGCCGCCGTGCGGGCCGCCTGCGCCTATGCCTTCGGCCGCCTCGCCCTCGAACGCATCGAGGCGTCCTGCCTGCCGGAGAACGACGCCTCCATCCGCGTGCTGGAAAAGGCGGGCTTCCGGCGCGAGGGGCTGGCGCGGGCCTATCTCGAGATCGACGGGCGGCGGCGCGACCATGCGCTCTATGCCCGCTTGCGATCCGATCCGGTCTCCGCGGCCTGAGCGGGTTGCACGCCTCTTGCGAGGCATCCACCCTCGCGCCCGGCAGGATGGAAGGCGGCAAGCATGACGCGTCTCATGGCGTGGTTCCAGCCGATCGTTCGGCTGCAGGACCGCCGGATCGCGGGCTATGAAGCTCTCGCAAGGCAGCGCTCCCCGGCCGGCCATGTCGAGCCGCCGGGCGCTTTCGTGCCGCAGATGGTCGAGAACGGGCGGAGCCTCGATCTGGCCATGTGGATGATCGGCGAAGCCGGCGCGCTGCTGGCGAAGCTGAATGCGGGGCGGGACGCGCCGCTCTTCGTGACGGTCAATCTGTCGGCCGCCGACCTGCCGGATCGCCGCGTGGCCGAGACGGTCGCTGCGACGGTGAAGGATTTCGGCCTGTCGGCGGGCGCATTGGTCATCGAGGTGACCGAGGACCGGCTGCATGGCTCCTACGAGGCGGCGCTCGCATCCGCAGAGGCGGTCAGGGAAGCGGGCGGCCGCCTGGCGCTGGACGATTTCGGCACGGGCCACTCCAATCTCGCGCGGCTCGGCGCCTTCCGCTTCGACCTCCTCAAGACCGATGCGGAGCTGGTCGAACGCCTGCACGCGGATCAACGCGTCAGGAGCGTGTTTTCGGGCATCGTGTCGACGGCCGATGCGCTGGGCATTCCGGTCATCGCCGAGGGCATCGAAAGAGAGGAGACAGCCGAAATCCTGGCCGCGCTCGGCTGCGCCTACGGCCAGGGCTACCTCTTCGGCCGTCCCGCCGCGGCAGGGTGACCGGCGGGGCCTAGTTCGGCAGCGGCGCGCCGCCTTCGCGCGGACCCGCATCGAAGGCGGAGAGGAGCGCCTCGCTCACGCCGATCGAATCGAGCGCCGCGTTCCAGGTGCTGTCCGGATTGTCGCCGAAGATGAGCGACGGGTCGCCATCGGCGTCGAGCCAGTAATTCTGCTTGATCTCGTCATCGAGCTGGCCCGCATCCCACGAGGCATGCCCCATGAAGAGGACGGCATCGCGCGGCCCTTCATCCTCGTTCACGGCCAGAAGGGCAGGGCGCGTCGCGGTGAGGCCGATGCCGGGGGCGACCAGCAGCGTCTCGTCGCTCTGATAGTCGAGCGAGTGCAGCAGGGCCCCGCGCTGCATGTCCACCGGGCCGCCGAAATGGACCGGCCGGGTCAGGGCGGCGGGCGAAGGGGTGATCGACATCTCGGAGACGATATCCGCCATATAGAGCCCGCCGATCGGCTTGTTCACGATCACGCCAAAGGCATGCTCTTCGTCATGGCTGCAGATGAGGACAACCGATTGGGCGAAGGGCCCTCCGTCCAGCTGCGGCATCGCAACGAGAAAGCGCCCGGCGAGGCCGCTTCCCGGTTGACCTTGCGGGTCGATGAAGGATGTGACTGCCATGGAAGAAAGTTAGGCAGCGCAGCAGGGGAAACAAGCGCTCCCTTTCCACCGCACGCGCCGCTTTACCTCAACAATAGGACAGGGCAGGGGATGCTCCGAGCATCAATGGAGCGACGGCCGATGATCAAGCAAGGCGACAAGCTGCCCGAGAAGACGCTGATGAAGGCGACGGCGGACGGGCCGGAACCCGTTGAAACGGCCGAGCTTTTCGGCGGCAAGAAAACGGCGCTCTTCGCCGTGCCGGGGGCGTTCACCCCGACCTGCTCGGCCCGCCACCTGCCGGGCTTCATCGAGAAGGCCGACGACCTGCGCGCCAAGGGGATCGATCAGATCGTTTGCGTCTCGGTCAACGACGCATTCGTGATGAGGGCCTGGGGCGAGCAGTCGGGCGCCACGGACGACATCGTCATGCTGGCCGACGGCAATGGCGAATTCACCGAAGCGCTCGGCCTCGTCATGGACGGAGCCTCCTTCGGAATGGGCAAGCGGTCGCAGCGCTACGCCATGGTGGTCGAGGACAACACGGTGAAGCGCCTGGACGTCGAGGAGGGCGGCGCCTTCGAGGTCTCCTCCGCAGAACACATGCTCTCGCAGTTGTAAGCGTTTCGCGGCATTGGTCGCAGGGGGCGAGACTTCCCAAGTCGCTTCGTGTTTGTCAGGATATGCAGATGACGGCTCTGACGATCCCGACTTCGCCCCCGCGCCCGCTTCAGCTGCGGGCCGCTCCGCATCTTGCGGGCGCGAGCCTGCCGCCCGCGCTCCGCACCGTCGGAGCGCTCGCGCTGCTTCTGGCCGCCGTGGCGGTCACGGGGCTCCTGCTCGTGGCCTTCGCCGTGGTCATGCCGGTGGCCCTGCTGGTCGCGGTCGTCGCGGGCCGGAAGCCTCGGGGCGAGCGCCGCGGCTGGCGCCCCGCCCCGGCCTGATCCACTCAGCCCAGCAGGTCAGCCCAGCAGGCCGTCGCCGTCCGGGTCGAGGAAGCGGTGCAGGTGCACGATGAAATAGCGCGTATGCGCGCTGTCGACCGTCTGCTGCGCCTTCGATCGCCACGCCTTCTCGGCGCTGTCGTAATCGGGAAAGATGCCGACGACGTCGATCTTGTCGGTGTCGCGGAACCGCGCCTCGGCGGGGCTGGTAAGCTCTCCGCCGAAGACCAGGTGAAGAAGCTGGGGTTTGTCTTGCGCCATCGGAATGCGTCCTAGAGGTCGAGGGTGCGAAGGTCGCCCGGCAGATGGGCGAGCCGGGGAAGGATGCGCGGATAAAGGCTCGGCGCCGCGCAGACAAGAGCCCTCTGAACCGGCTGGGCTCTGTTATAGACGAAGTCTTCGCCGAGATGGTCGGTCGCGATGGCGCCCGCCTCCTGCGCGATGAGGGCGCCGGGCGCCACGTCCCAATCGGCTTTGGGCACCAGCGCGATCGCGGCGTCGAATGCTCCGGCCGCGACCAGAGCCAGGCGGTAGCTCGTGGAATTGCGGTAGCCGACCGCCATGGGAGGCCAGGAGGCCGGCCAGCCGTCATGGTCGAACATGGACCGCGCGCCGAGCATGCGGCAGTCGTCCAGCTCCGAGCAGATACTGGCCGAGATCCTCACGCCATTGCGGCGCGCCCCGGCGCCGCGGACAGCCTCGAAGAATTCGTCTAGGGCCGGATTGTAGATCGCCGAAGCCAGAGCCTCGCCCCGCTCCACCAGGGCGACGCAGACGGTGAAATGCGGCTTCCCTTCGAGGAAGGCGCGGGTGCCGTCGATCGGGTCGACGATCCAGACCCGCTCCGCCTCGAGCCGCGAGCGGTCGTCGCGGCTTTCCTCGGACAGCCAGCCATAGCCGTCGCCGTCCTCGATCAGCGCCTCGCGCAGGATGTCATTCGCTTCGAGATCGGCGGCGCTGACAGGAGAGCGGTCCTCTTTCTGCCAGCTCTCGACATCGTCGTCGCGGAACCGCGCGAGAACCGCCCGGCCCGCCCGCCTGACGGCCCCGCGCATCCGCTCATGGTCGTCGGCGAGCGGACGCGCCATGCTCAGCTGCCCGCGATCATCATCTCCGCCACGCGCACGGTCGGCGCGTTGCGCGTCCCGCTGCGGCGGAAATCGGAAGCGGGGGTGAGATGACGCCACATCTCCAAGAGGTTTCCGGCGATGGTGATCTCGGCGACCGGATAGGCCGGCACGCCGTCCTCGATCCAATAGCCCGAGCAGCCGACCGAATAGTCGCCGGTGTTGCCGTTGATCTGCGGTCCGAACATGTCGGTGAGGTAGAGCCCTTCGCCGGTGTCGGCGAGGAGCGCCTGAAGGTCCATTCCGCCGGGCTGAAGGTCGAGATTGGTGGCGCCGGAGCCCGGCGCTCCGCCCGTGCCCCGCCGGGCGCGGCCATTGGTGGCCAGGCCGAGCTGATTGGCCTGCGCCGTGTTGAGGAACCAGGAGGTGAGGCGCCCCTGATCGATCAGCGCGATCTTTGCCGGCCGCACCCCCTCGCCGTCGAAGGGGCGGGAGCCGAAGCCGCGGGGGATGAAAGGGTCGTCGATGACGCTGACGCTCTCCTCGAAGAGCTGCTCGCCCATCTTGTCCTTGAGGAAGCTCGTGCCCCGCGCGATGGCCGCGCCGTTCACCGCGCCCGCGAGCGGACCGAGAAGGGAGGCGGCGAGGCGCTGCTCATAGACGACCGGGGCGCGGCGGCTGCCGACCTTTTTGGGGTTCAGGCGGCGGACGGTGCGCTCGCCCGCGGAGCGGCCGATATCCTCGGGGCTGCGCAGGTCCGACAGATAGGTCGCGCCGTGATAGTCGTAGTCGCGCTCCATGCCCGTGCCGCTGCCCGCGAGCAGCGAGACGGAGGTGCCGTGGCTGCCTCCCGTGCTGCTCCCGGCAAAGCCGTGGCTGGTGGCGAGCCAGGACTGGCCATAGCCGTATGAGGCGTTCGCGCCGCCCGAATTCGTCACCCCCTCGACCGCGCGGCCCGCATCGTCGCAGGCGAGAGCCCGCTCGCGCAGGTCGTCGGCGGAGGGCTCAATGCCGTCCGTCATGTCGAGATCGGGCAGGTCGCCCTTCGCCAGAAGCGCCTGGTCGGCGAGGCCGACATGCGGATCCTCGGGCGCGAGCTTCGCCATCATGATCGCCCGCTCGGCCAGCTCGTCGAGCGCGGCGGGGCTGTAATCATTGGTCGAGACGGTGGCCTGGCGCTTACCCACCAGAACGCGCAGGCCGAGATCGCGGTTCTCGGACCGCTCGATCTCCTCCACCTCGCCGAGGCGCACGGCGACGGACTGGCTGATGCTGCGATAGATGAGGGCGTCCGCCGCATCGGCGCCCGCGCGCTTGGCGCGGTCCATGACGGCGGCGAGAATGTCTTCGGGTCTGTCGGTCATGCGCTCGCGGTTAGGACGGGGCCGGGCGAGGTGCAAGCGCGCAGCGGGTTGACAGGAGGCCGCCTCCCGCCTCTTGAGCGCGGCTGCCCCGCACGTTTCGGACCCTTGCCGCCATGAACGAGATCCTCGCGCTCTTCGCCCTCCTCGGCACCGCCGTCTTCGCTGTTTCGGGCGCGCTTCTGGGCCTGCGCAAGGAGATGGATATCGTCGGCGTGTCCTTCGTCGCGACCGTGACGGGCGTCGGGGGCGGCACGATCCGCGACCTCCTGCTCGGCGCGACGCCGGTGGCCTGGGTGCGCGAGCCGACCGTGATCCTTCTGTGCATCGCCTGCGCCTTCGGCGTCTCGCTCCTCAATCGCTGGCTGATCGGACGGCGGATGCAGTGGCTCCTCTATGCGGATGCGGCAGGGCTTTCGCTCTTCGCCGTGCTCGGCGCCTCGACCGCGCTGGCGGCGGAGGCGCATCCCTTCGTTGCGGTCCTCTTCGGCGCGATGAGCGCGAGCTTCGGCGGGGTGATCCGCGACGTGATGTGCGACGAGACGCCCGTCATCTTCAGCCATGAAATCTACATCACGCCCGCCCTTCTGGGCGCCGCCGTCTTCACCTTCGCCCCGTTCGGCCTCGCCTTCGAGCCCCGCGCGGCCCTTGGCGTGATCGCGGCCCTGGCCCTTCGCCTCCTCGCGATCCAGCGCGGCTGGTCCGTGCCCTTTCCGCGCTATGCGCGGCATGACACTTCACCGGATTGACAGGGGGCGGGGGGCGCCTAGTCTCGCGAGCGCCGGAAGCGATTCCGGCATCCCTTCTTCTGCGGGAGACACTGGCCCGAAAGGCCAGGGCCGAAGGCGCAACCGCCCCGGAAACGCTCAGGCAAAAGGACCGCGGCAGGAGACGAGGACAGGCTGGAAAAGGGCCGGCAGGCCCTGCCGAAGGAGCAAGCGCGGCTGCCGCGCGGAATCTCTCAGGCACCGTGACAGCCGGGGACGACGCCTTCGCGACGGAGGCACCGCCCGGAGACACGCGCCTTGACCGATCAGGACCTACAGACCCTCCCTCTCGACGCGCTCCACCGCGAGCTCGGCGGCAAGATGGTGTCCTTCGCCGGCTATTCCATGCCGGTCCAGTACCCGATGGGCGTGAAGGGCGAGCACCTGCATGTGCGCGAGAAGGCGGGGCTCTTCGACGTCAGCCATATGGGGCAGGCCTATCTGTCGGTCGAACAAGGCGAACACGAACAGGTCGCGCGCCTGATCGAGGAGCTGGTGTCCGCCGAGATTGTCAAGCTCGGCAAGGGCCGCATCCGCTACACCGTGCTCCTGAACGAAGAGGGCGGCATTCTCGACGACCTGATGGTCACGCGCCTGCCCGATCAGGACGGCAAGCTGTTCCTCGTCGTCAATGCTGCGGTGAAGGAACAGGATTTCGCGTTGATCGGAGAGACGCTCGGCGGACGGGCCAAGCTCGACGTGCTGGACCGCTGCCTCCTCGCGCTTCAGGGGCCGCTGGCGCACACCGTCCTCTCCGCGCTCGACCCGATGGCGGCGGAGATGCCCTTCATGTCGATGCGCGAGACGCAACTCGACGGCATCCCCGTCATGCTCAGCCGTTGCGGCTATACCGGCGAGGACGGCTACGAGATCTCCGTCGCCAACAGCGATGCCGAACGGCTCGCGCGGCGCCTCCTCGCCCATGACGACGTGGCGCCGATCGGCCTCGGCGCGCGGGATAGCCTGCGCCTCGAAGCCGGGCTCTGCCTCTATGGCCACGACATGACGCCCGAAGACACGCCGGTTTCCGCGGGCCTGAACTTCGCCATCGGCAAGAGGCGGCGGGAAGAGGGCGGCTTCCCGGGCGCCGAGCGGATCATCAGGGAACTGCACGAGGGCACGGACACGCTTCGCGTCGGCCTGAAGCCGCTCGGCCGCGTGCCCGCGCGCGAGGGCGCCGAGGTGCAGTCCGAAGACGGCGAGACCATCGGCAAGGTGACGAGCGGCGGCTTCGGCCCGACCTATGAGGCGCCCGTGGCCATGGGCCGGATCGACACCAAGCATGCCGAGCCCGGAACGAAGGTGCGGATCCTCGTGCGCGGCAAGCCGCTCGAAGCCGAGGTCGTGAAGCTGCCCTTCGTCGAACAGCGCTATTACAGAGGGAAGAAGTAAGATGGCGACCAAATACACAGAGAGCCATGAATGGGTCCGCATGGACGGCGATGTCGCCGTCTGCGGGATCACGCCGCACGCCGCCGAACAGCTCGGCGATGTCGTCTTCGTCGAGCTGCCCGACACCGGCAGGGCCCTCTCCAAGGGCGACGACATGGCCGTGGTCGAAAGCGTGAAGGCCGCGTCCGACGTCTATGCCCCGATTTCGGGCGAAGTCGTCGCGGTGAACCAGGACATCGTGGATGCGCCCGAAAAGGTGAATGAGAGCCCCGATCAGGACGCCTGGTTCGTCAAGATCAAGCCGTCCGACGCCTCCGAACTCGACGGGCTGATGGACGAAGCGGCGTATAAGGCGCATACGGACGAGTGACCCGGCCCCGCTTCCACCTCGCCTTCCCGGTCGATGACCTCGAAGCCGCGCGCGGCTTCTATGGCGGCCTGCTCGGCTGCGCCGAAGGGCGCGAGGTGCCGGGGGAGTGGATCGATTTCGACTTCTACGAGCACCAGATCGTCGCCCATTACGCGCCCGAGGAATGCGGCGCGGCGCAGGCCAATGCGGTGGACGGCAAGGCCGTGCCGGTGCGCCATTTCGGCCTCGTCATGGCATGGGAGCCCTGGGAGGCGCTGCGCGACCGGCTAAAGGATGGCGGCGTGGAGTTCATCATCGAGCCCTATGTCCGTTTCCAAGGGCAGGCGGGCGAGCAGGCGACGATGTTCGTGCGCGACCCTGCGGGAAACGCGCTGGAGTTCAAGGCCTTTCGCGACGATGCCGACGTGTTCCGGAAGACGCTGGGAGGAACGGCATGACGATCCGCCCCGCCTTCCAACCTCTCCCTTGGGAGAGGTCGAAATCTGTGATTTCGGGTGAGGGGCGACCGGCCGCGCCTCGCCCCGCCGCCCATGTCCCTCACCCGAACGCGCTTCGCGCCTTCGACCTCTCCCGAGGGAGAGGTGAGACCCACGGATACTGAGTTATGCGCTATCTTCCCCTGAGCGATGCGGATCGCGCCGAGATGCGGCGGACGGTCGGTGTCGAGACCATCGACGAGCTGTTCTCCGACGTCCCCAAGGACGCGCTGAACCCGGTGCTCGACCTGCCAGACCACAAGGGCGAGCTGGAGGTCGAGCGGATCATGCGCGGGCTGTCGGCGAAGAACCACGCCGCCTCGGACGGGCCGTTCTTCGCGGGCTGCGGCGCCTACAAGCATCACGTCCCGGCGACAGTGGACCACATCATTCAGCGGTCTGAGTTCCTGACCGCCTATACGCCCTATCAGCCCGAGATCGCGCAGGGCACGCTGCAATATCTCTTCGAGTTCCAGACCCAAGTCGCCGAGCTGACCGGCATGGAGGTGGCGAATGCCTCCATGTATGACGGCTCGACGGCCGCAGCCGAGGCGGCGCTGATGGCGCGGCGGATCACCAAGCGCAAGAAGGTGCTCTGCTCTGGCGGCCTCCACCCCCATTACGCTCAGGTGATCCACACCAATTCAGAACTGATCGACGACGAAGTGATCGAGGCGCCGTCTTCTCCGGACGGGCAGGGCTCGATCATGGAGATGATCGACGACCAGACCTCCTGCATCGTCGTTCAGTCCCCGGACGTCTTCGGCCATGTCCGCGACCTCTCCGCCCTCGCCGAGAAGGCGCATGAGCACGGCGCGCTCCTGATCGCTGTCGTGACCGAGGCGGTCAGCTTCGGCCTCCTCAAATCGCCGGGCAGCCAGGGCGCGGATATCGTGGTCGCGGAAGGCCAGTCGATCGGCAACGCCCTGAACTATGGCGGGCCGTATGTCGGCCTCTTCGCCGCGCGCCAGAAGCATGTGCGGCACATGCCGGGGCGCCTCTGCGGCGAGACGGTGGATGCCGAGGGCAAGCGCGGCTTCGTGCTGACGCTGTCGACGCGCGAGCAGCATATCCGCCGCGACAAGGCGACCTCGAACATCTGCACGAATTCCGGGCTCTGCTCGCTCGCCTTCACCGTCCATATGAGCCTTCTGGGCGGCACCGGCCTGCGGCGCCTCGCCATGCTCAACCACGAAGCGGCCTGCAAGGCGGCCGATGCGCTGTCGCAGGTCGAGGGCGTCGAGGTCCTGAACGAGAGCTTCTTCAACGAGTTCACGCTGCGCCTGCCGAAGGACGCGGCCGAGGTGACCGAGGCGCTGGCGCAGCGCGGCATCGTCGCGGGCGTGCCGGGCGGTCGGCTCTGGCCGGGCGAGGACGATCTGGCGAACCTGCTCATCGTGGCGGCGACCGAAGTGACCACTGACGACGATATCGCGGCGCTGAAATCGGCGCTGGAAGAGGTGCTGTGATGGCGATGAACAGCCAGGGCCGCCAGACGCGCGCGGCGAACGAAATGAACGCCGAGGTTTCGACCCATACCGGCAACAAGGCGCTTCAGATCGAGGAGCCGCTGATCTTCGAACGCGGCGCGGAGGGCGGCAGCGGCGTCGACCTGCCAGAGCCCGAAGGCATCATGCCCCGCCTCGGCGGTCAGCAGGCGGAGAGCGCGCCAGAGCTGCCCGGCCTGTCCGAGCCCGAGGCCATGCGGCACTATGTGCGGCTGAGCCAGAAGAACTACGCCATCGACATGGGCATCTTCCCGCTCGGCTCGTGCACGATGAAGCACAATCCGCGCCTCAACGAGAAGACGGCGCGCATGCCGGGTTTCTCCGACATCCACCCGCTCCAGCCCGAAAGCACGGTGCAAGGCGCGCTCGAGCTGATGGATCGGCTCGCAGGCTGGCTCAAGGAGCTGACGGCCATGCCTGCCGTCGCGATGAGCCCCAAGGCCGGCGCGCATGGCGAGCTTTGCGGCATGATGGCGATCAAGGCGGCGCTGGTCGCGCGCGGCGAGGCGGGAACGCGCACCCGCGTCCTCGTGCCCGAATCCGCGCACGGAACGAACCCCGCCACGGCCGCGCAATGCGGCTTCAAGGTCGACAAGCTGCCCGCCGCCGATGACGGCCGGGTGGACCTGCAAGCCTTCAAGTCCAAGCTCGGCCCCGACGTCGCCGGGATCATGGTGACGAACCCCAACACTTGCGGCCTGTTCGAGCGGGACATCCGCGAGATGGCCGACGCTGTGCACGAGGCGGGCGGCTATTTCTATTGCGACGGCGCGAACTTCAACGCCATCATGGGCAAGACGCGGCCGGGCGAGCTCGGCATCGACGCCATGCACATCAACCTGCACAAGACCTTCTCGACGCCTCATGGCGGCGGGGGGCCCGGCTCGGGGCCCACGGTCCTGTCCGAAGCGCTCGCGCCCTTCGCGCCCGTGCCCTTCGTCGTCTCGGACGAGGATGGCTTCCGCCTCGTCGAGACGGCAGCGGGTGAGGGCGAGCAGGCCTTCGGCCGCATGGTCGCCTTCCACGGCCAGATGGGCATGTTCGTCCGCGCCCTGACCTATATGCTCAGCCACGGCAAGGACGGCCTGCGCCAGGCGGCCGAGGACGCTGTCCTCAACGCCAATTACGTCCAGAAGCGCCTGTCGGCAGAGATGACCCCGGCCTTCCCCGGCACCTGCATGCACGAAGCGCTCTTCTCGGACGCTTTCCTGAAAGACACGGGCGTGGGCACGATCGATTTCGCCAAGGCGATGATCGACGAGGGCTTCCATCCGATGACGATGTATTTCCCGCTCGTCGTCTCCGGCGCCATGCTGATCGAGCCGACCGAGACGGAGTCGAAATTCGGCCTCGACCAGTTCTGCGACTCGCTCCTGGCGCTCGCCAAGGAGGCGAAGAGCGGGAATACCGAGCGCTTCGAGGCGGCGCCCGTCTATGCGCCCAAGCGCCGGCTCGACGAGACGCAGGCTGCGCGCAAGCCCGTCCTGCGCTGGCAGCCGGAGATGGCGGAAGCGATGGCGGCGGAATAGCCGCCGCCATCTTCCTTACTGGTCGAGGGCGTCCTCGAGCTGGCCGCGATAGGGCCGCAGGGTGTCGATGTCGTCCTGCGGAACGCTCTTTATCGCGTCCATCATGCGCATGACCGCCTCCATCTGGGCGCGGGCCGAAGGCGGCATCATCGCCATCATCTCGGGCGTGACCTGATCCATCCCGGCCATGTCATCTGGATCCATCTCGGTCGCGAGATAGGCCATCATGATGGCATCCGAGGTCTCGCCCCAATCAGGCAGGCTGTCGAAGCCGTTTTCGAGGATGGCGCTTCTGGCGGCCTGCTGCGCATCGGTCGAGCCGTCGAGGCTGTCCGCGATGCGCGAGAAGATCGTCATCTCGCCGCTCTCGGAGATCATGGCGTTCATGTCGCCCGGCTCGATGCCGAGACCCTCCGAAAGATCCTCGTCCGGATAGCGTTCGGACAGGGTCTCCATCTCCTCCATCACGACAATGAAGTTCTGGACGTCCTCTCCGGAAAAGGACTGGGCGAAGGCCGGTCCTGTCAGCGCGGCGAGCGCTCCGGCGGTGGTGAGCAGGGCGTGTCGCATTTCTCTCTCCCTCATGCGTGCGGGGGCAGGCTATTCCCGGCCCCGGGCGGCACAAAGCCGTGCGCACGCATGTGTGACCGCCAATGGCAGCGCTCAGTTCAGCTCGAATGCGAAGCGCTTGGTCACGCCGCGCTCGATGTAGCCCGCGCCGCCCGCCATGCTCGGCTGATAGCGCCACGCCGCGATCGCATCGAGCGCCGCGCGTTCGAAGCAGCGATGCGAGCTGCCGGTCACCCGCGCATTGGTGACGAGGCCCTGGAGCGTCACGTCGTATTGCACCGTCGCGAAGCCTTCGGCGCCCGAGGACTGGCAGCGCGCCGGATAGGCGGGCGCGAGCGTGACGATCGGCATGAGGCTGGTCGAACCGGCAATGACGACGCCGCCTTCGGCACCGCCGGGCCTCGGAAGAGAGGTCGTCAGCGTTTCTCCTCCGGGCGCAGGGCGGGTGAAGGTGATCTCGACGGGCGCCGGCGCCTCCGGCAGGGCTTTGGGCCGGACGCGTTCGGGCGGGGCGGGCGGCGTGTCCGGCGGAACGAAGGGCAGGACGGGAATGGGCGTCTTGCTGCCGATCGCCACGATGTCCGCAGGCTTGATCAGGCCGTACATCATCGCGAAGAGCAGGGCCGTCGCGATCAACGCGAAGGGCGTGCTGAAGACCAGTCTCGTCATATTCGCCTCCCACCTCAAAGCAGCCTCCACCTGCTGCTCAGGAAGAGGCTAACTCAAGAGGGAGGAGAGGCAAGTCGCCGCAGGCAGGAATGGCATGCTGCACTGCAATGGCTTCAGCGCTTTTCTAGAACTGGAGTTCCTGCTCGCCGAGGTCCTCGGGCCGGGCGGTCGCGTCCTGCCCCGGCTGGCATTGCGCATAGCCCGAGCGCCAGCCGGCCCTATAGCTCGCCTCGGTCTCGAAGAGGGTCTCGTCGCGGAAGGTTTCGGTCGAGAAGCTGGCATTGCGCGCTTCCGCCGTGCGGCACCCATCGCTGATGCCTGCGCCGAAGAAGGGCCCGGAGGCGGCCTCGCTCGTCACGCAGGCGGCGAGCAGCAGTCCCAGAGGGAGCAGGAGATAGCGGCGGCTCATGGAGGTCATCCCGGATAAGGCGAGCGTTCTTCATCCCTTACCGCGCCATGCGGGATCCGGCCATAGCGAAACAGGGCGTTAAGCGGAGCGTGAAAGGATGGCCCGGCGCCGCAAGGAGCGAAAGAATGAGCCAGACCGTGGCGAGCGCGGCGATAGAGCCTCGCGGAACAGATAGCGCCGGATCGACCACGCGCCGGGAGCTTCTCGGCAAGCTGGCCGATGTCCTTGCGCTGCCGACGGGCCGGCAGACGCTGAACGAACGTGCCTTCACGGCCGACATCCTCGGCGCGCTCCTGGCCGGGACCGAGGTGCCAGCACGGATCGACGTCGCCCGGCGGCTGGCCGGCCTGCCGACAGTGCCGCCGAGCCTCCTCCGGCGCCTCCTCCTGGACGAGGCCCCCGTCGCGGCCCCTCTCCTGCGGGAGGTGCCGAACCTTCCCGAGATGCTTCTGGCCGAGGCGGCGGGCATCAGCGCGGAGCATCGCGCGCTGATCGCGGAGCGCGACGACATCACCGGCGCCGTGGCGGACGTGCTCCTGGAGCGGGACGAATCCTCGGTCGCCCTGAGGATCCTCGAGCGCGAGAACCTGGTGCTCTCGCCTCTGCGCCTCGACCATCTGGTGCAGCGCACGCAGCATGACGTGGCCTTGCGCGATCCGCTCCTGAAGCGGCCCGAACTCCAGCCCGCCCAGGGCTTCACCATGTTCTGGTGGTGCGACGCGTCGACCAGGCGCCGCGTCCTCTCCCGCTTTTCGCTGGACAGGTCGGTCCTTCAGGATTCGCTGCAATCGCTCTTCGTCAACGTCTTCACCGATCCCGCCCCCGACCCCCTGGTCAAGAGCATGCTCAAGCTGATCGACCGCAGGCACCGTCCGCGCGGCAAGAACGGCGAGACCGTGACGGTCGAGGTCGTGGAGCGCACCCTCACGGCGGCGCGGGCGCGACCGACCGGGGAGCTCTGCGAAGCGGTCGGCCTCCTTGCGGGCGTGGGCACGGACACGGCGACCCGCGCTCTTCTCGATCCCGGCGGCGAACCCTTCGCGATCCTGTCCAAGAGCGCGGGCGTGTCCCGCAGCGCCTTCTCCGCCATCCAGCGCGATGCCGCGCTGATGACGAGCCGGGAGGCCGAAGGGCCGCATTTCGGCGAGGCGCGCCAGGAGGAGCTCTTGGAAGTCTTCGACAGCATCGCCCGCGACTATTCCCGCACCATCCTGCGCTATTGGGACTGGAGGCCGGAGGCGGCCGCGCCGGCGCGGCCCCGTGCAGAAGTGCGCAAGGCGCCTCAGGGCGAGAGCGAAGGCTATCTGGGCGCGATCTGAGGCGCTGTAGAACGCGCAAGCCGCTGATTTCGATAGATTTTGCAACCATTCGCGGGCGATCTCGCGGGGCGGTGGTTGCTTTACGGGCGAAAGCTGCGATTTTGCGGGCGCCGAGGCGCATGCTGACGCTTTTGCCGCACCCACCGCCGAGGACAGGCCGTCCGCCAACGATACAGGACCGATGCTTCGCTATCTCGCCACGCTTGCAGGTCGCCATCTCGCCCTGATCCTGGGGCTCGCCGGGCTGTGGCTGCTGCTGTCATGGTATTTCGACGAGGCGACGCTTCTGGCCTTCGGCGCGGCGAGCGTCGCGCTGACCGTCTGGCTGACGCATCACATGGGCCTTCTCGACCGCGAGGGGGTGCCCACCCAGATCTTTCCCGGCGTGCTCGGCTATCTCGTCTGGCTGACGCTCGAGATCGGCAAGGCGAATGTTCTGGTCACGAAGGAAGTGCTGCGGCCGCGCCTCGCGCTCTCGCCCAAGATGATCGCGGTTCCGGCGGGGCAGCGCACCGACCTTGGACGGACGATCTTCGGCAATTCCGTCACGCTGACCCCCGGCACGGTGACGGTGGATGTCGGCAAGGACCGCCTCGTCATCCACGCATTGACCGAAAGCCTCGCCGATGAAGAGGGGATCGCCGCCATGGGCGCGAAGGTCCGGCGCTTCGACCGGCTGAGAGGGCGGCTCGACGCCGCCTCAGACCGGGGGGCGGAGGCGTCTTGATGTTCGCTGTCGCGACCGTGGCCGTCATCGTGGCGATGGCTCTCGTCCTGGCGCGGGCCATTCTCGGGCCGACGCTTTACGACCGCGTGCTCGCGGTCAACAGCTTCGGCACCAAGACGGTCCTGCTTCTGGGGCTGACCGGCTTCCTGACGGGGCGGCCGGATTTCCTCGACATCGCGCTGCTCTATGCGCTCCTGAATTTCGTCGCGACCATCGCGATCCTGAAATTCTTCCGTTACGAGGCGCTCGCGCCGGTGATGACGGGCGATGTGCCGGAGACGCGAGCGGAGGACACGCGGCATGATTGAGCTCTCGCTCGACATCCTCTCCTGGGCGCTGTTCGTGGCCGGCGGGATTCTCGTCTTCGCGGGCGCGCTCGGCGTGCTGCGCTTCCCGGACTTCTATACGCGCCTGCACGCGGCGGGCGTCACCGATACGATGGGTGCGGACCTCATCCTGCTCGCCATGGCGCTGCAGGCGGACGACCTTTCGACCGTCGTGAAGCTCCTCTTCATCTTCTTCTTCCTTCTGATGACCTCGCCGGTCAGCACCCATGCGGCCGCGCATGCCGCCTTTGTCGGCGGGCTCAACCCGCTCACCGGGCGCAGCCTCACCTATGCCAAGGAGGGGGAAGGGCCGCAGCCTTACCCCTATGATGCGGGGCGGCCGCCCCGGGTGACGCTGCCCGAAGGAGCGCGCCGTGGCTGAGCCGGTCATCCTGCCATTCGAGGAGCAGCTCAGCTCCACCGTCCTTCTGGACCTCTCGCTGCTGACGCTTCTCGTCATCTGCGGGCTCGCCATGGTCCGCATGCGGCGCCTGTTCGGCGTCGCCATGCTGTCCGGCATCTACTCTCTCCTGTCGGCGGCCTTCTTCGTCAGCCTCGATGCGGTGGACGTCGCCTTCACCGAGGCGGCCGTGGGGGCGGGGGTTTCAACCGTGCTCGTCCTGTCCGGCATGGCGCTCACCTCGCGGCGGGAGACGCCCGTGACGCGCCAGCGCAAGTTCCTGCCGCTCTTCATCGTCGGCATCGTCGGCGCCGCGCTCGTCTATGCGACGATCGACATGCCCGCCTTCGGGGATCCGAACGCGCCGGCCAATGCATATGTCGGCCAGGCCTATATCGAGCGCAGCCCCGAAGACATCGACGTTCCGAACATCGTCACCGCCGTTCTCGCCAGCTATCGCGGATATGACACGCTGGGCGAGACCCTCGTCGTCTTCACCGCCGGCCTCGCCTGCATGCTGCTTCTCGGAGCGGGCTCGATCCGGGGCGGGCGCAAGGTGAACGATCCGCAGCCGCCCGAGGCGATCGAGCGCGAAGAGCGCGGCGACGGGGACGAAACCGTCCTCTCCGACGGACCGCGCTAGAAGGGTAGGGGCAGCATGGGCATGGGGCACGTCATCCTGCGCGTCACGATCAAGGTGCTGTTCGCGCCGATCGTCCTGTTCGCGCTCTATGTGCAGTTCCACGGCGATTACGGCCCCGGCGGCGGCTTTCAGGCCGGCGTGATCATGGCGGTCGCCTTCGTCCTGCACGCGCTCGGCTTCGGACTTCAGGCGACGAAGAAGGCGATCCCGCCGCGCATCCTGACGGCGGGCATGGCGCTCGGCGTCCTCATCTATGCAGGCACCGGCGTCCTGACGCTCCTTCTGGGCGCCAATTTCCTCGATTACGACGTGATCGACCCGGACAGCCACCACAATGCGGGCCAGCATATCGGCATCCTGGTCGTGGAGTTCGGTGTCGGCCTCGCAGTGGCGAGCACCATGCTGCAGATCTTCTACGTCTTCGCAGGCAGGGAGGCCGAGCCTTCGGACGACGCATGGTAGACGTTCTCGACTTCGTTATCGCCCGCTACAATTACTGGATCGTCATCGTGCTGATGATGACGGGCCTGTACACGGTGTTCTCTCGGGGGAACCTCGTGAAGACCGTGATCGGTCTGAACATCTTCCAGACCTCCGTCTTCATCTTCTACATCACCATCGGAAAGGTGGCGGGCGGCACCGCGCCGATCCTGATCGGCGGCCATGCCGAGGAGGAGGGCCACGGCGCCCCGCATGGCGAGGGCGCGCACGCAGCGGCCGGCCACGCCGCCCCGGACCATGACGCGGCCGGGCACGGCGCGGAGATCCTGCCGGGCGCGGAAGTCGGACATGCCGACCTGCCGGGCGGCGGCGACCAGCTCGGCGGCGCCGAAGTCGGCGTCGATCCCGAACATGCGGAGCTGCTGATCGAGGCCACCCGGGCCGTGCCGGTCGGCGACCCCCCGGGGGTCGAGGCCGTGGAGATCATGCGCGGCGCGGGCGACGTTCTCTATTCGAACCCGCTCCCGCATGTCCTGATCCTGACGGCCATCGTCGTCGGCGTCGCGACGACGGCTGTCGGCCTCGCCATCGCGGTGCGAATCAAAGAGGCCTACGGCACGGTCGAGGAGGACGCTCTGGAAGCGATGGACAACGCGGCGAGCTTCGGCGACGCGCAACCCGAAGGCGCGCCAGCCTCGTGAGCCTGCTCGATCATCTTCCCGTCCTGCCGGTCGTCGTTCCGCTGGTCGCCGCTCCGGTCTGCGTGCTGCTGCCCAAGGGACGCGCGCCCTGGCTGTTCTCGACCCTGATCACCTGGATCTGCTTCGCGCTGTCGGCCGCGCTTCTGGGCGTCGTGCTGCAAGAAGGCACGTTGACCTATTATCTCGGCGGCTGGGCGGCGCCTCTCGGGATCGTCTACCGGATCGACCTTGCCGGGGCGATCGTGATGGCGCTCGTCTCGGGCATGGCGGCGCTGGTCTTTCCCTATGCGCGCAGCTCGGTCGAATACGAGATCGGCAATGCGCAGAGCTCCGCCTTCTACGGCGCCTTCCTGATCTGCATGACCGGCCTTCTGGGCGTCGTGGCGACGGGCGACGCCTTCAACGTCTTCGTCTTCCTCGAGATCAGCTCCCTGTCCACCTATGCGCTCGTCGCCATGGGCGCGAAGCAGGACAGGCGGGCGCTGACCGCGGCCTTCACCTATCTCGTGCTCGGCACGATCGGCGCGACATTCTTCGTCATCGGGCTCGGCCTCCTCTACCAGATGACCGGCACGCTCAACATGCTCGACCTGCACGAGCGGCTGGCCGGGCAGGACAACAAGGTGGTGCGCGCCGCCTTCGCCTTCATCGTGACGGGCCTCGGGCTGAAGCTCGCAATGTTCCCGCTGCATCGCTGGCTGCCCGATGCCTATACCTTCGCGCCTTCGGCGGTGACGGCGTTCCTCGCATCGACGGCGACCAAGGTGGCGGTCTATGCCATGCTGCGCTTCATGTTCACCGTGTTCGGCTTCTCGACGCCGTTCACCGAAGTGGCCTTCGCCTTCTTCCTGATCCTCGGCCTCGCCGGCATGTTCTTCGCGAGCTTCGTGGCGGTCTTCCGGGACGACGTGAAGCAGATGCTCGCCTTCAGCTCGGTCGCGCAGATCGGCTACATGCTGCTCGGCATCAGCTTCGCGACCGAGGCCGGCGTCGCCGCCGCGCTCACCCATGTCTTCAACCACGCCCTGATGAAGGCGGCGCTCTTCATGGCCGTCGGCGCGGTCTTCTATGCCGTGGGCAGCCACCGGCTGGCCGATTACCGCGGGATGGGCAGGCGCATGCCCTTCACGGCGGCCTGCTTCCTCATCGCCGGGCTCAGCCTCGTCGGCGTGCCGTTGACGGCGGGCTTCGTGTCGAAATTCGTGCTGATCCGGGCGGCGTTCGATGCCACGCTGGTCGTTCCCTCGCTCCTGATCGTGCTCCTGATCGTGGCGTCCTCGCTTCTCGCGGTCGCCTATATCGGGCGCGTCGCCTATGAGATGTTCCTCGCCGATCCCGAACCGGACGTGCCGCCGCTGCGCGTGCCCATGACCATGCTGGTCCCGATGGGACTCGTCACCGCCGCCAATGTATATGTCGGGCTCGACGGCGAGGCCGTCGTCTCCGTCGCCACGCGGGCCGCCGAATCCCTTCTCGCGCTCAGCTTCGGCGGAGGGGCGTTCTGATGCTGCCCGTCACTCCCGAACTCGCGCTTCTCGCCAGCCTCGTCCTGCCGATCCTCGGCATGTTCGGCATCATGCTGGCGGACAGGGCGCCCAATGCGCGCGAAGCCGTCACGCTGACGACGGCGGTCCTCACCTTCCTCTGCGTCCTGACGGTCTTCACGGCGGTTTCGGGCGGGGCGCGGCCGGGCTTCACGCTCCTGACCATGCTGCCGGGGCTGACGCTGTCCTTCGAGGTCGAGCCGCTGGGCGCGCTCTTCGGCCTGATCGCGTCGGGCCTGTGGATCGTGAACTCGCTCTATTCGATCGGCTATATGCGCGGGAACGCCGAGAAGGGGCAGACCCGCTTCTACATGGCCTTCGCCGTGGCGATCTCGGCGGCGCTGGGCATCGCCTTCGCGGCGAACCTCCTGACCTTCTTCGTCTTCTACGAGGTGCTGACGCTCTCGACCTTCCCGCTGGTCGCGCATAAGCGCGATGCCAAGGCGCGGGCGGGGTCGCGCATCTATCTGGGCATCCTGATCGGCACCTCGATCGGCTTCCTGCTGCCCGCGATCATCTGGACCTATGTCCTGACGGGCACGACCGAGTTCGCGCTGGGCGGCATCCTGTTGGGCGCGCCCGATCTTCGCGGCGGCCTCGTGGTGATCCTGCTCGGCCTCTTCGCCTTCGGCATCGGCAAGGCGGCGCTCATGCCGTTCCACCCATGGCTGCCCAACGCCATGGTCGCGCCGACGCCGGTCTCGGCCTTCCTGCATGCCGTGGCCGTCGTGAAGGCGGGCGTGTTCGGGATCCTGAAAGTCGTGCTCTACGTCTTCGGCACGGACTATCTGACCCAGACGGGCGCCTCGGACATCTTCGTCTTCATCGCCGCCGCATCGATCCTGATCGCCTCGGCCATCGCGATGACGCAGGACAATCTCAAGGCGCGGCTCGCCTATTCGACGGTCAGCCAGCTCTCCTATGTCACGCTGGGCGCCATGCTCGCCAACGATCTCGGCATTCTTGGCGGCGCGACCCAGATCGCAGCCCATGCGCTGGGCAAGATGACGCTCTTCATGTGCGCGGGCGCGATCTACACCGCCGCCCATCACTCCCTCATCTCCGAGATGCGCGGGACGGGCAGGGCGATGCCCTGGACCTGGACGGCCTATGTCATCGGCGCCTGCTCGATCATCGGCCTGCCGCCCATGGCGGGGTCCTGGCCTAAGCTCTTCTTGATGCTCGGCGCGCTCGAAGGCGCGAGCGCCTGGATCCTCGGCGTGCTGATCCTGTCGAGCCTGATGAACATCGTCTACCTGCTGGCGCCGGCGGTCCGCGCCTTCATGGACGAGGGGCCCGCGGGCCGGGGGGCGGGCAGCGTGGCCGTGCGCGAAGCGCCGCTCTTCTGCGTCATCCCGGCCTGGATCACCGCGATCGGCACGATCCTTCTCTTCTTCTTCATGGGGCCGCTCGTGGAATTCCTGCGGCCGCTTCTGGGGGCGTCATGAGCGAGCACCCGCATATCCGCGACGACGAACGGTCCGTTTTCGAGCGGCCCGGCACGATCAAGCTCATCTGGATCGTGCTGATCGCCGGTTGCGTCGCCTTCGCCGCGGCGGGGTTCTGGCTCGCCGCCGAGCACATGATGCATCCGCATTTCGAGATCGATAAGTTTCCCGCCTTCTATGCCGTGGTGGGCTTCGTCTCCTTCGCCTTCATCGTGCTGGCCGGCCAGCATCTGCGGCGCATCCTGATGCGGCCCGAAGGCTATTACGACGGCGCCGAGGCGGAGCTGCCGCGCAATCCGGTCGCCGAGGACGAAGTGGTCGTGACCGACATGGACACGGAGGACGAGGCGTGACCCAGCTTCTGCCCGCCGCCTTCAGCCCCGGCCTCGTCCTCATCGTGGCCGGCATTCTCGCCGCCCTCGCGCCGCGCATGGGCCGCAACCTGCTCGGCGTGGCCGGGGTCGCCATCGGCTTCATCCACCTCCTGTCCTATGGCAACGCGCCGGTCGGCGAGGCGCTCCATTTCGCGCAGAGCTCGGCCATGGGCTTCGAGTTCACGGGCATCAGGATCGACCGGCTCTCGGTCATCTTCGCGATCATCTTCCACATCGCCGCGATGCTGAACGTCATCTATGGCTGGCAGCATGCGACCAGAATCGAGGCCTCGATGGGCCTCATCTATGCGGGCGCGGCCATCGGGGGCGCGCTGGCGGGCGACCTCCTCACGCTCTTCGTCTACTGGGAGCTCGCGGCGCTCAGCTCGGTCTTCATCGTCTGGGCTGGCGGCGGCCATGCGGCGTTCAAGGCGGGGATGCGCTATCTCGTCATCCAGGTCAGCTCCGGCCTCCTGCTGCTCGCGGGGATCGCGGTCCATATCGGCCAGGGCAACGGCATCGCCTTCGAGGCCTTCTCGCTCACCCAGGCGGACGGCTCGGCCAATGCCGCGGCCTGGCTGATCCTCGTCAGCTTCGGGATCAAGGCGGCCTTTCCCTTCCTGCACACCTGGCTTCAGGACAGCTATCCCAAGGCGAGCGCCGTGGGCGCTGTCATGCTGTCGGCCTTCACGACCAAGCTCGCCGTCTACACGCTGGCGCGCGGCTTCGCCGGAACCGACATCCTGATCCCGATCGGCGCGGCGATGACGGCCTTCCCGGTCTTCTTCGCCCTGATCGAGAACGACCTGCGCCGCGTGCTCGCCTATTCGCTGAACAACCAGCTCGGCTTCATGGTCTGCGCCATCGGCATCGGCACGCCGCTCGCCCTCAACGGCGCGGCCGCCCACGCCTTCGTGCACATCATCTACAAGGCGCTTTTGTTCATGAGCATGGGCGCGGTGATGGTCCGCGTCGGCACGACCAAGGCGACCGAACTCGGCGGCCTGCACAAGTCGATGCCGTGGACGACCGTGTTCTGCATCGTCGGCGCCATGTCGATCTCGGCCTTCCCGCTCTTCTCGGGCTTCGTCGCCAAGTCGATGATCACGCTGGCGGCGGCCGAGGCGCATCTTCTCTTCGCCTATCTGGTCCTCCTCTTCGCCAGCGCCGGTGTGCTGGAGCATTCGGGGATCAAGATTCCCTATTTCGCCTTCTTCGCGCATGACAATTTCGCGCCGTCGGTCACCGGCCGCGCCCGGCCGAAAGAGGCGCCGGCGCCGATGATGATCGCGATGGGCATCGCCGCCTTCCTCTGCGTCGGGATCGGCATCCAGCCGCAATATCTCTTCGCGCTCCTCCCCTTCGAGGCGGAATACCATGCCTATACGCTCGACCACGTGGTCACGCAGATGCAGCTCCTGCTCTTCGCGATCCTGGCTTTCGCGCTCCTCGTGAAGTTCCGCCTTTATCCCGCGGAAATCCGCTCGACCAATCTCGACGTGGACTGGTTCTGGCGGGTGCCGGGGCGGATCGGCCTGATGGCGGCGGTCCGGGGAACAGCGGCGGGCTGGCGGCGGATCTGGGGCGGCCTCAGAAGGCTGGCCGGCGGCACGGTGCGTTCGCTCTATGCGACGCACGGCCCTGAGGGCGGTCTCGCCCGGACCTGGCCCGTCGGCTACACCGCGCTGACGACAGCCGTCGTTCTCGCCGTGGCGCTTCTCGCCGTGTTCTTTGCGCGGTGATCGTGAATTTCTGTATTGCGATAACGTAAACGCCTCTCCGCGTATTTGAGTAAAGTACAGAGCAAGAAAAGCCCCGAAAACCTATCCCCGCCGTGGTTGTGTCCATTACAGTGGAACAGCCGGAAGGGCGTCCGGCTTAACGCTAGGGCAACAGGGATTAAGAATGTTGGGTACGGGGCAAGAGCACGAAATAATCACGGATGCGCAGGACTGGCACGCCTTCACGGCGCGCCGTCTGGTGGGTGCTGAATTCAGGATCGCCGAGAGCGAGTTGATGGGGCGCAGCCGGGCGCGGGCGGAGGTCGCCTTCGCCCGTCAGGTGGCGATGTATCTCGCCCATGTCGTCTATTCCCTGAGCTATGCGGACATCGCCGAGGCATTCGGCCGGGAGCGGACCACCGTCGCCCATGCCTGCGCCCTGGTGGAGGATGCGCGCGATGACGCGGTGCTCGACGAACGGCTCGACCGGGTGGAGGAGCGGCTGAAGCAGCTCGACAGCCTGCGGCGCAATGGCGGCGTCATCCGCCCGCGGGCGGCCCGTCCCCCGGCGGCGGTGCCGGCGTCTCTTCGAGGCCTAAGCGCGCCCGGATCCGATCCGGCGTGACGCCGCTTTCCCGCAGCGCGCGCAGGGTGACGCTGCGGTCCCGCTTGGCGAAGCGCCGCCCGGCCTCGTCGGTGACCAGCCGGTGGTGCCGGTAGACGGGGCAGGGGCGGCCGAAAAGCGCCAGCAGGAGGCGATGGAGACCTGCCGCGAAGGCCAGGTCCTCGCCCCTGACGATATGGGTGACGCCCTGATCGGCGTCGTCCAGCGTCGCGCAGAGATGATAGCTCGTGCCGGTGTCCTTCCGCGCGAGCACGACGTCGCCGTGCCGCTGCGGGTCGGCGGGCATGGAAACGATTCCCTCGCCCTCCCACAATGGAAAAGCGAGGCTGGAATATTCTTCCCCCAGCGCCTCGGCGGCCGCGTCCTGCGACAGCCGCCAGGCATAGGCGTCTCCGCGTTTAAGCCGCGCGGCTTCCTCCGCGGCGGGAAGAGGGGCGCCGGAGAAGACTCCTTCCGGCGCGCCATGAGGCGCCGAGAGGCTCTCGGCGACCTCCTTTCGCGTCAGGAAGCAGCGATAGACGAGGCCGCGCGCCACGAGGTCGTCGATCGCCTGCCGATAGGCGGGCAGGCGCTCGGACTGGCGCAGGACGGGCTCTTCCCATGACAGCCCCAGCCAGGCGAGGTCCTCGAGGATGGCGTCCTCGTATTCGGGGCGGCAGCGGCCGGTATCGATATCCTCGATGCGCAGCAGGAAGCGGCCATGATGGGCCTTGGCGAGGTCGTGGTTCAGGATCGCCGAATAGGCGTGGCCGAGATGCAGGCGGCCTGTCGGCGAAGGCGCGAAGCGGGTAACGATCACGCTCTGCACGCCTTTGGCAGGAAGCTTGCAGCGGTTTCCCTCAAGAGGAGAAAGCCCATGTTCGAGAAGACCACGATCCGGCATTCCAAGAAGCGGCTCATGGTGCGCTTATGCCTGAACGGCGGGCGCGAGGTCGAGGGCGAAGTCTTCGTCGCGCCCGAGGAGCGGCTCGTGGACCTGCTCAATGACGCACGCGCCTTCGTTCCTCTGGAGACGGCCGAGGGCGAGGTCATGTCGGTCGCCAAGACGGCGATCGAATCGGCGCAGCTGATCCAGGAAGCGCCCTCAGAAGCGCGCGATCCCTACGCGCTTCTGCGGATCGAGCGCACGGCGCCCGACGACGAAATCCGCCGGGCCTGGATGAACAGGCTCAAGGCCTGCCATCCCGACCGCCTCGCGGCGCTGAACCTCGACGAGGAGGTCGTCTATGCCGCCCGCAAGACTGCCCAGCGGATCAATGCCGCCTATGACGAGGTGATGCGGCACCGGCGCGGCGGCGCTGCGGCGTGAACAGCTGGCCCCGCGGCATGACATCGCCTTGAACCGGTGCGGCCCGTCCGCCACTCTTCCCGCATGAGCCGCGTGACGATCTTCTACGATGGAGCCTGCCCGCTCTGCACGCGGGAGATCGCGCTGATGCGCCGCCTCGACCGGCGCGGCCGCCTCTCATTCGAGGACGTGGCGGATCCAGGGGCGCCTGTCAGCTGCCCCATCGACCGGCAGACGCTCCTCGCCCGCTTCCATGCGCGGCTGCCGAACGGGGAGGTGGTGCAGGGCGCGCGGGCCTTCACCGAAGCCTATGGACAGGTTCCGGGCCTCGGCTGGGCGGCTCTCCTAGGTCGCTTCGCGCCGACGCGTTCGCTTCTCGACCGGCTCTATGGCCGGTTCCTCCGTCTCCGCCCCCGCCTGCAGGCTCTCCTGCGCCGCCGTGATGAGCGGCACGCCGAATAGGCGCAGCGCGCCGTTCCGCATCGAGCGAAGCGCCGGATAGACCGCGTCCAGCAGGCGCGGATCGGCGAGAAGGGGCAGCCCCGTCCAGCGCGGCGCGAGCTGTCCGTGGATGAAGGCCATGGCCGCGCCATGAACCAGAACGCGCCGCCCGTCATCGACGATGAAGCTGTCGTCGATAGCGTAGCCGTCCGCTGCATAGGCCGAGACGAGGTCCGGCGCCTGCCGCGCATCGACGAGGTCGATCTCGCCGATGCGCGCCTTCAGCCGGGAATAGCGGACATAGGCGCTGCAGAACGGGCACGCCCCGTCATAGAGGATGCGCACCGCCAAAGCGGATCACGCCCCTGCGCCGCCCACCGTCAGGCGGTCGATCTTGAGGCTCGGCTGGCCGACGCCGACCGGCACGCCCTGTCCCGCCTTGCCGCAGACGCCGATGCCCGGATCGAGCGAGAAGTCGTTTCCGATCATCGACACCCGCTTCATCACGGTGGGCCCGTCGCCGACGAGCGCCACGTTCTTGAGCGGCGCGCCGAGCTTGCCGTTCTGCACGCGGTAGGCCTCGGTGCAGTTGAAGACGAACTTGCCCGACGTGATGTCGACCTGCCCGCCGGAGAAATTGACCGCGAAAATGCCGTCCTTCACGCTTTCGATCAGCTCGTCGCGGCTGTGCTCGCCGCCGGTCATGAAGGTGTTGGTCATGCGGGGCAGGGGGGCGTGGGCATAGCTTTCGCGCCGGCCATTGCCGGTGGGGGCGACACCCATGAGGCGGGCATTGAGCCTGTCCTGCATGAAGCCGACGAGCCTGCCATCCTCGATCAGCGTCGTGCGGGAGGTCGGAGTGCCTTCGTCGTCCACCGTCAGCGACCCGCGGCGGCCCTCCAGCGTGCCGTCATCGACCACGGTGACGCCGTCGGCGGCGACCTTCTCGCCAAGAAGCCCGGCGAAGGCAGATGTCTTCTTACGGTTGAAATCGCCCTCGAGGCCGTGGCCGACCGCTTCGTGCAGGAGGACACCGGTCCAGCCGGAACCGAGCACGACCTCCATCTCCCCGGCAGGGGCGGGCACGGCTTCGAGATTAACGAGCGCCATGCGCAGCGCTTCGTCGACCTGCGCCTGCCAGAAGGCGGGGTCGATCAGCCGGGCATAGCTTTCCCGGCCGCCGGCGCCGGAGCTGCCCGATTCGAGGCGGTCGCCTTCGCCGGCGGTGACGGAGACGTTCAGCCGGACGAGCGGGCGGACATCGCGCACGATGAGGCCGCCGGGGCGCAGGATCTCGACGGTGACATGCTCGCCCGACAGCGAGGCGGAGACCTGACGCACCCGCGGATCGAGGCTGCGCGCATAGGCGTCGATTTCGGCGAGGAGCTTGGTCTTGGCGCCGAATTCCACCGCGTCGAGCGGGTTGTCCGCCGTATAGAGGCTGCGATTGGTGCGGGCGGGGCCGTCCGACAGCGTGCCGCCCTGGCCGGTCTTCACCGCCTGGACCGAAGCCGCGGCGCGCTTGAGCGCCGTCTCTGACAAATCCGAGGCATGGGCATAGGCGGTCGTCTCGCCGAGCACCGCGCGCAGGCCGAAGCCCTGGCTGACATCGTAGCTGGCGGTCTTGAGGCGCCCGTCATCGAAGACGAAGGCCTCTGACTGGCTGTGCTCGAGATAGAGCTCGCCGTCATCGGCCCCGGACAGGGCATCGTCCACGAGGGACTGGGTGCGGCGCGCGTCGAGATCGGTGCGATCGAAGAAGAGAGAGGACATGCCGCCTAGGTAGGCGGTTCTACGGGCCGCGAACAGGTGCTGCCGCGCCGCCGCTCAGGAAATCACCTTCGGATCGAGCGGCGTCCGGTCGATATAGGGCTTGGAGAGTTCCTCGAGCCGCCATTTCGCGACCTCGCTGGTGGGGCGAAGCTCCAGCGCCCGGTTATAGTCGAGGCGCGCCATGGCATCGAGCGTCGGATCGCCCCGCGACAGGGCCTCCAGCGCCGCGGCCCGGTTCAGATAGACCTTCGACCGCTCGAACCCCTCCTTCTCGATCGCCGCCGAGAAATCGTCGAAGGCCCGCTGATACTCGCCTGCGTTATAATGAATCACGCCGCGGTTCACATAGGAGATCGCGCGGCGCCGCGCGCTCTGGGACGGCTGCGCGATCGCGGCGCTGCATGTCTTCAGCGCGAAATCCGTGGTCGATCCGTCCCTGGCCGAGAGATAGCAGCGGCGGCCGTCATCGCTGTTGTCGATGACGATGACCCCCGGCTCGGTGGATGTCTGAGCCAGCAGGAAAAGCCCGGTCATGAGAACGATCAGCATCGGCGCCTCCGTTCTCCCTCTGCGTGTATCCTAGCGCCTGGCGCTCCCCGCGCACAAGGTCTGCCGCCGCTCAGAGCCGGACAGGGGGCACTCCAGCGCGCGGGGCCGGTTGATGCGACCATTTTTCCGGCGCATAAGCGGCGACAACGCATGCCTCACGAACCTATAAGCAGGGCCATGACCGCTCGATTCCTCCTACCGTTTCTCAGTCTGGCCGCCGCCGTGCTGGTGGTCCTTCTCCTGCCCGCAGACGCTCTGGCGCAGGCCGGCGCCGAAGTGGCGCAGGACGTCACCGAAGCCGCCGCCGAGTCGGAAATCGTCGTCACCGAGGCGGACATGCCCGATCCGACGGGCACCGGCCTGCGGCGCGCCGTGACCCCGGTGGCCGAGGAGATCCACCACTTCTACGAATACATCCTCCTGCCGATGAAGCTCCTGATCAGCTTCTTCGTGCTGGGGCTGATCATCTGGATCGTGGTGCGCTACAACAAATACGCGAACCCGGTGCCGCGCCGCTTCTCCCACAACACGCTGGTCGAGGTGGTGTGGACCCTGGTGCCGGTCTTCATCCTGCTCATCATCGCCATCCCGTCCTTCGATCTCCTCTATCTCGAGGACACCATGCCCGACGGCCAGCGCGTCCTGTACGAGCCCGGCGGCGACACCTTCCTGTTCGAGAACGACTTCCCCGAATCGCGGATGGTGGACGAGAACCGCCATATCGAGGTGACGCGCATCGACACCCGCACCGGCGACCGGGTCCTGCTCGAATCGGACGATTACGAGATCGAGGGCTTCGGCGAGCCCGAGCTGACGATCCGCCTCGCAGAGGCGCTGCCGGCCGACTATCAGGTCGAGGTCATCGGCGGACGCAGCCGCGTCGGGCGCAAGCCCATTCTCGGCCTGTTCGGCGAGGACCGCTCCCGCATCGTCCCGGCGCCGACCATGACGATCAAGGCGACCGGCTATCAGTGGGGCTGGGCCTATTCCTATCCCGATTTCGGCGATTTCGAATTCGACGCCCTGATGGCGCCGCCGGACACCGTGCCTTCGGAGCTCTACCGCCTCGCTGCGACCAATGAAGTCGTCGTTCCCGCGGGCGAGACCGTGCGGGTGATCACGACCGGCCGCGACGTCATCCATTCCTGGGCGATGCCGGCCTTCGGCGTGAAGATCGACTCGATCCCGGGCCGCCTCAACGAAACCTGGTTCTACACCGAGGAAGAGGGCAGCTATTACGGCCAGTGCTCCGAGCTCTGCGGCAAGGACCACGCGTTCATGCCCATCGAGGTCAGCGTCGTCTCCCGCCCCGAATTCGAGGCGTGGGTGGACGAGCAGCGCGAATTCAACGGCCTCGAGCCTCTCTTCTCCGGCCAGGATCAACTGGCAGCCGCGCCCGCCGCGGCGACCGACCTGAACTAAAGGACCGAACACGATGTCCGATACTGCCTATTCTGCGGAGCGCGTCGCCGTCGGCGGCAGCCAGCACGATCACGACGCCGCTCACGATCACAAGCCGTCCTTCTTCGTCCGGTGGTTCTTCTCCACGAACCACAAGGACATCGGCATCCTATACCTGATCTTCGCCATCCTGGCGGGGGTCATCGGCGGCGGCATGTCCGGCCTGATGCGCGAGGAGCTGAAGGAGCCGGGGATCACGGTCCTGACGGAGTTCACCTCGCAATATGAAGAGGTCGCCAAGATCGACGGGGCCTGCCCGGGGAACACCGTGGAGGTGTTCGAGGACAGCTGCCGGGTCGAGCGGGTGCCGGAAGCCCGGATCGAATCGGCCAAGAACTTCTACAACGTGCTGATCACCTATCACGGCCTGATCATGATCTTCTTCATGGTCATGCCGGCGCTGATCGGCGGGTTCGGCAACTTCTTCGTGCCCATCATGATCGGCGCGCCCGACATGGCATTCCCCAGAATGAACAACATCTCGTTCTGGCTCTACGGTGCCTCGGCCACGCTCCTGATGCTGTCCTTCTTCGCGCCCGGCTATGGCTCCGAGCTCGGCTTCAGCGGCGGCTGGGTTCTCTATCCCCCGCTGTCGACCAGCATGCGCGGTCCCGCGATGGATCTCCTGATCGTCTCGCTGCACCTCGCCGGCGTCAGCTCGATCCTCGGCGCGATCAACTTCATCACCACCATCTTCAACATGCGCGCGCCGGGCATGACGCTGCACAAGATGCCGCTCTTCGCCTGGGCGGTGCTGGTGACGGCCTTCCTGCTGGTTCTCTCCCTGCCGGTCCTGGCGGGCGCGATCACCATGCTCCTGACCGACCGCATGTTCGGCACGGCCTTCTTCGACGCGGCCCGCGGCGGTGACCCGGTCCTCTACCAGCACCTGTTCTGGTTCTTCGGCCACCCCGAGGTCTACATCCTGATCCTGCCGGCCTTCGGCATCATCAGCCACATCATCTCGACCTTCTCGAAGAAGCCCATTTTCGGCTATCTCGGCATGGCCTATGCCATGGTGGCGATCGGCTTCATCGGCTTCATCGTGTGGGCGCACCACATGTATACGGTGGGCCTCTCGGTCGACATGAAGGCCTATTTCGTGGCCGCGACCATGGTCATCGCGGTGCCGACCGGCATCAAGATCTTCTCCTGGATCGCGACGATGTGGGGCGGGTCGATCGACTTCAAGACGCCGATGCTCTTCGCCATCGGCTTCGTCTTCCTGTTCACCGTCGGCGGCGTGACGGGCGTGCTGCTCGCCAATGCCGGCATCGACCACTACATGCACGACACCTATTACGTGGTCGCGCACTTCCACTACGTGCTCAGCCTCGGCGCGGTCTTCGCCATCTTCGCGGGCTGGTATTACTGGTACGAGAAGATGTTCGGCCACTCCTACAACGAGAAGCTGGGCCAGCTGCATTTCTGGGTGATGTTCGTCGGGGTGAACCTGATCTTCTTCCCGCAGCACTTCCTCGGCCTGCAGGGCATGCCGCGGCGCTATGTCGACTACCCGGAAGGGTACCAGTTCTGGCACGAGGTCTCGACCTGGGGCTATTACATCACGGCCGTCGCCGTCCTGATCTGGTTCGCCACCATCGTCGAAGCGGTGCTCTTCCGCCGCAAGAAAGGCGCCCAGGCCAATCCGTGGGGCGAAGGGGCGACCACGCTGGAGTGGACCCTCTCGAGCCCGCCGCCCTACCACCAGTTCAACGAGCTGCCGCGCATCCGCTGACGGCTCGGACAATCTGCAAAAGGCGAGGGGCGCTTCGGCGCCCCTTGCTGTATCGACCCAAGTGCCGGAGACGAGCATCCCATGACCGCGTCAGAGCCCCGCAGCTACAGCCCGGCAGGACCGGCCGCTCCGGTCGTGTCGCTCGCCACGCCGGGCGACTACCTGCAATTGCTCAAGCCGCGGGTGATGAGCCTCGTCATCTTCACGGCCCTCGTGGGCATGGTGGCGGCGCCGGGACCGGTCGGAAACTGGCCGCTCGCGCTGCTCTCCCTTCTCGCCATCGCGGTGGGCGCGGGCGCGTCGGGCGCGCTGAACATGTGGTGGGATGCCGATATCGATGCCGTGATGGAGCGCACCAAGGGACGGCCCATCCCCTCCGGTCGGGTGCCGCGGGCCGAGGCTGCGGCGTTTGGAGGGCTTCTCTCCCTTCTTTCGGTCTGGCTTCTCGCCCTATCCGGCGTGGGCTATCTCGCAGCGGCGCTTCTCGCCTTCACCATCTTCTTCTACGTCGTCGTCTATTCGATGGGCCTGAAGCGCTCGACGCCGCAGAACATCGTGATCGGCGGCCTTGCCGGGGCCCTGCCGCCCGCCGTCGGCTGGGCGGCGGTCACGGGCGAGGCGCCTCTGGCCGCATGGCTCCTGGTGGCTGTCATCTTCTTCTGGACGCCGCCGCATTTCTGGGCGCTGAGCCTTCTGAAATCCGCCGATTACGAGGCCGCCGGCATTCCCATGATGCCGAATGTCCGCGGGGCGGAGCATACGCGCAAGCTGATCTGGTGGTATTCGCTCCTGCTCGCGCCGCTGGCGGTGCTGCCGGCGCTGACGCAGGCGGCGAGCTGGCTCTACGCGGCGACCGCGGTTCTCGGCGGCGCCGAATTCCTGCGCCGCGCCTGGCACGTCCGCAAAGGCGGGCGCGACAGTGCGCCGGGGTCCCTGTTCGGCTTTTCCATCCTATATCTGTTTGGGCTGTTCGCGGCCCTGTTGATCGAACACTGGGCAGGTTTGCATGGCTGATTCCGACAGGCGTCCGAGCGCCCTCTTCACCGCGGAGGAGGGGAAGCCGACCGGCGAAACCCACGGGCTGAGCGAAGAGGAAGTACGGGCGAGGGGGCGGCGCAATATCGCAATCGCGCTCGGCGTCGTGGCCTTCATCATCCTCGTCTTCCTGACGACCTTCTTCCGCCTCGCCGACAGCGTGCAGGGGGCAGGATGAACGCCAATACCCGCATCGTCGTCATCATCTGCGTCGTCCTGGCCGGGATGCTCGGCCTCGTTGCGGCGGCGCCCTCGCTCTACAACACCTTCTGCCGCGTGACCGGGTGGGGCGGGACCACGCAGCGGGCCGAGATCGCGCCCGGCACCGTGCTGGACCGCAAGGTGACGGTCCGCTTCGACGGAACCGTGGCCGCCGATCTGCCCTGGTCGTTCAAGCCAGAGCAGGTCAGCCAGACCATCCATATCGGTGAGACGGCGCTGGCCTATTACGAGGCGACCAACACCTCGGACCGGCCGATCGTCGGAACGGCGACCTTCAACGTCCAGCCCGCCAAGGCCGGTCTCTACTTCATGAAGGTCGAATGCTTCTGCTTCACCGAGCAGGTGCTGCAGCCCGGCGAGACCATGTCCATGCCGGTGACCTATTTCATCGATCCCGAACTGACGCTGGAGGATCGGCTCGATGACGTGCGGGAGATCACGCTCAGCTACACCTTCTACCGGGACGAGGATGCCGAGCGGGAACTGCTCGCGGCGCATTCCGGCGACTGATCTGCTGTCGAAGGCACACTTCGCGGTCCTTCTCTGCCTTGCTGCCTGCGTGACCGTCGGCGAGCGCGATATCCTGATCGATCCGGTCCTCGATCCCGACAAGCAGCAGATCTTCGTCATCAACGGGGAGCGCCGGGAGACGAGCTGGGCCGCCGTAGCCGAGGAGACGGGCGGAGAGGCCGGCTTCCTGTTCGGCGACTTCCTCGAGCAGGGCGGCGGCAAAATCACGATCAGCGCGAGCCCGCAAAAGGTCGTCATCGACTATGAAGGCGCCGGCGAGAACGGCGACAGCGGAGAGCCGCCGCTCCGGATAGAGGCCGGCACGCTTCCCTCGCCATTCGGCGGGATCGGCGTCGTCCATATCGAAACGAAAAGGCGCGATGACCGCCCGCTCTTCGTCTATTGCGGCGGGAGCGGCTTCGAGGTCCGCACACAGGGGCTGCTCGCCGCGCTCAAGCTGCTGCGCTTCGGCGACATGATGCTCTTCGACTATCCCGGCTACGGGAAGAGCGAGGGGCCGCGCAGTCTCGCGGCGATGACGGCCGCTACGCAGGCCCTGGCGGAGCCGCTGTCAGAAGAGGCGCGGCCTGTGGTCCTGTGGGGCCATTCTCTCGGAGGCTTCGCCTGTTCCGAGATCGCCGCCCGCATGGAGGTCGCGCCGGCGGGCGTGGTGCTGGAGACGACAGCGCGGAACGCCCGCTCGGCGCTCGCCTATCTGGTGCCGGGGCCGGCCCGTCGGCTCTCCCTCGTCCGGCTGGAGGACGAAATAGAGGCTTTCGACGTCGTCGAGAGCCTGCGGGGCGTGGAGGCGCCCGTTCTGGTTCTCGGGGCCGGCCGCGACGAAATCCTCGATGTCCGGAACGCGCGCGCCCTCGCTGCCGATCTCAAGGCGGCCGGCATCGATGCGCGCTACGCGGAGTTCGCGGAGGCAGGCCATGGCACGGTCGCGAGCGCACCGCAATTCGCCGGCGCCGTGGGAGAATTCCTTCGCGGCAGCGGAAAAGGAGACTAGGCCGCTTCGGCCTTGATCCTCCGGATCATGCTGGCGACGCCGTTCGAGCGCTGCGGCGTGATATGCTCTTGAAGGTCGAGTTCGGCGAGCTTGGCTTCGGCGTCGAGGCCGCGGATCTCCTCGCCCGTATGGCCGCCGAAGAGCGCGATCATCAGGGCCACGAGCCCCTTCACGATGGCCGCGTCGCTGTCGCCGCGGATCATCAGGCGGTCGTCCTGCCAGTCGAGCACCAGCCAGACCTGGCTCGCGCAGCCGCGGACCTTGTGCTCTTCGGAATAGGCGGTCTCAGGCAGCGGTTCGAGCCGTTTGCCCAGATCGATGATGTAGCGGTACTTTTCGTCCCAATCGTCGATGAAGGCGAAATCCGCTGAGATGTCGTCGAAGGAAGGTGTGCCAGGTGCCATGAACGGCAGATAGCCGCGCGGGGTCCGCGCGGCTACCGGCAGAACGCGGGATTGTCGCGTCGTCAGTCCTTGATGCGTCCGGCGCTGGCGACCCAGCCGACGCAGTAGGACACGTCGTTCAGGCCATGTTCGCCGAGGCAGAACGCCTCTTCATAGGGCGTCCGCGTCGCCGCGATGCACTGGTCGAGGTTCAGCTTGGCGTTCACGAAGCAGCGCTTGGAGGTCTTGGACTTGGCGTAATTGGCGAGGTGGGTCGGCTGGAGGTCGCCCGTCGCATAGCGGGCGGCCAGGACGAGGGCCCGCGTCATCATCGTGCCGCTGCGCGGAGCGGCCTTGGCCGGAACCGTGTCGGTCGACCAGGCCGGCGTCCAGGCATTCGCCGCCATCAGGTTCGGACGGATCGTGCCGCCCGTCGTGAACTGGTGGGAGGAGATGCGATAGGGCGGGACCACGCGCGAGCTGGCATAGTCGACGGCGCTCCGAACGCGCATGGAGCCGTTCTGCGGAATTTTCTGGGTCGCCCAGCCGACCTTCTGCATGGCATAGGCGTCGTCGATGAAGCGTTCGCCGAGGGCGTGGATGCGGGTCGCATCGCGCGCGGCGACTTCGCGGATCGAGCGCATGGCGTCGTTCGCGCCGGGAAGGTTCCGCACCGATGCGGGATTATCGCGCAGGGTCCGCAAGAAGGCCTCACGCTCCTGCTGCGTGTCCGTCGCTGCCGCGATCGCGTCGGCGAAAGCGGGCGTGTCCGCCGCGACGAGCGCGGCGTAGGCGACCCATGAGCCGGCCATCTGGTTGGGATCGAACGACGCCAGACGCAGATGCGCATCGCGCATGCCGCTCGCGTTTTCGGCGCGATTGGTCTGGATGTGCTCGATATCGCTGCGCAGCACGACATAGCGCGCGGCGGTTTCCTCGAGCAGCGTCATGGCCGGTGTCGGGCTGGCCATCCGGGGCGTCTCGATCGGCGCCTCCGTCGGTGTGGCGCAGGCTGCGACAGCGATGATCGACGCGAGAGCGCCGAATCCGGTAAGGGCTCTCAAACCCATGATTCCTCCGAAGTTTCCCGATTGGATGCATCCCGCCATCGGACGCTTCCCCGAATCGACCCTAACACGCTGGACTCGTTGAAAACCCCGTCCAGCCTTCATGATCAAAATTTTAACCATGTTCGAATCCTCCCGAACCCGGCCCCCCGGCCGAGCGGTCGTGCCAGCGGGCTGTTCAGGACTCGTTAACGCGCCATCCATTAGTGTTAACGCGTGATGCGGAACCCGCTGAGAACCTATCTGGAAAAACGCGACGACCTGTGGGCAGGGCGTGGCGACGACGTCATCGCGCTCCACGGGCCGGACGGGCGGTTCAAGCGCGTCTCGGCCTCTGCCGAGGGCGTGCTCGGCCGGCCGGCGGCCAGTCTCGTGGGCGGGCGGCTGACCGACGTGGTGCGGGCCGAGGACCATGCTCTGGTCCTCTCCGGCCTCGCCGGGGCGGCGAAGGAGGACCGGGCCCGCTTCGAGTGCCGCATCGACCATCCTTCCGGCCCGCGCCGGGTCGAGATCAGCCTCGCCCGCACGGCTCGCGGCCTTCGCAGCGTCATCCGCGACTGCGAGGAGCGGGCCGGGCGCGAGCGCGCGATCCAGGCCGAGAGCGCGGATGCCGCATGGTTCGCGAACAAGCGCACCGAGCATCTCGTCAATGTCAGCCACGAGATCCGCACGCCGCTGAGCGCCGTGATCGGCTTCGCCGACGCGCTGCAGCGCGAGAGCTTCGGGCCCGTCGGGCACGATAAATACCGCGACTATGCCCGCCTGATCCATGACAGCGGCCAGCACCTCCTGTCCCTCGTCACCGATCTCCTCGACCTGTCCAAGGCCGAGGCGAACGAAGTCGCGCTGGAGCGCGAGGCGGTGCGGGTCGAGGACCTTGTCCGCGTCTGCGCCGATATCGTCCGTCTGCAGGCGGAGGAGGCCGGCCTCTATGTGAAGGTCGAGGTCGAGACCGAGCTGCCCCGCCTGATGCTCGATCCGAAGGTCATCCGGCAGATCGTCCTGAACCTTCTGTCCAACGCGCTGAAATTCACCGAACAGGGCGGCGTCACCCTCCGGGTCGGGATCGAGGACGGCATGCTGGTCCTGACCGTGCAGGATACGGGCGTCGGCATGTCGCCGGGCGATCTCGCTCTGGTCGGGCGGCGCTTCAAGCAGGCGAGGACCGAAGGCGTGCGCGGCGCGCGCGGCACGGGCATCGGCCTGTCGCTGAGCCAGGCCCTCGCGCGGGTGCATGGCGGCGAGCTTCAGCTCGCCTCGGCCGTCGGGGCGGGCACGACGGCGCGGCTGACCCTGCCGCTGGACCAGGCGCCGCCGGCGGAGAAGAACGGCAAGGTGACGAGCCTCGACGCCCATCGCAGCGCCTGATGCGCCTCAAGAGCCATGTCACGGTCAGCGCGCTCATACGCAGGGCGCAGGCCGAAGGCCTCTTCGCCACGGTGATGCACAAGGGGCACGGGGACGCCGGCGTCCTCTATGTGAAGGTCCTGCGCGGGCGCGAGGCGCGTCTCTTCGTCCAGTCCTATGACGGCGAGTGGCGCGAGCGCAGCGACGGCTTCGTCAGCGAAGAGACGGTGAACGAAATCGTCGACAGGGAGCGGGACTTCGACCGCGACCTCTGGCTGATCGAGATCGAAGGCGAACGCGGCGCCGAACTTCTCGAGGCGCTCTAGCCCGCAAGCATGCCTTCAGCCCCCGAAGGTCTTCACCGCATCCGCGAGCGACGCCTTGGCGCTGCCGGGAGCGAGAGGCTTTGGCTGGCTCTCATGGGGGGCCCATCCTGTCAGGGCGACGAGATCGAAGGTGGCGGGCACCTTTCCGCCGTCGCCGAATTGCGATCTGTAGGCTTCGAGGCTGGCGGCGAGCACGTCCCGGCGCAGAGCGCCCTTGGCGCCGCGTGCGAGGACGCTGGTCTCTCCCATGCCGCGAAGATCCGAGAGGAGGCGCAGCGGTTCGCCATATCGCACGGGGACGCGGACGACGTCGGCGACCGGCAGGGCGAAGCCCGCGGATTGGAGGAGGCCGCCCCCGTCGCGCACGGCCACCATGGGCATGACGCGCGGAGACACGCTGCCGGTCACGGAGGCCTCCCCTTCGCGCAGGGCCGCGCGAAGCTCGTGCAGGGTCCGCTCTCCGGGAAAGATGCCGAGGAAGAGGCCATCGGGCGACAGCACGCGCCGCGCCTCGCGCAGAGCGGCGGGCAGGTCGTCGACGGCATGAAGGGAGAGCAGGGAGACGACGAGGTCGAACCGTCCGTCTTCGAAGGGAAGCGCGTCCGGCCGCGCCTCGACCGCATCGCCCGCGCCGAGTTCGCGGAGGAGGGAGGCGGACTCGGCCGCCAGCATCACCGCGCCGACATCGGCCCGCTCCGTCAGCGCCTCGGAGGCGTGATGCGCGCCCGGACCGAAGAAGAGCGCGTTCTCGAACCGGCGCAGCACGCTTTCGAGCCGGTCGACGGCCTCCTCCGCGGCGCGGGCATGCAGGAAGTCGTGCGCGCGCAGAGTGGCTGCTGCGCGGTCTAGCCGCGCCTTGCGGGCGCGGGCAGAGAAGATGGGTGGGCGGCTGGCTTGGGTCATGAGAGCTTCGAACGGAACATCCCTTCGATATGTCGCGGCTTCGGCCGCAAGGCAAAGGGTGCGGCTCGGCCGCCTCGGAACGGCGGCCCTCGATCTCGTCTTCCCGCCGCGCTGCCCGATGACGGACGACCCGGTGACGCGGCATGGCGCGTTCTCGGGCCGCGCCTGGGCGCAGGCGCAGATGATCGCCGCGCCCCTTTGCGAAGCCTGCGGCTTGCCATTCTCTCTGAACGATCCCGCCGCGCCGCTCTGCGCGGCCTGCGCCGCGCCTGACAGATTCGCCGGGGCGCTGACGGGGAGAGGGCGGCTCGACAGGGTGCGCTCGGCGCTTCGCTATGACGACGAGAGCGCACCGGTCGTCCTGTCGCTGAAATATGCCGACCGCCATGATGCGGTGCCCGCGCTCTGCCGCCTTCTGGCGCTGACGGGCGACGAGCTTCTGCGCGATGGAGCGACGCTGGTCCCGGTCCCGCTTCATCCGACCCGCCTTCGCGAGCGGCGCTTCAACCAGGCTGCCGTTCTGGCGGGCGGCGTCGCGCGGTTGACGCGAAGCCCCCATGCGCCGCGCCTTCTGATCCGCAAGCGGCCGACGCCGAAGCAGAAGGGCATGAGCCCGGCCGCGCGGGCGCGGAACGTCTCCGGCGCCTTCGCGCTGCGGCGCGGCGAAAGCGCCGAAGGCGGCCGCTTCGTCCTGATCGACGACGTGCTGACCAGCGGCGCGACGCTCGTCGCCTGCGCGCGGGCCCTGCGCCGCGCCGGCGCGGCTGAGGTCAGCGCGCTCACCCTGGCCAGGGTCATTCGCGGGTAAGGATGAGAAGCGGGGCTGTGGCCCTGCGCCGTCATCGCGACTACATGCCGCGCAACCCCAAGGAGTCCGACCCTATGAAGCCCGTCACGATCTATACCAAGGCCATGTGCCCCTACTGCGCCCGCGCATTGAAGCTTCTCAAGCAGAAGAATGCGGAGGTGACAGAGATCGCAGCCGGCTTCGACAAGGAGAAGAAGGAGGAGATGATCCAGCGCGCGAACGGGGCGCGGACCTTCCCCCAGATCTTCATCGGCGACGAGCATGTGGGCGGCTCGGACGAGCTCGCCGCGCTCGATCGGGAGGGCAAGCTCGACACCATGCTCGCCGCATGAGGGTCGCTCTCGTCCAGATGCGCTCGGGCCTCGACCCGCAGCGGAACGCGGACGACGCGGAAGCCGCCGTGCGCGAAGCGGTCGGCCAAGGGGCCAGTCTCGTCGCCACGCCCGAAATGACGACGCTGGTCGACCGCAAGCCGCGCCGCATGTTCGATGCGCTGCCCGACGGGGAGCCTGTCGAGACGGGCCGGTTCGAGGCGCTGGCGCGGGAGCTCGGCATCCATCTGCTGATCGGCTCCATGCCGGTCGTGCTCGACCGCCGTCCCGCCCACAGGCGCGCGGCGAACCGCTCATGGCTGTTCGGCCCGCAGGGGCGGATCGCGCATTACGACAAGGTCCACCTGTTCGACGTGGATCTTCCCACCGGGGAGAGCTGGAAGGAGTCCTCGGTCTATGCGGGCGGCGACGCGGCCATCGCGGCCCGGGCAGGGGAGGCCGTGCTCGGCCTCTCGATCTGCTACGATCTGCGCTTCCCCGCCCTCTACCGCACGCTGGCGCAGGCGGGAGCGAACGTGCTCTGCGTGCCTGCCGCCTTCACCGTCCCGACGGGCGAGGCGCATTGGGAGGTTCTCCTGCGCGCGCGGGCGATCGAGACCGGCAGCTTCGTTCTCGCGCCTGCGCAGGGCGGGCCGCACGAGGATGGCCGCGTCACCTATGGCCGCTCCATGGTCGTGAACCCCTGGGGCGAAGTGGTCGCGAAGAAGAGCGACGACGAGCCGGGGCTCCTCTTCGCCGATCTCGATCTTGGACATGTCGAGGATGTCCGGGGGCGCATCCCGAGCCTTCAGCTTGAAAAACGGCCGGAACTGCGCACCTATTAGCCTATGATCAAATACGCTTTACGCTGCGGGGACGAGCACGAGTTCGAGGGCTGGTTCTCGGGCAGCGCCGATTATGAGCATCAGTCAGCGGAAGGACTCCTGTCCTGCCCCGTCTGCGGCTCCGCCGAGGTGCGCAAGGCGCTGATGGCGCCCTATGTCGCCAAGAGCGGGCGCGGCGCCTCCGAAGCCGAGCAGAAGCTGGCCGTGCTGCGCGCCCAGATGAACGAGGCGGCGCGCAAGGTCCGCGACCACGTCGAGAAGAACTTCGAGGGCGTGGGTGACAGGTTCCCCGAAGAGGCTCGCAAGATCCATTACGGCGAGGCCGAGGACCGCCCGATCTACGGCGTGGCGAGCGCGGCCGAAGCCAAGGCGCTGAACGAGGAGGGGGTGGGCATTGCCCGCATTCCCGAGCCAAAACCCGCGCCCGAAGAGGTCAAGAAGAAGATGAACTGAGAAAAGCGGCGGGCCGGGCCCGCCGCTTTTCGTTTCGGGGTCAGAGGATGCTCTGTCCCGTCCCCTTCCAGTCCTTGACGAAGTCGTCGAGGCCCTTGTCGGTGAGGGGGTGCTTGATCAGCTGTGAGAACACCTTGGGCGGGATGGTGGCGACGTCGGCGCCGGCGAGCGCGGCTTCCTTGACGTGGACCGGGCCGCGGATCGAGGCGGCGAGGACCTGCGTCTCGTAGCCGTGCTGGTCGTAGAGGATGCGGATCTCCTCGATCAGCTCCATGCCGTTCATGCCGAGATCGTCGAGCCGGCCGATGAAGGGCGAGATGTAGGTCGCCCCCGCCTTGGCCGCGAGCCAGGCCTGCGCCGCGGTGAAGCAGAGGGTGACATTGGTGTCGATGCCGTCCTCGGTCAGCTCGCGGCAGGCCGAGAGCCCCTCGAAGGTGAGCGGCAGCTTGACCACCACGTTCGAGGCGATGTCCGAGAGGATGCGCCCCTCCTTGACCATCACTTCCGCCTCGGTCGAGGCGACCTCCGCGGAGACAGGACCGTCGGTCATCTCGCAGATCTCCGCCACCACCTCCTTGAAGTCGCGGCCCGACTTGGCGATCAGCGAGGGGTTCGTCGTCACCCCGTCGATCAACCCCGTCGCGAACGCGCTCTTCAGCTCGCCCGTCTCCGCCGTGTCGAGAAAGATTTTCATGGCCGTGTCTTTCACTGATTTGCTTGTTCCGCACCTAAGACGGGCGAGGGCCGAGGCCAAGCGCGTTGAACGCTTTCCCCGCGCTGCCTAAACGCTCGCCGATGACCGAACCCATCCGTCCCGCGCAGGCCGTGCGAAGCCGCGCCCGCAGGCAGCGCCGCCTCGCGGTCATGCGCCGCCTCGGCCTCCTGCCGCTCCTCGAGCGCATGTCGTTCCTGCGGGAGCGGCGCAGGCGGGCCGGGGAGAACGCTGCCTTCGCCGCAAAGCATGACGGGCTTGCGCTGCCGCCGCTCTGGTGGATGCACGACATGTATGCCCACACATCCTGGCCGCTCTACTGGCGGTCCGGCCAGGACCATGCGCAGAGCCTGACAGAAAGGATCGAGACGGTCCTGGGAAAAGGAGAGCACGCGGTCGCCGAATGGGGCTGTGGCATGGGCCGCATCCTGCGCCACCTCCCGCCGGAGTGGGACGTGACCGGCTTCGACTACAACCGGGCGGCGGTGGCCTGGTGCGCCGGGAACCTGCCCGGGCGCTTCAGCCTGAACGGCGACATGCCGCCGCTCGATGCGGAAGACGGCGCCTTCGACGCGCTCTACACCGTCTCGGTCTTCACCCATCTCTCGGCGGCCCAGCACGAGGCCTGGGCCAAGGAGCTGGCGCGGGTCATCCGGCCGGGCGGGGTGCTGCTCGCGACGGTGCATGGCAGGCCGGAAGAGGGACAGCTCCTGCCTTCGGAGCGGGAACGCTTCGAGGCAGGGCGGCTCGTCACCCGCGGCGGCGTGAAGAGGGGCAGCCGGATCTACACCGCCTATCACCCCCGCGCCTTTATCGAGCGGCTGTTCGGGGACGCCTTCGCGCTGCGCGGCGAGCCAGAGCCGGCGCTGGGCCAGACGCTCTACACGCTGACGCGTCGAGAGAGTTGATTGCAAACGCTTCGCAATCGTGGTCTTAGGAAGCATGAGGACATTGAGCACGCTTCGGCCGGGCGAAAGCGGCCGGATCACGGCCATCGAAGCCCAGGCCGATCTCTCGCAAGGCCTCGCGGAAGCCGGATTTTCCGTCGGAGACGAGGTCGAGGTGCTGGCGCGCGGCCTGTTCGGCGGCACGCCGCTGTCGGTCCGTCTGGGCCGCGCGGTGGTCGCCCTGCGCCGGAATGAGGCCGAAGCGGTACGCATCTCTTGACCCTTCTCGACCCCAACGACGCCGGAATGAACACCGAAGCCGAGGCGGCCCCCGTGCCCCCCAAGGCGACGTCATTCGCGCTGCTGGGGCCGCCCAATGCGGGCAAGACGACCCTGTTCAACGGCCTGACCGGCGGCAGGGCCAAGATCGGCAACTATCCCGGCGTCACGGTCGAGTTCCGGCGCGGCAGCTTTTCCCTGCCGGGCGGAGAGCCGGCCGCGCTGATCGACCTGCCGGGCGTGACGGGCCTGACGCCGCGCAGCGTCGATGCGGCCGTCACCGCCGACGTGATCCACGGCCGCTCGACGGCGATCGAAGCCCCGGACGTGCTGGTCATCGTGATCGATGCCGGCCAGCTGCGGCGGCATCTGCCTTTCGCCATCGAGGCGCTGAGCACGGGACGGCCCGCCATCGTCGCGCTGAACATGGCCGACCTCGCCGAGCGCGACGGCGTGAAGCTCGACGACCGGGCGCTCGAAGAGGCGCTGGGCGTGCCGGTGGTGCCGGTGACGGCGACCCGCGCCCGCGGGCGGCAGGCGCTGCTGGAGCGGCTGGGCGAGGCGCGGCCGGGCCCCGCACGGACTGCCGCGGATGCGCGGAAGCTCGCCGACGAGGTCATCCTCGAGGAGCCGGGGCTGAACACGGCCACGCGCCGCCTCGACCGGATCGTGCTGCACCCCGTGGGCGGCGTGGCGCTGCTTCTCGCCATCCTGTTCTTCGTCTTCCAGGCGGTCTTCGCCTGGGCCACGCCCTTCATGGACGGCATCGAGGCGGGCGTCGCAGCGCTCGGCCAGGCCGCGACAGTCCTGCCGGACGGCCCGGTCGAGAGCCTGGTGGTGGACGGCATCATCGCAGGCGTCGGCGCAGTCGTCGTCTTCCTGCCGCAGATCGTCATCCTCTTCTTCTTCATCCTGCTGCTCGAACAGACAGGCTATATGGCGAGGGCCGCCTTCCTGTCGGACGAGCTGATGCGGCGGGCCGGCCTTCACGGCCGGGCGCTCATTCCGCTTCTCTCCTCCTTCGCCTGCGCGATTCCCGGTATGATGGCCGCGCGGACGCTGGAGTCCGAACGCGACCGGCTGACCACGATCATGATCGCGCCGCTGATGACCTGCTCGGCGCGCCTGCCGGTCTATGCGGTGCTGATCGCGGCTTTCATTCCGGCCACCGAGGTGGGGCCGTTCGGCCTTCAGGGGCTCGTCCTCTTCGGCCTCTATCTCGCCGGTATCGTCTCGGCCGTGATCGTCGCCTTCATCCTTCGAAAGACCGCGACCAAGGGCGGCCAGCAGACCCTGCTGATGGAGCTGCCGACCTACAAGCTGCCGCAGGCGGGCGACCTGTTCCTGGGCCTCTGGGGACGGGTGAAGATCTTCCTGCGCCGCGCTGGCACGATCATCTTCGCGGTCTCGATCGTGCTGTGGTTCCTGGTCAGCTATCCGGGCGACACGCTGCGCGAGAGCTTCGCGGGGCGCATCGGCGCGCTGCTCGAGCCGATCTTCGCGCCGATCGGCTTCACGCTTGAAATGGTCATCGCCCTCGTGCCGGGGCTCGCCGCGCGCGAAGTGGCGGTCGGCGTCCTCGGCACCGTCTATGCGGTGGGCAATGCCGAGGAGAATACGGGCCAGCTCGCCGACGTGCTCGCGGCGAGCTGGAGCCTGCCGGCCGCGCTGGCCTTCATCGCCTGGTTCGTTTTCGCGCCCCAATGCGTCAGCACCATCGCGGTGGCGCGGCGCGAGACCAACTCCCTCAAATGGACGGTCTTCATGGTCGCCTATCTCTTCGCCCTGGCCTATCTCGCGGCGGGCGCGACCTACTGGATTGCCAAGGCGCTGAGTTAAGGTGTCGATGGCGCGCCGGCCTGCGCTAAGTCGCCGATCATGCGCAAATGGATCGTCATCGGTGTCGCCGCAGTCCTCGTCCTGATCGCGGCAGGCCTGTTCGCGCTGACCCGGCCCTCGGTCGGAACGCCGGTCGCCGAATATTTCCTGCGCATGGCGTTCGGCGAAGATGCGAGCGTGGAGGAGGCGTGGATGCGCTACACGCCGCGCCCCGTCGTCGAGGGCCGCGGGCTGAGCGCGCCGCCCGTGGCGGAGCTGGAAACGGTCTCCGGCCGCTTCAACTGGCTCGGGCTCTTCCCCGGCACTCCGCTCTTCGCGCTCGTCGACGGCCGGAACGGGGCAGTGCGCATCGACCTGACGGGGCAGGCGGACAGCCAGGACGGCGAAGACGGAGGCGGCGGCGTCGGCGAGTGGATCGAGGCAGTCGCCGCCGAGACTGTCCGCCTCGACGTCGTGCGGAGGGCGGGAACGGCGGAAGTGCTTCTGCAACGGGGGCGCGGCTCTCTGACCGGCGGGTCGATCGCGTTTGCCGGTGAGGCCGGCGGCGGCACGATCATCTTCGACGGCACAGGCGCGATCCTGGATCCGCAGACCATTCGCGGAGACGTCGTGATCCGCGCGCGCAATCCCAATGCCCTGGCGCAGGCCCTGTCGATCGCGCTGCCGAACCTGCCTCCGCTACAGATCGCGGGCGACCTCGAGATCGGCCGAAACGAATGGGTCCTGCGGAACCTCGAAGGCAAGATCGGCGACAGCGCGGCGACCGGCCTCTTCATCGTGAACCTCCAAGAAGAGGTTCCGCAGATCACCGCAGACCTCGACTTCGCGCCTCTCGATTTCGACGATGTCGGCGTCGTCTTCGGCCTGCCGAGCCGGAACGAGGGCGCAGCGCCCCTCAGCCCCGCGCAGCGGCGGGCCAACCGGGCCTATGGCGGGAACGACATGCTCCTGCCCCGCGCGCGCGTCGATTTCGACCGGCTCCAGAAGGTCGATGCGCGCATCGACATCGAAGCCTCGCCGGTGGAGGACGCGCCCTATCCCGTCGACCGCATGAGCCTTCAGGCCACCCTGGAGGACGGGGTGCTGCGAATCGGCGTCTTCCACGTCGACGGGCCGCAGGGCGAGCTGACCGTCGAGGGGACGGTGGATGCAAGCGGCCATCCGGCGAGGAGCGAACTGGTCGGCGATCTCCGGGCTGCGCAGCTCGAGGAACTCGTTCCCAAACTCGCAGCGAAGGGACCGCTCTCGGGCGAATTCGACCTCGAGCTGACGGGCGACGATTTCCAGCAGGCCTTCGCCGGCGCGAATGGAGAATTCTCCCTCTGGTCGACCGAGGCGCAGGTCGCGGCGCTCTATATCGAGGGGGCGGGCCTCGATCTGGGCGAGGCGCTGATGCTGCTCTTCGATGGGGAGGAGACCACCTATACGCGCGCCGACTGCTTCGTGACGCGCCTCGACATCCGGGAGGGAACGGCGATCATCAGCCCGGGCGTCTTGGAAACGGAGGACAGCCTGCTGCTCCTGAACGGCAGCATCGACCTCGCCACCGAGGAGCTGTCCATCGATGTCGACACCGAAGCCAAGGATGCGAGCCTCGGCGAGCTATTCGGTTCGGTGAAGATCTCGGGCACGCTGCGCGCGCCGGAGATCGAGATCCCGGAGGGGGAGGTCATCGGTCAGGCCGCCCTGACAGCGGGCCTTGCGGCCATAGCCGGACCCCTGGGCCTCCTGCCCTTCGTCGAAGGCGGCGAAGGCGAGAATGCGCCCTGCGGCCGCCTGATCGGGCGGGCCAATGGCGTCCTGAAGGATCAGTGACGCCGGGGCCGCCGCGCCTCAGCCGACAAAGGCCTTCTCGACCACGAATTCGGCCGGCTTGGCGTTCGAGCCCTCGGTCAGGCCGTGCTGTTCGACCAGCGCCTTGGTATCGGCGATCATCGCCTGGCTGCCGCAGATCATGACGCGGTCGGTCTCGGGGTTGAGCTTGGGGGCGCCCAGCCGCTCGAATAGGTCGCCGCTCTCGATCAGCTGCGTGATCCGGCCCTGCACCGGGTGGTCTTCGCGCGTGCAGGAGCTGACATAGCGCAGCTTCTGGGGCGCGTCCTCGCCGACGAGCGGATCGTCGGGCAGGGCGCCGACGACCTCTGAGCTGTATTCGAGTTCCGCGCCGAGCCGGCAGGTGTGGGTGACGATGACTTCGTCGAACTTCTCATAGGTCTCGGGTTCGCGCACGAGGCTCGCAAAGGGAGCGAAGCCCGTTCCGGTCGAGAACATGTAGAGCCGCTTGGCGGGCGTCAGCGCGTCGAGCACCAGCGTGCCGGTCGGCTTCTTGCCCAGAACGACCTCGTCGCCGGGCACGATCTTCTGGAGCTTCGAGGTGAGGGGGCCGTCCTCGACCTTGATCGAGAAGAATTCGAGTTCCTCGTCCCAAGCCGGCGAGGCGACCGAATAGGCGCGCACCAGCGGCTTCTTCTCGCCCGCCATGCCGATCATCACGAATTCGCCGGAGCGGAAACGGAAGGTCTGCGGACGCGTGATCCGGAACTTGAACAGGCGGTCGGTGTAGTGGTCGACCGACAGGACGGTCTCGGTCGTGAAAGCTGAAGACATCGTATAACCTGAGAAACGTTCGCAGCCGGGTATGTGGCCAGACAGGCGTTCCGATCAACCCTTCTCGCGTTGCGACGCAGCATTCCTATCTGTAGGAGGCAGGCCAAGGAGGCGCCCCATGCTGCTCAACATGCTCAAAGCGAAGATTCACGGTGCGACGCTCACCATGACGGATCTTCACTATGAGGGTTCGATCGCGATCGACCAGGACGTGCTGGATGCCGCCGGCATCCTGCCCTTCGAGCATGTCGATGTGTGGAACATCACCAATGGCAACCGCCTTGCGACCTATGCCATTCCGGGCGAGCGCGGGACGGGGCAGTTCCTCCTCAACGGCGCGGCGGCGCGCCTCGCCCATGCGGGCGACAAGGTCATCATCGCGAGCTTCGGCCAGATCGACGCATCCGAGGCGCGCAACTACCACCCGACCGTCGTTTTGATGAATGACGACAACACGGTGAAGTCGATCCTGTGATCTGAGACTTCGCAAGATCGGCATCCGGCCCGGTCTTGCTATTTATCGATAATCGTTCAAGTGTCGCCCTCGAGATATCAGGGCAGATTCATGAACGGACTCACTCGCACGGCTTCGATCCTCGCGCTTCTCGTCGCAGGCGCCTGCGCCACCATAGACATCCAGCCCTGGCCCGAGGGACAGGACGCGGCCGCAGCGCGCTTCGAGCAGGACCTGACGACGCTCGCCAGCGACGCCTATCAGGGCCGCGAAGCCGGGACGGCCGGGCATGAGCGGGCGGTGGACTACGTCGTCGCGCAGTTCGAGGAGATGGGCCTGCAGCCCGCCGGCACGGACGGCTTCCTGCAGCAGGTGCCGCTGCGCCGGGCGACGCGGGTGACCGAAGGGCAGAGCGCCGTCTATTCCGCGCCCGGCGGGGCGGAGCGGACGCTCGCGGTCCTGGACGACTTCCTCCTCGATGCCCCATCGGCCCCCGATGCGAGCGCGCGGACGGCAGAGGCGATGGCGCGCGGCGACATCGTCTTCGCGGGCTACGGGATCGACGCGCCCGCCTTCGATATCGAGAGCTATGACGGCGTCGACGTGCGCGGCAAGGTCGTGCTCCTGTTGCAGGGCGTTCCCGAAGGCCTGCCGTCCGAAGAGCGCGCGCATTTCCAGTCGGCGCGCACCAAGATCGAGACCGCCGCCGCCAAGGGCGCGGCCGCCGTCCTGTTCCTCGGCACGCAGGAGCCCACCCTTGAGTGGCGCGAAAACGTCGCGCGCTGGGCCGAGAGCGAAAGCGACACCTATGCAGGCCGGAACGCGGCCCGCGAGGGCGTCGTGACGGGATATCTCTTCCGCGATGCGGCGCGCGAGCTCTTCGAGGCTGCCGGCACGACCTATGAAGCGGCGGCGACGCCGACCGCCAGCGGCGCGATCGAGGCCATGGCCTTGCCCGGCGAGCTGGCGCTGACGGCCGAAGGCACGTTCGAGAACTACACTTCGCCCAACGTCGTCGCGATGATCGAGGGGTCGGACCCGGACCTTAAGAACGAATATGTCGTCCTGTCCGCGCATCTCGACCATGTCGGCGTGCATGGCGAGGGCGAGGACACGATCCACAACGGCGCCATGGACAATGCGTCGGGCATCGCGACCATGCTGGAAGCGGCGCGCCGCTTCCAGGCCGACGGCACGCGCCCGCGCCGTTCGATCCTCTTCGTGGCGGTGACCGCCGAGGAGAAGGGGCTTCTGGGCTCTGACTACTTCGCCAGCAATCCGACCGTGCCCGCAGAACAGATGGTCGCGAACGTCAATCTCGACATGCCCATCCTGCTGCACGACTTCACCGACGTGATCGCCTTCGGCGCCCAGCACTCGACCATGCAGGACCTCGTCGAGGACGCCGCCGAGAGCATGAACGTCGCGCTGACACCCGATCCCGTGCCCGAAATGGTGCTCTTCGTGCGCTCCGATCACTACAGCTTCGTCAAGCAGGGGGTGCCGTCGGTCTTCCTCTTCCTCGGCTTCGCCAATGGCGGCGGAGAGAAGTTCCAGGAATTCATGACCACCTATTACCACCAGCCTTCGGATCAGCCGGACCTGCCGATCCAGTACGACACCGGCGCGAAATTCGCCGCGCTGAACTACCGGATCGCCAAGGCCATCGCGAATGCCGACGAGCGGCCGCAATGGAACCCGGGCGACTTCTTCGGCGGCCTTTACGGGCCGTCTTCGGGAAGCTGAGAAAGGGAGAGTTCTCGATGAAGACACGTGCATTGCTGCTGATCGGCGCGGCGGCCACCGGGCTTGCCATGCCAAGCGCCCTGGCGGCCGGGCGGGTCACCATGCCCAAGGCCGAGATTTCCGCCGCATCGACAGCCGACGCGGCGATCACGGCGCATTTCGAGCCTCAGCCCTCGGGTCGGACGGCCAGAATCAATTACGAGCTGATCGACGACGCATTGAACCTCATGGTCTTCAATGCGGGCCCGTCCCTGCGCCGCTATGCCACGACGCCCGATGCGCGGGTCGGTTCGCGCTTCACCAAGGGGCACACCTCGCCCTATCGGCTCGAAGGCAACAAGATCTTCTTCTCGCAATTCGACGACGATACGGTCGCGGCGATCGGCGAATACCGGGCGAGCCTCGAGCGGATCGGCAGCGCCGCCGACCTGACGACCCTGCCGCGCAACGAGCAGCTCGCCTATTGGTTCAATCTGCACAACATCGTCGTCATCGACGAGATCGCGAAGGCCTATCCCGTCACCCGCCCGAGCCGGATGAAGCTGGGTCCGGACAGGAAGACGCTGCATGACGCGAAGATCATCGAGATCGACGGCATGGCGCTGAGCCTGCGCGATATCCGCGAAAACATCGTCTACCGGCACTGGAGCGATCCGAAGGTCATTTACGGCTTCTATCGCGGCGATCTCGGCAGCCCGTCCATCCGCAGCGCCGCCTATACGGCGGACAGCGTCGGCGACGAGCTGGAAAGTCAGGCGCGGGAATTCGTCAACAGCCTGCGCGGCGTCGCGCGCGGCCGGAACAAGATCAAGGTCTCCGAGGTCTATGCCGAGGCGCGGCCCGCCCTGTTCCCGCAATGGCCGTCGGATTTCCGCTCGCACCTCATGGAATATGCCGATCAGGACGTCGCTGAACTGCTGCAGGACAGCGAGAGCGTCCAGATCGCCCAATATGAGGACACGGTCGGCGACATGGTCGGCGGCGACATCACCTCGGACCTCAGCCCGCGCGACAATGCGCAGGTTCTCAGCCTGCCGCCCCAATTGGCGCGGATGGCGAACGAGTATGAGGAGAAGATCCTCGAGCTGAAGCGGCAGGGCTACTTCAAGAGCAAGGTCATCATCATCGATGAGCCGACCGAGGACCCGGATGCCGCGGATGGCGAGGTCGACTGACCCCGCCATCCGCGAGCTGAGCGCTCAGACGTCGTAGGTGGCTTCCATCGTCACCTCGGCGTCGAGGAGCTTCGAGATCGGGCAATTGGCCTTGGCCGTCTGGGCCGCGGCTTCCACCGCATAGCGTTCGGCGCCCTTGGCGGTCAGCTTCAGGTCGAGATGCGACTTCGTCACCGCGAAGCCGCCGCCCTGCTGCTCCAGCGTCACCGTCGCCTTGGTCTCGATCCTGGGGTCGGTGACGCCGGCCTCTCCGAGCTCTTTCGACAGGGCCATCGAGAAGCAGGCGGCGTGGGCCGCGCCGACGAGTTCTTCGGGATTGGTGCCGGGTTCATCCTCGAAGCGGGTGTTGAAGCCGTAGGGCTGGCCGGACAGCGCGCCGCTTTGCGTGCTGATCTGACCCTTGCCGTCCTTGATGCCGCCTTCCCAGACGGCGGAACCGGAGCGTTCCGTCATGAGATCCTCCATTCTTGGTCGAAGAAGGAAACGGGGCGAGGCGGGAGGCGGTTCCCCGCTTGCGGCCAGGATCGCGCCTTTCAGCTCTCCGCGCTCGCGATTATGCGCCAGCCCCAGCCTTCGAGCGGTCCCTCCGAAGACGCATCGAGCATCCGGCCTTCGGGCAGATCCGCCTCGGGCGCCTCTGCGGCGAGGCAGAACAGCGCCTCGATCTCCTGTCCGTCCAGCCAGCGGCGCAGGTGCAGGATGCCGCTTTCGTCGTCCGCCTCGAGGATCTCCATCTCTCCGCTGCGCAGGGCCGGCGTGCCGCGCCGCAGGCCGATCAGGCGCCGCCACGTGTTGAGCACGCTTTGCGGGTCGTCCTCCTGGCCGGCGGCGTGCCGTGAGCACAGGGTGTCCTTCATCGGCAGCCACGGGCTCTCATTGCCGGAGAACCCCGCCTGCGGGCCGCCATCCCAGGGGAAGGGGTGACGGATCGGGTCCCGGCCATGGCCCTTCGGCCAGAAGAGGAGGCCCTGCGGGTCCTTGATCTCGTCATAGTCGTAGACGGCATCTGGCAGTCCCAGCTCCTCTCCCTGGAAGAAGGAGATCTGGCCGTGCAGGCACATCAGGATCGCCGCCGCGAGCCGGCTGACAGCCGCCTGCGTCGCGGGGTCCGCGTCCTCGGGCGTCCAGCGGCTCGCAATGCGGCTCGCATCATGGTTCGTGACGGTCCAGACGAGATTGCGAAGATCGCTGTGTTCGCGGGTGCTGTCCGCGACCTTGGCGAAACAGCTCGGCGTCAGCGCGGCGGACATGAAATCGGGCGTGTAGGCGGCGTTGAAATAGGGGCCGCCGGTATAGCGGCCGAGGCTGCGATAGGCATCGTAGCGGATGTCGATTTCGGAGAAGGTGAAGGTGCAGCCCGCGCATTCCACCTGATCCTGCAGCGATGCGACGAAGCTCTCGATCCGTTCGTCATTGCAGTCGTTCTCGTGCAACTGCCAGGCGAAGGGGGTGAAGGGGCCGACCGGGGTCAGCTGCGGATCACCGGGGTCGGCGGGCGGATTGTCCCTGAGATCGGCATCCGCGAAATATTGCGGCACCGCATCGAAGCGCAGCCCGTCGACGCCGCGGCTCAGCCATTTTTCCATGAAGCCGAGACGCGCCTCGACCACCTCTTGATTGGCGAGGTTGAGTGCAGGCTGGCTGGTCAGATATTGATGGCGGTAATATTGTTCGCGCTCAGGGCACCACGACCACTGCGACTGGCCATAGCGGCAGATCCAGTTATTGGGCGGGCCGCCATCGTCCCGGGGGTCCTCCCACTGATACCAGTCGGCCTTGCCGTTCGTCCTGCTGCTCCGGCTCTCGAGAAACCACGGATGCTGGTCCGAGGTATGGTTCAGGACGGCGTCGATCACGACCTTCAGGCCCAGCGAGTGGGCCTTGTCGAGCAGCGCCTGGAAGTCCTCCATCGTGCCGAACAGAGGGTCGATCTTGCAGTGCTCGGTGATGTCGTAGCCGAAATCCTTTCCGGGGGAGGGATAGAAGGGCGACATCCAGATGCCGTCCACGCCGAGGCGCGCGACGTAATCGAGGCGTTCGGCGATGCCGGGCAGATCGCCGACGCCGTTGCCGGACGTGTCGCGGAAGGACCGCGGATAGATCTGGTAGAGCACCGCGCCCTGCCACCAAGGCTGATCCGTCATGTCGCGTTTCCCATAAAGAGCGGCCGCCCGTGGCGGAGCGGCCGCGATGAGCTTTCACTGCGGGCGCCTATCAGAGGTCGAGGCCGATCACCGCGCCGCCGTCGACGCGATAGTTCGATCCGGTCACGAAGCTCGCCCGTTCCGAGCAGAGGAAGGCGATGACGGGTCCGACCTCGTCTGGCTGGCCGCGGCGCTCGAGAACGAGATAGGGGCGCTCCTCCTTCAGGAAGGAGGAGACGGCGTCCTCGAAGCTGCCGCCCTGCTTGTCGGCCCGCTTCTCCATCATGCCGTCCGTCATATTGGTCTCGACGAAGGCGGGCGCGACGCAGTTCACGAGCACGCCCTTCTTCGCATAGGGCTGGCTCACGGCCTTGGCGAAGGACGCGATGCCGACCTTCGCCATGTTGTAGACCGCTTCGTCCGGATAGGATTGCGCCGCGTTCTCGGAGGTGACGAAGACCGCGCGCCCCCAGCCCCGCTCGGCCATCTGGGGAATGAACGCCTTGGCGACCCGCACGCCGCCCATAAAGTCGATCTGGAAGGCTTCGTTCCAGTCGTCTTCCGTCATTTCGAGAGGATCGCCCTTGGCGCCGGTGACGCCCGCCGCGTGCACGAGGATATCGACCTCGCCCTTCACCGCATCGCGGAGGCGGTCGGCGCCCTCCTGGGTCGACAGGTCGGCTTGGACCGTCTCGACATCGCCGAGCTTCGCCTTCGCCTCGTCGAGATCGTCCTGCTTGAGATCGGTGAGGACGACCGCGACGCCATCGGCCAGAAGCGCTTTCGCCGCCGCCATGCCGATATCGCCGCCGCCGCCCGTGATGACCGCCCGGCGGCCCGAAATTCCAAGATCCATGTCCCACTCCTCGATCGGTCGGAGACCCTGCCCCCTTCAGGTGCAGGATCCGTTCGGGAGAGGAACTGGAGCGATCGCCGAAGAGGGAAAGGGCGACAGGATGCCGCTTGGCCTCTCATGCCGTCCGGGCCTCGGCGCAAGGAGGGCCCCCTTCCGGCACGGGCCGGAAGGGGAGAAGGGATGTCAGCCGAGCTCGGGCGCAGGTCCGCCCATCTCGATCCAGCGCTCGATACGCTCTTCGAGCACGTCGAGCGGGGCGCCGCCGTCGCGCAGGACCTCGTAGTGGAAGACCGCGACATCGAAGTCCTCCCCGAGCGCTTCCTCGGCCCGCTCCCGCAGCGCCTGGATCTTGAGCATGCCGGTCTTGTAGGCGAGCGCCTGTCCCGGCCAGACCGAATAGCGCTCGATCTCGGTCTTCACGTCCGACCGTTCCATGCCCGTATTCTCGCGCATGTATTTGATCGCCTCGTCGCGGCTCCACTGCTTGGCGTGCATGCCGCTGTCGACGACCAGGCGGACGGCGCGGAAGAGCTCGTCGCGGAGACGGCCGAGATCGCCCAGCTGATCATCCTCGTAAAGGCCGATCTCCTTGGCGAAGGCTTCGGAGTAGAGGCCCCAGCCCTCGGCGAAACCGGTGGAGGAGGCCATCTGCCGGACGAGGAGCGGCGTATCCTTGGCGTCCGTCGCGAGAGCGAGCTGGAAGTGATGCCCGGGCACCGTCTCGTGATAGGTGAGGGTGGGCAGCGACCATTTCGGCTGCGCCGCCGTGTCGCGCAGATTGATCATGAACATGCCGGGACGCGAGCCGTCCTCGGCCGGCGACATGTAGGAGCCGCCCGGCGCGCCTTCCTGGGCGTATTCGGGAACGGGCTGCACCACGACGCTGCTTTCGGGCGTGACGAGGAAATATTCGCCCATCACCTCTTCCGCCTCGGCCGTCAGCCGGCGGACATAGGCGAGAAGCTCTTCCTTGCCCTCGGGCGTGTTCGGGAAGATCTGCTCGGGGTCCTCGGTCAGCGCGATCAGGCGTTCGCCGATCGTCCCTTCGGTCATGCCGAGATCCTCGAAGATCGCCTCCATCTCGCCCTGGATGCGCGCGACCTCCCGCAGGCCGAGCTCGTGCACCTCCTCGCCCGACAGCTTGCTCTCGCCATTGCTGCGGATCAGCACGTTGTAGAGCTGCTCACCCTCGGGGATGTCCCAGACGCCGGCTTCCGGCGTCGCCTGCTCGCGCAGGGCCTCCAGCGACGCGATGAGATCGCGATAGGCGGGATAGACCGAGTTCTCGACCGCGCTCGTCACGCGCTGCTCGTAGCCTTCCGCATCCTCGATGCCGAGATCAGCCAGCTTGGAGACGAGATGGGTGGACAGGACGTTCTCTTCGGCCGACGGCTCGATGAACAGCTCGGCGTTCCGGATCGCGCCTTCGACCGCATAGGCGGGAGGCACGGCGCCGGCTTCGGCATTGGCTTCGAGGAGTTCGATCACGCCCTCGAACTGCTCGTCGAACTGCTCGAGGCGCGCGATATAGGCATCGGCATCGTCCTGCGATGAGAGCCCGTGAAGCTGCGTCATGAACTGGGGCAGGTCGACATGGGCGCCGCCGATCTGCGTGACGACGTAGGGGCTCGAAAAGCTCCCGGCGAGGTAGTATCCCGTCTCGTCCTCGATCGTGTCGAGTTCCTCGGCGACCTGCTGATCGCTCATGAGGATGGCCAGCCATTCCCGCCGCTCCGGCGTCAGCTCGTCCACGTTCAGCGTCTCGAGCCGCGCCTCGATGCGGTCGGTCAGCGCCTCCATCTCGTTATAGCCTTCGATGCCGGGCGTGCCGAACCGATCCTTGTAGCGCCCGCCGGCCTCCTCTTCGGAGACGCTCAGCATGCTCGCATAGATGGGCGCGATCTGGAAAAGCTCGGTGGTCGCCTCGTCCAGGATGCGGTCGAACTTCGCATTGGCATCCTCGGCCGCCTGCTGGGCGTCTGCCGGCGCGGCGAAGACGAGAAGCGCGAGGCCGGCGGCGGCGGTGGAGGTCTTGATCATCAGGGATACTCTCCGCTGTTTATCGATAAACGGAAAGTATGCATGGCGGTGACAGGCTGCAAGGCTTCTGTGCACCGCGGGCCCGAACGAAAAAAAGCGGCGGGCAAGGCCGCCGCTTTTTTCAAAATTGGTGCTGCCGGGCAGCCGGGAAGGAAGAGCGGCCTCAGCCGTCCGCCTTCTCCTTCTTGTCGAGATGGGAGTGGATCTCCTTGATCGCATTGTCGAGCGACTTGCGGCGCACGGCGGCGACTTCTCGGCCCAGGCGCTCACGCGCCTGCTCGAAGAGCTGGCGCTCCGAATAGGACTGCTCGGGCTGATCGTCGGCGCGGAACAGGTCGCGCACGACTTCGGACACGGCCTGCAGGTCGCCCGAATTGATCTTGGCTTCGTATTCCTGCGCCCGGCGCGACCACATGGTGCGCTTCACGCGGGCCTTGCCCTCGATCAGCTCCATCATCTCGTCGATCCGCTCGGGGCTCGAAAGGTTGCGCATGCCCGAAGCGGCGGCCTTGTTCACCGGCACGCGCAGCTTCATCTTCTCATGCTCGAAATCGATGACGAAGAGCTCGATCGCCATGCCCGCGATCTCCTGCTTCTCGATTTCGGTGATGTAGCCGACGCCGTGGGCGGGATAGACGATCTTCGTCTTGACCTTGAAGGTCTGGTTCTTGTCGCGATTGGCCTCGGCCCGGCGCGCGACGCGCAGCGCGGGGCGGAGCGGCGCCGGCGCGATCTTCGGCTTCTCCTCGTCTCCCGCGGCTTCGGGTTTGGCTTTGCTGGACTTCGCGACGGCTTTCGTTGTGCTCACTGACGCTTTCTTCTCACTCTTGGCGGTGGATGTCTTGGAGGTCGCCTTCTTGGCCGCCGGTTTCGGCTTGGTCGCCGATTTCGTGGCCTCGGCCTTCTTGGCTGCGGTCCGGGTGGCGGTGGTCTTCTTGGCGGGAGTTCGCGCCTTGCTCGGCGAGCGGGCAGCCTTGGTGTCTGCCGGCTTGGCCTTGGCGGAGGATTGGCTTTGTTCGATCTTGTCGGTAGGAGTCGTCTTGCTCACGACCTCTCCTTTCTGGTGTCGCCGAAGCCCAATTCCGGCGGGGCAGCGAACGGTCCTTTTCGCACGCAAGAAAAAGACCGCCCGCGAAGGCGGCCTCCCTCCCGCTGAACCATCAGCCTCTGACAAGAGATAGCACAAACTGTCATAAAAATCCAGTACGCCAGACCGCCGTGGTATTGAATTGCGGTAAGCGCTGGAGTCCGACAGCCGCTCAGTCGCCTTCACCTGGCTTTTCGCTGAAATGGGTCTCCAGCTTGTTCTCCACCTCGGCCATGGCATCCGCCTCGGGCAGGGCGGGCTTGGCGCGCGTGATATTCGGCCAGGCCTCGGCGTATTTGGCGTTGAGCTCGGTCCACTTGCCGTCGGGGTCCTCCGTGTCGGGCTTGATCGCCTCGACCGGGCATTCGGGCTCGCAGACGCCGCAGTCGATGCATTCTTCGGGTTTGATCGCGAGGAAGTTCTCGCCTTCGTAGAAGCAGTCGACCGGGCACACTTCGACGCAGTCGGTGTATTTGCAGGCGATGCAGGCGTCGGTGACGACGTAGGTCATCGGGTACTCCAGATGGGCAGGGCGGAAGAGCCGCGTGTTCGGGGCGCTATGTGACAGGGGGCTGCCGCGCCTTCAACACGCAGATGGGTCACAGTCGCGCTTCGATGCAAACTGTATATGCTAAGGGCGATGACAGATTCCCTATCCGCCGGCCTGAGCCCCGCCCGCAAACGCCTCCTCTATCGCGCCATGCATCGCGGCTTCAAGGAAGCCGACATCGTGATCGGCAAGTTCGCCCAGGCGAACCTCGCCGAGATGAGCGATTCGGAAGCCGAAGAGTTCGCGCGCCTCTTGGAAGTGCCCGATCAGGAGCTCTATGGCTGGATCATCCGCGACGAGAACGTGCCGGACAACTATCGCGGGCCCGTGCTGAAGCGGCTTCAGGCCTTCGACGTCGCAGCGGCCATGCCGCCGCGTTGAGCGCGAAGGTCAGTCGAAGAGGCTGGAGACGCTCTCTTCATTGGCGATCCTGCGAATGGCCTCGGCCAGCAGGGTCGCGACGCTGACCGCCTCGATCTTGGTCGCGCCGGTGCGGCGGCCGTCATCGGCGATCGAATCGGTGATGACGAGGCGCTGGAGCGAGGCGGAGTTCTCGATCCGCTCGACCGCTTTCCCCGACAGGACGCCATGGGTGACATAGGCGGCCGCCGAGGCCGCGCCCTCGGCCATCAGCGCGTCCGCCGCATTGACCAGCGTGCCGCCCGAATCGACGATGTCGTCGAACAGGATGCAGTGCTTGCCGCGCACGTCGCCGATGATGTTCATCACCTCGGACACGCCCGCCCGCTCGCGCCGCTTGTCGACGATGGCGAGCGGCACGTCGCCCAAGCGCTTGGACAGGGAGCGGGCCCGCACGACGCCGCCGACATCCGGGCTGACGACGCACAGTTCGGCATCCTTGGGATAGGTCTCGCGGATATGCCGCTCCATCACCTTCACGGCGTAGAGATTGTCGGTCGGGATATCGAAGAAGCCCTGGATCTGCCCCGCATGAAGGTCGATCGTCAGGACGCGGTCGGCGCCGGCCGTGGTGATGAGATTGGCCACGAGCTTGGCCGAGATCGGCGTCCTGGGCCCGGCTTTGCGATCCTGCCGGGCATAGCCGAAATAGGGAATGACGGCGGTGATCCGGCTGGCCGAGGCGCGGCTGAGCGCGTCGACCATGATCAGGAGCTCCATCAGATTGTCGTTGGCCGGGCAGGAGGTCGACTGGATGACGAAGACGTCCTCGCCGCGGACGTTCTCCTTGACCTCGATATGGACCTCGGAGTCGGCGAAGCGCTGGGTGACGGCGCTGGTCAGCGGCGTATCGAGCTGCCGCGCGATATCCTCGGCGAGAGGCGTGTTGGCGTTGCCGGAGAGCAGCTTCATGAAAGCCTCGTCATCGTCACCCGCGCGAGGCTTTGCGGTCCGGGGGCGCGAGGAGTCAAGCGGCTGATAGCGCTATCGCTGAGATGTTCCGTCCGTAATCCGAAGCGCCCTGCCTGCGGCTCGCGCGATAGCTGAACCAGCGATCCGGGCGGGTCAGCGTGCAGCCGCCGACATCCGCGATGCCGGCAGGATCGACGCCCGCCGCCTCGAGCCGCCAGCGGCCGAAGGCGACGTGGTCGTAGAGGTGCTTGCCCGCCGCAGGGGCGGGACGGAAGAACCGGACGGCGCCCGGATATTCGCCGGTTACTTCGGAGACGAGATCGTCGCCGACCTCGAAGGCCTCCGCGCGCAGGCAGGGGCCGATCGCGCAGAGAAGGCGGCCCGCATCGCCGCCCTTCTCCTCGATCAGGGCGACCGCCGCCTCGAGAATCCCGGCAAGGCTGCCGCGCCAGCCCGCATGAACGGCGCCGACGAGGCGTGCCTGGGGCTCGAAGAGAAGGACGGTCATGCAGTCCGCGGCCAGTGCGCCGAGGGCGAGGCCGGGTCTGTCAGTGACCAGCGCATCGGCCTGCGGCGGCGAGCCTGCGAAGGGTTCGGTCACGAAAAGCGCTCTCGCCGAATGAGTCTGATAGGCAGTGACCAGCGCATCCGCGCCGAGCGCGCGGCGCACCCTGTCGCGGTTCTCGGCCACGGCGGCCGGATCGTCATCCGATCCCGCGCCGCAATTGAGGCTTTCATGGAGGCCGCGGGACACGCCGCCTCCGCGTCCGAAAAAGCCGTGCTGGACGCCTGCGAGGGCCCCGGCCTTGCGGTGCGGCGGGATCACGAGAAACCCGGCGGCTCGGACAGGCCGGGCGAGGAGACGGCCATCACCTTGAAGAGCGCTCCCATCTGATCGGCGTCCACGAGCCGCTCCGCGCCCGACCGCAGAAGAGCCTTCGTGTCGTCGTCCTTCACGACGTCGAGGATCGCCGCGAGGCGCTGCTCGAGGCCGAGGCGGAGGAGGAAATCGCGCTGCAGGACCGGGCCGTCCACCCGCGCGCCCTGCGCTCTGCCCCGACGGGCGAGGGCGCCGAAATCGACATGCGCCGTGACGTCGGCGAGGCCCGGCGCGGCGAGGACGGGCCAGCTCCTGTGCCGTTTCACCGCCTGGAAGGTGTCGCCGAAGCCAGAGCGCCCATGCCCGTAATCGATGAACAGGGCGCGGCCCTTATAGGCGGAGAGGCGCTCGGCGACCTCGTCCATGAGGGACAGGCCCGCCTCGCAGGTCTCGAACACCGCCTCCGGCATCGCGCCGGGGGGGACGCCGTCGGGGCCGGGCAGCGCCTCCTCGCCGAGGACGAAGCAGAGGCGGGGACGCTCGCCCTCGTCGCTGACGCCCACGAGCCGCTCCCGCCACGGGGTTTCGGAGCGCTCGGCGGTGCGCACGAACTGGCGGATCGGCAGGCAGTCGAAGAACTCGTTGCCGATGATGAGCGTCGGGCCCGGCGGCACGTCGCTGAGATGATCGGCCCAGACCGCCTCGATCCCCGTATCGTGGAGGGTGCGCTGCTGGCGGTAGCGCATGCGGCCGGAATTCTCGACCATGAAGAGGCTGGCCGCCTCGAGGAATTTGGGCCGGATCTTCGCGACGCGCAGGATGTCGGCCATCAGCGTGCCCCGGCCGGGGCCGAGCTCGACCAGGTTGAAGGCCGAAGGCTCGCCGATCTCGCTCCAGGCGTGAATGAGCCAGGCGCCGACCAGCTCGCCGAAGATCTGGCTGATTTCGGGCGCCGTGGTGAAGTCGCCGCCGTGCTGGCCTTTCTTGGGCGGCCCGAAGGGGTCCTGCGTCGCGTAATAGCCGTGCTGGGGATGGCTGAGCGCGTCGCTCATGAAGTCGCCGATGCGGATCGGGCCATGCTCGCGGATCAGGGCGATCAGCCGCTCCTCGAGCGGGGTGGGGGCGTCGTCATCCGGTTCGGGCGCGCTCATGCTGGCACTCCTCGGGTTCTGCGGGCGCGCCAGACGAAGAAGGCGCCGGCCAGGATCATCGGCAGGGACAGGAGCATGCCGCGCGTCAGGAAGCCCAGCGTCGCGGCATAGGCATCGGGCTGTCGGAAGAATTCGACGAGGAAGCGCGACAGGCCGTAGCCCGCGAGGAACACGCCGGTCGCCGCCCCCGGATGCCGCAGGACGCGATAGCGGGTGACGAGCACGCGAAGGACGACGAAGAGGACGAGGCCTTCGAGGAATGCCTCGTAGAGCTGGCTCGGATGGCGCGGCACGGCGTCCGCGGCATAGACCCATTGTTCTGCCCGCTGGTCATAATATTCGGGGAAGACGATACCCCAGGGCGCATCGGTGGGGCGGCCGTAGAGCTCGGCATTGATGAAATTGGCGAGCCTCCCGAAGAACAGGCCGATCGGCGTTGCGCAGGCGAGGAGGTCGGCGATCCGGAACACGTTCCCGCCGATGCGCCGCGCGAAGAGCAGGAGCACGATAACGACGCCCAGCATGCCCCCGTGGAAGGACATGCCGCCTTCCCAGATCGCGAGGGCGGGCGGGAACGGGACGATGCCGAAGAGGCGAGACCACTCCCCGAAGGGGATGGCCAGAAGCTCCGGCCGGTAGAAGAGGACGAAGCCGATCCGCCCTCCCAGGATGACGCCGAGAATGATCCAGGAGACGAGGTCGTCGAGCTGGCGCCGGTCGATCGGCGGCGCGAGCGGGCCGGGACGGGATGATCCGGGCGGCGCCCAGAGCTCGGGCCGGGCGATCAACCGCCCGACATAGACCGCCCCGAGCACGACGCCCGCCAGATAGGCCAGCGCATACCAGCGGATCGGCAGCGGGCCGAGGCTGATCAGGACGGGATCGATGTCGGGATAGAGCATGCCGGTTCGGAGAATGGACGAAGGCCCGCTTTACCGAGCGTCGCCTGCGGCGCAAACCCGCGCCGGAAGAAAGGTGGAAGAGCGGCCATGCACGCGCCCAGCCCCTACGTCGAGACGCAGCGGGACGTCCTATTGGATGCGGCGCGGTCGATCCGCTTCGCCACGCTCGTCGCCTGCCGGGACGGGCGCCCGCTCGCGGCGCATATCCCGCTGATTCCGAAGGAGGATGGCGGCCGCATCGTCATCGAGGGGCACTTCGCCCGCGCCAATCCGATTCGCGGAGCCTTCGCCGACGGCGCCGAGGCGCTCGCGATCTTCCGCGGCCCGCACGCCTATGTTCATCCGCGCTGGTATCCCGCGCGGGAGGATGGCCGCGTCCTGCCGACATGGAACTATGTCGCGGTGGAGGCGCGCGGCTTCCCGCGTCTGATCGGCGAGCGGGGCTGGCTGCTGCGCCACCTGACCGAACTGGTCGAAGCAAACGAGGTGGACCGTCCCGATCCGTGGCGCCTGAAGGAGGCCTCGCGCGATCATGTCGAGGACCTGCTGCCCGAGATCATGGGTGTCCGCCTCGAAGTGACCGCGATAGAGGGCGTCTGGAAGATGAGCCAGGATCACCCCGAGGCCGATCGCGCCGGCGTGGCCGCGGGGCTCGAATCCGAGGGAACGGGCCGGGGACTTGCCGTGGCCGGCGTCATGCGGTCACGCGTCCTGCCGGAAGAGGGAAACGATCCCTAGATGAAGACCGACAAAGGAGACCCCTTCATGCAGACCAAGAACCCGCTCTTCGACGGCCTGGCCCGCGCCATCGCCGAGGCCGCCGGTGCCGCCGACGGCGTCCGCCGCGAGGCCGAGACCGTCCTGCACAGCTCTCTGCAACGCTTCCTCGCCGATCAGGATCTCGTTCCGCGCGAAGAGTTCGAGGCGGTCAAGGAGATGGCGGTGAAGGCGCTGGACGAGGTGGAGCGGCTCCGCGAGGAGGTCGAGGCGCTCAAGGCGCGCTGAGTTTTCCACATCGCGTAGCAGCGGGATTCACGGATCGGCGGCTTTTGTTGCCCGCAGGACTCAGTCCGGCGCGATGTGCGAAAATTCTTTGGCTGGATACGACTTGTTCACAGAATGCGCCTTCGCGCTTGGCGACAGCGGCAAATCAGCCCCCTATATCTTGTGTCGAGACGCACCGAGCGTCACAAGCGTTGAAAGCCGCCTCTCTATGGAACTGCCCTTCCACGATACCTACGCCGTGCCTGCGAACCCGATCGAGACGATCGAGGCGATCGCCCGGCTTTCCGATCTCGATGCCGTCCGGGCTTCGGATACGGAGCTGCACGTCAATCTGAGCGGGTCCTGGCGCGACGTCTCGATGTGGTTCGCCTGGCGCGCGGAGGCGCAGGTGCTCCAGATCGGCGCGCCGCTCGAGATGCGGGTTCCCGCCGCCATGCGCGGCGAGGTGCACAAGCTCCTCGCGCTCATCAATGAGCGGCTGTGGCTGGGGCATTTCGACCTGTGGGACCAGGATCAGGGCCTGATCTACCGCAATGGCGCCGTGCTGCCCGAGGGGCAGACCATGGATTCGAGCCAGGCGGAGATTCTCCTGCGCGGCGCGATGGAAGCCTTCGAGAAGTTCTATCCGGCCTTCAACTATGTCGTCTGGGGCGGGAAGACGGCCGAGGAGGCGCTCGAGGCCTCGATCCTGGAGACCGTCGGCAACGCCTGATCGTGACCGCTCCGCGCTGTTGGCAGCGCGGGGTGCCGGGGGTTAAGCCGCCGGCATGACACAACAGCTCTCCGTACTTCTCGTCGGCGCCGGCTCCATGGGCGGCGCCCTGTTCGAATCCTGGGTCGCCAGCGGCATTCTCGACACGGCCCGCTCGGCCGTGGTCGATCCCAATCCGCCCGAAAAGATCGAGGCGCTGTGCGACAAGCACGGCATCGCGCTGAACCCGCCCGAAGACAAAGGCTACGGCGTCTGCGTCCTGGCGGTGAAGCCGCAAATGTTCCCGGCCGTGCTGCCCAAGCTCGAATGGCAGGACATGAACGAGACGCTCTTCGTCTCCGTCGCCGCCGGCACGACGATCAAGACCATCGCCGACCTCCTCAAGGAAAAGGCGCCGAGCGCGCGGGTCGTGCGCACCATGCCGAACCTGCCCGCCTCGATCCGCCAGGGCGTCACGCTGCTTTGCGAGGCGGGCGGCCTCGAGGACGGCGACAAGGACGCGGCGAGCACGCTGATGGCGGCCGCGGGCGAGACCTATTGGTGCGAGGGCGAGGATCACCTCGACCAAGTCATGGGCGTGACGGGCTGCTCTCCGGCCTATGTCTTCCTTCTCGCGGAGGCGCTTCAGCAGGCTGCCGAAGCGCGCGGCGTCGCGCCCGCGGATGCGCGCCGGATCGCCGAGGCCTCGGTCACCGGCTCCGCCGCCCTCCTCGCGCAGGACGAGCGCGAGGCGGCGGCGCTGCGCCGCGCGGTGACGAGCCCGAACGGCACGACGCAGGCCGCGCTCGACATCCTCAACGAGGACAGCCGCGGGCTGAAGCCGCTCACCGAGGAAGCGGTCGCCAACGCCTATAAGCGGGCACGCGAACTGGCCGGCGACGAGAGCAAATGACGACGCTCCTGTTCACTTCGTCCCGCTTCGCCGAGCACGAGGTCCCCGAGGGCCATGCCGAGCGGAGCGAGCGCATGGCGGCGGTGGACAGGGCGCTCGGCAGCGGCGATCTCGCCGGGCTCGAACGGCGCGAGGCGCCGCGGGCCGGGCGGGACGCGCTGCTGCGCGGGCACAGCGAGGCCTATGTCTCCCGGATCGAGGCGGCCGCGCCGCAAGACGGCATCGTCCAGCTCGACCCCGACACCTTCATGGGGGCGCACAGCCTCGAGGCCGCGCTGCGCGGTGCAGGCGGCGCGCTCGCTGCCACCGACGCGGTTCTGTCTGGGGAGGCGGAGCGCGCCTTCGTCGCCTCGCGCCCGCCGGGCCACCACGCCGAGCGGGAGGCGGCCATGGGCTTCTGCCTCTTCTCCAATGCGGCTTTGGCAGCCCTTCACGCGCGGGAGGCGCACGGCCTCCGGCGCGTCGCCGTTCTCGACTTCGACGTGCATCACGGGAACGGCACGCAGGACGTGCTCTGGGACGAGCCGGGCATGTTCTACGCCTCCTCGCATGAATGGCCGCTCTATCCTGGGACCGGCGAGCCCTCAGAGCGCGGCGCGGCGGGCACGGTGCGCAATGCGACGCTCGCGGCGGGGGAGGGCGGCGCTGCCTTCCGCAGGGCATGGGGCGAGGACCTCCTGCCGCAGATCGCTGCCTTCGGCCCCGAGCTTCTGATCGTCTCCGCAGGCTTCGATGCGCATGCGGCGGATCCACTGGCCAATCTGCAACTGGTCGAGGACGATTTCGAATGGATCACGGCGGAGATACGCGCTCTCGCCGATTCGCAGTGCGGCGGCCGGATCGTTTCTCTTCTCGAGGGCGGCTACGATCTCGGCGCCCTGGAACGAAGCGTCGCCTGCCACGTCAAAAGGCTGGCGAGATAGGCTCGGCCTCGCTAGACCCGGACATGATGGCGGGACGCATCATCACGGCGCGGCACGGGAAGCCCAACCTGAACCGGGACGTGAAGATCACGGCCCGGCAATACGGGCAGTGGTGGGCGCGCTATGACGAAAGCGGCCTCGCCCCGGGGCAGGAGCCGCCGGCCTCGCTCGTCGATCTGGCCTCCGAATGCGGGATCGTTCTGTGCTCGACGCTCCCGCGCGCCATCGAGACCGCCGACAGGATCGTGGACGGCGCGCGGATCGTGCCGCGCAACGCGCTCTTCGTCGAAGCGCCGCTGCCCCCGCCGCCCGTGCCCTTCATCAAGCTCAGCCCGACCGCCTGGGGCCGGATCAGCCGGGCCTTCTGGTTCATCGGCTATTCGCCGGGTGACACCGAAAGCCATCGCAAGGCGCGGGGGCGGGTGCGGCGGATCGCGGACAAGCTGATCGCCGAAGCGGCGGAGGGGCAGGACGTGCTGCTCTGCGCTCACGGCTATTTGAACTGGATGTTCGACCGCCATATCCGGCGCCGGGGATGGGAGCGGGTCGTCCATGAGGGCGAGAACGAATACTGGTCCTACCGCGCCTACAAGCAGGTCGTGGCCGAAACCGAGAACATCTCGCAGGACACGATGGAGCCTCTGGCGCGCACCCAAGCCGCCGCGGAGTGAATATGAGTGACGTGAAAAAGCTGAGCTTCGAAGCGGCCTTGGCCGAACTCGAACAGATCATCGGCAAGCTCGAGAGCGGGCAGGTGGCGCTCGAGGAATCGATCTCGCTCTATGAGCGCGGCGCCGCCCTCAAGGCGCATTGCGAATCGACCCTGAAGGCCGCGCGCGAGAAGATCGAAAAGATCGTTCTCGATTCGGGCGGCGAGCCCTCCGCGCAGGCCGCGAGCTTCGAGTAAGCGGACGCCGCCGCCTTCGCTGCGCATTTGACTCACGGGGCTGGTTCGGTTCTTGCTCATGGCAACCGACTGCGTTGCTTGACGAGACGAGGGACATCCATGGCGAGAGGCGACGAGAACGCTGCGCGCAAGACGCGCGTCCTCTATATCGTGCGGGAGTTTCCCCAGCTCTCGCAGACCTATGTGAAGGCCGAGATCGAGGCGCTCGGCGACGAGTATGAACTCGCCATCCTGTCGATGAAGCCGGCCAATCGCCCCTACGAGAACCATCATCCCTACACGTCGATGGAATCCGTCGATCAGGCGGTGGCGTTCGGGCAGGATTTCAAGCCTGACGTCATCCACACGCATTATTTCTTCGGGCTCGAAAAGGTGGCCGAGATCGCGCGGCGCCTGGACGTGCCCTATACGGTCCGTTCGCATTCCTTCGACATGATCCCCCTCATGCCGCGCGGCGGCATCGAGCAGACGGTGCGGCGCCTCGTCCGGCGGCCCGATCCGATGGCCCATACCAAGGGGCGGATCCAGCGGCAGCTGACCTTTCTCGACTGGAACTACTGCCTAGGAATCCTCGGCTTTCCCTTCCAGCGGCCCTGGCTGGAGCGCGAAGGCATTCCCGGCGACAAGATCATCGACTGCTTCCCGGTGGTCGCGGTCGACCGGTTCCGCGATCGCGGACCGAACGGCAAGGGCATCATGAATACGGGCGTCGTCACGCCGAAGAAGCGGATGGACCAGTTCATCGAGCTCGCCGCGCGCATGCCCGAGCGGGACTTCACGATCTATCCGGTCGGCTATCACAGCGAGGAGCTGGCGGCGCTGAACCGCGAGAAGGGCTCGCCCGTCACCTTCAACGAGCTTCTCGAGCCCGAGCAGATGCCGCCCGAGTACAAGAAGCACGAATGGCTGGTCTATACGGCCGACTTCCGCTTCCCCACGGTCGGCTGGCCGATGGCGATCGCAGAGGCGCAGGCCTCGGGCGTCGGGGTGTGCATGGCCAATATCCGTCCCGACCTGAAAGAGTATATCGGCGATGCCGGCTTCCTCTTCGACACGATCGAGGAGGCGCAGAAGATCGTCAGCCAGCCCGTGCCGGACGAGATTCGCGAAGCCGGCTTCGAGCAGGCGGAGAAATCGAATGTCAGCAAGCACATCACGAAACTGACAACGCTTTGGGACGGCGTGATGGAAAAGCAGCGCAGCGAGCAGGCGGCATAAGGCTTTCCCTTCGGCCCCCGCGACCTTTACGCGCAGGCCCGAACCGGCCGGGCCTGATCGCTCGTCTGGCCTTAAGGTTCCCGTTCACGCTATCAGGGCCGTCATGACCGTAGATACGCCGCTCCTGGACACTGTCCGGACACCCGCCGACCTCCGCAAGCTCGAGCCAGAGCAGCTGCGCCAGCTCTCCGACGAGCTGCGTGCGGAGGTGATCGATGCCGTTTCCGTCACCGGCGGCCACCTTGGCTCCGGCCTCGGCGTCGTGGAGCTGACGACGGCGATCCACTATGTCTTCGACACTCCGAAGGACAAGCTGATCTGGGATGTCGGCCACCAGTGCTACCCCCACAAGATCCTGACCGGCCGGCGCGACCGCATCCGCACGCTGCGCCAGAAGGACGGCCTTTCCGGCTTCACCAAGCGTTCCGAGAGCGAGTACGACCCCTTCGGCGCGGCCCATGCGGCGACCTCGATCTCCGCTGCGCTCGGCATGGCCGTGGCGCGCGACCTCAAGGGCGAGGACAACCGCATCGTCGCGGTGATCGGCGACGGGTCGATGTCCGCCGGCATGGCCTATGAGGCGATGAACAATGCCGGCGACCGCGGCAAGCAGCTGACGGTCATCCTTAACGACAACGACATGTCGATCGCCCCGCCGGTCGGCGCGATGTCGGCCTATCTCGCCCGCGCGGCCAGCTCGGACAGCTATCACGGCTTCCGGAACCTCGCCAAGCAGCTCGCCAAGCGCCTGCCCAAGCGCCTGCACAACGCGGCGGCCAAGGCCGAGGAATTCGGCCGCGGCATGGTCACGGGCGGCACGCTCTTCGAGGAGATGGGCTTCTATTATGTCGGCCCGATCGACGGGCATAATCTCGAGCACCTGATTCCGGTTCTGGAGAATGTCCGTGAGATGACGGATGGCCCGGTCCTGGTCCATGTCGTCACCCAGAAGGGCAAGGGCTACGAATTCGCCGAGGCCTCCGGCGACAAATATCACGGCGTCGCCAAGTTCGACGTGGTCTCGGGCAAGCAGCACAAGGCCAAGCCCAACGCGCCGTCCTACACCTCCGTCTTCGGCAATCAGCTGATCGCGGAGGCGAAGCGCGATTCCAAGGTGGTGGGCATCACCGCCGCCATGCCGGCGGGCACGGGCCTCGACAAGTTCATGAAGGAATTCCCCGACCGCTGCTTCGATGTCGGCATCGCCGAGCAGCACGCGGTGACCTTCGCGGGCGGGCTCGCCGCCGAGGGCATGGTTCCCTTCGCCGCGATCTATTCGACCTTCCTGCAAAGGGCTTATGATTCGGTCGTCCACGATGTCGCGCTCCAGAACCTGCCCGTGCGCTTCGCGCTCGACCGGGCGGGCCTCGTCGGCGCGGACGGCGCGACCCATGCGGGCGCCTATGACACGGCGTTTCTCGGCTGCCTGCCCAATATGGTGCTGATGGCGGCGGGCGATGAGGCCGAACTCGTCCATATGACGCATACGGCGGCGGCCTATGACGAGCATCCCATCGCCTTCCGCTTCCCGCGCGGCGAGGGGATCGGCGTCGACATGCCGGAGACGCCGCAATTCCTCGAGATCGGCAAGGGGCGCGTCCTCAAGGAAGGCACCTCCGTCGCGCTCCTCTCCTTTGGCGGGCGCCTGAACGAGTGCCTGCGCGCCTCCGAGCTGCTCGCCGCGAAGGGGCTGAGCACCACGGTCGCCGATGCGCGTTTCGCCAAGCCGCTCGACGAGGATCTCGTCCGCCGCCTCGCGGCCGAGCACGAGGTCCTGCTGACGGTCGAGGAGGGGTCGGTCGGCGGCTTCGGCGCTTTCGTCCTCCACTACCTCTCCCGCGAGGGGCGGCTCGATAGCGGGCTGAAGATCCGGACCCTGACGCTTCCCGACCGCTATCAGGATCAGGCCGGCCCCAGGGAGATGTACGAGGAGGCCGGGCTGACGGCCGAGCATATCGCAGCCTGCGCGAGCGCCCTGTTCGACGCGGAGGCGAGCTCGGCGGACGCGCGCGCCTGACCCTCTTGCGCCTCGACCAGCATCTGACCGAACGCGGCCTCGTCAGGAGCCGCGAGCGTGCCAAGGCGGCCATTCAGGCCGGGCTCGTCCGCGTCAATGGTGAGGCGGCGCGCAAGGCCTCGCAGACCGTGGGCGAAAGGGATGTCGTGACCTGCGAAGGGGAGGCGCATCCTTACGTCTCGCGGGCGGCGCTCAAGCTGGTGGCAGGGCTCGACGCCTTCGGTATCGACCCCGCCGGAAGAACCTGCCTCGACCTCGGCGCCTCGACAGGCGGCTTTACGCAGGTTCTGCTGGAAAGGCATGCGGCGCGTGTCTTCGCGGTGGATGTCGGGCACGGCCAGCTCGACGAAGCGGTGGCGGGTGATCCGCGGGTCGTCAATCTGGAGCGGACGCATGCCAAGGATCTGGACCGCGCGCTGGTGCCGGACCCGATCGAACTCCTCGTCTGCGATGTGAGCTTCATCGGATTGCGCAAGGCGCTGCCGCCCGCGCTGGCGCTCTGCGCGCAGAGCGCGGCCTTCGCCGTCCTGTTCAAGCCGCAATTCGAGGTCGGCCCGCGGAATATCGGGCGCGGCGGGATCGTCTCCCTGCCGCATGAGGAACAGCGCGCCCATGCCGAGGCGGCGGCAGGCTGGCTGCGCGGGGAGGGCTGGATGGTGGCGCCCGTGATCCAGAGCCCCATCCTCGGCGGCGACGGCAATGGCGAATTCCTGATCGGCGGGCGCCGTGGCTAGGCGGGGGCGGCGGACAAAGGCGCCGGCGACGCTGCGCACGCTCGACATCGACAGGCTGGGCAGGAGCGGCGACGGCCTGTCGGGCGATATCGCCGTGCCCTTCACCCTGCCGGGCGAAACGGTCACCGCGAAGGTGGCGGCGCGCAAGGGCCGGGTGGAACGCATCGAGGCGGCTTCGCCGCTGCGCGCGGCGCCGCCCTGCCGCCATTTCGGCCTGCCGGGCGATGGCTGCGGCGGGTGCCGGATGCAGCATTTGCGGCCGGACGACTATGCGCAGTGGAAGCGGGACCGGCTGACCTCCGCTCTGGGGCGGGTTCTGGGCGAGGTGCCCACGCCCGCGGCTTACGCTTCGCCGCCGCGCTCGCGCCGCCGGGCCAAGCTCGCTTTCTTCCGGACGCGGAGCGGTGTGCAGGTCGGCTTCCGGAGGCTCGGCGACGAGCGGGTGGTGGCGATCGAGGAATGCCACGTCCTGACGCCTGAGCTTTTCGAGCTCGCCCATGCGCTGCGCCCGCTGATCGGGGTCCTGCCCGAGAGCCGGGGCGTGGTCGAGGCGATGGTCACGATGACCGCGGCGGGGCCGGATGTCGACGTGACGAGCGCGGACGAACCGGCGCTGCCGCTGCCCGCGCGCGAGGCCCTGTCGCGCATGGCGGAGGCTCTGGACCTCGCGCGCCTCTCGCTGGGCGGTGTGGCTCTCGTGGAGCGCAGGACGCCTGCGATCGGGCTTGGCGGGCTGGAGGTGGCCCTGCCAGCGGGCGCTTTCCTGCAGGCGACGCGCGAGGGCGAGGCGCAGCTTCAGGGACTGGTCCTGGACGGGGCGGGCGAGGCGGAGCGGGTGGCCGACCTCTTCTGCGGCGTCGGCACTTTCGCTTTACCGCTGTCGCAGCGGGCCCGGGTCTATGCGGCCGAGGGCGATCGGCAGGCGGTCGATGCGCTGAAGGCGGCGGCCCGCAGAGGCGGCCGCAAGGTCGAGGCCGAGGCGCGGGACCTCTTCACGCGGCCGCTCCTGGGCAAGGAACTCGATGCCTTCGATGCGGTGGTCCTCGATCCGCCAAGGGCGGGCGCGGCCGAACAATGCGAGGCGCTGGCCCGTTCGGCCGTGCCGAGAATCGTCTATGTCTCCTGCAATCCCGATGCGCTCGCCCGCGATGCGCGCACCCTCTCCGGCTGCTACAATCTGACCCGGCTGTCTCTTGTGGACCAGTTCCTGTGGTCGCCCCACATCGAGGCGGTGGCGATCTTCGAACGAAGGGAATGACTTGATGTCGGCGGGTGTGCTTTCCAACGGCCTGAGACGCGTGGCCTACAGCACCGCGCAGAGCGCGAGGATCGGCTGGTACACGCTGCATTACGTGGCCGGACGCCATATTGTCGGGCCGCTGACGCCGCCAGGCCATCCGCCCAAGCCGATGCGGTCGCCTGCGCCCGATTTCAATGAATTGCGCACCGCCTTCCGCTCACTCTTCCAGCGGGAGTGGAAGGATATCGAGACCGGCGTCTACAAGATGCCCCGCGATCTGCGCCGGGCGCCGAACCCGCTGCGGGCGGTCCGCAGCGCGCGCGACTACCTGGCCGAGGCGCGGGCCGTGTCCCGCCGCGCCCATGTGAAGGGCGGCGGCGTCGAGGTGCGGGCGCAGAAGCGCGAAGGCCTGCCGGGCTATTACCTCCAGAACTTCCACTTCCAGTCCGATGGCTGGCTATCCGAGCGTTCGGCGCAGATCTACGACACGCAGGTCGAGACGCTGTTCACGGGCGCGGCCGACGCCATGCGCCGCCGGGCCCTGCCGATCCTGCGGCGCGAAGTGGACCGCCTCGCCGCCGAAGGGCGAAGCGAGGCCGATCTCGCCATGGCCGATGTCGCCTGCGGCACGGGACGGCTCCTCGCCGAGGTGGCGGACAATTTCCCGAAACTGCCGCTTCACGCGGTCGACCTGTCGGACAGCTATCTGAATGCCGCGCGGCGCAATGCGAGCTTCGCCCGCAACGTGACCTATGTGCAGGCGCCTGCCGAGAGCCTGCCCTTCGCGGACGGATCGCTCGACGTTCTGACCACGGTCTATCTCTTCCACGAGCTGCCGCCCAAGGTGCGGCGGCAGGTGGCGGCCGAGATCGCGCGGGTGCTGCGGCCGGGCGGGCTCTACCTGCACGTGGACAGCATCCAGTATGGGGATACCGGACTCGACATCCTGCTGGAGACCTTCCCGCGCGCGCTGCACGAGCCCTATTACGACAGCTATTGCAAAGAGGACCTTCCCGCCCTCTTCGCCGAGCACGGCCTCGCAGCCGAGGAAAAGGATCTCGGATTCCTCACCAAGGTGAACGCCTTCCGGAAGGCCTAGCCCTCGCCCTCGAAAACCCGCAGGGCGATGGCCGCGCGGGCGACGGGCTCTTCCTCGGTGGTCTGCCAGCCGGTCGCTTCGAGAAAGGCGATCCTGCGCCCCATGCGCGCGACCTGGACCCGCGCCAGCATGTCCTGATCGCGGGCGCCGCGCAGATAGTTCACATGGACGCTGATCGTCCGCACGCGCAGCGGCTTCGTCCTGCGGGTGACGACCTCCAGCGTGCCCGCCGTCTCGAGCAGCGTCGAGATCACGCCGCCATGAAGCGCGCGGATGACAGGGTTTCCGACATGGCGCTCGGCGAAGCCGAGGCGGTAGAGGAGGCGGCTATCCTCGATCGTGGCGGACAGGTCGAGCCAGCGGGCCATGGCGCTGCGCTCGCGATAGGCCGCGATATCCGCCAGGCTGCCCTCGTCCGGGTCTTTCAGCATCTCGCTCATATCCGCGACACCTGCGCGCTGCGCGTGCCGACGAGAAAGGTGCCGGCGGCCTTGGCGATCAGCGTGCCCTCCATCGAGGCCCGGCCATGGCAGACCGCGACGTCATCGACGATGCCCGAGCATTCCGCCTCGCAGAGAATGCGGGCGCCGGGGGCGGCCTGCCCCATGACATCGGTCTTGAGGTTGATCGTGGCGATGGGTTCGAACTGTTCCATGGTCGACCAGGCGGCCATGCCGAGCAGCGTGTCGAGCAGGATCGTGTAGAGCCCGCTATGGATCGCTTCGCCATCGGCGAAGGTCTCCTCGGCCGTCAGTTTCACCGCCACGTCGCCCCGCCCGAAGCGGACGGGCTTGACCGCGAGCTTGCCGAACAGCGGGTGCTCGGTCTGCATGTGCCGACCCATGGCGGAGAACATCTCGGCGATGGCAGGCGCGATCTCGCCGCCCTTTTCCTCCGTCATGTTCGCCCCGCGAGCTTTTCCTGCTCGTATTGGATGCCCCAGCCGATCAGCTGCCGCCACAGCGCCTCGGCGAGGGCAGGGGGCAGGCCGGCCGCCTCGGCGCGTTCGCTGACCCGGTCGATCACCTGCTGGATGCGCCAGGGGACGGTGGCGTCGGCCGGCCGCTCCTTGAGTTGCCAGGCGCGGTCCACATAGCCCCAGCGCTCGACCAAGAGGTCGATCAGCGCATCGTCGATCCGGTCGATCTCGACCCGGACCTCGTCCATGCTCGGGCAGTCTTCGGGCTTCACGATCCGGCCTCCGTCGTCACGCTCGCGCCGCGTTCCAGCGTCTTGTGCACCGGGCAGCGATCCGCGATCTCCATCAGGCGCTTGCGCTGCGCGGTGTCGAGATCGCCCTCCAGCGTCACCTTCCGCGTGAAGCGGTCGGGCTTGGCGCCTTCATCCCCCATCATCTTCTCCATGTCCTTCTCGTGAAGCTTTTCATGCGTGACCGTGACGAGCGCACGGTCGAGCGGCAAGCCCCTGCGGTCGGCATACATGCGCAGCGTCATGGTCGTGCAGGCGCCGAGCGCCGCCGCGAGGAGGTCATAGGGCGAGGGGCCGGTATCGAGCCCGCCCACGCTTTCGGGCTCGTCGGCGATCAGGTGATGCGCGCCCGCCGTCACCAGCGCCTGGAAGCGGCCGGCGCCGGTCTCCCGCACCATGACGTCCGGCGCCTCGCCCTCGGCGGGCTCCTGCGCAGGCGCGAGATAGCGCGAGGCCCATGCGGCGATGACCTCGGCGGCATATTCGGCATCCTCCCTTCGCGAGAGGAGGTGGTCGGCATCGTCGAGGGAGACGAAGCTCTTGGGATGCATGGCCGCGACGAAGAGCTTTGTCGCATTCTCGATGCCCACCGTCTCGTCATGGGGCGCGTGCAGGACGAGGAGCGGCTTTTCGAGCTGCGCGGCCGCCTCGGTCACCCGGTGCTCGCCGAGATCGTCGAGGAACTGCCGGCGGATCGTGAAGGGCCGCTGGCCGAGCAGCACTTCGGCTTCGCCATCCGAGCGGATCGTGTCGAGCTGCTCCTTGAACTGGTCAGTGACGTGATGGGTGTCGGCGGGCGCGTTGATCGTGGCGACCGCCTTGATGCAGCCCAGGTCGCGCGCCGCCACGAGCGCCGCGGCACCGCCGAGGGAATGGCCGACAAGGAGGCTGGGCGCTTCGTAATGCTCGGCAAGGAAATCGGCGGCGCTTTTGAGATCGCCGAGATTCATCGTGAAATTGGTCGACCCGAAATCGCCGCCGGAGCCGCCGAGCCCCGTGAAGTCGAAGCGCAGCGTGGCGATGCCCCGGCGGGTCAGGGCGGCAGAGACGGCGCGGCTGGCGATCAGGTCCTTCGAGCAGGTGAAGCAGTGCGCGAAGAGCGCATAGGCCCTGACCGGTCCTGCGGGCAGGTCGAGGCGCGCGGCGAGCTCGGCGCCCGAGGCGCCCTTGAAGGAGAGGCGAACGGGTTGGGCGGTCATGGGAAAGCTCCGCAAGGCAGGAAAGAGAGGCTAGAGCGGGCCAGGCAGAGACAAAACCGGTCTGCTGTCATTCCCGGACCTGGGTCTCACACCGAGATCAGGCGCGCTTCGCCATCGGCTTCGCTTCCTCCGCCTTCGAGGAAGCGGCGCAGGGCTGCTGGATAGAGGCGATGCTCGGCCTTGAGGGTGCGCGCGGCGAGGCTGTCCTCGTCATCGCCCGGCAGCACCGGCACGGCGGCCTGTCCGATGATCGGCCCGTCATCGAGCTCTGGCGTGACGACATGCACGGTGCAGCCCGACAGCTTCACGCCCGCTTCGAGCGCCTGGCGATGGACGTGCAGCCCCCTGAAGGCCGGCAGGAGGGAGGGGTGGATGTTGAGGATGCGTCCCCGCCAGCCCTCGACGAAGCCGGCTGTCAGCACACGCATGAAGCCTGCAAGGCAGATCGCGTCCGGCGCCGCCTCGCGCAGCCTCGCATCGAGGGCCGCGTCGAAATCCTCGCGGGTGGCGAAGCTCTTATGGTCGAGAACGTCCGTCTCGATGCCCGCGGCGCGGGCGCGTTCGAGGCCGTACGCGCCCGGACGGTTCGACAGCACCAGAACGATTTCCGCCGGATAGTCCTCCGCCTGCGCAGCGTCGATTAGCGCCTGAAGGTTGCTGCCCGAGCCCGAGATCAGGACGGCGACGCGTTTCACTTGGCAGCCAGCTCGCCGATCGCGCGGGCATCCGGCAGATCGCCGAGAAGAGCATTCGCATCGTCAGGCCCGGCGATGACGACCATGCCGATTCCCGCATTGAAGGTGCGGCGGACCTCCGCTTCGGAGAGCGATCCTTCGTCCTTCAGCCACGCGAAGAGCGGCGGCAGGGTGAGCGCGGCCTCGTCATAGCGCGGTAGGAGGGTCTCGGGCAGGGCGCGGGGCACGTTGTCGGTCAGCCCGCCGCCCGTGATATGGGCGAGGCCCTTGATCCGCCCCGCCTTGGCAAAGGGCAGAAGGTCCTTGGTATAGATCCGCGTCGGCTCGAGCAGGGCGTCGCCGAGGGTGTTTTCGGCGAAAGGCGCTCTGTCATCCCAGCCGAGGCCGCTCTTCTCGGCGATCTTGCGGATGAGAGAATAGCCGTTCGAATGCGCGCCGGAGGAGGGCAGGCCGATCAGCACGTCGCCCGCCTTCATCGCGTCCATGCGCGGCAGGACCTTGTCCCTGTCCACCGCGCCGACGCAGAAGCCCGCAAGGTCGTAATGGCCGTCCGGGTACATGCCCGGCATTTCGGCCGTCTCTCCGCCGATCAGCGCTGCGCCCGCCCTGCGGCAGCCCTCGGCGATCCCGGCGACGACATCCGTCGCAACGCCCTCTTCGAGGCGGCCGGTCGCGAAATAGTCGAGGAAGAAGAGCGGCTCCGCACCCTGTGCCAGAACGTCGTTCACGCACATGGCAACGAGGTCGATGCCGATCGTGTCGTGCCGCCCGGTGGCGAAGGCCAGCATCAGCTTGGTGCCGACCCCGTCCGTGCCCGAAACGAGGAGCGGGTCGTCATAGCCCGCCGCCTTGAGGTCGAAGAGGCCGCCAAAGCCGCCCAGCGCCGGGTCGGAGCCCGGCCGCGCCGTCGCCTTGACCAGCGGCGAGATCGCCTTGACCAGGCGCTCTCCGGCCTCGATGTCCACGCCGGCGTTCTTGTAAGCATCGCTCATGGGCCGAGCAGCTACGCTGCGGTGCGCGGTCCTGTCCAGAGCCCCGCTCCTCTCATCCCGAACGTTTGGTGAGTTCACCCCCCGCACGGGGGCTGTTAGGGTCGCCCTGCTTTCGCTTCAGGGCAGTCTCGATGCGCGTTTTCCTCCTCGTCACCCTCTTCCTTTTCGGCGGCACCGCCGCCGCGCAGGAGGAGTCCTCGATCTTCACCGTGCCGCGCGTGCCGGTCTATGCCGAGGCCGATACGGCGGCCGCGGCGCAGGCCGAGGCGCAGAGCCAGGGACGGCGCGTCGCCATGGACCTTCTCCTGCGCCGCCTGACGGCGGAGGCGGACTGGCAGTTCCTGCCGCGCCTCGCCGCGGCGATCGAGGAGGAAGAGCCAGAAGAGATGGGCGGCGTCCTCGTGCCCATGGGCGATGACGATGCGATGCCCGCCGAGGGCGAGGCGCCCGCCGGGAACGCGCCGCCGGAGGAAGGGCCGGAGGATGCTTCCCCTTATGGCGGCATGGTCGAGAGCGATCCCTTCGGCGCGTCGCTCAAGCAGCCTGTCGCGCTCGACCCCGACATGCTGCCGCAGATCGAGCAGAGCTTCGCCGTGTTCGACGAGAAGAGCTCGCGCAACACCTATCGGGCCAACATCACCTATCGCTTCAAGCCCGAAGCCGTGCGCCGCCTCCTGCGCGAAGCGCGCCTGCCCTTCTCCGAGGCGCAGAGCCGGGAGGCGCTGGTCCTGCCGGTGCTCGAGACGGAGAACGGCCTCTATCTGTGGGAGGCGAAGAACCCCTGGGCCCGCGCCTGGCTCGCCCGTCCGCTGGAGAACGAGCTGACCCCGCTCGTCCTGCCGCGCGGCGATGCGCGGGACATGCGGCTCGTCTCGGTCGAAGAGGCCTTCGAATTCGACGGCGAGGCCCTGAAGATGCTCGCCGACAGATATGACGTGCCGCAGGTTATCGTCGCGCTCGGCCAGCTGGAGGAAGAGGACGGGAACTTCCGGCTGACGGTGCAGCTCATCGACGGCTATCTCGAAGGGCGAAGCTCGGGCCGAAGGGAGGTCACGCCCGCGACCAGCGCCGACCTCTACGATACCGAGGGCGGTTTCGGCGCCGAGGGCCGCGGCGCGGTCATGTCCGAGGGGCAGGGTTCGACGCTGGCGCAGACCTTCTTCCGCGGACCGGGTACGGATTTTCCGGCCCTCGCCCAGCGCGCGGTGGAGAGCACGGTGGCCACCTATGCGGCGGACTGGAAGGCGCGCACGCTGGTCGACGAATCGGCCGTGCGGACCTTCGCGCTGACGGCCTGGTTCGAGGGGCTCGACCAATGGGCCGATATCCGGACCGCGCTCGAACGCACGCCGCTCGTCAAGGCGATGGAGCCGGGCGTGTTCAACAAGGAGAACGCCGTGCTCGACGTCACGGCGATCGGCGATCCGGCCCAGTTCGAACTGGCGATGCAGCAGGACAACCTGACCGTCTGGCCGAACGCGGAGGGCGGCTGGAACGTCGCCGAGGCGGCGCTCGCCGAGAGCCTGCGCGAGAACGAGGAGCCCGTGACGACGGAACTCGAGGAGCGGGTCCGCCGGGAGCGGCAATTGCAGGAGGAGCTGCGCGGGCGGACCTCCCGCGGCCGCTCCTTCGGCGGCATCACCGAAGGTCCGCTCGATGCGCGCAGCGGCGTGCCCGGCGAGCGCGGCACGATCGGCGGCGCGGCCGCGCAGGCGCCCGAGCTGCCCGACGATCTCTTCGGCGAGGTGGCAGAAGAGGACGGCACCGGCCGCGACACAATCCTGGAACGCGAGCGGGACGAGGACGAGCCCGACTCCATCGACGACATCCTTCTGCGGCAATGAGCGGCGAGACCTCACAGCAGGCTCTTCCCTTTCCGCCGCTCCCAAGACGCGCGGTTCCCTTCATCGAAGGCGCCGCGAACGAGGCGGCGCGCTCGCAGCTGTCCTTGTGGCGCCGAAGGCTCGGCACGCCCGGGCGCCCGCTGGCCTGCATCCTCGCCATCACGGGGCCTGAAGGCTCTGGCAAGACCATGCTGCTGGAGCGGGAAGCGGAAGAGTTCGGCGTGCCCGTCCGCAATAGCGGCACGGATTTCGAGGAGCTCCTGAGCGGCGATCCCGCCGCCGTCGCCGTGGACGACGCGCATGATTTCGAGCCGCTCGACCTCTTCGCGTTGATCGAGGCGGCGGCCGGACGGCGCGTGCCGCTGCTCCTTGCCGGTGCGGGGCGCAGCGTGAGCTGGGCGGGGCCAAAGGACAGGCCACTGCCGGATCTCGCGAGCCGCCTGCGGAGCATCGAGACGGTGTCGCTCGCGCCGCCGGACGAGGCGATGCTGGCCCAGGTGCTCGATGCGGAACTGCGCCGGCGCGGGCTGCGCCTGCCCTTCGCCGCGACGGCCGAGGCGGCGAGCCATCTGCGCCGCGAATTCGCCGCGGCTTCGGGCTTCGCCGAACGGGTCGAGGCGGTCGCTGCGAGGGGCTACCGCTCTCACAAGGCCTTGTTGCGCGATGCGCTGGCCGAAGCCGGCCGCTTCACGCTATGAGCCCGGCGAGCAGCCTTCGCAGGAGCGCAAGATGGATGGCGCGGCCGACCTTCCTTCCGGGGCCGAGGACACAGGCGAAGCCGCGCCTGCGGTGAGCGCGGACAGCCCCGAACGGTTCATCAACCGGGAGCTTTCCTGGCTCGATTTCAACACCCGCGTCCTGGAAGAGGCGGACAATGAGCGCCATCCGCTGCTCGAACGCCTGCGCTTCCTGTCGATCTCCGCGAGCAATCTCGACGAGTTCTTCATGGTGCGGGTGGCGGGCCTGCTCGGCCAGGTGCGCGAAGGCATCACCAAGCCGAGCCAGGACGGGCTGACGCCGAAAAAGCAGCTCGCCGCGGTCGACGACCGCGCGGCCGCGCTGATGAGCCGCCAGCAGCACACCTGGAACGGCCTCCTGCCCATCCTGGCGCGAGCCGGCGTCGAGATTCTCACGGCGGAGGACTTGACCGAGGATGAGGATGCCTGGCTCGAGGAGGAATTCCTCACCAATATCTTTCCCGTCCTGACGCCCCTCGCGCTCGACCCGGCCCATCCTTTTCCGTTCATTCCGAACCTCGGCTTCGTCCTCTGCTTCTCGCTCGAGGGCGAAAGCGGATCGATGAACGCGCTGATCCCCGTGCCGAACAAGGTGCGCCGCTTCGTGCGGCTTCCCGCCGGAGAGGATGACGCGGGCAGCCGGCCGCGTGTCCGCTTCATCTCCCTCGAGCGCGTGATCATCCATTACCTGCGCCACGTCTTTCCCGAGCGCAGCGTGGTGTCGACCGGCGCCTTCCGCCTGATCCGCGATTCGGATGTCGAGGTGGACGAGGAGGCGGAGGATCTCGTCCGCTCCTATGAGCGCATGCTTCGCCGCCGCCGCCGCGGCGATGTCATCCGCCTCAAGATCGATGCGGCCACGCCCCACGCGCTGCGCGAGCTGGTCACGACGAAGCTCGCCGTCCACCCCAATGACGTCGTCCTGATCGACGGCCTTCTGGGCCTCGCGCAGACATCCGAGCTGATCCCCGATGACCGGCCGGACCTCCTCTTCAAGCCGTTCGAGGCGCGCTTTCCCGAGCGCATCCGCGAGCATGGCGGCGACTGCTTTTCGGCCATCGCGGCCAAGGATATCCTGGTCCATCACCCTTACGAGGACTTCGACGTCGTCGTGCGCTTCCTCAAGCAGGCGGCGGCCGACCCGGACGTCCTCGCGATCAAGCAGACGCTCTACCGGACCTCCAAGCAGTCCCCCATCGTCGAGGCGCTCGTCCAGGCGGCCGAGAGCGGCAAGAACGTCACCGCCCTCGTGGAGCTCAAGGCCCGGTTCGACGAGGAGGCCAATATCCAGTGGGCTCGGGCGCTGGAGCGGGCGGGGGTCAACGTCGTCTATGGCTTCGTCGACTATAAGACGCACGCCAAGCTGTCCTATGTCGTCCGGAACGAAGGCGGGCTGACCAAGACCTACTGCCATCTCGGCACCGGGAACTACCACCAGTTCACGGCCAAGGTGTATACGGACATCGCCCTGTTCACCTGCGACGAGGAGATCGGACGCGACGTCGCCAAGGTCTTCAACTACGTGACCGGCTACGCCCTGCCCAACGGCTTCGAACGGCTGGCCATCGCGCCGCTCTCCCTGCGGGAGACGCTGTACGAGGCGATCGAGCGGGAGATGGAGTTCGCCAAGGCGGGCAAGCCCGCGACGATCTGGGCCAAGATGAACTCGCTCGTCGACGGCCCCATGATCGACAAGCTCTACGAGGCGAGCCAGGCGGGCGTGGACATCGAGCTGGTCGTTCGGGGCATATGCTGCCTCCGCCCCGGCCTGCCGGGCCTGTCCGAGAACATCCGGGTCAAGAGCATTGTCGGGCGGTATCTGGAGCATTCCCGCATCGCCTGCTTCGGCAACGGCTATCCGCTGCCTTCCGATCAGGCGAAAGTGTATGTCAGCTCCGCCGACTGGATGCCGCGCAACCTCAACCGCCGCGTCGAAGTGCTCTGTCCGATCGAGAACCCCACGACGCATAACCAGGTCGTCGACCAGATCATGGTGGCGAACCTGAAGGACGAGGCGCAGAGCTGGCGCCTTTGCGAGGACGGCCACTGGCAGCGCTTCGAGGTGGATGACGACGCCTTCAACCTGCACGAGTACTTCATGACCAATCCCTCGCTGTCGGGGCGGGGCGCGGCCCTGGCCGAAACCTTCCCCCGCATGCTGACGGTCGCGGACTGATGGCATGCGCCCGCCGCGCCGTCATCGATATCGGGTCGAACTCCGTCCGCTTGGTCATTTTCGAAGGGCCGCCGCGCGCGCCGATCGCGGTCTTCAACGAGAAGTCCCTCTGCGGCCTCGGTGACCGCGAACCCGAAACCGGGGCTCTTCGCGAGGGGGCGATGGCGGATGCCCTTCGCATTCTGCGCCGCTTCGCCGCGCTCCTCGCGGAGGACGATGTCGCGAGCCTCTTCGTCTTCGCGACCGCCGCATCGCGCGAGGCGCCGAACGGGTCGGAATTCCTCGAAGAGATTCGCCGCATCGGGTTCGAGCCCAAGCTCCTGAGCGGAGAGGAGGAGGCGCATCTCGCCGCCTTCGGCATCCTGTCGGGCGCGCCCGAAGTCCTGTCCGAAGAAGGCGGCGCCATCGCCGGCGACATGGGCGGGGGCAGCCTTGAACTCAGCCGTCTCGACGGCGCCCTGGCGGGCGGGGTTGCGGAGGTCGTCAGCCTGCCGCTCGGGGGGCTGCGCCTGAGCACGCTCTATGAGGGGCGCATGGACGAGGCGAAGCAGGCGGTGAATGCGGCGCTCGGCGAAGTGAAATGGCTGCGCAAGAGCCAGCCGAGCGCCTTCTACATCGTCGGCGGCGCATGGCGCGCCATCGGCCGGATCGCCATGGCGCGCGCGGACCATCCCATCCCGATCCTCGACCATTACACGATGCAGCGGGCGGAGATGATCGATCTTTGCCGCTTCGTCGAGCAGCAGAGCGTCGAAAGCCTCGAAGGCATGGACAGCGTGCAGAAGCGCCGGGCGCCGACACTGCCCTTCGCCGCGCTCGTCCTTCGCAAGGTTCTGCAGAAATCCGGCGCGCCCCTCGTGTCGGTCTCGTCCTCGGGCGTGCGCGAGGGCGCATTGTTCGCCGAGCTTTCCGAGCAGGAGAGGGAAGAGGATCCCCTCCTCCTTCTGTGCCAGCATTATGCGGAGCGTCTCGCGCCGGGAGATGCCGTCCGGCGGCGCCAGGTCTACGAGTTCCTGTCTCCCCTGCACGAGGACGAGACGCCGAGGCAGGCCCGCCTGCGCCGCGCCGCGACCAAGCTGACCAATATCGCCGGCCTGTTCCATCCGGATACCCGCGGAAACGAGGCGGCCGTCTCGGTGCTGAACATGCCGTTTCTCAGCCTCGACCATCCTTCGCGCGTCGCGCTGGCGGCGGTCCTCTATCAGCGCCACCAGAGCAGCCCGGCGACCTTTCCGCCGCATCTGCACACCGAACTCATCGACGAGGGCGACATCCTCTGGGCCCAGCGCACAGGCCTCGCCCTGCGCTTCGTCGCCGAGTTCGATCCCATCGGCAGCGCGATCCTGCCGCATGCGGGACTGCGGCGGGATGCGGACCGGCTGACCCTCCTCCTGCCGGAGGCGCAGGCCGCCTTTCTGGGCGAGACGCCAGAGCGGCGCTTCGAAAAGCTCGCCGCGGCTTACGGGCTGGAACCCGCGGTCGAGCGGATCTGACGCCGCGCGGGCGTCAGCGCTTCTCGATCAGGCTCAGCTTGCCCTTGTCGAGCGTCATCGCGACGCTGCCGTCCTTGAGGCGCAGAGCGAGCTCTCCGAACACCTGACGGCGCCAGCCCTTCATCGCCGGCACGGCGGCGTCATCCGACAGGGCGATCGCTTCGAGATCGGCGGAGGAGGCGAGGAGCTTGGCCGCCACGTCGTGCTTTTCGGACTGGCGCTTGAGCAGGACGCGGAGAAGGTCGACCACATCGGCCGGCGCCTGCTGACGGGAGCCCTTGCCGTCGATCTTGGGCAGGTCGTCGGACTTCATCGCCATGCCGGCGGCCACGGCCTCGAGGATGCCGGCCGCCGCGGCCGAGCGTTCGAAGCCCTGGGGGATGGAGCGCAGCTTGGCGAGCGCGGCCGCATCGCGCGGCGTTGCCCGCGCGATCTCGAACAGCGCCTCGTCCTTCAGGATGCGTCCGCGGGGAATGTCCTTTTCCTGCGCCTCGGCTTCGCGCCAGGCGGCAAGCTTGATCAGGGGCCCCAGCTCCTTGCTGCGGACACCCCGGAGCTTGAGCCGCTGCCAGGCATTTTCCGGCTCGACATGGTAGAGGCCCTCATCATTCAAGGCCTCCATCTCCTCGGCGACCCATGCTGCGCGCCCGCTATGGTCGAGCTTGTGTCGAAGCGATTCGTAGACGGGCACGAGATGGGTCACGTCGCCGAGCGCATAGGTGAGCTGCTTTTCGGTCAGCGGCCTGCGCGACCAGTCCGTGAAGCGCGACCCCTTGTCGACCTGTCCGCCCGTCAGCTGGCGGACCAGCGGCTCATATCCGATCTGGTCGCCATAGCCGCACGCCATGGCGGCGATCTGGGTATCGAAGAGCGGACCGGGCACGCGGCCCATCAGGCGGTGGAAGATCTCTAGGTCCTGCCGGGCGGCATGAAAGACCTTGAGGACGCTTTCATCCGCCATCAGATCCAGGAATGGCTGGAGGTCGAGCCCGTCCGCCAGGGGATCGATGATCGCCGCTTCTTCGCTCGAAGCTGCCTGGATCAGGCAGAGCTTCGAGTAATAGGTTTTCTCGCGCATGAACTCCGTGTCGACGGTGACGAAGTCATGTTCGGCGAGGCGCGAACAGAAGGAGCGAAGTTCGGTGGTATCCGTAATGACCTGCATCGGCGCCCGTTAGCAGCATGTTCCGATCGCCGGCAGGGATCGTTCCGAGTTTCCGGCGATTTAGTTCGATTCGTGCCGCCGCAGCAACAGGATCGGCCAGCTATCTCCGCCCCTTCGCGTCACTGACAGGCCGCTGCCGGCATAGGCGTCGATGACGGCGTCGGCCTGGCGTTCGAGAAGCCCCGCCAGGAGGACCCGCCCGCCGGGGGCGAGGACCTCTTCGATCCGCGGCGCGAGCGCGATGAGGGGCTCGGCGAGGATGTTGGCGAGGACGAGGTCGAAGGGCCCGTCCCGCTCCACCGTGCCGTCGATGCCGTCCGCGACCCGCAGGACGATCCCCTGCGCCGCGTTCTCCTCGGCATTCTGCTCGGCGAGCGCGACCGAGGGCTCGTCGATATCCGTTCCGAGGATCGCGGCATGCGGCCACAGCCTGCGCGCCGCGATGGCAAGGAGGCCCGAACCCGTTCCGAGATCGAGGATCCGGGCAGGCTTCACGTGCTCGATGCTGGCGAGCATTTCGAGGCAGCCCGATGTGGTCGGATGATGGCCCGTGCCGAAAGCCCTGTTGGCCTCGACCTTGATGCGGTGTCCCGGCATCTGAGCGGCCTTGTCCGCGTCATGGCTGCCATAGACGACGAAGGGGCCCGCGACGACGACCCCCAGGCCCTCCAGCGCATGGGCGACCCAGTCGCGGTCCTCGAGCTGCTCGATCGTGCCCGCGCCGAGGTCGAGGCCCGCGCTTTCCAGCGTCGTCTCGACCGTCCGCGGATCGGGCGCGGTCTCGAAATAGGCGTGAAGCGCCCACTCGGTCGCCTCGTCCGCCTCGGCCGCGTCCGCCTTGACGAGGCTGACCGCATCGGCGGGCGGATAGAGCATCTCGGTCAGCACCATGTCCGCGCGCTCGAGCGTGGCGCGGTCGCCGGTCCAGCTCAGTCTCGTCGTGCTCATGATGCCACCTTGATCAGGCCGTGCTTCTTCTTGCCGACCGACAGCCGGATCGTGTCGCCGTCGAGGTCGGCCGAGGTCAGCGGGCGTTCCTCTGCGAGGGGTTGGCCGTTGACGCGCAGGGCACCGCCCTTGATGTGGCGCCGCCCCTCGCCATTGGAGGCGATGAGGCCGAGTTCGCGGAAGGGCTCGAAGAGCGGCACGCCCGCATCGAGCGCGCCGCCGAGCATCTCGACCGTGGGCAGGTCGGCACCCGCGCCGCCGGTGAAGGTCTGGGCGGCGGTCTGGGCGGCCCGCTCGGCGGCCTCGCGCCCGTGCAGCATCGCCGTCGCCTCGGTCGCGAGCGCGATCTTGGCGTCGTTGATCTCGCGCCCTTCAAGCCCTTCTAGGCGCGCGATCTCGTCCATCGGCAGCGTGGTGAAGAGGCGCAGCATCCGGCCGACATCGGCGTCTTCTGTGTTCCGCCAATATTGCCAGTAGTCATAGGGCGGCAGCTTCTCGGCCGAGAGCCAGACCGCGCCGCTCTCGGTCTTGCCCATCTTCTTGCCCGAGGCCGTCGTCAGGAGCGGCGTCGTCAGGCCGAAGGCCTCGCGCTCCTCGCCCTCGGCCGCGCCGACCCTGCGGATCAGCTCGACGCCGTTGACGATATTGCCCCATTGGTCCGATCCGCCGAGTTGGAGCTGGCAGCCGAAATCGCGGTGCAGGACGTGGAAGTCATAGGCCTGCATCAGCATGTAGTTGAATTCGAGGAAGGTGAGGGGCTGCTCGCGGTCGAGCCGCAGCTTGACCGAATCGAAGGTCAGCATGCGGTTGATCGTGAAATGCACGCCGAAATCGCGCAGGAACTCGACATAGGTCAGCTGCGACAGCCAGTCGTCATTGTCGACCATCAGGGCATCGGTCGGCCCAGTGCCGAATTCGAGGAAGGGCTCGAAATTCTGGCGGATGCCCGCGAGGTTCTTCGCGATGGCGGCGTCGTCCAGAAGCTTTCGCTGCGTGTCCTTGCCCGAAGGGTCGCCGACCTTGGTCGTGCCCCCGCCCATCAGGGCGATGGGCCGGTTGCCGGTCCGCTGCAGCCAGTAGAGCATCATGATCTGGACGAGCGAGCCGACATGCAGGCTCTCGGCCGTGGCATCGAAGCCGATATAGCCCGTCACCGGCCCCTTCGCGGCCAGCGCGTCGAGACCTTCGAGGTCGGTGCCCTGGTGGATGAAGCCGCGCTCGGAGAGCACGCGCAGAAAATCGGATCTGTAGCTGGCCATGATCGTTAAGTGCCCGGTAATCTCCGCCCGCTTCTAGTCACGGCAACTCCCAGCGTCCACTGAGCCCGCAATGCCTTCCGACAAAGTCCTCACCGCCATCGGCCTGATGGCCGGCACCTCGCTCGATGCCGTCGATGCGGCGGTGTTGCGGACCGATGGAGAGGGCGTAGTCGAGGCGGGGCCTTCGATCTCCGTACCCTATCCCAGCGCGACCCGCGCCGAGATCGTGCGGGCGACCCGCGCCGCGCTCGAAGGGCGCGACGGCGCCGCCGAGATCGGCCGCGCGGCGGACGACGTGACCAGCGCCCACATCAAGGCGGTCAAACGCCTGATGGAAAAGGGGGGGCTGTCCCGCGACGAGATCGACGTGATCGGCTTTCACGGCCAGACCATCCTGCACCGCCCGCCCGTCGATGCCAGCGCGCCGGGGCGCAGCTGGCAGATCGGCTCGGGCCGCATCCTGTCGGACGAGCTTCGCATCGACGTGGTGGACGGCTTCCGTCAGGCCGATATGCGCATGGGCGGGGAGGGCGCGCCGCTCGCGCCCGTCTATCACGCGGCGCTGGTGCGCCAGCTCGGACGCGATCACGCGGTGGGCGTCCTCAATCTCGGCGGGGTCGCGAACATCACATTCGTGCCCGCCGATGCGAAGCCTTCGGGCCTTCTCGCCTTCGATTGCGGGCCGGGCAATGGGCTCGTCGACGAATGGGTCCAGCGGCACACGGGCGAGGCGATGGACATGGACGGCCAGCTCGCCGCCGCTGGCAGGGTGCACGAAGAGACGGTGCGGATGATGGCGCTGGCGCCCTTCCTGCGCCGCAAGCCGCCCAAATCGCTCGACCGCTACGATTTCAAGCTGAAGCCGGTCGAGGGGCTGAGCCTCGAAGACGGGGCGGCGACCCTTACCGCATTCACCGCGGCCTGCGTCGCCCGCTCTGTCCCGCTCCTGCCGAGCCCGCCGGGCGAATGGATCGTGTGCGGCGGCGGACGGCACAATCCCGTCCTGATGAACGAGCTCCAGGACCGGCTGACCGCCGACGTGCTGACGGCCGAGGAGGCGGGCTGGCGCGGCGATGATGTCGAGGCGGAATGCTTCGCCTATCTCGCCGTGCGCAGCCTCAAATCCCTGCCGCTCAGCTTTCCCGGAACGACCCGGGCGCCCCGCCCGCTGACGGGGGGCGTCCACCACAAGAAGCCTGTCTGAACGCTGCTTTCCCGAGGAGGCGGGCAACGCCGAGGGCGCGTCCGCCTCCTTTAGGGTTTCTCAGTCCGCCAGTTCGATGCTCTCGGCATTGCCGTCCGCGTCGAGTTCGACTTCGAGCCGGTCGCCCGCCTCGACGAGCTGGTCGAGCGTCTCCGGCAATTCGCCGAAGCGGAAGCTGTCCTCGTCGACCTCCACGCCGCGCGCGGCCTCGACGAGATCGGCATCGATCTCGGTGTCGTCGAGGACGGGGATCACCCGCTCGCCGATGGTCAGGGTCGCAGCCGCCCCATCGACGCTGCGCACCGTGCCGACAAGGTCGGCGCCGGCTCCTTCCCCTTCGCCGCCCTCGCGCTCCTCTTCGCGGGTCTGGCTGCCTTCGACGTCGTCATCCCCGGCGAAGCTCACCTCGCCTTCGCTGCTGAGCAGGAGAGCGTTGAGCTGGCAGCCGCCGCCGCGCCTGTCGCTCTTCGCGTCGACCACGGTGCCCTCGGAGAGCAGCTCGAAGAAGGCGTCGCGGCCCTCCGCATCGTCGCCCGCCTCGAAGGCGTCGTCCGGCAGCGCGGAGGTTTCGACCGTGACGCCGCGGATCGCGAAGCGGGAGCCCACGATGCTGCCGGCATCGACGGGACCGCGCAGGCGGCAGGCCTCGCGCTCGCGGCGCGACCGCTCGATCCGGGTCCAGACGACCGCATCCGCATCGTCGGGATAGCCTCTCGCCTTGACGTAGTCCCCGATGGCGATCCGCCGCATGAACTCGTCCGGGGTCAGAAGATGACCCTGCGAAGGATCGACGCGGTCGCTGACCCTGCTGTCGCCGGTCGGGGTGACGACGATCCCCATGCGGGTCGTGAACGTCCCGGCCGCGCGGTCGACCGAGACGACCTCGTCCTCGGTGCGCACCGTGTTCTCGACTTCGACCTTGACCTCCTCGATGACGAGGAGCCCCTCGCTGTCGAAGCTGCCTTCGACCTCGACCCGCTGGCCGACGAGCCCGGTCAGCGCCGATGCGTCGGGCGTTTCGAGCGTCATGCCGCCCAGGGTCACGCGGTGCGGAGTGACCGAGACATCGACCGTCTGGACGAGGCCTTCGAATTCGAACTCGCCTTCGCGGTCGTCATCGTCGAGGTCGTCTTCCCGCTCGACTTCGATCGCCACCATGCGGCCTTCGTCATCGATCTCGGCCTTCACCTCGACGAAGAGGCCCACGGCGTCTTCGAGAGGCGGGAAGTCCTGATCGAATTCGGTCGTGCCGAGGATCTCGAAACGGGCATCGTTGATGACGATCGCGGTGCCGCCATCGACGACCGCATCGATGAAGCCCTTCACCTCGATCTCGTCCTCGTCGCCTGAGCCGGACCGGTCGATCCGTTCGATGCGGCTCGCGACAAGGCCCTGTTCGGTGGGCAGGCCGCTCACCTCGATCACGACAGCGGCCGGCAGGGTCGTGGTCGGATCGAGGTCGCGGATGTCGATGAGGCCGTCGCCGTTCTCGTCAGGGATGTCCTCGCTGAAGATCGTGAAGCCGTCCACGACCACGGTCTGGCCGACGACCGTCAGCGTGCCGATGGACGGGGTCTCGGCATCCGGCGTGACGGAGAAGACGGGACCCTTGAGGTCCTGATCGACTTCGATCCGGCCGGCGCGGCGCTCGCCGTTCTGTTCGACGGCCTTGATGCGGACCCGCATGCCGAGCCGCAGGCGGTCCTGTCCGCCGGCGAACTCTCCCTTGCCCTCGACGGCGACGATCGTGGAATTGCCGAGCTCGTATTTCTTGCCGTTGACGAAGACGCTGCTGAACCCGGTGATGGTCCCGTCGACGGCGACATTGCTCTGACTGACGGCGGTCGGCGGCGTGACCTGCGCAGGCTCCGGTTCGGGCGCGCTGTCCTGCTGGCATGCCGAGAGGGCTGCGACGAGGGCGAGGAGGGAGGGGGCCTTGATGTCACGCATGACAAGAATGTCCGGTTGCTGTCATGCGCCCCGGATTACCGGCGGGAGTCTTTCGTCCCGCTCAAGTCTTTCGGAAGGAATTTAGGCAAAATCACCCGCGTCGAAGCGGGTATCGGCAAGCCGGTTTGTGGGTGAGGGACGCTCCGTAAGTCGGATCGAAAGTTTTCTCTGGAAGAGGCGAGCTCACCGAAGGCGCTTCGCCTCGAAATCTGATCGGAACAAAGGATCCCTTCCCATGAGACTTTCCCTCCTCGCCGCTCCGGCCATCGCTCTTCTTTGCGCCTGTAGCGGGGGCCCGGCCGAGGAGGAGCGGCAGGAGGCGCGCCAGATGGCGGCCGCCTGCGGCCTCTCGATGGAGGGAATGCGCGGGGATGAAGGCTTCGGCCGCAAATCGGCTTCGCAGCTCTGCGCCTGTGTGGCCGAGACCCTGATGAGCCATCCGGCCGAAGACCGGTCCCTGGCCACCCTCTTCTTCGAGATGTCCGGAGAGGGCGATTTCAGCGGCGTTCTCGCGGATCACATGGAGAACGGCGAGAACCTGCTGCGGACGGTGGTGGACGAGGGCAGCTGCCAACCCGTCTGATCCGGCAAGGTCCGCCCCGACCGATCGGCCGGGGCGGAAAGACCGGTTCAGTCCCCGACCGGCAGGGAGAACGGCGTCACGGGCACGTCGCCCTCGGTGAAGACGTTGCAGATGGGCGCATCCGCCCAGCAATAGCGGACTTCGGACACCGGCCCCTCCTGCACCGGAACCATGAGGGCGTTGCCGGCAGCGTTCAGCCGGGCATCGGCATAGCGGCACGCGCCGTCGTCATCGCAGAGCGCGAAGCCGATGGCGCGGTCGCTGCCCACGAGGTGCAGCGGACTGTCCTCGCCATAGCGGATCGTCACCGTGTCGGCGGACAGCTCAGCGCCCTCGGGGCTGTAGCCGTCGGTCACGGCGTCGCCTTGATAGGCGAGGGCGAGCGCCACCTGAGCGGCTCTTTGCGCGACGACCTGCTTGTTGGGCGGGTGGATGTCGAAGCGGTCGCCAGCATCGATGGTGACCACCACGCCGACATTCTCGTCGTCCAGCGCGACCTGCCGCTCGGCCTCCCGGATGCCCGCCCAGCCCGAATCGGCGGGCTCTGTCGCCAGCGCGCCGAAATTGGGAAGCTGGACGACCACGACGGGCAGGTCCTCGCCGAAGCGGTCCCGCCAGTCGTCGACGAGCCCGGCGAGGAGCGCCTGATATTCGTCGGCGCGCCCGGCATTCGATTCGCCCTGATACCAGATCGCGCCCTTCAGCCTCGCGCCTTCGAGCGGCGCGATCATGCCGTTCGCCATGCCCGCAAGGCCGGAAACCGACTGCCAGGGCGCGCTCAGCGGCGCGCCGTATTCGGCGGGAACCTTCTCATAGCGCCAGCCACCCGAGAGCGGCATGCGCTCAGCGCCTTCGAAGGCGACGCCCACCGCGTCCGCCGGGCCGGTCATGCCGCCTGCGCCCCAGCCATTATAGACACTGACGGTGACGCTGTTCCCGCCCTCGCGCAGCACGCCTTCGGGCAGGCTGTATTCGCGCGGCGTGCCCCAGCCGAACGTATTGCCGATGAACCGGCCATTGACCCAGACCGAGTCGATCTCGTCGATGCCGCCCAAGGCGAGCGTGGCGGGCGCATCGGCCTGCTCGGCGCTCAGTTCGAACTCGTTGCGGAACCATACCATGCCCAGATGATCGGCGAGTTCGGGATCGCCGAAGGCTTTCCAGTCGCCCATCCCGTCCGGAACTGCGGACCAGTCCGAGATGTGGGCGTCCACCGACCAGGGCTGCTCGTCCGCGACGCCGTTCCACCACGCCTCCCATTTCTCGCCGAAGGTCGCCATGGCGGCATCCATGTCCTCGGCGGCTTCCTCCAGGAGGTCGAGGCCATCGTCGAAGCCGCCGACCTCGCGGAGTCCGTCCGCGCCGATCCACGCCTCGATCTGCGAGCCGCCCCAGGAGGCATCGATCAGGCCGAGGGGCACGCCGATTTCCTCGTGGATGTCGCGCGCCATGAAATAGCAGACCGCCGAGAAGTCGCGCAGGCTCTCCGCGCTCGCGACCTGCCAGGGCGCCTCTTCGGCGAAGCCGCCCGCCGGCGCCGCTTCGGCAGCTTTCGGCACCGTCAGCAGGCGGATGTCCTCGGCATGATCCGCGCCGAGCTCCCGGTCGGGGTTCAGGGCGCGATAGACCGGATATTCCATGTTGGACTGGCCCGAGCAGAGCCAGACATCGCCGACCAGCACGTCCTCTGCGCGCGCCGAGCCTTCCTCGCTCGTCACCTCGAGCGTCAGCGGCTCGCCGCCCGCCTCCATTGCGGGAAGCTCTGCGGACCAGCGGCCCTGCCGGTTCGCCCGCACGCGCGTCTCGGCATCGCCGAGGCGGACCGTGAGGCGCTCGCGCGGCGACGCCGTGCCCGACACCGTGACCGGTTCGCCGCGCTGGACGACCATGTGGTCGCCGAAGCGGTCGTCGAGGGCCGGCGCGGCCGCGGCGATGCCGGGCCATGCCGGGATAAGGGCGCCGATTGCGGCGCCGACGGTCAGCATGCTCTTCATACGTCCTCCCGTTTTCTTCTTATGGGGCAGTCAGCGGCCGTCAGGCGGAGAGCGTGTCCTCGATCCACGCATCCACCCGCTTTTCGAGGACCGAGAGCGGCAGCGGGCCGCCCGTCAGCACGGTGTCGTGGAAGGCGGCGATGTCGAAGCGGTCGCCGAGGCGTTCGCGCGCATCCTCGCGCAGCTCGACGAGCTTCAGCATGCCGATCTTATAGGCGGTCGCCTGGCCCGGATAGACGATGTAACGCTCGATCGCCTTGACCGTGTCGCCTTCGGGATTGGGTGTGTTCTCCTGGAGGTAGTCGATCGCCTCCTGCATCTCCCAGCCCTTGGCGTGGAGCCCCGTGTCGACAACGAGGCGCGCCGCGCGCCACAGCTCCATGGCGAGGCGTCCGAAATCCGAATAGGGGTCTTCGTAGAAGCCGATCTCCTTGGGCAGGAGTTCGGAGTACAGGCCCCAACCTTCCGTGAACGCCGTATAGCCGCCGAACTGGCGGAACTTGGGCAGGCCCTCCATCTCGATCTGGATCGCCCGCTGCATGTGATGGCCGGGAATCGCCTCGTGATAGACGAGCGCTTCGAGCTGGTAGGTCGGCATGTCGCCCATCTCCGCGAGGTTCGCGTAGAAGATGCCTGGACGCGATCCGTCCTCGGCGGGCTGATTGTAGAAGGCCTTGCCCGCCGCCCGCTCGCGGAAGGGCTCGACCCGGCGTACCTCGACCGGCGCTTCGGGCAGGGTGATGAACAGCTCTTCGAGCCTCGCGCGCATGCCCTCGACGTAATCCCGAGCATCCTGAAGATAGGCTTCGCGATCCTCGGCCGTGTTGTCGTAGTAGAAGCGCTCTTCGGTCTTCATGTAGTCGAAGAAGTCCTCGAGCGTGCCCTCAAAGCCGACCTCCTGCATGATGCCGCGCATCTCGTCGTGGATGCGCGAGACCTCGGACAGGCCGAGCTCGTGCACCTCGTCGGCGGTCATCTCGGTGGTCGTGTAGTTCGACAGGAGCGCGTCGTAATAGGCGGCGCCGCCTTCGCGGATGCCGACGCCGTAATTGCCCCCGACGACGTCCGCCTCGGCCATTCGCGCGATCTCGTCGGCGAACGCTTCATAGGCTCGGGCGAAGGGGCCTTCGAGCGCGGCTTCGAGTTCGTCGCGCAGGCGCGTCTTCACCTCGGCGGGCGCCTCGAGCGCGTCGAGCTTCTTCTGGAAATCCGCCCGCACCGCGTCGCCCGGCAGGATGTTGCGCGAGGACTCCTCGATCAGCGGATAGGAGAATTCGGGCAGCGGATAGCCCGCATCGACCCGCGCCTGCATCTGCGCGGCCGCCTGTTCGAGCACGGTCGGCGTCGCCTCGATCCGGGCGATGTAGTTCTCGGCCTCCGCGACCGAGCTGATCGCATGGAAATTGGCGAGGAAGACGGGAATATTGGAGTGAATCCCGCGGAACTGGCTGAGCGGGAAGCGCTGGATGCGGAAATCGTCGAGGCGGAGGTCGTTCTCCAGCGTATATTCGTAGAGGTCGTAATTCAGCTTGCCGTCGAGCGAGAGCGCTTCGCGGTCGAATTCAGACCGCAGCTCGGCGAGCTGCCGCTCGAGGAGGGCGCGGCTGCGGTCGTCGGCCTCGAAGCTGCGGTCGTCCCAGCGGTCCATGTTCGTCTTGCGGCCCAGATAGGACTGGTATTCGGGGCTCTGCGCGACCTGCTCCTCCCAGGCTTCGTCCAGCCATGCGACGAGGCGGGCATCCTCGGCCGCCTGCGCCTCCGCATTCCGAACCGTTTCGTCCGGCGCGGCGGCGGCTTCGGTGGTGATGCCGGTCTCGCAGGCGCTGAGGAGGGCGGCGGCGCTGGCGGCGAGGAGAAGGGTCTTGAGCATGAAGGGCGCTTCCATCGGCTTGTCGGATTATCGCGCAGAACCTGTGGGCTGGAGCGGGCGCGATCAAGCAGGGGCGACAGGGCGTTATCGACAGGCCTTTGTTCTGGCGCCCGACCGGGCTAGCTAGGCGGCAGAGAATGGAGATGCCCATGCCAGCGGATGCCGCGAAATCGAATCTGACCGCCACGGCCGAGGAGCTGCTCGAATATTACCGCATGATGCTGCTCATCCGCCGCTTCGAGGAGAAGGCGGGCCAGCTCTACGGCATGGGTCACATCGGCGGCTTCTGCCACCTGCTGATCGGCCAGGAGGCCGTGGTGACGGGGCTCGAGGCGCTGCGCCAGGACGGCGACCAGGTCATCACGGGCTATAGGGACCATGGCCACATGCTGGCCTGCGGCATGGACCCCAAGGGCGTCATGGCCGAGCTGACGGGGCGCGCGGGCGGCTTTTCCAAGGGCAAGGGCGGCTCGATGCACATGTTCTCGAAGGAGAAGGACTTTTATGGCGGGCACGGCATCGTCGGCGCCCAGGTGCCGATCGGCGCCGGCCTCGCCTTCGCCAACAAGTACCGGGAGAACGGGAACGTCTCCTTCACCTATTTCGGTGACGGCGCGGCGAACCAGGGCCAGGTCTTCGAAGCCATGAACATGGCCGAGCTGTGGAGCCTGCCGGTCGTCTTCGTGATCGAGAACAACCAGTACGCCATGGGCACGAGCGTGAAGCGCGCGAGCGCCGAGACGCATCTCTACAAGCGCGGCGCGAGCTTCGGCATCCCTGGCAAGGAAGTCGACGGCATGGACGTCATCGCGGTGCGCGAGGAAGCCCGCGAGGCGGTCGAGCACGCTCGCGAGGGCGGCGGGCCCTTCGTCCTCGAGATGAAGACCTACCGCTATCGCGGCCATTCCATGTCGGACCCCGCCAAATACCGCACGCGCGAGGAGGTGGATCAGTACCGCAAGTCCTCCGACCCCATCGAGCGCTGCAAGGGCCGCCTTCTCGAAGCCGGGCACTCCAACGAGGACGATCTCAAGGAGATCGACAAGGAGGTGAAGGCCATCGTGAAGGAGGCCGCCGACTTCGCGCTCGAATCGCCCGAGCCCGATGCATCGGAGCTTTATACGGACGTCTACGCCGACGCGTCGTAAGGCGCGGCGAGCGGGGTGAGGGGGCGACAGTGCCGCTGATCCCCAGCCGCCCGACCTCTTCGCCCGGCAGCGAATCTGCCGACCTCTCCCCCGGGGGGAGAGGTGGTCCTCTGTCCCGCTTCTACGAGCGCTATCTCTATCCGCCCGGCGTGCCGCGGGTGGCCTTCGACGCGCCTGCCGGAGAGCCAGCGCTCGTGGCGGCCGATTCGGTCTCCTGGCGGGTCTTCCGCAACCCGGTGACGCTGTTCGCCGGCGGTGTCCTCGCCGTGATCCTGGAGCTGGCGCTTCCTGAGGTCCGGCACGGCGTCTGGGACCATTCGACCTTCCGCACCGACCCGAAGCTGAGGCTGCAGAGGACGGGGCTCGCCGCGATGGTGACGATCTATGGCGCCGCCTCGGTGGCGCGGGGAATGATCGACGGCGTGAACCGGCGCCATGCACAGATTTCGGGCGAGACCGACCAAGGGCGGCTCTACCGCGCCGATGACGCCGCTCTCCTGTCCTGGGTTCATGCGACCGCGGTCTTCGGCTTCGGACGCGCCTATGACGATCTCGTCTGTCCGCTCGGAGCTGGGGGGTGGAACCGGCTCTTCGCCGAAGGCCAGGCGATCGCCGAGGCCTATGGCGCGGCGGGCGCCCCTGCCAGCCGCGAGGCATGGGAGGCGCTGGAGGCCGGAACGCTGCCGCGTCTCGAGCCGTCCGACGCCTTGCAGGCATTCCTGCGGATCATGAGCGGCGAACCCGTTCTGCCGCTGCCGGCGCGCCCGCTTCAGGCGCCGCTCGTCCGGGTCGCCGCTGGGCTGGTGCCGGAGGCGGTCGCTCGCCGGATCGCGCTCGGCGAGGATTGGCGCCCGTCGCGGCGCGACCGCCTTCTGGCGAAGGCCGCGGCGCGGGCGGCGGAGCGCCTGCCGATCGAGGCGAGCCCGCCGGTTCAGGCCTGCCGGCGCCTGGGGCTCGATCCACGGCGCGTCTTCGCCGGCCCCCTCGCATCCTGAGCGAGTCGACAGCGCCGCCAGAACTCTGCCACAATCGCGCCGGGCTGGAGGAGGGCGAGATGCGCGGATCGGGAGTGATAGTGGGAGCCGTCCTCGCGGCGTCCTGCCAGGCGCCTGCATCCGAAGGCCTGCCGCCCCTGCAATTCGTCCCCACCCCGCCGGAAAAGGCGGCGGCGGCGCCGCTGCGCGACGAATGCCGCGACCTGATCCCCATACTCGCCGCCGATACGCCCGAAGGCGTCGCGCGCGAGCGGGCATGGCTGGAGCAGCTTTTTCCCGGCGCCGCCATCGTCAGCACCACCGGGATCGACTGCGCCGGCGTCCCGGCGGACCGCGTGGTCTTCGTTCAGGACGGAGTCGAGCGCGTGGTGGTCTTCGACACGTCGAGCTTCTTCGGCAAGGTCGAGGGCGACGACCTGAACGAGCTGCTCGACGGTTGAGTCAGTCCTTTGGCATCTCGACCGAGCGGGCGCCCGAGCGTTCGTCCTCTTCCATCATGGTCTGCTCGGTCTCGGTCTCCAGCGCGCGTTCCATGCGGTCCGTCAGGTCGCCGACCTCGGCTTCGAGCTGAGAGCGGGACAGACCCTCGGACTCCGCATCCTTGGCGCAGGCCTCGGCATAGCGGCTGGCGCGGTCGTCGCCTTCCTCATAGCCTTCGGGCTTGACGTTGTTCGCGATCCACTTCTCGACGAAGTGTTCTTCCTTGCTCTGCATGGCGTCCTCCTGCGCGTGATGCGCGAACACGCGCGGCGGCCACTTGTTGCGCTGCAAGACGGCTCCGCCTAGACCCGCGGGCCTATGGCCGACTTGCTGCTTGAGCTGTTCTCAGAAGAGATTCCCGCACGGATGCAGCGGCGCGCCGCCGCTGATCTGGAGCGGTTGATGAAGGAGCGCCTGCGCGATGCAGGCTTTCCCGCGAACGACACCACCGCCTTCGCCACGCCACGCCGCCTGACCTTCGTCGCCACCGGCCTGCCCGAACGGCAGGAAGACCGGCGCGAGGAGCGCAAGGGCCCCAAGGTCGGCGCGCCCGACAAGGCCGTCGAAGGCTTCCTGCGCTCCGCCGGGCTGTCGAGCATCGACGAGGCGCAGATCCAGGACGGCAAGAAGGGCAGCTTCTATGTCGCCGTGATCGAGCGGAAGGGGCGGCCGACGGCCGAGATCCTGGCCGAGGCGATCCCGGAGATCGTGCGCAGCTTCCCCTGGCCGAAATCCATGCGCTGGGGGAATGGCGACCTGCGCTGGGTCCGCCCGCTGCATCGCGTGTTGTGCTGTTTCGGCGGCGAGGTCGTGGCGTTCACGATTGAGAACGGCGACCGGCCGATCCGCTCTGGCGACGTGACCCAAGGCCATCGCTTCATGGCGCCCGCCGAGATCCAGGCGCGCTCCTTCGACGGTTATGCGGCCAAGCTGCGCGCGGCGAAGGTGATCCTCGATCCGGATGAGCGCGAGGAGCGCATCCTCGGTGAGGCGCGGGCGCTGTGCCAGGCGCAGGGGCTGGAACTGGTCGAGGACAAGGGCCTTCTGGCCGAGGTCGCGGGCCTCGCCGAATGGCCGGTGCCGCGCATCGGGCGCTTCGATCCGAAATTCCTCGCCGTGCCGGATGAGGTGCTGACGGCGGCGATGAAGGGGCACCAGAAATATTTCTCCGTGCGCGACCCCGGCACGGGCCGCCTCGCGCCCCGCTTCGTCACGGTGGCGAATGTCGAGCCCGAAGACGGCGGCGCGGCGATGATGACGGGTTATGAGCGCGTCCTGACCGCGCGGCTGTCCGATGCGCTCTTCCTGTTCGAGCAGGACAAGAAGACGAAGCTGGAGGACCATGCGGAGAAGCTCTCGGGCGTGACCTTCTTCGAGGGGCTGGGGACGGTGGCGGACAAGGTCGACCGCGTCGCCGCGCTCGCCCGCGAGATCGCGCCGAAGGTCGGTGCCGACCCGGACAAGACCGAGCGCGCGGCAAGGCTCGCCAAGGCGGACCTCGTGACCGAGATGGTCGGCGAGTTCCCCGAACTTCAGGGCGTGATGGGCCGCTATTACGCGCTCGAAGAGGGCGTGGAGCCGGAGATCGCGGACGCCATCCGCGACCACTACAAGCCGGCGGGGCAGGGCGACGCCGTGCCGACCGCGCCGGTCAGCGTGGCCGTGGCGCTGGCGGACAAGCTGGCGACGCTGGCCATGTTCTGGAGCATCGGGAAGACGCCGACGGGATCGAGCGACCCGTTCGCGCTGCGGCGCATGGCGCTGGGCGTGATCCAGATCGTGCTGGAGAATGGGCTGCGGCTCAGTCTTTCCTCCCCCGTGGGGGAGGTGGCCCGCGAAGCGGGTCGGAGGGGGCTCGCGGCTCGCGATGAGGGGTCGTCAATGGCGTCGTCCGCGGCGGGTGATGCCCCCTCCGCCCCTTCGGGGCACCTCCCCCACGGGGGGAGGACCGTCGCTTCCGACCTCCTCGCCTTCTTCCACGACCGCCTGACCGTCTATCTCCGCGATCAGGGTCACCGCTATGACCACGTCGCGGCCGTCCTGGCGCCGGTAAGGGAGCGTGGCGACCAAGCGTCCGACCGGACGCCGGGCGAAGGCCGCCCTGCCGGAGGGCCTGCGGCCCGTGAGGCCGGAAGTGACGACTTCGTGCTCGTCGTGCGCAAGCTCGCCGCGCTCGAAGCCTTCCTGAAGACCGGGGACGGGGAAAACCTCACCGCCGCCTATAAGCGCGCGACCAACATCCTGCGCGCCGAGGCGAAGAAGGGCGAGCTTCCGGAAACGAAAACCGACCCGGCGCTGTTCTCACAAGACGAGGAGCGGGCGCTTCACGAGGCGTTGACGGATGCGCGGGCGCGATCCGTGCAAGCGCTTGAGGAAGAAGACTTCGAGAGCGCCATGTCCGCCCTCGCTGCACTGCGAAAACCGCTCGACGCGTTCTTCGATGCGGTGACAGTGAATGCGGAGGACGAGGCGCTGCGGGCCAACCGGCTCGCGCTCCTGGATGACATAAAAGAGGTCTGCGAGCGCGTCGCGGACTTCGCAAAACTGGAAGGCTGACGGCGCGGCCGTCGGCGGAAGGAAAGGGACGGCAGCGACATGGGCGGCAGCAAGATCGGCAAGATGATCTACAACTTCGGCGGCGGCGACGCCGAAGGCCGGACGGGCATGAAGAACCTGCTCGGCGGCAAGGGCGCCAATCTCGCCGAGATGGCGAGCCTCGGCCTGCCGGTGCCGCCGGGCTTCACGATCACGACCGAGGTCTGCACCGCCTTCTACGAGAATGACCGGCAATATCCCGACGGCCTGCGCGAGGGCGTCGCGGAGTCGATGAAGAAGATCGAGGCCGAGGTCGGCAAGGAATTCGGCTCGACGTCGAACCCGCTCCTCGTCTCGGTCCGCTCGGGCGCCCGCGCCTCCATGCCGGGCATGATGGACACGGTCCTCAATCTCGGCCTCAACGACGAGACGGTGCGGGGCCTCGCCGCGCTGTCAGGCGACGAACGCTTCGCCTATGACAGCTATCGCCGCTTCGTTCAGATGTATTCGGACGTGGTGCTGGGCATGGAACACCATGCCTTCGAGGAGATCCTCGACACCTACAAGGACGAGCGCGACTACTATCTCGATACGGACATGCAGGCCGCCGACTGGAAGGCCATCATCGAGCAGTACAAGGCCGCCGTGCAGCAAAAGCTCGGCAAGCCCTTCCCGCTCGACCCCGAAGAGCAGCTCTGGGGCGCGATCGACGCGGTGTTCGGCTCGTGGATGAACGACCGCTCCAAGACCTATCGCCGCCTCAACGGCATTCCCGAGGAATGGGGCACGGCCGTCAACGTGCAGGCCATGGTGTTCGGAAACATGGGCGACAGCTCGGCCACGGGCGTCGCCTTCACCCGAGACCCTTCGACCGGCGACAACCACTATTACGGCGAGTTCCTGGTCAATGCGCAGGGCGAGGACGTCGTCGCGGGCATCCGCACGCCGCAGAACCTCACGCGGGCGGGCCGCATGCGGCAGGGCAATGACCAGCCCTCGCTCGAAGAGGTCATGCCCGAGACCTATAAGGAGCTCACGGATGTCTTCGTGAAGCTCGAAGGTCATTACCGCGACATGCAGGACATCGAGTTCACCATCCAGGAGGGCAAGCTCTGGATGCTGCAGACGCGGACCGGCAAGAGGACCGCCAAGGCCGCGCTCAAGATCGCCGTCGACCTCTGCGAGGAAGGCAAGATCGACGAGAAGACGGCCGTCACCCGCGTGAACCCGGCAGCGCTCGACCAGCTCCTGCACCCCACGCTCGACCCGAATGCCGAGCGGGATCTCCTGACCAAGGGCCTGCCCGCGAGCCCCGGCGCGGCCTCGGGCGAGGTCGTGTTCACCGCCGATGAGGCCGAGCGCCTCGCCGAGGCGGGCCGCAAGGTCATGCTGGTCCGGGTGGAGACGAGCCCCGAGGACATTCACGGCATGCATGCGGCGGCGGGCATCGTCACCGCGCGCGGCGGCATGACCAGCCACGCCGCCGTGGTCGCGCGGGGCATGGGCCGGGCCTGCGTCTGCGGGGCGGGCGACCTGCGCATCGAGAAGGACGGCTCGGCCTTCACCGTTGCGGGCCGCACCATCGCCAAGGGCGAACAGATCACCATTGACGGCGCCACGGGCGAGGTCTTCGCCGGCGCGGTCAAGACCATCGAGCCCGAGCTGTCGGGCGATTTCGCCAAGCTGATGGAATGGGCCGACAAGCACCGCCGGATGACAGTGCGCGCCAATGCCGAGACCCCGCTCGACGCCAAGACCGCGCGCGGCTTCGGCGCCGAAGGCATCGGCCTCTGCCGCACCGAGCACATGTTCTTCGATGCCGAGCGCATCCTCGCCGTGCGGGAGATGATCCTGTCCGAGGACGAGACCGGCCGCCGCGCCGCGATCTCCAAGCTCCTGCCCTATCAGCGGGACGACTTCCGCGAGCTCTTCACCGTCATGCGCGGCCTGCCGGTTACGGTGCGCCTGCTCGACCCGCCCCTGCACGAATTCCTGCCCCATACCGACGAGGAGATCGCGGAAGTGGCGCAGGCCGCAGGCGTCGAGACGGAGGTCTTCAAGCGCCGCGCGAAGGCGCTGCACGAAGCGAACCCGATGCTCGGCCACAGGGGCTGCCGCCTCGGCATCTCCTATCCGGAAATCTACGAGATGCAGGTGCGCGCGCTTCTCGAAGCCGCCTGCGAGGTCGCCGAGGAGACCGGCGACGCGGTGGTGCCCGAGATCATGGTGCCGCTCGTCAGCACCAAGGCGGAGCTCGCCACCCTGCGCGCCCGGATCGAAGCGGTCGGCAAGGACGTCTTCGCGGCCAAGGGCCGCACGCTCGACTACCTCGTCGGCACGATGATCGAGCTGCCGCGCGCCGCGCTGACGGCCGACAGGATCGCAGAGGAGGCCGAGTTCTTCTCCTTCGGCACCAATGACCTGACGCAGACGACCTTCGGTCTCAGCCGAGACGACGCGGGCAGCTTCCTGCCGCTCTATGTCCGCCAGGGCATTCTGGAGCAGGATCCCTTTGTCAGCCTCGACCGCGACGGCGTGGGCGAGCTCGTGAAGATCGCGGCGCAGAAGGGCCGCGCGACGCGCGAGGGCCTCAAGCTCGGCATTTGCGGCGAGCATGGCGGCGATCCGGCTTCGATCGCATTCTGCGAACTGGTCGGCCTCGATTACGTCTCCTGCTCGCCCTATCGCGTGCCGATCGCGCGGCTGGCGGCGGCGCAATGCGCGCTGGCGGGCGAAGAGGACTGACGCTTCCGTGATTGTGGAAAATTCGTTCCGAAAGGGTTAACACCCTTTCGGAACGTTAAGACACTATTAACTGCCTGTTTTCCATGCGGGATCGGCGCTTTGCCCGCTTCTTGCACCCTCAACACCCTGTGACAGCGGCCGAGCCCTGCCATATCGCGTCTTCCGCTTCGGGCGAGCGGGTCTCTAGGACCCTGCGACCTCCGGAAATCGTGAACGGGCAGGGCGACGCCTCCAGATGCGAGCAGGGTTGAGCATGATGCGACGCGGGTTCGGTGTAGTGCTGGGTCTCCTGGCAGTGAGCCTCACGGCGATGACGGCGTGGCCGGATGCGGCGGAGGCCGACGCCAAGCCCGCTGCGGCCATCGAAGGCGAGGCTGCGCATGCGGCGCGGGTCGCCGCCTTCGCGGCCTATCTCGAGCAGAGGCGGGCGGAGCGGGAAACCGCGCCGCTGCCCGATCCCTTCGCGCAGCTGACGCAGATCGGCATTGACGGCGAAGGCCTGCGCGAAGCGGTGATCGAGGCGGCCATCGATCTGGGCGAGCTCGCGGCCTTCGACCTGACGCTGATCGACCTGCCGGGCATCGCCACCGAAGAGCGCGACTGCCTCGCCCAGGCGATCTATTACGAGGCCCGCAATCAGAGTGTCGCAGGCAAGGCCGCCGTGGCGGACGTCGTCCTGAACCGCGTCGAGAGCAAGCGCTGGCCCGCTTCGGTCTGCCGCGTCGTCTATCAGGGCGCGCAGCGCGATACGGGCTGCCAGTTCTCCTTCACCTGCGACGGCTCGATGACGCTGCCGATCGAGCGGCGGGCCATGGCCGAGGCCGAGGCGCTGGCAACGGCCATTCTCGGCGGCTTCCGCCTCAGCCTGTCCCACGGCGCGACCAATTATCATGCCCATTACGTCGATCCCTATTGGGCACCGGCGCTGGAGCGGACGGCCGTGGTCGGCGATCATGTCTTCTATCGCCGCAGCGGCAAGCCGATCCGCCTCGCGGCGCTCGACTAGCGCGGCGCTGCGGCGCGGCGGAGGCGGTCATTGATCGCCCGCCCCAGGCCGCTTTCCGGGATCGGCGCGACGGCGATATCCGCGTCCTCCGCATCGAGCCGACGCAGATAGTCGAAGAGGTTCGCAGCGGCCTCGCGCAGATCGCCCGACGGCGAAAGATCCAGCGCCGCCCCTGCCGTCCCGCCGAAGCCGAGCAGCGCCTCGCCGGCCTGGGCGGCTCCCGCATTCAGGCGCACCTGCCCCCGCGGCGCGTAATGGCTGGCGGTCATGCCGGGCGCCTGAATGCCCGGTCCCGCTCCCGCGAGCCTCGCGCCGAGGACGGCCTCGATCTCTTCGGCGGCGATACCGCCGGGGCGGAGCAGGGCGGGGCCGTCTTCGGCAAAACCCACAATGGTGCTCTCGATGCCGCCCGGGCAGGGACCGCCATCGAGCACCGGCACCTGCCCTGCGAATTCGCTCGTCACATGCTCGGCGCGGGTGGGGCTGATCCGGCCCGACCGGTTCGCGCTCGGCGCGACGAAGGGGCGGCCGAAACCGCGCAGCAGCTCTTGCGTCGCCTGATGGGCGGGGCTGCGCAGGCCGACCGTGCCGAGGCCGGCGGTGGCCAGCAGCGCGAGCGGCGCGCCTTCGTCCAGCGGGACGACGAGGGTGAGGGGGCCGGGCCAGAACCGCTCCGCGAGCTGGCGGGCCGCGTCCCCGAAATGGCCGAAACGCCGCGCCTGCTCCAGATCCCGCACATGGAGGATCAGGGGGTTGAAGGCGGGTCGCCCTTTCGTCTCGAAGATGCGCGCGACGGCTTCCCCGTTCGCCGCATCGGCGGCGAGGCCATAGACCGTCTCGGTCGGCACCCCCACGAGGCCGCCGCTTTCGAGGCGCGACGCGGCGCGGCCGATGCCCTCCTCATTCGCTGGCCAGATCTCAGACATATCGACGCGTTATATCGGTCTTCTGCCTCGGTCACTCCCCTTGCGATGGTCGGGACGGCATAAGAGAAGCAACGAGACACGATGGAGGACTTCCGATGCCCTACCGCACGCCCGTCCGCGACATGCAGTTCCTGCTCGATCATGCCGCGGGCTTCGACCGCCTCAAGGAAACAGGCGCTTTCGAGGATCTTTCGGATGAGCTCGTCGAGACCATTCTGGGCGAGGCGGGCAAGTTCGCCGACGCGGTCTTCGCGCCGCTGAACTGGACGTCCGACCAGGAGGGCGCGCGGCTCGAGAACGGCAAGGTCTTCACGACGCCGGGCTTCAAGGACGCCTATGAGCAATATGTCGAGGGCGGGTGGAACGGCCTCGCCTTCCCCGAGGACTATGGCGGGCAGGACCTTCCCGCGACGCTGGGCCTTGCGGTCTTCGACGCGCTCTGCGGGGCCTGCATCTCGCTGACCATGGGCACGAGCCTGACGACGGGCGCGGTCAAGGCGCTGCTGGCGCACGGATCGGACGAGCAGAAGGCGCTGTTCTTGCCCAAGCTCGTCACCGGCGAGTGGACGGGCACGATGAACCTGTCGGAGCCGCAGGCGGGCTCGGACCTCTCAAACCTCAAATGCAAGGCCGAGCCGGTGGGCGATGGCCGCTACAAGATCACCGGCACCAAGATCTGGATCAGCTATGGCGATCACGATCTGACGGACAATATCTGCCACCTCGTCCTCGCGCGCCTGCCCGATGCGCCGGAAGGGACGCGCGGCGTGTCCATGTTCCTCGTGCCCAAATACCGCGTGAACGAGGACGGCTCGATCGGGCAGTTCAACGATGTCCGCGTGAACTCGATCGAGGAGAAGCTCGGCCAGCACGGCAGCCCGACCTGCGTGATGTCCTATGGCGATGACGGCGACTGCTACGGCACGCTGATCGGCGAGGAGAACAAGGGCCTGCGCAACATGTTCACCATGATGAACGCGGCGCGGGTCGATGTCGGCATGCAGGCCGTCGCCGTGGCCGAGGCCGCGTTCCAGCGGGCGCTCGACTATGCGACCGAGCGGGTCCAGGGCCGCGCCTTCGGCGTGAAGACCGGCGACCAGATCGCGATCATCGAGCACCCGGACGTGCGCCGGAACCTCTACACGATGAAGGCGCTGACCGAGGCGTCCCGGGCGATCTGCTACGCCAACATGGTGTCCTACGACCTCGCCCGCCACGACACCGATCCAGAGGGCATGGCGGCCGCCAAGGAGCGCGAGGAGCTGCTGACCCCGCTGTCCAAGTCCTTCTCGTCGGACCGGGCGATGGAGACCACGAATATCGGCATCCAGATCCATGGCGGCATGGGCTTCGTCGAGGAGACGGGCGCGGCCCAGCATTTCCGCGATGCCCGCATCTGCGCGATCTATGAGGGGACGAACGGCATCCAGGCGATCGACCTCGTCGGCCGCAAGCTCGGCATGGGCGAAGGAAAGCTCGCCTACGACTTCCTCGCCGAGGTGGAGGAGAATGCCGAGGCTCTTCAGGGCTCCGGCCACGAGGCGCTGGCGCGCGCAGGCGAGCGGCTGGCCGAAGAGGCGGGCCGGCTGCGCGAGACGACGCAATGGATGGTCGCCGCGATGCAGGCCAATCCCGAAGCGGGCCTTGCGGGCGCGACGCCCTATCAGGACCAGTTCGGCTATGTCGCGGGCGGGCATTACCTCCTCAAGGCCGCTCTGGCGGCCGCGGAAGATGCAGGCGACAGCTATGCGCAGGGCCGCATCACCCTGGCGAGCTTCTATGCCGACAACCTCCTGCCGCGCGCGGCGGGTCTCGCCCCCGCGGTCACCGCGGGCGCCGAAACGGTCGCACCGGTCGCGCCGGAGCTTCTGGCCGGTTGAGCATGGGGCGGGCAGGCGGGGAGAAGGGGGCTAGCCTCCTCCTCCCGAAGGCGGGCAAAAGCCGCGCATGAACAATGCGATCGAAGGCACGGCGGAGCATCCCGCCATCACGCACATGCATGCGCCGGTCTGGGTGAAGGAGGCGGCGGACATCGCCACCTTCCTCCTCCTGCCGCTGGCCATCCTGCTCCTGTGGCGGCTGTTCCGCAGCCCCCGCCCCTGGCTGAGCGCGATCCTGCTTCTGCCGGTGGCGGTCGGCGTCTATGCCCGCTTCGTCGAGCCGCGCATCCTGCTGAGCGCGGAGCACGAGATCGAGCTGTGCGGGCGCGGCCTGCCCGGCACGCTGCGCGCGGGCGTGGTGTCGGACACCCATCACGGGATCTTCGGCAATGCCATGCCGATGGACCGGATCGCGCGGCGGCTCGTCCGCGAGGACGTCGACTTCGTGCTGATGCCGGGCGATTTCACCTATTACGCCGATCCGGACGAGATCGCCGAGCTCGTCGCGCCGCTCGGACGGGTGGACGTGCCCGTCTATGCGGTGATGGGGAACCACGATGTCGGCCTGCCGGGGCCGGATCTCAGCGCGCCGCTGACGGCGGCGCTCGAAGCGGCGGATGTCACCGTTCTTAACCCGGGCGAGGCGGTGTTCAACGCGGACGGGAAATATCTGCGGATCGCCGGCCTGCGTGATCTCGAATATGCCGACGAGACCGGGCTGCCGCTTGGCCTGCCGGAGCCTTCTCCGCTGCCCACGATCTATCTCGAGCACAATCCCGACACCATCAAACGCAGCGATCTCGGCCGCTTCGACCTCATGGTGTCGGGCCATACCCATGGCGGGCAGGTGAACATTCCCGGCCTGACCTGCTGGCTGACATTCGCCTGCGACACGCTGCGCTACGGCTATGCGGACAATCCGGCGGGCAAGCTCTTCGTGACCTCGGGGGCGGGCATGGTCGGGCTGCCGATCCGGTTCGGCGTGCCGCCCAAGGTGGATATCCTGGAACTCGAGATTTCCCGGTGCCGGGTCGATGCGCCGCGGCCGGCGGAGAGAGAATTCTTCGAGCAGGGCTGAGGCGCCTTACGCTGGCGACACTCGACAGACGCGCCCGAAGCGGTGACAAGACGGACCACCGCGCCAGGGCGCCGCAGGGTGACAATCGCATGAGCACGACCGCCACGGCCCCTTTGGGGACCGCCAAACCTTTCGGCGCCTTCGAATGGATGGTGGCCAGGCGCTATCTCGGCGCCACCCGGCGCGGGGGCGGGGTGAGTTTCATCACCCTGGTCGCCTTTGCCGGGATCGCCCTTTCGGTCGCAACGCTGCTGATCGTCATGGCGGTGATGCAGGGCTTCCGGACGACGCTTCTCGACCAGCTGCTGGGCGTGAACGGCCATGTCTTCGTGCAGTCGATGAGCCTCAGCTTCGATGATTACGACGAGCTCGCCGAGCGCATCGAGGGCGTGCCGGGCGTCGAGCGGGTGACCCCGGTCCTGCGGGTCGAGGCCGGCATGTCGGCCGGCGATACGCTGACCGCTGCTCTGGTGCAGGGCGTCGCGCCGGAGGCGCTGCGCATGATCGACGAGGTGTCGGGGCCCGACCACCTCGTCGCCGGCAGCTTCGAGGATTTCGGCGCGGGACGGAACGGCGGCGACGAGATCGCGATCGGTTTCGGCCTCGCCCAGAAGCTCGGCGTGAGCGCAGGCGACCCCGTCACCCTGATCGTCAGCGGCGGGGCGGAGACGCCGATGGGCACGCAGCCCTTCCGCGAGAAGACCTATCGCGTGGGCGCCGTCTTCGTGATCGGCAATTCCGAATACGACCAGGTCTATGCCTATATGCCGCTCGAACAGGCGCAGCTCCTGACGCGCAACAGGGGCGAGGTCAGCGAGATCGAGGTGCGGGTCGCCGATCCGCAGGACGTGCGCGCCATCGCGCCGCTCATCGGGGAGGCGGCGGGGCCGGGCACGCTGCTGCGGACATGGCAGGACCGCTTCTCCTCCTTCTTCAACGCGCTTCAGGTCGAGCGCTCCATGGTGCGGATCATCCTGTCGCTCCTCGTGCTCGTCGCGGCGCTCCTGATCGTGTCGGGCCTCGTCATGCTGGTGAAGGACAAGAAGAGCGATATCGCGGTCCTGCGCACCATGGGCGCGACGCGCAGCGCGGTCCTGCGCATCTTCTTCACCTCGGGCATGATGATCGGCGTCGGCGGCACGGCGCTGGGCGTCGTTCTGGGCACGCTGTTCGTCGCGAATATCACGGCAATCGAACGGATCCTCTCGACCCTATTCGGCATCGCGCTCTTCAACCCCGAGATCTACTATCTCAGCGAGATCCCGGCCGAGCTGCAATGGGGCGAGGCGGGCTTCGTCATCGTCTGGACGCTGATCCTTTCGGCGGCCGCATCGCTCTTCCCCGCCTGGCAGGCGGCGCGCCTCGATCCGGTGGAGGCCCTCCGCTATGAGTAATCCTCTGCCGGCTCTTCAACTCGAAGGAATCGTTCGCCGCTTCGGCGATCTGACCGTGCTCGACGGCGCCGACCTCACGCTCTCCCGCGGAGAGATGGTGGCGCTGCTCGGCCCATCGGGCTCGGGCAAATCCTCGCTCCTCCACGTCGCGGGCCTCCTCGAGCGGCCGACGGCGGGAGAGGTCCTGATCGAGGGCAGGGCGACGAGCGGGCTGCGCGACGGAGAGGCGACGGCGCTGCGCCGCGACAGGGTCGGCTTCGTCTACCAGTTCCACCATTTGCTGCCGGAATTCGACGCCCTTCGGAATGTCGAGATGCCGATGCTGATGTCGGGAGCGAAGCGCGAGGAGGCCAAGGCGAAGGCGACGCGCCTTCTGAGCGAACTCGGCCTCGCCGAGCGGCTGCGCCACCAGCCCGCCCAGCTGTCGGGCGGCGAGAAGCAGCGGGTGGCGATCGCCCGGGCGCTGGCCAACGGCCCCTCGGTCCTGCTCGCGGACGAGCCGACGGGAAATCTCGACATCGAAACGTCAGCGCGCGTGTTCGAGACGCTGCTGGACAGCATCCGCAATCACGGATTGTCGGCCCTGATCGCGACGCATGACCGGGCCCTCGCCGCGCGGATGGACCGGGTGGTGGCGATCAGGAACCGCAAGCTCGTTCCGGTCGAGATCGATCCTGCGGACCTGGCCGCGAAATAAGAGAGGCCGGGCGTCAGCAAAGCTGGGCCCGGCCTTCAGGCCTCAGTGTTCGTCGTCGAGTTCGTCGTCGATCTCGTCGCCCATGTCGTCGATCGCGTCTTCGGTGTCCTCGCCGAATTCCTCGGCTTCGTCGCCCATTTCCTCGACGTTCTCTTCGATCGGCTCGTCGTTCTCACCGCAGGCGGAAAGGCCGGCAATGCCGAAAAGCGCGAGCATGGCCGCAAGGCCGTACTTCTTCATCATGGTCTATCCCTCTCGTTCGTGAACGCCCGGTAAGGTAAATACGGCTATGTGGCAGTGCAATGTCGCTGGCTGTCACGAGGAGGAGAGGCGGCAGCTATTCGGCAGCGAGGCTCTCCGCTTCCGCCTGCTCATAGGCCTCCGAGGCTTCGAGCCATGCCGTTTCGGCCTCGGCCACGGCCTCTTCGGCACGGGCCCGGCGCTGCGACAGGCCGGTGGCCTTGTCGAGATCGCGCTCGAAGAGGCCCGGCTCCGCCAAGGCCGCGTCGATCCGCACGATTTCCGCCTGGCCCGCCTCCATCTTCTTCTCGGCCGCCTTCACCGCATTGCGCAGCGGCTGGAGGGCGCGGCGGCGGTCGGCGGCGGCTCTGCGCTGATCGGCCTGGCTGACCTTTTCCTTTGGCGCCTCCGACTTGCCGTCGGACGGCGTCCTGTTCGCGGCCAGCACCCGCTCGCGGTAGTCGGTCATGTCGCCTTCGAAGCGGTGCACGCCGCCATCGCGCACTTCCCAAAGACGGTCTGCCGTGGCTTCGGCGATATGCGCGTCATGCGTGATGAGCAGCACGGCGCCCTTGTAGTCGTTGAGCGCCGCGATCAGCGCATCCCGGCTGTCGATGTCGAGGTGGTTTGTCGGCTCGTCGAGGATCATCAGGTGGGGGCCGTGAAAGGCGATGAGACCGAAGAGGAGCCGCGCCTTCTCGCCGCCCGACAGCCTCTCGACCTTGGTGTCCGCCTTGTCCGGACCGAAGCCGATCTGGGCGGTCCGCGCCCGGATCTGCGCTTCGGTGGCGTCCTCCATCAGGGCGCGCACATGGTCGTAGGCGCTTTCCTTGGGTTTCAGCTCGTCGACCTGATGCTGGGCGAAATAGGCGATCTTGAGCTTCTTGTGCTTGTAGACCTTGCCTGCGAGCGGATCGAGCCGGCCCGCTATGGCCTTGACCAGCGTCGACTTGCCCTGGCCGTTCGCGCCGAGGATCGCCACGCGGTCATCCTCGTCGATGCGCAGGGTGATGGTCCGCAGGACCACGTCCTCTCCATAGCCGAGCGTCGCACCCTCCAGCCGCACGATGGGGGGCGCCATGGCCGGTTTGGGATCGGGGAAGACGAAGGGGGTGGTGCGCTCCTCGATCGGGATGTCCACGCTTTCGAGCTTTTCGAGCGCCTTGAGGCGGCTTTGCGCCTGGCGGGCCTTGCTGGCCTTGGCGCGGAAGCGGTCGACGAAGGCCTGCATGTGGGCGCGCTGCGCTTCGAGATTGGCGGCCTGCGCGGTGGCGAGCCTGCGCTGTTCGGCGCGGCGTCTCGCCCAGTCGTCATAGGTGCCGGGGCTGACCGTCAGCTTGCCGTTCTCGAGCGCGAGGATGTGGCTGACCGAGCGGTTGAGGAGGCCGCGGTCGTGGCTGATGACGAGCGCCGTGTAGGGATAGCGCTTGAGGTAGCTTTCCAGCCAGACCGCGCCTTCGAGGTCGAGATAGTTGGTCGGCTCGTCGAGGAGCAGGAGGTCGGGCTGCGCGAAGAGGACACCGGCGAGGGCCACGCGCATGCGCCAGCCGCCCGAGAACTCGGCGCAGGCGCGCGCCTGCTGCTCATGGCTGAAGCCGAGGCCCGACAGCACGGTCGAGGCGCGGGCCTCGGCCGAATAGGCGTCGATATCGGCGAGGCGGGTCTGAATGCGCGCGATCTCGTGCCCGTCGGTTTCGGTCTCCGCGCGGGCGAGGAGGGCGGTGCGCTCGGTATCGGCGGCGAGGACGGTGTCGAGCAGGCTGTCGCGCGTGCCCGGCGCTTCCTGCGCGACCCAGCCGAGCCTGCGCCCCTCGCGGATCGAGACCGAGCCGCCATCGGGGCTCGCCTCGTCGCGGATCAGGCGGAACAGGGTGGACTTGCCGGTCCCGTTCCGCCCGGTGAAGCCGACCTTCCACCCCTCGGCGAGAAAGGCTGTGGCCGAATCGAAGAGCGTGCGGCCCTCGATCCTGTAGGTCAGGTCGTTGATGTGCAGCATGGGCGCGCAACTACCAGCCCGCGCGCCCCGCTAGAAGCCTTGTTCGCTCAGTGACGCAGCGGCTTCCAGGGATCGCCGCGATTGGCGCGCGCCAGGCCCTGGATCGAGCGGATCAGGACCCACAGCCAGCTCAGGCCCAAAATGACGAAGCCGATGCCGAGAAGGGGTATCGTGACGGTGCCGATCACGACCCAGACGACGCCCCACCAGAAGATGCCGATCTGCTTGTCGTAATGGCTGCGCAGCCAGCCGGGCGCGTCGCCGCGGAAGATATAGGCGAGGATCACGCCGATGATGAGGGTGAGGCCGGTGAAGAGGGCAACCAGATACAGCACCCAGATGGCGAGCGCTTTGCCGCGCTCGTCCTCGCGCCTCTCATAAAGCTCACGGCTTTCGGTCGATGATGTCGGTTCGCTCACGCTGCTCTTTCCCTTCTCGGCTCCCCACGATGAACGTTTCATCGTTTCTCGATAAGAAATAGGAAGCGTGCCACAGCGCCGCAAGCCTGTCTTGTCCACCGCCCCTCCCATTGCTAGGCGCCCGGCCCACTATTCCCTTTTCCCTTGCAGGACCTCGAACCATGGCAGCCACCCGCACCTTCTCCATCATCAAGCCCGACGCGACCCGCCGGAACATCACCGGCAAGATCATCAGCAAGCTCGAGGAAGGCGGCCTGCGCGTCGTCGCCCAGAAGCGCATCCAGATGACCGAGGACCAGGCGAAACAGTTCTACGCCGTCCACAAGGAGCGTCCCTTCTATGGAGACCTCGTCTCCTTCATGACCTCCGGCCCGGTCGTCGTGCAGGTCCTCGAAGGCGAGGACGCCGTGGCGCGCAATCGCGAGATCATGGGCGCGACCAATCCGGCCGATGCCGCGGACGGCACGATCCGCAAGGAATTCGCCGAATCGATCGAAGCCAATTCCGTCCACGGCTCGGATGCCGCCGAGACGGCCAAGGAAGAAATCGCCTTCTTCTTCACCGAGGACGAGATCGTCGGCTGACGCGGAGCATTGAAGCGCGCTTCGGGCCTCCCTGCTGCCGCAGGGAGGCCTTTTTTCTGCCCTATTTCCCGCAGGCGTTGCCGAAAGCCGGAACTGCACTGATCTTCGACTGCGGCGAAGTCCACCTTCACAGATGTGTGACTTCAAAGACGCTTCGCGTTAAGAAATAAGTTACCAATCCAAGCGGTTGGAGCGCCCTTCCCGGGCGGCAGTCAGAATGAAGCGTTTCGCCCTCATCATGAGCGCGGCGGTCATCACGGTGCTCTGCGCCGGGGGCGTGGCCGGCACGATCTCGCAGACGAACGCCTCGGAAGCCTCTTCCACGCAGGCGGGCACGCTGCGCCTGCAGGATGCCTGGAACAGCGCGGAGGCGCTTTTCGAGCGCATCGACCTCAACGAGGATCGCCGCATCGACGTGGACGAGTTCGCGGCCCAGACCGTCGTGCTCGCGGATATGGTCCGGTCGGCCGGCGCGCTGCGGATCGCGGAGCGTGACGATCTGAGGATCGATCTGCCCGAAGCCGGCGCGGCGCCTCTGACCCCGGCGGAGCGCATCTCGCTCGACGCGATCGCCCGCGATGCATTCTATGCGGCTGCCGAGGGAGAGGGCAGCCTCACCCCGGAAAGCTGGATCGCGCTCAAGCTGCGCGATTTCGCGAGCGCCGATTTCGATGCCGATGGCGAGCTGAAGGGGCGCGAATTGCCTGCCTACGCCCTGCGCATCGCGCGCTACGAGCCTTGAGCCCCGCTTAGGGCGGTCAGCGCGTAGAGCGCGACCGCGCCGGCCGTGGCGACATTCAAGCTTTCCACGCCTTCTTGCATCGGGATCGAGACAAGGCTCTGGCAGGTTTCCCGCACGAGCTGGCGCAGGCCCGGTCCTTCGGCGCCGAGAACGAGCGCGACCGGCGCCTGCGGCGTGAACCGGGGCAGGGGCGTCGCGCCCTCTCCGGCGAGGCCCGCCGTCTCGAAGCCGAGATCGTGCAGCGCTTCCAGCGCGCGGGCGATGTTGACCACCCGCACCAGCGGCACGGTCTCCGCCGTTCCCGCCGCCGCCTTGGCGAGCGCGCCCGAGACGGGCGGCGTGCGGCGGTCCTGCACCACCACGGCCTGCGCGCCGAAGGCGGCGGCGATCCTCAGGCTGGCGCCGAGATTCTGCGGGTCGGTGACTTGGTCGAGGACGAGGACCGGCGCGCCCCTGGCGGGATCGCAGACCTCTTTTAGCCGCAGGCGGGGCAGGTCGGTGAATTGGGCGGCGAGGCCCTGATGCACCGCGCCGGGCGGCAGCAGGCCGTCAATAGCGTCGGGCTTGGCGTCCTCCGGCGCCTTGCCGTCCCAGCCCTGCTCATCGAGCCAGGCGGCGGCGTTGCGCGTGGCGAGGAGGCGGCGGCAGCGGCGGGCCGGATTGCGCAGCGCGGCCAGGACCGGATGGCGGCCATAGATCCAGACGCGCTCTGGCGCGGTCTTGCGGCCATGGCCCTGTCGGCCTGCGGGTTGAGGAGGTTTCGTCATCACAAGCGCCTAGCGCCCTCGCCATACGTTGAGAACAGGCCCGTTTGGGCTTGCCCCATCAAAGCCCCTCTATTATACGGCGCCCTCACGTCGGACGTGCCCTGGAGGGGTGGCCGAGTGGTTAAAGGCAGCAGACTGTAAATCTGCCCGCGTAGCGTACGCTGGTTCGAATCCAGCCCCCTCCACCACCCGTCCGGCGCGGCGCGGGTATAGCACAATGGTAGTGCAGCAGCCTTCCAAGCTGAGGATGCGGGTTCGATTCCCGCTACCCGCTCCAAAAAGCGCGGTCAGAACAGATACTTGCGCGACGGCCTTCTCAGACTTCAAGGGTGGCGCTGGAGCTGGTAGTACACTGGTAGTAAATTGATGTGTTAAAATGCGTACCGATCGCAGACTCATCGCTTGCTTCGGAGCATCGTAGCGGCTTCAAGAAGAGTGCTATGGCTAGCGAGGAGCAGCTGGATGCTGCTCGGCTGCAGGTGACCATTCGTGATCTCGATCCGGCGCCCTAGCGCGGGATCGCCGGGCCGATGTCGACGACTTTCAAAGGGCTGCACGACACGATTCAGGCAGCGTCCCTGTAGTTCGACTACCACTTATGGGAGTTCGAAGTTAATGGTCGTTGTTGCGGTGCCGCGCCCAACATGGACGGCGGGCGGACATATAAGGCGACCACCGCGCGGCTGGACAAGCTTTCCAGCATCGTCGGTCAATCCTTCTACCTCTACGACTTCGGGGCCGGGTGGGAGCACCGCATCGACGTTCTATACGGCTTCTCAATGCCGCTGATGGGTTTGCGATCACCGGCCCTGGACACGCCCCGCACCTTGTCAGGCGGCAAAAACCTCAGTCGCTCGCACTGCGCCTCCGTCAGCCAAAACAGGTTGTCCGCCATCGTCGGTCTCCATTTGAAGACCGGGAATGACGAACGCGTTCACGCCGCTAGACGGTTTATAGCTCCGGAGCCAAAGTAAGATTTCGATCTCTAAACTACCTCGTCGTTTCGTCGAACCTCATGTCGAGTATTTCCATAACACGCTTGAGAGAAGCGTCGTCATCGGGAATCTCGTTTTCTGAGCCGAACTCTAATTTCAAATCCTGATAGTACTTCCCTGTCTTATAATAGCTCTCAGCAAATGGTAACCCACGCTCAGAGAAGTGATAATCATATAACTTACCATCGAATTCAAAATCGGTTACGTCGCGGCAAGAGAGTTCGCCGGCTGCTACCTCATCGACGAAATTGTTTCCGCCTTCAAAGCATGAATCTGCAAGGAGGCCGCGTTTTCCCGCCCATACAACAAACATGCCCATGGGTACAAGATAGTTGTCGAAGGTTTCTTCCGAATCTTCATACCCGTCAGGCAAGTAAAACGTAACATTATCTATTAATGCCATAGGTAAACCTCATACTACCTTGCTAATCGATCCCGAGGAGTGTCTCTACTGTCCTGATCGAGAAGTTTCCTACATATCCTTCGGGTTTGGATGTGAGGAGGACATGGCACGCTACAAGGTCGTCGAGATCACGCTGTCGGCGGAGGAGCGGGCGGGTCTCGAAGCACTGGTCCGTCGTCGGAAGACTGAGCAGTACCTGGCGCAGCGGGCGCGGATTGTGCTCCTGGCAGCGGATGGCCTGAGCAACGCTGCGATCGCGCGCGAGGTCGGCACGGACAACCACACGGTCGGCCGCTGGCGGAAGCGGTTCGCACAGGGTCGGATGGACGGGCTCTACGACGAGCCCCGGCCAGGCGCGCCGCGGCAGATCGGGGACGAGGAGATCGCCGCAATCATCGCGAAGACGCTGGAGACGACCCCGAAGGGCACGACGCACTGGAGCCTGCGTTCGATGGCGAAGGAGACGGGCTACGCGCCGTCGACGGTGCACCGCATCTGGCAGGCCTTCGGGCTGCAGCCGCACCGGGCGGAGACCTTCAAACTCTCCACCGACCCTCTGTTCGTGGAGAAGGTCAGAGACATCGTCGGCCTCTACCTGAACCCGCCGGCGCGGGCGGTGGTGCTGTGCGTGGACGAGAAGTCCCAGATTCAGGCGCTCGAGCGGGACAAGCCGGTCCTGCCCATGGCACCAGGCGTGCCCGAGCGCCGAGCGGACCGCTACGTCCGGCACGGTACGACATCACTCTTCGCCGCTCTCGATGTGGCCACCGGCGAGGTCGCAGGGCGTTGCTTCTCCCGTCACCGAGCGGTCGAGTTCGAGCGGTTCCTGAACGAGATCGAGGCTAACGTTCCCAAGGAACTCGACGTCCACGTCGTCATGGACAACGCCTCCTCGCACAAGACCAAGACGATCAAGGCCTGGTTCGCCCGCCATCCCCGCTGGCACCCGCACTTCACGCCGACCTCATCTTCCTGGATCAATCAGGTGGAGCGCTTCTTCTCTGCCCTCACCGAGAAGGCGATCCGTCGAGGGGTTCATCGTTCTACGGACGAGCTCCAGCAGGCCATCCACGCCTACATCGACAGCCACAACCAGGACCCCAAACCCTTCCGCTGGACCAAGTCCGCCGACGACATCCTCGCTGCCGTCAAACGCTTCTGCCTGAAAATGAACGGGACTTCCGATTCAGGACACTACGTCGTCAGAGCATATGTTCGGCCCCAATCCAATCATCTTCGGCGCCCCCGTGAACGGCCCTTTGGCCGGGAAAAGAGCCCAGGTCGTTGATACTCTAGTAGGTACTTTGAATCCTTTAAGGTCCGAAACGGCGGATTTATTACTTCTAAACTCTCCTTGACCAGCCATGATAGCCGCATCTTTGCCGATCTGGCCGACAATCGCAGATTTGCGATACAGATTCACGAATCCATTTGCATGACCAAAAGGGCCTGTAGCTTTTCGAGCGACGTTCTTCGCCATCGCCGATGAGCGGCCGGCCTAGCTCTTGGTGGCTCGGCCTTTCACTTCGTAAAAGCGTGCATCAGACAAATGCTCCCGGTCTTTTGGAATTACAGCTAAATCTATATTCCGCCTGACTGGCACGCCTTTGACACTGACGCTGACCGAGAGTTCCGTTACAAAGTCGTACTTACTAGCGTCGGATCCCATTTCTTTCCGCAGTTGCCGTTCGAGCTTCTTTACCGCCCGTTCATGACGCCTGCGCCGCATTTCTCGTATGCGGCTCATGCCATCGGGATCCGTCGCGTTGACCGGATCGTTCCCCACATAGGCGTAGAGGTTCATCTAGTCGGCGTAGCCGATGGGATCGGTCTGCAGGAAGCGGCCGCGCTCGGGGTCGTAATAGCGGGCCTTGTAGTAGTAGAGGCCGGTCTCGGGATCGAGCCTTTGCCCGGTGAAGCGGAAGGGGTGGCCGCCGTCGTCGCCGAGAGCTTGGCCGTAGGGCGAGTAGGCGTAGGTCCCAAGGAGGCTGCCCGAGGCGTCCGCGACCGCAGCGGCCGAGCCCAAGCGGTCGAGCGCCGCGTAGCGCGTGCAGCCTGAGGCGCTCGCACAGTCCTGATACTCGATCGTCAAGAGCGCCTCGTCCGCCGAGCCCGGCAGGCGCACGTAGCGGCGAAGGACCGTACCCTGGTTCATGGGCCAAACACCGTCCGTCTCCAGGATCTCCTAGTCGCCCGTGTGGAAGAAGGCGGTCTTCGCCCCGCCCGCGACGTCCTTGTAGCGCCGGTTGCCGTCCGCGTAGTGCAGGTAGGTCGCCACGACCGGACCCGACGAGCTGCCTTCGCGCACGCGGAAGAGCCGGATCTCGGCGTTGTAGGCGAAGAACTTGCCGCTCAACTCGCCGTCGGCCGTCAGGTTGCCGTTGGCGTCGTAGGCGGGGCTCGCAGAGCGGACGCTCGTGTACTGGTTCAGCGTGTTGGCCGCGTAAGCCGTCGCGCCGTTCTGCACCCCGGCCGCCCCGGGCGTCCACACGAGCGGGCTGCCGCCCGAAGGCAGGGCGGGGAGGTTGTCGTTCATCGCGCTCGACAAGAGCTGACCCACCCCGTTCGACGCGCCGTAGCGCTTCCTCGTCCTCTTCATCCCGTCCGTCCTTCACGTCGGGAGTAGCTTATCCACCTGTCCAGTTCTCCGGGACCACCTCACATAGCTGTAGGTCGCGAAAGCACGACACAGGAAGCTAAAGTTACAGCCCCCACAATAGTTGCCCCCCCAATTGCCAGAAGACCGAAATCCTCGAACCGTCCACCGGTCAGTACTGCGTAGGCCAATGTGTGCATTAGGAATGCGGCTATCATTCCCGCCACCTGGCCTAGAGCGGACTTGGCTCTTCGGAACAATCTCAAAGCTATTGTAGAGAAGATATATCCCGACATCACAGAAAAAATCAAAACGAGAACTACAGCCAGGATTATCTCTCCCAATACCCCATCAAATCGCGGGTTGCTGCTCGGCCCATCTACCCACAACAGGAGACAAGCCGCCGCAAACGTTTCGACGATCCTTTCGATGAACCAGGCTACACTTTTTGGCAAATTCAGCATCTACGTATATGGCTCCCGGTGACCATACAGTTGTTGCCCCCGCGAATTTCTCCAACCAGCGCATGGCCAATCGCCTCTCGATCCTCTTGATTTTCAAAATCAATATCCCTGCCAAGCTTGGATCGAACCTTATCTACAACCTCTAGGTAAGCTGCATCTGTCGGCCGCGCATTGGCAGTACGCCTCATCGCACCTGTTGGATTTAGGAGAGCATTAACTTCTGCAATCATGTCATTGTAGCCCGATGGATCACGCTGCTTGAAGGAATTGAGCATTTCTTGAACTGCGCTTTGCTCCATCGCTATAAATTGCGCATCGAGGTTGTTTCCTTCCAGTGCGCCGGATTGCAGTTGTTTAGCCATAGCGACGTTCTTTTGCTCGAGGGCGGAACTCACGTCTGCCATAAACTGGCGAGTCGTACTCGAAGCCGCCACCCTACTGAAGGGCATAGTTAGGTTCGCTAGCATTGTCGTAGTTGCAGCAGCGGCTCCATAAAACCGCGTCTGACCGGCGAACTTTTCATCGAATCGTTGATAAAGAACAGCTCTCCGACAGTACGCTCTCCACCCGTTTGAGAGAACACACGCCTCACCAGTTGGA
>NZ_JPHU01000004.1 GCF_000733125.1 Parvularcula oceani | reverse complement strand
CAGGGTACGCTTTGGCATGCCCGCGATAGAGACGCCTCGTCCGGCAGCGTCCGTCCCGCCCCTCGCGGCGGAGGCGCTGCCGGACGACGTGGGAGCGCTCAAGGCCATGGTCGCGCAGCGCGACGCATCCCTCCGCGAGCAGGGCTTCCTGATCGAGAAGCTAAAGGTACAGCTCGCCATGCTGCGGCGGCAGCGCTTCGGGGCGAAGAGCGAGGGGCTCGACCAGCTCGATCTCCTGATCGAGGCGCTTGAGGAGGAGATCGGTGCGGCTGAAGGCGCGGCACCCGGAGCGGCAGCCGTCGACGCCGACGAGGTGGCTGGCGAGGAAGAGGCGGACGTCCGCGCGGCACCGAAGCGCAAGCCCTTCCCGGATCACCTGCCGCGCGAGGTGGTCGTGCACGCGCCGGACGAGAGTTGCGCCGGCTGCGGCGAGCCTATGCGTCCCCTCGGCGAGGACGCGCGCGAGCTCATCGAGTACGTCCCCGGACGCTTCGTCGTGCACCGCCACGTGCGGCCCAAGCTTGGCTGCCGATCCTGCGGGACGATCGCGCAGGCGCCGATGCCGTCCCTGCCGATCGAGCGAGGCAGCCCCGGTCCTGGCCTGCTCGCGCACGTCCTGGTCTCGAAGTACGCTGACCACGCGCCACTGAACCGTCAGTCTGAGATCTACGCGCGAGAGGGCGTGGAGCTCAGCCGGTCCACGCTCGCGGACTGGGTCGGCCAGTCGGCGGGCCTGCTTCGCCCGCTCGTGGATGCGGTCGGCCGACACGTCATGGCGGGCTCCTCGATCCACACCGACGACACGCCCATCCCGGTGCTCGACCCAGGCCGCGGCAGGACGAAGACGGGGCGCTTATGGACCTACGTCCGGGACGAGCGGCCTTGGGCCGGGCCTGCCCCGCCTGCCGCCTTCTACCGCTACTCGTCGGACCGGAAGGGCGAGCGGCCGCGCGATCACTTGAAGGGTTACTCAGGCCTCCTGCATGCTGATGGCTATGCGGGTTACGACAAGCTGACCGCCGACGGCACCGGCATCACCGAGGTCGCCTGCATGGCGCACGTCCGGCGGAAGTTCTTCGACATCGCGAAGAGCACCGGCTCGCCGGTCGCGACCGAGGCCGTTACCCGCATCGCCGCCCTCTACGGGGTCGAGAAGCGGATCAGAGGCTGCCCGCCGGAACACCGCGCCCAGGTCCGCCAAGCCGAGGCGAAGCCGCTCTTCGAGGACCTCGAGCGGTGGCTCGCCGCGACGCTGCCCAGCTTGCCGGGCCGCTCGTCCCTCGCGCAGGCCATCCGCTACGCCCTGACCCGCATGAAGCGGATGACGACCTACCTCGAGGACGGCACGGCGGCCATCGACAACAACGCGGCGGAACGTTCCTTACGCGGCATCGCGATCGGGCGTAAAAACTGGACTTTCGCAGGCTCCGACCGGGGCGGCGAGCGCGCCGCCGCGATCTACACCCTCACCGAGACCGCCAAGCTCAACGGCATCGACCCACAAGCCTGGCTCACCGACGTGCTCGGACGCATCGCCGACCACCCTGTGAACAAGGTCGACGAGCTGCTGCCCTGGAACTGCCCCTTAGCACGCTGACGGTGCCGTCGGCGTACGCTTACGGTCGTGCCGCCGACATAGCCGTCGCCATGCGCCTCCTGGCAGGCTGCGAGTTCGGAAAGGACATAGGCGGCCCGCTCCCTGGCCCGCCGATCGCCGCGCGCCGCCGTCAGCGACAGCGCGGTCAGGTAGTGGCCGAGCGTGTGCCCGGCGATCCCTCTCGCCTCCCAGCCGCCATAAAGCGCGCCTTTGGGTTCGAGACCGGCGAAGCGGCGGAAATTGTGGAGCAGCCGATCGGCGTCGAGAAAGAGGAGGTAGTCCGTATTCGCATTGACCGCGTCGAGGAAGGGCGAGGGATCGAGCGCCAGGTCCCGGAGCGGAAGCGGCTGGACCGGGCCCGAAGCCAGGGCGCCGGTGCCTGCCGCCGCGCGGCCCGCAAGCCCCAGAAGAGCGATCGATGCGGAGGAGGCGAGGAATGTGCGGCGACGGATCTTCATGACGGCTTCCTTCCGTGACCATGCCTCGGGGCCCGATCGCCCCGCGCGATGTTCCCCCGATCCGCTCGCGCGGGATCGGGGGTTCAGGGCCTAGTACTCGTAGCGTGCGCCGAAGATGAAGCGGCGCCCGATCAGGTAGTTCCGGAAGTTGTGCAGCTCGGGCGTGCCGAAGTCCTCGAAGCGGTAGTAATCCTGCGTCAGCTCATCGGTCAGGTTGATCGCATCGAAGGTCAGCTCGATGTGCTCGCCGATGTCGAGGCTGGTGGACAGGTCGAGGCTCTTTTCGGGTCGGCGCCAGATGCCGAGCGGGTTGGCGAAAAGGGCCGCTTCGTTTTCGAGCAGGAATTCCTCCCGCCAGACATAGGAAAGCCGGGCGCCGATCGGGCCGCGCTCATAGGCGAGCGTCGTGTTGAACGACAGATCGGACACGCCGAAGAAATCGTTCTCCCTTTCATCGACGATCTCGCCCCTATCGTTCGGGATCGGGATCGTCTGGTTGGAGCTCAGGATCGTCGCGCTGCCGAGGAAGCCGAGGCCGTCGAGAGGACCGGGCAAAGCGTCCGGGAACCAGGTGAAACCGACCTCGGCGCCTTCGAGCGTGCCGTCCGACGCGTTGACCGGCTGGGTGACGATGAAGAGCGATGTGTCGGGAAAGCGCGAGTCGTTGATGATCTGCGGATTGCGGATCGTGACGACCAGCCCCTCCACCTCGCGGCGGAACAGCGTCGCGTAGATCGCGTCATTGTCCCCGAAATACCATTCGGCCGAGAAGTCGATATTGGTCGCCTTCGTCGCTTCGAGATCGGGGTTGCCGCCCGCGCCCGAGCCGTAGCCGAGATCGCTCAGATCACCGGTCAGGCCGATATTGGGGTTGAGGTCGCCAAAGGCCGGCCTGCGGATCGATTCGCCATAATTGAACCGGAACAGGAGGTCGTCGGTCGCATTATAGGTGAGGAGCGCGAAGGGCAGGATCTCCCTGTCGTCCTTTTCGACCGAGGTGACCGGCGCCTGACCGGTGTTGAGGAACTCGCCATAGTCCCGGAACTCGATCTCGGTGTTGAGATCGACCAGACGCACGCCGAACTGCGAGGACAACGGACGGCCGAACAGCTCGTGCTCGGCATCGATCTGGGCGTAGAGCTCCATCGTCGTCTCTTCGACATCGAAGGTCTCGAAGAGGTCGAGGTCGTCTTCGAACAGGACGTTCAGATCGGGGAACCTGTCGGCATAGAGCTGTCGGACGGCATCCCGGTTGTCGAGGAGATAGTATCCGTTATTGACCACCCAGCTTTCCGGAATGCTCGCGCGGCCGTCGAAGAAGTTCTCGTTATAATACTGGAGGTCCGGATCGAGCTCTGAGAGCACGACGCCGAGATCGGGGAATTCCTGCGGCTGACCGACTTCGGAGGCGGTCGCGCCGCGGCGGTCCCAGCGGACGCCGAAGCTGATCTGCTTCCACGGCCTGTCTCCGTCCCAGCCGAGGTCGTAATCGACGTCGGTCATGAAGGTGAGCCCGTCGCCGGTATTGGCTGCCTTGTTGTCGAACAGCGCGCCGACGAGCCAGCTGTTCGGATCGGTGAGGTGGGAATTGTCCGGCACCCCGCCAAGAATCGAGCCGCCTTCGGGAATGTCGAGGAAGGTATAGGCGGGCAGACCGTCATCCGCGTTGAAGTCGATGAAGAGGGCGTCAGGGTTCTGCACCGGCACCAGGCGCTGGGCGAAGAACTGCGTGTCGAACTTGCTGTCCTGATAGGACAGGTCGGACACGATGTTCATGCGGCCGTCGAGCACCGTCCAGTCGGCGTTGAAGCCGACCGCATGAGTGTCCGTGCTGGACTTGGTGATGTCGCCGCTTTGAAACCCGGCCGGGGCGCCGACGAAACGCTCGGAGATGATGTTGGTGCCGTCATAGAATTCGGCTGTCGCAGCCGGATTGGGTCCGAGAGCGCCCCAGAAGTCGACGAAGGCGAAGTGCAGGTTGTTGAAGAGCTCGTTGCGGAAGCCCTGGTAGAGATATTCGAGCGTGTAGGTCGTGTCCTCATTGGGCTGCCATTGCAGGGCAGCCGATGCGGCCGGGCGTTCGCGGTCGCCATAGCCGTCGGTATTGATCATGGCGTCCCGGCTCAGGACGTAAGGACGGCCGTCGGGCAGGGTCGCGCCTTCTTCATAAGACAAGCCCGTCGGCAACCCGACCGGCCAGCCATCGAAATAGCGCTGGAGAGGAGTGAATCCGGCAGGGGGATCGTTCGGCGGCGCGAAAGGCACCATGGCGCCGGCGAAGGTCAGCTGGTCGCGATACTCGGTCGACTGATAGCTGAGATTGACCGAGGCGCCGAAGCGGCCGGCATCCGTGTCCCAGGTGTCCTTGATCAGGATCGAACCCGCCGGGGTCCAGCTGTCGCCCTGCTCGTTGTAGAAGGCGCGGCCCTGAAGGTTCAGGTCGAACCCGTCCGTATCGAGAGGGCGCCGCGTGCTGATGTTGATGAGGCCCGCGAGGCCGGCGGGAATCTGCTCGGCCGACCGGGTCTTGTAGACGTCGATCCGGTTGACCAGCGTCGAGGGAATATCCTGAAGCGCGAGCGCGGTGCCGCCGGCGGTGAAGACGTTGCGCCCGTTCCAGGTCGTGGTGGCGTCGGGAAGGCCGCGGATCGTGATCGCGGACGCCTCGCCGGCCTGCCGGTTGGTGACCTGCACGCCGGTGACCCGCTGAAGGGCCTCGATCACGTTGTTGTCCGGGAACTTGCCGATATCTTCGGCGACGATCGAGTCGACGATCTGGGTGGAGCCGCGTTTGAATTCGAGGCCCTGCTCGATCGACTGCCGGATGCCCTCGACGACGATGACGTCCGTTTCGGGCGCATCGAATTGCTGGCTGTCGGCGTCCGCGTCGGTCTCGACCTGCGCCAGGGCCGCGCCTGTCGCCGATAGGGCAAGAGAAGACGCGGTTGCGTAGACGATTCTCTTCAAGATCATGTTTCCGTCCCCGTTTTTGTACGCGATCGTCGCCGCGCTCTTTGTTCGTTACCTACGCTTCCCCTGTCGCATTGGTCACGTTGGAAACGTTTGCGGTCCCCGCAGCGCAGGGGCTTCGCTGCCCCTTCGCGCTGCGGGAGAGGGCGCCGGGCACCGGGGCTTGCGACCCGCTGCCCGGCCGTCAGCTACTCGGTGTCGACCGTCACGACGGCGAGGGAGCGCGGCGGCAGTTCGAAGCGCAGGCCGGAGCGGGTTTCCTCCCCGGTGAAGTCGGTCGGCACGACCCTTTCGGGCGCTTCGAACGTGTTGTGCGCGTCGATCTCGTCAGCTGTCAGGAGCTGCCCTGTCGCAACGCTGCCTCGAAGTCCGGTGCGGATGCGCGCCGGCTCGTCCGGCGACAGGTTCACCATGGACAGGACCACCGTGCCGTCCTCCTGCCGCGCTGCCGAGACGTCGACATGCGGCATCGAGGTCTCGCCGATCTCCACGTTCGGCGAATCGAATTCGACCTCCAGCGGCGTCGCGCCCTTGAAGGGCTTGTACATCATCAGCGAGTGGTAGGTCGGCGTGAGGATCATGTCCGGCCCGTCCGTCAGGATCGAGGCCTGCAGGACGTTCACCATCTGCGCGATGTTCGCCATCTTCACCCGGTCGGTATGCCGGTGGAAGATGTTGAGCGTCAGGCCGGCGACGAGGGCGTCGCGGATCGAGTTCTGCTGGTAGAGGAAGCCGGGGGTGGAGCCTTCTTCGGAGTCGTACCAGGTCCCCCATTCGTCCACATAGAGCGCCACGCGGCCTTCGGGGTCGTACTCGTCCATGCGGGCGACATGCTCGGTGATGAGGTCGTCCATCCGCAGGCTGTTCTTGAGCGTGCTCGCCCAGGCCGCCTCGTCGAAGCCGGTCGCCGCGCCCTTGTTCTCCCAGCTTCCCGGGAAGGTGTAGTAGTGGAGGCTGACCGCATCCATGAGCCAGGGCTTCACGTCGCGCATCAGCACTTCGGTGAAGTTGTAGTCGTCGACATTGGCTCCGGTCGCCACACGCGTCATGTCCATGCCGGGAGGCGTGTCGACGAAGGTCGCATAGCGGTTGTGAAGCTCGGCCGAGTATTCCGGCGTCATGTGGCCGCCGCAGCCCCAGCTCTCATTGCCGACGCCGAAATAGGGCACGTCCCAGGGCTCTTCCCGGCCGTTCTCCGCCCGCTCACGCGTCAGGGTCGTGTCCTCGTCCGAGGTCATGTACTCGATCCAGCGGCTCATCTCGCGCGGCGAGCCGGAGCCCATATTCCCCGCGACATAGGCGTCCGCGCCGATCCGCTCGGCGAAATTGAGGAATTCATGAGTGCCGAACGCATTGTCGTCCGTCACCCAGCCCCAATGCGTGTTGATCCGGACCGGGCGCTCCTCGCGCGGCCCGATGCCGTCGCGCCAGTTGTATTCATCGGCGAAGCAGCCGCCGGGCCAGCGCAGGACCGGCACTTCGAGGTCTTCAAGGGCTGCGAGGACGTCGTTCCGATAGCCGTTCGTATTGGGAATTTCCGAGTCCTCTCCGACCCAGATGCCGCCATAGATCCCGCGGCCGAGATGCTCGGCGAAGTGGCCATAGACCTCCGGCTCGATGGGATCGCCGGCTGCTTCGTCCGAGATCGAGACCCGTATGGTCGGGCCCTGCTGCGCGAAGGCCGCGCAGTGAAGGGTCGCGGCCGCCGTGCCGATGGCAAGCGCTGCCTTGAGCGAGTTGATCATTCCAGTCTCCTCCTTCTCGCCGGGCGCGCTCGCTGACGCCCCGGTCGTCTCGTTGCGATGGCGGATGCCATCGGGTTCAGCCGATGCTGCTTTCCCGAACGATCAGCTCGGGCGGAAGCAGAGTGGTCTGCGCATTGCCGCCATCGATCAGTTTCAAGAGCAGCTCGACCATGGTCACGCCGCCCCGCTCGATCTGCTGGCTGATCGTCGTCAGGGCGGGATCGAAATTCGCTGCCATGCGGATGTCGTCATATCCCACGATCGCGACGTCATCCGGAACCGAAAAGCCGGCCCGCCTCAGGGCGGTCATCGTGCTCATCGCGATGACGTCGCTCGCGCAGAAGAGCGCGTCGAAGTTCACGCCGCCCGCGATGATGCGCTCCGCGGCCGCGCGGGCCTCGCGGCCGTCAAAGGGCGCATCGAAGATGATGCCGTCATCGACCTTGCGGCCCGCGGCCGCGAGCGCCCTCTTATAGCCCTCGAGCCTGAGAGCGATTTCGGGCTCGGCGGGATCGCCGACGAAGCCGACCACCTTCCGCCCGACATCGATCAGGTGCTCGGTCGCCATCATCCCGCCGGAGACATTGTCCGTTCCGACCACGACGTAATTGTGGTCGGGAAGGTGGCCGCCCCAGACGACGATCTGCGGGTACATACTGGCAAAGCGCTGAAGCGCCTCGAGATCCTGGCCCTGTCCCATGATGATGATGCCGTCGGCGCGTCCGCACTGGATCGAGTTCTTCTCGACCCCGTCGAGCCAGGGCGCCTTCTTCGTCAGGAGGAGATCGTAGCCTTGATCGGAAAGCGCGTCCGAAAGCGCGCCGAGCATGTCGAGATAGAAGGGGGCCGACATGTGCTGACGGCCGCGCGTCGCCAGCGGGATCAGGACCTCGATCGAACGGGTTCGCTTCTGGCGCAGGCTGCGCGCATTGATGTTGACGTGGTAGTTCGCGCTCCTCGCGATCTGGAGGACGCGCATGCGCGTCTTCTCGGCGATGAGGGGAGAACCGGACAGGGCCCGCGACACGGTGGCCTCCGATACGCCGGCGAGCTTGGCGATGTCGAACATCGTCGTCTCGGTGCGCGTCCGGCTTGGGCGGTCCTGCTCCATCCGCGGATCACACGACCGATTGCAAGAATTTGCAAGCGGCGCTCCCTTTGTAAAGGTTTGCAACGGGGGCCTCTTCACAAAACTCAGTTTGCGCTCTGGAGGCGGCGTCCACCTCTCGACTATGCAGTGTCAGGGAAGCTGGCGATGAAGCCGGATAACTTCGCGTTGTCTCTTTGCGCCCGACTGCCCCAAGACATGCCGGTCGAGCGCAAGCGGAGGTTCTGAGATGGCAATGGGAGCGGCGTTCATCCTCGCCGGGCTGGCCGGTCTGCTCGCGGCGGGCGCGGACGGGCCTCTGGCGCTCAGCGGGGATGTCGCCCCGGTGCACGACCCGGTCGTCCTGAAAGACAACGGACGCTTCCACCTCTTCAACACCAGCCATCTCGGCGACGGGCCCGGCCTGATCGCATGGCGGACCTCGCCGGACCTCCGGCGCTGGTCGGCGAACGGTGCCGTCTTCCAGGACTTGCCGGAATGGGCGCGCGACTACGTGCCCGGAACCCGCGGGCTGTGGGCGCCGGACGTGATCGCGGCCGAAGACGAGGTCCGCGTCTATTATTCGGTCTCGACCTTCGGAAAGAACCGCTCGGCGATCGGCCTCGTCACCACGCCGACGCTCGATGAGAGCGACCCCGGATTCGGCTGGACCGACCGGGGAATGGTCTATGCCTCGGACGCGGAGGACGACTTCAACGCCATCGATCCGAACATCCTGATCGATGGCGAGGGGCGGCACTGGATGTCGTTCGGAAGCTTCTGGACCGGCCTCAAGATCATCGAGCTGGACCCCGCCACCGGCAAGCCGCTGGAGGGTGCCGAACTGATCGCGATCGCGAAGCGGCACGCCGAAACGGACGAGGAGGCGCCCATCGACGCGCCGAACGCGATCGAGGCGCCGTTCATCGTCGCGCATGAAGGCGACTACTACCTCTTCGCATCGCGCGGCTTCTGCTGCCGCGGCGAGGACAGCACCTACAATGTCGTGGTCGGGCGCGCTGAGGCGCCGACCGGCCCTTATCTCGACCGCCAGGGCATTCCGATGACGATGGGCGGGGGGACGCAGGTCCTTTCCGCTGCCGATGAGGGTGGACGGTTCGCCGGGCCCGGTCACAACGCGGTGCTGCAGCGCCCGTCCGGCGACTACATCCTCTACCACGCCTATGACACGGAGGCCGGTGGCCGGCCGACGCTGAGGATACGGCCGCTCTCATGGGGGCAGGACGGCTGGCCGTCCATCGACTGAGGCCGGAAGACGAACATCAAAAGAGGCCGTGAAGCGCCTTGCTGGGTAGGAAACGAGAATGAGTTTCGGCGTTTTGGATTGGGTCGTGCTCGGCCTGTTCATGCTTGCCCTTCTGGGCATCGTGGTCTGGGTCGCTCTTCAGAAGGAAGACGATACCGAGGACTATTTCCTCGCGGGGCGGAATGCGGGGTGGCTGGTGATCGGGGCGTCGATCTTCGCCTCGAATATCGGCTCGGAGCATCTGGTCGGCCTCGCCTCCGCGGGCGCGGAGAACGGCTTCGCCATGGCCCATTGGGAGCTCCAGTCCTGGATCATCCTGATGCTGGCCTGGATCTTCGTGCCCTTCTACTGGCGCACAAGGATCTTCACGACCCCGGAATTCCTCGAGCGGCGTTATTCGCCGGAAACCCGAACCTTTTTCTCCTTCATCTCGCTCGTCTCCTATGTCCTGACGAAGGTGTCGGTGACGGTGTTCGCGGGCGGGCTCGCCATCCAGGAAATCTTCGGGATCGACCGGATGTTCGGCGTCGACTTCTTCTGGATCGCGGCGATCGGCCTGGTCATCCTGACCGGGATCTACACGGTCGTCGGGGGCATGAAGGCGGTCCTGTGGACGTCCGTCCTGCAGACCCCCGTCCTGCTTCTCGGCTCGATCATCATTCTCTTCGCCGGCCTGACGCAGCTCGGCGCGGGGCAGGGGCTTCTCGAAGGCTGGGCGACGATGAGCGAGGTGTCCGGCGAGCGCATGCATCTCTTCCGCCCGGCCGACGACCCGGAATTCCCGTGGCCGGCGGTGATCGGCGGCTCGATCATCATCGGCCTCTGGTACTGGTGTACCGATCAGTACATCGTCCAGAGGGTGCTGTCCGCCCGGAACATGACCCAGGCTCGGCGGGGCGCCATTTTCGGCGGTTACCTCAAGCTCTTCCCGGTCTTCATCTTCCTGGTGCCCGGCATGATCGCCTTCGCGCTCGCCGAGGAAGGATTGCTGGACCTCTCCGCGGGACCGAACGCGGCCTTCCCCGTCCTGGTCCGCGAGCTCCTGCCTGCCGGCGTGAAGGGGATCGTGCTCGGCGGAGCGATCGCGGCGCTGATGAGCTCGCTCGCCTCGCTGTTCAACTCGTCGGCGACGCTCTTCACCGTCGACTTCTACGAGCGGATGCGGCCCGGCCGGACGCAGCACCACTACCTCAATGTGGGCCGGATCGCGACGGCGGTCGTCGTGCTTCTCGGCGTCGCCTGGGTGCCCGTCATCCCGCTGCTCGGCGACAGCCTCTACGAAGCGCTTCAGAAGGTGCAGGGCCTGATCGCGCCTTCGATCGTGGCGGTGTTCTTCCTCGGCATCTTCTCGAGCCGGATCACGCCCAAGGCGGGCTATTTCGGACTGATCATCGGCTTCTGCGCCGGGATGCTCCGGCTGGTGCTCGACCTGTCGCCGCAACTCGCCACGTCGAACGCGTTCTTCAACAGCATCCAGACGATGAACTGGCTCTACTATTGCTGCGCGCTCCTGATCTTCACGATCCTCGTGATGATCGCGATCAGCCTGATGACGAAGGCCAAGACGGCCGCCGAACTCGGCGGGCTGACACTCGGCTCGACCACGCCCGAACAGCGTCAGGAAGTGCGCGAAAGCTGGTCGGGCTGGGACGTGTTCCACTCCGCGGTGATTGTCGGGATCATCGCGCTGATCTACGTCGTGTTCTGGTAGAGCACGGCCGATCCTCGACAACAGTGCCGGAAGCGGCTCCTGGCGAGCGCTTCCCTTCCTTGAAGAAAACGACAGCGGCGCGCGGCGCTGCGGGTCCATCAGGCCGAGGAGCCAGACAATGACGACTTCCGATCTCAAGCAGCACAAGGTGTGGTTCGTCGTCGGCAGCCAGCACCTCTATGGTGAGGAGACGCTCAGGCAGGTCGACGCGCAGTCGCGCGAAATCGCCGCCCATCTCCACGATGCCAGCGAAATTCCGGTCGATGTCGCGTTCGAGGGCGTCGTCAAGACGCCCGGCGAGATCATGGAGGTCTGCCGCCGCGCGAATGCGGATGACAGCTGCGTCGGCCTGATCTTGTGGATGCACACCTTCTCGCCGGCGAAGATGTGGATCGGCGGGCTGCAATCGCTCGACAAGCCCTTCATGCAGCTGAACACGCAGCATGGCGCGCAGATCCCGTGGTCCGACATCGACATGGACTACATGAACCTCAACCAGTCCGCCCACGGCGACCGGGAATTCGGCTATATCTGCAGCCGCCTCAGGATCGACCGCAAGGTGGTCTGCGGGCACTGGAAGGACCCGTCGGTCCTCTCCCGGATCGGGGGCTGGACCCGCTCGGCCGTCGGCCGCCAGGCCCTGCGCACCACGCGCATCGCGCGCTTCGGCGACAATATGCGCCAGGTCGCGGTCACCGAAGGCGACAAGGTCGAGGCGCAGATCAAGCTCGGCCTCACCGTCGACGGCTATGGCCTGGGAGATCTCGCCACATTCGTCGAGGGCGTCTCCGATGCGCAGATCGGCCGCGAGGTCGAAGCGGTGCAGGAGGCCTATGACGTGCCGGACGAGCTGGCCCCGGGCGGCGAGCGCCACGCATCCCTGACGGACGCGCTGAGGATCGAACTGGGCCTGCGCGGCTTTCTCGACGAGCACGGCTATCACGGCTTCACCGACACCTTCGAGATCCTGCACGGCGTCAAGCAGCTGCCCGGCATCGGCGCGCAGCGCATGATGGCGGACGGCTACGGCTTCGGCGCGGAAGGCGACTGGAAGACCGCCGCGCTCGTCCGGGTGATGAAGATGATGGCGAGCGGCCTGGAAGGCGGCACCTCCTTCATGGAGGACTACACCTACCACCTCGCCGAGAGCGGCGGCCTGGTCCTCGGCTCCCACATGCTCGAGGTCTGCCCGACCATCGCCGCGGGGCGGCCGCGTGTCGCCGTCCACCCGCTGTCGATCGGCGGCAAGGAGGACCCGGTCCGCCTGATCTTCTCCGCGCCCGAAGGCGAAGCCATCAATGTCGCGATGATCGATCTCGGCAACCGCTTCCGCTTCGTGTGCGGCGAACTGGACGTGTTGTCCCTGCCACACGAAATGCCCAAGCTGCCGGTCGCTTCGGCCCTGTGGAAGACCCGGCCCGACTTCGAGACCGGGACGGCTGCCTGGATCCATGCCGGCGGAGCGCACCACTCCGGCTTCTCGATGGCGCTGAACGCGGAGCATATGCGCGATCTCGCCGAGATGGTCGGCGTCGAATTCCTGACGATCTCGAACGACACGACGATCCAGAGCTTCAAATCCGAGATCCGGACGGGCGAGGCCTATTACCGCTGAGGCGCGGGAAGCGCGCCGGGAGAGCAAGATGAGCACGATCGACGATCTCAAAGAGGCGGTCTTCGCCGCCAATCTCGACCTCGTCAGGCATGGCCTCGTCATCCTGACCTGGGGGAATGTCAGCGGCATCGACCGCGAGCGGGGCCTCGTCGTGATCAAGCCGAGCGGCGTGCCCTATGACGGCATGACCAGGGACGACATGGTGGTGATCGATCTCGACGGGAAGGTCGTGGACGGAAAGCTGAAACCCTCTTCGGACACGGCCACCCATCTCGTCCTCTACAAGGCGTTCGAAAGCATTGGCGGGGTGGCTCATACCCATTCGACCCATGCGGTCGCCTGGGCGCAGGCCGGCCGTTCGATCCCGCTTCGAGGCACAACGCAGGCGGATTATTTCTCCGAGGACATTCCCTGCACCCGCGACATGCGGCAGGAGGAGATCGAGAGCGAGTTCGAGCACGAGACGGGGAATGTCATCGCCGAAACGATCGGCGAGCGCGACCCGCTGCACGTTCCCGGCATCCTCCTCAAGAACCACGCCCCCTTCACCTGGGGACGCAGTCCGGGCGAGGCTGTCCGCAACAGCGTCGTCCTCGAAGAGGTCGCGCGCATGGGCGTTCTGACGGAACAGCTCAATCGCGACGCGACCATGAACCCCCATCTCGTCCGCAAGCATTTCGAGCGCAAGCACGGCCCGAATGCCTATTACGGGCAGAAATGACGAAGAACGAAGGAGGCCAGGCGGTGACGGAACGGACGCTGGTTCTGGGACTGGATTACGGCACGGACTCTGCGCGTGCGCTGCTCGTCGACGCGGAGAGCGGCGAGGCCCTGGCGAGCGCCGTCGCGCCCTACAGGCGCTGGGCCGAGAAGCGCTATTGCGATCCGTCCAAGGATCAGTACCGCCAGCATCCGCAGGATTATCTCGATGCGCTGGAAGAGGCGGTGTCAAAGGTCCTCGCCGATGCGGGCGAGGGAAGCGGCCAGCGCGTCGCCGGCCTGTCCTTCGATACGACCGGATCGACGCCCTGCATGGTGGGCGAAGACGGCGTCCCGCTCGCCCTGAAGCCGGAATTCGCCGACGACCCCGACGCGATGTTCGTCCTGTGGAAGGATCACACCTCCGTCGAGGAGGCCGAGCACATCAACAAGACGGCGAGAACCTGGAACACGGACTATCTCAAGCATGTCGGCGGGATCTATTCCTCCGAATGGGGGTGGGCGAAGGCCGCCCATGTCCTCCGGCACAATGACGCCGTCCATAAGGCCGCCCGTTCCTTCGTCGAGCATTGCGACTGGATGCCGGCCCTGCTGACGGGGCGCCAGGGCCTTGTGGACATGCCGCGCGGGCGCTGCGCCGCCGGGCACAAGAACCTCTGGGCCGAGGAATGGGGTGGCCTGCCCGAAGAAGGCTTCCTGACGGCGATCGAGCCGCGTCTCGCAGGGTTCCGCGAGACCTTCGCGCGCGAAACGCTGACGAACGATCAGGCCGTCGGAAAGCTGACGGCGGAGTGGGCCGGGCGCCTGGGGCTGACCGAAGACGTGGTCGTCGGCGCAGGCGCCTTCGACTGCCACATGGGCGCGGTCGGCGGCGAGATCCGCCCGGGCAGCCTGTCGCGCGTCATCGGCACCTCCACCTGCGACATCATGATCGTGCCCGAGGACAAGCTGCGCGACCGGACCGTCGCGGGGATCTGCGGCCAGGTGGACGGCTCGGTCATGCCGGGCTTCATCGGCCTCGAGGCCGGCCAATCCGCCTTCGGCGATCTTTACGCCTGGTATGCGGACCTTCTCGCCTGGCCCCTGCGGGAACGGGCGCGGCGCGATCCGTCCCATGCGCAGGAGGCCGAGGCGCTCAGGGACGAGATGATCGGGATGCTGAGCGAGGCCGCGGCGCGGATAGAGCCCGGCGAGTCGAGCATTTTCGCCATCGACTGGATGAACGGCCGGCGCACGCCCGATGCGAGCCAGACGGTGAAGGGGGCCATTGCGAACCTCTCCATGGGCTCGGATGCGCCGCGCATCTTCCGCGCCCTGGTCGAGGCCACCTGCTTCGGCAGCCGCGCGATCGTCGAGCGCATCCGCGAGGAGGGCGTGGCGATCGAGGAGGTGATCGCGCTCGGCGGGGTCGCCCAGAAATCACCGCTCGTCATGCAGATCATGGCCGATATCCTCGACATGCCGATCCGGGTGGCGCGCTCCGAGCAGACCTGCGCGCTCGGCGCGGCGATGTTTGCGGCCGTGGCGTCCGGGCTGCACGGCGACGTCAATCGGGCGCAATCCGCGATGGGGGCGGGGTTCGAAACCGAATACACGCCCGATCCGGCGCACCGCGACCACTATGAGAAAGTCTATAACGAGCACTACAAGCCGCTCGGCGCGCTGATCGAGAACCAGCTGACATGAGCGGATCGCTGCGCCCCTATCTCGACACGATGATCCGCGCCGCCGAGGCGGCCGGCGAGGGCCTCACCGAGAGCTTTTCGCGCCTCGGAAGCCTGGCGGTCGACAAGAAGAAGCCATCCGACTTCGTCTCGAGCGCGGATCTCGAAGCCGAGAAGACGATCTTCGGGATCCTGCGCGGGGACTGGCCGGAGATCGGCGCGCTGCTGGAGGAGGGGGGCGTCGTCGAGGGCGAAGACCCGGACCATCAGTGGGTGGTCGACCCGCTCGACGGAACGACCAATTTCCTGCACGGCATTCCGCATTATTCGGTTTCCATCGCGCTGACGCGGCAAGGCCGGCCGGTCGCCGGAGTGGTCCTCAACCCCGCAGCGGGCGAGCTTTATTGCGCGACCGAGGGCGGCGGCGCCACGCTCAACGGCGAGCCGATCGCCGTCTCCGCGGACGCGCCGCTTGAGGAACTCGTGTTCGGGACCGGACTGCCGTTCCGCGACAAGCGGGGGCACGAGGCGTTCGCGCGGGAACTGATCGCCCCGATGAAGGCGCTGGCGGGCATCCGCAGATTCGGTTCGGCGGCTCTCGACCTGGCCTTCGTCGCCTGCGGGCGCTTCGACGCCTTCTGGGAACACGACCTGAACCAATGGGATGTCGGCGCGGGCATTCTCCTCGTGCGAGAAGCCGGCGGCGAGGTGACGGAGGCCGACGGCAAGACGGCCGATCTGCCCTACCGCTCCATCCTCGCGACCAATGGCGGGTGCCACCGGCAGGCGCTAGAGCTCATCGCCGGGCGTTGACCGAGGCCGGAGAGGTCAGGCTCCCGTTGAAGACGATCAGCGTCGCAGCGAGGCCGTGAATGAGCGCCAGGACGGCGAACGCCTTCTCGCGCGCCTCGGCAATGGGAAGCGGCAGGATGATCGCCGCGACCAGCGTCGCCAGAAACAGAGCCGCGATCAGCGGCTGTCCCGCGGCCTGCCTGCTCTGACTGTCTGACGGATGTCGGGTCTTGAACATGTCGTGCCCCCTTCCGGGCTCTTCTTCAGCTGGAGGGTCTGACCTCTCCAGCCAAGATATGTTGCAATGCAGCATGAACGACAATGCCGTGTCGCTCCCGACAGTCGTGACGGACAGGCACGAGTGGGCGCTTCGAGCGGCCCTTCCGCGCCGTCCCGCCCCCCGAGAGGGCGGAGAAGGCCGCCTCTGCCGAAAAAAAAGCCGCCGACCCGAGGGCCGGCGGCTTCGATCCGAGCGATGTCTCGCAGATCAGCGCTGATGCATCGGCACGTAATCGCGCTGCGCCGCGCCGGTGTAGATCTGGCGGGGACGGCCGATCTTCTGGTTGGGATCGGACAGCATTTCCTGCCACTGCGCGATCCAGCCTACCGTGCGGGCGAGGGCGAAGAGCGGAGTGAACATCTCGGTCGGGAAGCCGAGCGCCCGCAGCGTGATGCCCGAATAGAAGTCGATGTTCGGATAGAGCTTCTTCTCGACGAAATAGTCGTCCTCGAGCGCGATCTTCTCGAGCGCCACCGCCACGTCGAGCAGCGGGTCCTTGACCCCGACCGCGTCGAGCACTTCGTGACAGGCCTTCTGCATGACCTTCGCGCGGGGGTCGTAGTTCTTGTAGACCCGGTGGCCGAAGCCCATCAGGCGGAAGGGATCGGACTTGTCCTTCGCCTTCTTGACGTATTCGCCGACCCGGTCGGGCGTGCCGATCTCCATCAGCATGCGCAGCGCCGCCTCGTTCGCGCCGCCATGGGCGGGACCCCAGAGGCAGGCGATGCCGGCCGCGATGCAGGCGAAGGGGTTGGCGCCCGAAGAGCCCGCGAGCCGCACGGTCGAGGTCGAGGCGTTCTGCTCGTGATCCATGTGCAGGATGAAGATCTTGTCGAGCGCGGCGGACAGCGTCTTGTTGACCTGATAGTCCTCGGCCGGAACGGCGAAGCACATGCGCAGGAAGTTCTCGGTATAGTGCAGGTCGTTGCGCGGATGCACGAAGGGCTGGCCGACCATGTACTTATAGGCCATCGCCGCGATGGTCGGCACCTTGGCGATCATCCGGTGCGTCGCGATCTTGCGGTGCTCCGGATCGTTGATGTCCGTCGAGTCGTGATAGAAGGCCGAGAGCGCGCCGACCGCGCCGCACATCACCGCCATCGGGTGGGCATCGCGGCGGAAGCCGTTGAAGAACTGCTTGAAGTGCTCGTGGACCATCGTGTGATAGGTGATGGCGTCCCTGAACTCCACGCACTCATCATGGTTCGGCAGCTCGCCGTTGAGCAGGAGATAGGCCGTCTCGATGGAGTCGGAGTTCTCGGCCAGCTGCTCGATCGGGTAGCCCCGATAGAGGAGCGTGCCCTCGTTCCCGTCGATGAAGGTGATCTGGCTTTCGCACGAGGCCGTGGAGGTGAAGCCCGGGTCGAAGGTGAACTTGCCCGTCGCCTTGGTCAGGCCGCGAATGTCGATGACGTCATTGCCGTGCGTGCCGGAGTAGACGGGAAAGTCGTTCCCCTCGATCGAGGCCGTGTCGGTCTGGTTGAGCTTTGATTCCATCGTCAGTCTCCGATTGTGAGCGCGCCCGGCAGGAGGCCGATCGCAGCGTCGGCGGGGCGAAGAAGGCCCCGAAAGGATCGTGTCTTTGTGCGGCGCGACAATACCGAGCTACAGCCGGTCCGCAAGGCGCGCGAGCGCTTCATCCCGTCCTAGGGCATGTAGCGTCTCGCCGAGCGAAGGGGAGGGATGCCCGGCGGTCAGCGCCGCCCGCACTGGCGGGCCGACCTGGCCGAAGGACAGGCCCTGCGCCTCGGCGAAGGCCTGAAGGCGCAGGTCGAGCGCCGCCGCGGACCAGTCCTCGGCGCCTTCGAGGTTCTCGCGCACGCCGCGCAGGACATCGCCCGCCGCCTCCTTCTTGAGCGGCTTGGCCGCCTTGCCCGTCACCTCGAAGGGGCGGGAGAGGAGGAGGAAGGCCGCAGCGGGTCCGATATCCGTCAGAAGCTGGCAGCGCGGCTTGAGGAAGGGGGCCGCCCGCGCGAGCATGTCCCGCTGCGCATCGGTGGGCGGCTCGTCCAGGAAGGGCAGGGCGCGGCTCACGAACTCCTCGTCGGGCAGCGCCGAGAGATGGGCCGCGTTGAGGCTTTTCATCTTGTCGGGGTCGAGCCTTGCCGCGGCCTTGCCGATGCCCGACAGCGAGAACCATTCGAGCGCCTGGTCCCGCGTGATGACCTCGTCGTCGCCATGGCTCCAGCCGAGCTTGAGGAGGGCGTTGAACAGGCCCTCCGGCGAGAAGCCTTCTTCGGCATAGGCCTCGACGCCGAGGGCGCCATGGCGCTTGGACAGCTTCTTGCCGTCCTGGCCGTGGATGAGGGGCACATGGGCGAAGAGCGGCACGTCCCAGCCCATCGCGTCATAGATGTGCTTCTGCCGGGCGGCATTGGTCAGGTGGTCGTCGCCCCGCACGATATGGGTCACGCCCATGTCGCGGTCGTCCACCACGACCGCGAGCATATAGGTCGGCGTCCCGTCAGAGCGCAGAAGCACCACGTCGTCGAGCGCGCCATTGGGAAAGCGGACCTCGCCCTGGACGGCGTCATCTATGACCGTCTCGCCTTCGAGCGGCGCCTTGAGGCGGATCGAGTAGGGCCCGTCCTCCTCGCCGCCTTCGCGATAGGGGCTGGTGAAGCGGGTGTTCGCTTCCCGCGCCTCGGCCCTGGCGGCATCGAGCGCTTCGCCCTGAAGCCAGCATCTGTACGCCTTGCCTTCGGCGAGGAGCTGCCGCGCCACCTCGGCATGGCGCTCCTGATTGGCATGCTGGCTGACCGGCTCGCCGTCCCAGTCGAGCCCGAGCCAGCGGAGGCCGCCGAGGATCGCCTCCACCGCGCTCTCGTCGTGGCGCGCCCGGTCCGTGTCCTCGATGCGCAGCAGGAACTTCGACCCTTCGGGCGCCGCCTTCCCTCTGGCGAGCAGCCAGTTGAACAGCGCCGTGCGGGCGCCGCCGATATGCAGGTAGCCTGTGGGCGAAGGCGCGAAGCGTGTCACGATGGGCGTATCGGGCATGGGTATCCTTGGTTGGGAGCGGGACGGTGATAGGAGCGGCGGCGGGCACTGCCAAGCGGTGGCAGGCAGGGGACACCCTGCCTCAGGCGATCGTGCGCACCGCCCGCGACTGGGCCGGGCGCGAGGCGCAGCGTTTCCTTCTTGCTGCGCCGCTCTTCATGATCGCCGGCATCGCTCTGTGGCTCTTCCTGCCGCGGGACCCGCCGGCCCTGGCCGGACCGGCCCTGCTGGCCGCGGGCATCGCAGGGTGGTGGATCGGCAGCCGCCGGGACCGCCAGCGCCTCCGGCTCGCCTGCCGGATGGCAGCTTTCGTGATGCTCGGCTTCACGCTGATCGATCTGCGCAGCGCCAGCGTCGCCGCGCCGGTGCTGACCCGCGAAACCCCGCCCGTGACCGTCGAAGGCGTGCTCGAAGAGATCGAAAAGCGCGATAGCGGAAGACGCTATACGGTGCGCGTCGAGCGGATCGCCGCCTTCGCGCCCGAACGCACGCCGAAGCGCGTGCGGATCACCTGGCGCGGGCGTCCGACATCCGCCGAGCCCGGCGACCGGGTGCGCCTGCGCGCCGTCCTCTCGCCCCCGCCGCCGCCCGCTCTGCCGGGCGGCTACGACTATGCCCGCCAGCTCTGGTTCGAGGGGATCGGCGGCGTCGGCTACAGCTATACCGGCGCCCGGGTCATCGAAGAGGCGGCGCGCCCGGGCCTCGGCGCCCGGATCGAGCGGCTGCGTGAAGCGGTCGCCGACAGGGTGCAGCGCCTGAGCGGCGAGACGGCTGGCGGGCTCGCCGCGGCGCTCGTCACCGGCAAGCGCGAACGGGTGCCAGAAGAGATCGTCGAGCGGCTGCGCGATACGGGGCTCGCCCACCTCCTGGCGATCTCGGGGCTGCATATGGGGCTCGTCTGCGGCTTTCTCTTCTTCGGCCTGCGCTGGCTCCTGGTGCGCTCGGAGTGGCTGGCTCTGGAATACCCCATCAAGAAATGGGCGGCGGCAGGGGCGCTTCTCGGCGGGGCAGGCTATCTCGTCCTGTCCGGCGCCCCGATCAGCGCCCAGCGCGCATTCGTCATGGCTGCGATTACCTTCACCGCCATCCTGTTCGACCGCCGGGCCCTGTCCTTGCGCAATGTCGCGCTCGCCGCTCTCGTCGTTCTCTTCATTCGGCCCGAAGCCGCCGTGTCGGCCGGGTTCCAGATGTCCTTCATGGCCGTGACCATCCTCGTCGCGGCCTTCGAGGCCTGGGAGCGGCGCGGGAGCGGCGCTGCGGCGGGGGCGACGGGAGCGGGTCGGACAGGGCGTTTCTTCGGCGGGCTGTTCATGACCAGCCTCCTCGCCGGTATCGCGACCGCGCCTTTCGCCGCCTACCATTTCGGCCGGGTGGCCACCTGGGGGCTTCCGGCAAACATGGCGGTGATGCCGCTTGTGACCGTCATCGTCATGCCCGCTGCGGTGCTGGGCCTCCTCCTCATGCCGCTTGGGCTGGACGGGCCGCTCTGGTGGATCGTCGGGCGGGGGCTCGAGATCCTTCTCGCCGTGACGGGGTGGTTCGAGGACCTGCCCCACGCGGTGCAGCTCGTGCCCCAGCCGCCTTTCCTCGCCTTCCTCCTCGTGATCGGGAGCCTTCTCGTCCTCTGCCTGTCTGCGGCGCCCTGGCGCCTGGCGGGCCTGCTCCTCCTGCCGCTCGCGGCGCTCATGGCGCAGAGCGCGGTCCCGCCGGACGCCTTCATCGGGCGGGAAGCCCGGCAGGTCGGCGTCCGCACGCCGACCGGCGAGGGCTTGCGCCTCTCGCTCCTCTCGCGGCGCCGCGACCGGTTCTCCGCCGAGGTCTGGATGCGCACGCTCGGCATCGACCCGGTCATCCGGGACCAGCCGAAATTCGGCGAATGCGATGCGCCCGCCTGTTCGGCTGTTCTTCCGGATGGCGGGCGGCTGGCGGTGGCGCAGAGCCCCGAGGCGGCGGCGCAGGCCTGCCGGGAGGCGCAGGTCGTGGTCTATGCCGGCTGGGCGCCCGAAGCCCTCGCGGGAAGCTGCGATGCTCTTTTGCTCACGGCGGAGACCATCGCGCGCGGCGGGCCGGCCCTCCTGACGCGCGGCCGCCTCGTCACCAGTGCGCAAGGACGGGGCTGCCGGCCGTGGACCCGCTGCGGTCAGGCCGCTCCCTGAGGGGCGGCGGGCTTGGTCGCGAAGATCATGTAGTTGACGCTCGCGTCGTCACTGACCCGCCAGCTGTCGAGGACCGGCATGTATTTGACGCCCTTGACCGCCTCGAGCGTCATGCCGGCCGCTTCGAGCGCGCGGCCCGCCTCGTCGGGGCGGACGAATTTACGCGGATCGTGCGTGCCCGCAGGCAGCCAGCGCAGCACGTATTCCGCGCCGATCTTGGCGGTCAGCAGCGCCTTGAAGGTGCGGTTGATCGTGGCGAGCGCCATCAGCCCGCCCGGCTTCACGAGCTGCGCCGATTTGCCGAGGAACAGGTCCACATCGGCGACATGCTCGACGACTTCGAGATTGAGGACGGCATCGAAGGGGGCCTCGCCGCTTTCGACCAGCGCCTCGACCGTCATCGCGCGATAGTCGATGTCGAGGCCTGTCTCGCGGGCATGGGCCATTGCGGTCTTCACATTGCGCTCCGCCGCATCGATGCCGACGACTTCGGCCCCGAGGCGCCGCATCGGCTCGCAGACGAGCCCGCCGCCGCACCCGATATCGAGGAGCCGCAGGCCCTCTAGGGGTTTCTTCGTATGGCGATCGCGGCCGAAATGCTCGCAGATGCGGTCGCGGATCAGGCCGAGCCTTATGGGGTTGAACTTGTGCAGCGGCTTGAACTTGCCGAACGGGTCCCACCACTCGGCGGCCATGGCCGAGAATTTCTCGATTTCCGCGTCGTCGATGGTCGTCGCGCCGGGGAGGCTTTCGTTCGCCATGTGTTCGGGCTCTCGTCTTGCAGGCGTCATAGCCTTCTCGTAGCTAGACCCGTCGGAGGAGGAGACCAAGTACGGCCGTGACGCATCCTGAGGCGAGACAGACACCGCGCGGCCGCAGGGACGACCGCCTGGTCATGAAGTTCGGCGGCACTTCGGTCGGAGATCTTGACCGGATCGAGCGCGTGGCGCGCCATGTCCGGGCGCAGGTGGCCGAAGGCAAGAAAATCTGCGTCACCGTCTCGGCCATGGCGGGCGAGACCAATCGCCTCGTCGACCTCACCCGCAGGGCGGGCGGCGGCGATGTCAGCCGGACGCCCGATTACGACGCCGTGGTATCGACCGGCGAGCAGGTGACCGCGGGCCTTCTCGCGCTCGTCCTGCAGCGCGAAGGGCTCAAGGCCCGCTCCTGGCAGGGATGGCAGGTGGGCCTGCGCACCGATGCCACCCATGGCGCGGCCGTGATCGAAGGCATCGATTCGGAGCGGCTGGGCGGCTCGCTCGATGCCGGAGAGATCGCCGTCGTCTCAGGTTTCCAGGGTGTCGCGCCGGGCGGGCGCATCTCGACCCTCGGTCGGGGCGGATCGGATACGACTGCCGTCGCACTGGCTGCCGCACTGGATGCTGCGCGCTGCGACATCTACACTGACGTCGACGGCGTTTACACGACCGACCCGCGAATCGTCCCGGGCGCCAGGCGCCTCGACCAGATCTCCTTCGAGGAGATGCTGGAAATGGCGTCGCTGGGCGCAAAGGTCCTGCAGACCCGTTCGGTCGGCCTCGCCATGAATCACGGCGTGCCGATCCGGGTCCTGTCGAGCCTCGAGGAACCGCGGGCCGACGCGCCCTGCACGCTGATCGTCGATGAGGAGGCCATTATGGAAAGAAGAGTCGTCTCCGCCGTCGTGCCGAGCCGCGCCGAAGCGAAGATATCCCTGCTGGGCGTTCCGAACACGCCGGGCAAGTCGGCCATGATCTTCGCGGGCCTGGCGGGCGCCAAGGTCAATATCGACATGATCGTGCAGTCGCAGGCCCGCGCCGGCGAATCGGCCAACGTCTCCTTCACCCTCAAGGAGGCGGACCTCGCCAGGGCCCTGGCCCATCTGGCCGAGGTGAAGGACCAGGTCGGCTACACCGATGTGCTGGCCGACCAGAACGTCTCCAAGGTCTCGATCATCGGCGTCGGCATGAACGACCACACCGGCATCGCCGCGAAGATGTTCGAGACGCTGGCCGAGCGCGGGATCAACATCCAGAACATCTCGACCTCCGAGATCAAGATCAGCGTGCTGATCCCGGCCGAATACACGGAACTCGCCGTGCGCGCCCTTCACGACGCCTTCGGCCTCGGCGCGGTCCGTTCCGAGATGGCGGGCGCCGTGTCGTGAGCGTCTCTTCGTCGACGGGCTATGTCCCTCGGCCCCGGTCATCGCCGCGCGTCCTGCTCAAGCGGCTCCGCGAGATCATGGCCGAGGAGACCGAGCCGGAAGCGCGGCTGAATGCGCTGGTCCGCGCCATCGCGGCGAACATGGTCGCGGATGTCTGCTCGATCTATGTCCGCCGCACCGACGATGCGCTCGAGCTTTTCGCGACGGAGGGGCTGAACCCCCGCGCGGTCCACGAAACCCGCCTCAACTGGGGCGAGGGGCTGGTCGGGCGGGTCGCGCAGGACAAGAAGCCGCTCGCCGTGCGCGACGCACCGGCTCATTCGGCCTTTTCCTACAAGGCGGAGACGGGGGAGGACCCGCTCCACGCCTTTCTGGGCGTGCCGATCGTCCGGTCCGGCCATGTTCTGGGCGTGCTCGTCGTGCAGAACCGCGCCCACAGGCGCTATTCCGAGGACGAGACGGAGGCCGCGCAGATCGTCGCCACCGTTCTCGCCGAGATCGTGCAGGCCGGCGGCCTTCTCGACGAGGCCGATACCGAAAGCGCGCGGGCGCTTCTCGCCGCGCCGGAGGATGCGGTCGGCACCGGCGTGTCGCCGGGGATCGTCACCGGCACCGTGGCGCTGCTCGAGCCGGGGCTGCGCGAGCACAAGGTCTTCGCCGACTCGGTCGCGGCCGAGAAGGAGCGGCTCGAGAACGCGATCGCAGGCCTTCAGAAATCCGTCGACGAGATGATCGCGTCCGATGCCCAGCTCTCGGGCATTTCCCGCGACGTGCTCGAGGTCTACCGCCTCTTCGCCTATGACCGCGGCTGGGTCCGCAGGCTCGAGGAGAAGGTGCTCGCGGGGCTGACCGCCGAGACTGCCGTGGAGCAGGTGCAGGCGGAAAACCGCGAGCGGATGCGGGCCGCGCCCGATCCCTATATCCGCGAACGGCTGCATGATCTCGAGGATCTCTCTCGTCGCCTGATCCGCGCCCTGAATGGCGGGGAGGGGCCTCCGCCCCTGCCGGAGAATGCTGTCCTCCTGGCCGACACGCTCGGGCCGGCCGAGCTTCTGGAGCTGGACCGCGACCGGCTGGCGGGGCTGGTCCTGGGCGATGGCGGGGGAACGAGCCATGCGGCCATCGTGGCCCGCACGCTCGGCCTGCCCTTCGTCTCGGGCGTGCCGCAGATCGTCGAGAGCGCGCGCACGGGCGACACGATCATCGTCGACGGCGATCACGGCGAGGTGCATCTGCGCCCGCCCGACGACCTCATCCGCACCTACGAGCAGAGACGCGAACTGCGTTCGGCGCGGCTCGCGGACTATGCGGCGCTGCGCGATAGCCCGGCCCGCACGCTCGACGGCGTGGAGATCGACCTCCAGATGAATGCGGGCCTCGTCCTCGACATGCCCCATCTGAGAGAGACCGGCGCGAGCGGCGTGGGGCTGTTCAGGACCGAACTGCAATTCCTGATCGGCTCGACCCTGCCCACCGCATCCGAGCAGGAGGCCCATTACCGGGAAATCCTGGATGCGGCGGGGGGCAAGCCCGTCGTCTTCCGCACGGCCGATATCGGCTCGGACAAGCGCGGCGGCTACATGCTGCATCCCGCAGAAGCCAATCCGGCCATGGGGTGGCGAGGCCTCAGGCTGTCGCTCGACCGCGAAGGCCTTCTGCGCACGCAGGTGCGGGCGCTGATCGCCGCGGCCGACGGGCGGGAGCTTCGCGTCCTCCTGCCGCTCGTGACCGCCTGCAGGGAAGTGCGCGCCGCGCGCGGCGTCCTCGGCAAGGAGCTCGCGCGCCGCGAGCGCATGGGGAAAAGCCTGCCGGAGCGCGTCCTGGTCGGGGCGATGATCGAGATTCCCGCCGCGGCATGGGAGGCGGGACGGATCGCCGAGGAGGCGGATTTCCTGTCGATCGGCGGCAATGACCTCGCCCAGTTCTTCTTCGCCGCCGACCGGGAATCGGAGCGGGTGTCCCGCCGCTACGATCCGCTCTGTTCGGGATTTCTCAGCTTTGTCGGCCATGCCGCCCGCGAGGCGCAGGCGGCGGGCAAGCCGATCGGCTATTGCGGCGAGCAGGCCTCCGATCCCCTCATGGCGCTCGCCCTTCTGGGGCTCGGCCTGCGATCCCTCTCGGTCACCGCTTCCGCCATCGGCCCGCTCAAGGCGATGATCCGCACCGTCGACCTGGCGGCCCTTAGGTCCTGGCTCGAGCGTGCGGAAGATGGCGCGGAGGGCTCGCTGCGCAGAGACATGGATGTCTATGCGCGGCAATCGAGAATCGTCCTGCCGGACTGGAGCTGACCGTCAGGCGCGCTGCGCCTCGGCGAAGGCCTTGCGGACGGCATCGACGACATAGGGCTTGCGCAGGATCGGAACGTCGAATTCGCTCGTGAAGCTGTCCGCCTCGCCATAGCCGGTGGCGAAGACGAAGGGCACGCCGTCCTGCTCGAGGCGCTCGGCGACGGGCTGGCTGGTCTCCGATCCGAGATTGACGTCGAGGAGCGCGAAGTCCGGACGCTCCGTCTCGATTGCCGAAAGCGCGTCGCCGACGCTCGAGGTCAGCACCACCTCCTCGCCGCCGAGGTCCTGCGCCATCATCTCGGCGTCGAGGCCGATGATCATGTTGTCCTCGACGATCAGCACCCGGCCATGCAGCCCGGCCTCTGCTGCCGGACCCGCCGCGTCACCGGGTCCGGCCCGGTCCTGTCGCGTTCCGGCGACACACCCCGCGGGAATGACGAACCGGCCGCGCAGGCCCGACAGCTCATAGGTCAGCTCGGCTTGGCCCTTGAGATCGAAGGGAATCGAGCGCTCGATGATGGTGCTGCCGAAACCGCGCCGCTTCGGCGCCTGCACGGGGGGACCGTTCCGCTCCTGCCATTCCAGCACCAGCGCGCCGGTCTCGTTCAGCGCCAGATCGATCTGGACCGAGCCGCGGGAGTCCGACAAGGAGCCGTATTTCATCGCATTGGTGAGCAGCTCGTGGATCACCAGTGACACCGTGGTGAAGGCGAGCGGCTCGATCAGGACATCGGGGCCGCGGACCTCCACCCGGTCGCTCTTTTCGTCGCAATAGGCCTTGGCCTCGGTCTCGATGAGATCGCAAAGCGATCCTGCCTGCCACTGCTTTTCCGTGACCTGGTCATGGGCGCGGGCCAGCGCCTGGATGCGGTGGCCGACCGTGTCCATGAAGTCTTCGGGCGTTTCGGCATTGCCCCGCGACTGGCTGACGAGGCCGCGAATGAGGTTCAGAATGTTCCTCACGCGGTGATTGAGCTCGGCGATGAGCAGCTCCTGGCGCTCCTGTGCTGCCTTGCGTTCCCGCGCCGCCTCGTCGGACAGGCGCAGGATCACTTCGAGCATGGTCACGCGCAGGTCCTCTGCGGCAGCCCGTTCGGCAGCGCTCCAGGGCTCCGACCGTCCCGCAACGGCTTCCTGCCATGCGGCGAAGCTCTTACGGGGGCTGAGGCGGGGGCCGCTTGGGCCCTCCTCGACCGCCTTATCCGGCCGTCCCGCCCAAGTCACGGTGCGCGCGACCTCCTGCCGGAAGAGGATCAGGTGGTCGCGCGGGGTGCGCGAGATCGGCAGCGCGAGAATGCCCGCCGCCCGGTCCGCATAGCGTTCCGCCTCGGGCAGGTGCCCGGCGAGATGGTCAGTGGCGAAGATCTCGCTCGCGCTGCCGCGGTTGAGGAAGCGGATGATGGCCCGGATATCGTCCTCGGCCGGCTTGCTGCCGCTCGTCTGGATCTCGCCGTCGAGCGAAAGGGCGAGCCCGTCAAAGGGGATGACGCTGCCTAGATGCTTGGCGAACTGATCGAAATTCTCGCTGAAATCGCCGCCCTCGGCGAGAATCATCGACAGGGCCTGATGCGACGCGCGCGTCCGCTCGGCGAGAACCCGCTCGAGGTCGGCTTCTTTCTGTTCGAGCGCGTAGGAGAAGAACTGTCCGAACAGCTCGCAGAGCGTTCGGGTCGAGTAGGGCAGCACGCGCGCCTTGTCGTGATGGCAGGCAATGAGGCCCCAGAGCTTGCCGCGCTGGATGATCGAGATCGACATGGACGCGCCCACGCCCATGTTTCTGAGATATTCGATATGGACCGGAGAGACCGCCCTGAGCGTGCTCAGCGACAGATCGAGCGGCTTGCCGTCGGGATCGAGATAGGGCTCGACCGGCACGGGCGTCAGCGAAACGTCCGGCATGATGCGAAGGAGGTTGCGCAGATAGAGGGCGCGCGCTTGCTTCGGGATGTCCGTCGCCGGGTAGCGGAGATTGAGGAAGGGTTCGAGATGGTCGGCCCTGGCCTCGGCAACGACCTCGCCCGCTCCGTCTTCGGCGAACTTGTAGATCATCACTCGCGAGAAGCCGGTGAGGAGCTGGACCTGCCGCGCGCCGATGTCACACATCTCGACCGGCGTCCTGGCGCGGTTGAGGCGGTCGATCAGGGGGCGGATGCGGCTTGCGTCATGTCCGGTCCTTCCGCCCTGGCTCGGCTCCATCTCGATGACGATGCGGGAGCCGGAGACATGGATCGCCATGTCGTAGGGGCGCCCGCCCTCGATCAGGCGCTGCTGGAAGACCCGTTCGACCGCATCGGGAAAGCCGAGCTGCCGCATCCGGTCGGCAATGGCTTCGGCCGCTTCTCCGATGAGATAATCCGACAGGCGCGAGCCGATCAGATCCTCATGCGCGACCGGCAGGACGTCGGAGACGTTTCTGGATGCCGCCGCCACGATCCAGTCCGAGGACATCGCCACCAGCACGCCGAAGGGCTGGATTCCGCCCGGGATATGAATGGGCTCGCGGTCGCAGTTCGTCAGATCGGCGTCGGGCACCGCCTGCTTTTCGAGCACTTCATTCATGCGGAGACGGCCTCGTTGCCCTGTTCGGCAAGGCCTGCGCTATGAAAATGATCGAATGTGCGCAAGGCGCCGTCGAGGACCGAAGAGGGGCGCATCGCCCCCTCCTGGCGCAGGAATGCGGTCAGATCCCGCCAGGCGTCATGCGATGCCTCGTCGCTCAGATAGCGGCCCGCCGACAGAAGCACGCCGTCCGCGCCCTCGCGCCATTGCCGCGCCAGCAGGCGGCTGCCGAGGCGGGAGCCGGCGACGACGTAATAGGCCCCGAGCGCTTCCGCCTCGCCCGAGAAGCGGGGCGCAGGCAGCGGCGCGGGAAGCGGTTCGCCGAGGGTCCGGAGATCGGCTGCGACGAGCTCCATGAGCCCGAGAGGCTTGAGGCCGAAGGGAGCGGGGTCGAGCGGCAGGCCGAAGAGGCCCCGGTAATGCGCGCGCAGAAAGGCGGTATAGCCCTCCCGCCGCGTCAGGTCGAAACGGCCGAAGACCGCATCCACCGCCTCGTGGGCGGTGCGCGTTCCCTCCCGCAGATAGTCTCTCATCCCTCGGTCCATCCGGGCCTTATGAGGAAAAACCATTTAGCGGACAAATACTTCCTGATCTCGCTTTCGTGATCAGCGCTTCAGGAGCTGCCCCACCTCGTCGGGCGCGAAGGGGAAGACAATCGTATTGGTCCGGTCGCCGGCGATCTCCTGCAGCGTGTTCAGATAGCGCAGCTGCATGGCGCTCGGCTCCTTCGCCAGCATCGCGGCGGCCTCGGCGAGCTTGGCGGCGGCCTGATGCTCGCCTTCGGCCAGGATGATCTTCGCGCGACGTTCGCGCTCGGCCTCGGCCTGCCGCGCGATGGCGCGGATCATCGAGGGGTCGACGTCGACATGCTTGATCTCGACATTGGCGACCTTGATGCCCCAGGCCTCGGTCTGCTCGTCGAGGATGACCTGAATGTCGCGGTTCAGCTTGTCGCGCTCCTGCAGCATCTCGTCGAGCTCGTGCTTGCCGAGGACCGAGCGCAGCGTGGTCTGGGCGAGCTGGCTGGTCGCGCCCTTGTAGTTCTCGACCTGGACGGTCGCCTTCACCGCGTCGACCACGCGGTAATAGATGACGGCGTTGACCTTCACCGAGACGTTGTCGCGGCTGATTACGTCCTGGCTCGGCACGTCATGGACCAGGGTCCGCATGTCGATCTTCTGGATGGTCTGGATGCCCGGCAGGATGAAGACGATGCCGGGACCCGCGCCGCGCCGCGACACCTTGCCGAGCGTGAAGACGACGCCGCGCTCGTATTCCTTCAGGATGTTGACGGCCGCGAACAGGATGACGACCGCCAGCACGATCGCGAAGAAGATGATGGGCATGCGGGTGTCCTTTCGCCTTGCGGATCAGCTGTGCGGTGCCGGGTCGGGCTGGGCGGGGGTGCGGCGGGGGGTTCCGCCGAGCGACCGCAGCGGGACGACGTCGAGAACGAGCCCGTCGGCCTCGGTCACCACGACCTGGTCGCCGGGCGCGAGGACCGCCGCGGCGCGCGCGCGCCAGCGCTCGCCATCGAGGATCACCCAGCCCGAATCGCCTTCCCAGACATCGACCCGGGCCTCGTGCCCGGGCAGCGCCTCGTCGCCCGTCATCGGCTTGCGCCGGCGCGTGCGCATGAAGGTGAGAAGCGCGGTGCCCAGGAAGGCCGCTGCAAGCAGGAGGAGGCCAGCGACCACCCAGAGGGCGATCCGAAGCTCGCCCGGGAAGAGGAAATAGAGGCCGATGCCGAGCAGGATCAGCCCGGCGAGGCCGACGAGGCCGAAGGTCGGCGTGAACGCCTCGACCGTCATCAGGACGGCGCCGAGCAGGAGGAGGGCGAGATAGACGCCCTCGAAGGGCAGGACCTGGAAGCTGTAGAGGGCGAGGAGAAGGCAGATCGCGCCCATCAGGCCGGGAAAGATGCTGCCGGGGTTCCACAGCTCGACGATCAGCCCCGTCACGCCGAGCGTCATCAGGATCGCCGCGACATTCGGATCGGCGAAGAAGGAGAGGATCTCCTGCACGAGGGTCGGCTCGACCCGGTCGAAGGCCAAGTCCGCGGTCTCGAACGTCACAGGACCCGAAGCCGTCTCGACGGTCCGCCCGTCCAGCTGTGCCAGGAGATCGGCGCGGTCCTGCGCCACGATGTCGATCACACCGAGCTCCAGCGCCTCGCGCGCGGGCACATTGGCCGAGGGCGGGCGCACGGCATCCTCGGCCCATTCGGCGTTGCGGCCGCGCTCTTCGGCCAGGGCGCGGATATAGGCGACCGCGTCCTCGATCACCTTGGCGCGCATGGAGGCCTCGTTCGAGGTGTCGCCGCCGTCTTCGCCCGCCGGTTCGCCGCCGAGGCCGACAGGCGTCGCCGAACCCGTATTGGTGCTCGGCGCCATGGCCGAGAAATGGGCGGCATACATGATGTAGAGCCCGGCCGATGCCGAGCGCGCGCCGTCCGGCGAGACATAGGTGACGACCGGAACGGGCGAGGCCAACGTGGCCTTCACGATCGACTTCATCGAATCCATCAGGCCGCCCGGGGTGTCGATCTCGACCAACAGGAACTGCGCCCCGCTCTGCGCCGCTCGCGCCAGCGCGTCCTCGAACAGCTCCGCGCTGACCGGCGTGATCGGGCCGTCGAGGCTGACCACCGTGGCCGTGCGCGGGCCTTCGGCACGCTGGGCCGCGGCATGACCGTTCCAGGCGAAGAGGATCGCGAGGACCGGAAGGAGCCCAAGGATTGAGCGCGCTGACATGGATGTAATCTAGGAAGAGCGGGGCGCTGCCACAATGGACAAGCCGCCGCGCCTCAATCGAGCGTTGCGGGATCCCAGAAGAGACCGAGCGCCACCGCCCCGACGATCATCGCTTCGCGCAGCGCCGGCTCGGCGGTCGTCGGCATGAGCACGCTCGGCGCGCCGTTGAGGTCGACCGCACCGATCACCGCCCCGTCCCGCAGCACGCGATAGCCGAGCGCGTCGGCGGTGCCGAGCGGGCTGCCCTCGATCGCGTGGACGGATTCGAAGTCGAGGCGGATGTTCTCCCAGGTCAGCATGCCCCGCCGCGCATTGCGGAAGAGTGCGTCGCGGCCGCGCGCCTCCTGGACTTCCATGATGTCGGTGACGCTCCCGCCGCGCGACAGGCGGCAGGAATAGGCGAGGGGCAGGACATCCGCGCTGACCCCCCAGCGGGGAAAGCCGACCGTCTTGAGCCGCGTCTCGCACTCGCCCGAGAGGACCGGTCCTCCGCCGGCCGGGGTCAGAGCGAAGAACGCGCCGCCGCCGCTGCTCGAATAGCGTCCGGAGAGATCGAAGCGGCTGGCGGAGCGCTCGAACGGGCCGCTGAACCCGGCAGCGGTCACCGTGCCCGTGCGTGCGCTGCCAATGCCCGACAGAAGTATGCGCTGCGTGCTTTCCCGAACGCCGTCGGGCAGCGCCATCTCGGCGGGACGGACCGCGCTGCAGGCGCAGAGGGCAAGGGCCAGAAGGGCCGCGGGAAGGGCGCGCATGATCGGCGAAGCTGCGCGCGCGCCCCCGGCCGGTCAAGCGAAAGCCGCCGCTCGTGTTGACGCCCCCGGAGGCGCGGATTACCTGCGCTGGAACCGGATCACGGGCGGGAAGACACATGGCTCAAGACTACGATGTCGTCGTCATCGGCGGCGGCCCCGGCGGCTACAATGCGGCGATCAGGGCCGCGCAGCTCGGCCTGAAGACGGCCTGCATCGACGCGCGGGAGACCGCGCGCTTCGGCGGGACCTGCCTGAATGTCGGCTGCATTCCCTCCAAGGCCATGCTGCATGCCTCCGAGGCCTTCGAGCACGCCGACAAGCATTTCGCCGATCTCGGGATCGAGACGGGCAAGGTGAAGCTGAACCTCGAGAAGATGCTGGCGCAGAAGGCCGACGCGGTGAAGGGCCTCACCGACGGCATCGATTACCTGTTCAAGAAGAACAAGGTCGAGGGCATTCACGGCCGCGGCCGCATCGCCGGGCCCGGCAAGGTCGTCGTGACGACCGAAGAGGGCGACAGGACCCTCGAGACGAAGAACATCCTGATCGCCACGGGATCGGACATCCTGTCCCTGCCGGGTGTCGAGATCGACGAGGAGCGCATCGTCTCCTCGACCGGCGCGCTGTCCCTGTCGAAAGTCCCAAAGAAGATGATCGTCGTCGGCGGCGGCTATATCGGGCTCGAGATGGGCTCGGTCTGGCGGCGCCTGGGCGCGGAGGTCACCGTGGTCGAGTTCCTCGACCGCATCACGCCGGGCATGGATGCGGAGCTCTCCAAACAGTTCATGCGCGTCCTCAAGAAGCAGGGCATGGCCTTCAAGCTCGGCACGAAGGTCACGAAGATCGACAAGACCAAGACCGGCGTGAAGGTCTCGGTCGAACCCGCCAAGGGCGGCGACGCGGAAACGCTCGACGCCGATGTCGTGCTGATCGCGATCGGCCGGAAGCCCTATACCGAAGGGCTCGGCCTCGACGAGGTCGGCATCACCACCGACAAGCGCGGCTTCATCCCGGTCGACGATCACTGGCGCACCGGGGCGGAGGGCATCTATGCGATCGGCGACGTGACGCCGGGGCCGATGCTGGCGCACAAGGCCGAGGAAGAGGCCGTCGCCGTCGCCGAGGTGATCGCGGGCAAGCCCGGCCATGTCGATTACGGCATCATTCCGGGCGTGGTCTACACCGACCCGGAAGTTGCCACGGTCGGCAAGACCGAGGAGCAGCTCAAGGAGGAGGGCGTCGACTACAAGGTCGGCAAGTTCCCCTTCACCGCGAACTCCCGCGCCAAGACGAACCATGCGACGGACGGCTTCGTGAAGGTCCTGGCTGATGCGAAGACGGACAGGGTGCTCGGCGTTCACATGATCGGCACGGGCGTCGGCGAGATGATCGCCGAGGCCTGCCTCGTCATGGCCTTCGGCGGCGCGTCCGAGGACATCGCGCGGACCTGCCACCCGCACCCGACCCGCACCGAGGCGCTGCGCCAGGCGGCGATGGGCGTCGAGGGCTGGACGATGCAGGCCTGACGGATCGGTCGTGCAGGACTGGTCTCTCACACTGCCCGACGCCGTGGGCTTTCTCGGCGTCGGGCTCCTGATCGGCACCTATGCCGCCTTGCAGTTCGGCAGGCTGGCCGCGGAGAACCCGTGGTATTCCGCGCTCAACGCGCTGGCGGCGGTGCTGATCACGGTCAGCCTCTTCTACAGCTTCAATGCCGCGAGCTTCGTGATCGAGGTCTTCTGGTTCGCGATCAGCGCCTACGGGCTCTGGCGCGCGCTCAGGCGGCGCCGCGCGGAGGGCTGACGAGCTTTTCCCGCAGGCGGGTTTTCACACCTGTGCGAGTCCCCTAGTGTCAGCCCTTCTTCATCTTGATAGCGGGCGCCGCATGCCCCGCACCTGAGCAAGGGCAGTGCTCGTATGACATTCATCCTCATCCTGAGCGCGATCGGCCTTCTGGGGGTCGGCGTCGCGCTCTATCTGATGCGGCACCAGCCGAAGGGGCTTTACATCCTCTTCTTCGTGGAGCTGTGGGAGCGCTTCTCCTATTACGGGATGCGCGCGCTGCTGGTCTTCTACCTGACCAAGCACTTCCTGTTCGATCAGAGCGCGGCCTACGGCCTGTACGGGGCCTATACGGCGCTCGTCTACATCACGCCCGTGATCGGCGGCATCCTGGCCGACCGCTATCTGGGCCAGCGCAGGGCGGTGACGCTCGGCGCCATCCTCCTGGTGGCGGGGCACGGCCTGATGGCCGTCGAAGGCGAGCCCGCGACCAGCCCCGACGAGGTCAATCCCTTCGTCATCAACACGTTCTACATGGCACTCGCGCTCATCATCATGGGCGTCGGCTTCCTCAAGGCGAACATCTCCGCGCTGGTCGGCGAGCTCTATCCCAAGACCGACAAGCGGCGGGACAGCGCGTTCACCTATTTCTATGTCGGCATCAATGCGGGCTCCTTCTTCGGCGCGCTCTATGCCGGCTATCTCGGCGAGACCTTCGGCTGGTCCTATGGCTTCGGCCTTGCGGGCATCGGCATGCTGGCCGGCCTCCTCGTCTTCATCTGGGGCAAGCCGCTGCTCGAAGGCGCGGGCGAGGCGCCCGATCCCGCCGCGCTCAAGCAGAAGCGCTTCGCGGGCCTTTCGACCGAGTGGCTGATCTATATCGGCACGGCGATCGGCACGGTCGCGGTCTGGCTCATGGTGCGCGACCAGGACACGGTGGGCGTCGTGCTCGGCCTGACCGGCCTCGTTACCGTCGGCTACATCCTCTACCGCTCGGTCTTCACGCTCGAGCCGCATGCGCGCGACCGCATCTTCGCCGCGCTCTTCCTCATCTCGGTGCAGATCCTGTTCTGGGCCCTGTTCGAACAGGCGGGCAGCTCGCTCAACGTCTATGCCGACGAGCGGGTCGACCGGACGCTGTTCGGCGAAGAGGTGCCGGCTTCGGTCTTCCAGTCGCTGAATGCGATGTACATCATCTATCTGGGGCCGGTCTTCGCCGCGCTCTGGGCGTTCCTCGCCAAGCGGAACCTGGACCCGAGCGCGCCGCAGAAATTCGGCCTCGGCGTCATCCAGCTCGGCCTCGGCTTCCTCGTGCTGGTCTGGGGCGCGAACAGCGCGGCGGGCCTGACACCGGTGCTGTTCATCTTCCTCATCTACCTGCTGCACACGACCGGCGAGCTCTGCCTGTCTCCGGTCGGCCTGTCGGCGATGACGCGCCTGTCCGTCCGCTCCATCGTGGGCCTGATCATGGGCACCTGGTTCCTCGCCTCGGCGGGCGGGAACTTCGTGGCCGGCCTCATCGCGCAGGCGACCGAGGCCCCGGGCGCCGATGTCCTGCAGGTCTACAGCAATGTGGGATGGCTGGCCGTGGCGGTCGGTATCGGGCTGATCGTGATCTCGCCGGGCATCAACTGGCTGATGCATCTCAAGACCCTGTCCGACGACCCCGAGGCCGGCCTCCGCAGGGGCGACGCGGAAGTCGCCGGTGCCGCCGAGGCGCACGGCGTGCCGCTCGACCGGGCAGCGCCCTAGGCGGCTCGGCGCGGCCAGCCCGCTGGCCGTACAGGTTCTCGAAAAAAGAAGGCCGCTCCTCAAGGAGCGGCCTTTTTCGTTCGGCCCGCAGCAATTGGCGTCAGGCGGTCATGACCGCCCGCGCCGCTTCGGCGAGCGCCAGCGACGATGCGGCGATGCAGGTGCCGTCCCAGCCTTCGCGCGGGCGCTCGCCCTGCCAGTCCGTGACGGTGCCGCCCGCCGCTTCGACCACGGGAATGACGGCCGCGATGTCGTGCCAGTGAAGTCCCGCCTCGACCACGAGGTCCATCCTGCCGGAGGCGACGAGGCCGAAGGCGAAAGAATCGAGGCCCTGCCGCAAGAGGCGGCAGCGGCGCCACAAGGCGGCGAGGCGCCCGGCCTGGCTTTCGGAGAGATACCCCTCCGGCGCCGTCCTGATATCGGTGATCATCAGCCGCGCGTCCTCGAGCCGTTCGCAGCCGGAGGTGCGTGCCGGATCGCCGTTGAGGAGGGCGGGGTTGTCCATGCCGCCGGTCCAGCGCTGGCCGAGAACCGGCTGGTCGATGACGCCGTGAACCGGCACCCCCTCATATTCGAGTGCAATCAGCGTGCTCCAGACCGGCACGCCGCAGACGAAGCTGCGCGTGCCGTCGACCGGATCGACGACCCAGCGCCAGGGGGAGGCGCCGCCGGAGGCGCCGTCTTCTTCGCCGAGAAAGGCATGATCGGGAAAGCGGTCGGCCACGGCGGCGCGGAGCGCGCGCTCTGCCTGCCGGTCCGCCTCGGTGACCGGGTCGTAGCCGCGATCGGGCGTCTTGTTCTGGGCATCTGCGGCGTCACGGAAACGGGGCAGCGTTTCGGTGGCGGCGCGCTCTGCGAGCGCTTCGGCGAAGCGGGCGAGGTCGGCGGGAACGGGATGCGTCATCCGCTCCGTCTGCGCCGCCGGGCGGGCGGCGGCAAGATCACGCCGCCGCGCTGCTCGCCAGCGTCTTGGCGAGGTCGAGGAGCCTGCGCCGGGGCGCTTCCTTGAGGTTGTAATAGGCCCGGATGAGGTCGAGCGTCTCCTTGGAGGAGAAGACTTCCGGCGCGATATACTCCTCGCGATCCTCGGAGAGCTCGTGGCGTTCCTCAAGCTCAGCCCGGTCCTCGCGCGAGAGGCCTTCGAAGAAATGGCTCACCGGCACTTGCAGCGCCTCGGCCAGGACCCAGAGGCGCGAAGCGGAAACGCGGTTGGCGCCGCTTTCATATTTCTGGATCTGCTGGAACTTGATTCCGACTGCGTCCGCGAGCTTCTGCTGCGTCATGCCGAGCAGGCAGCGCCGCTGACGCAGCCTCTGGCCTACGTGAAGATCGATCGGATGGGCCATCGCCGACACTCCTTGTGGTTCTCGTCACGGTGGCAATGTTCAAGATGCGTGCCGGTCGGACGTGTAAGCGGCAAGATTGCGGCAAAGGAGCGATCTGCACGGAATGCTGGCCAGCGCGCTGCGTCCCTGCGACGAGCGTTGCTCGCAAAGCACAAGAAGGAGCGCCCCTTGAGCATGAAAGCTTCGGATCTCTTCGACGTCACCGGCCGCGTCTGCGTCGTCACCGGCGGCACGCGCGGCATCGGCCTCGACATGGCGCGGGTTCTCTGCGCGAACGGGGCGGAGGTCATCGTCAGCTCCCGCAAGGCCGATGCGGTCGAGGCGGCGACGAAGGAGCTGTCCGATCTCGGAACGGCCCACGGCATCGCCGCCGACCTCGGCACGCGCGAGGGAATCGAGGCGCTGAAGGGCTTCGTCGCCGAGCGGACGGACACGCTCTCGGTCCTCGTCAACAATGCCGGCGCGACCTGGGGCGCGCCGCTGGAGGACTTTCCCGAAGCGGGATGGGACAAGGTGATGGACCTGAACGTGAAGAGCCCGTTCTTCCTGACCCAGGCCCTGTTGCCGCTCCTCAAGGCGGGGGCGAGCAGGGAGCGCCCGGCCAAGATCGTCAACATCGCCTCGGTCGAGGGGATGCGCGCGGGCAATATGGAGACCTATAGCTACGGCGTTTCCAAGGCGGGGCTCATCCATCTGACCCAGCAGCTCGCCGTCCAGCTCGCGCCGCGCAACATCACGGTCAACGCCGTCGCGCCGGGGCCGTTCGCGACCAAGATGATGAAGGGCACGCTGGAAATGGCCGGAGAGGACGCTGTGGCCGGCATGGTCCCGCTCGGGCGGCTCGGGCGCCCGGAGGATGTCTGGGCAACCACGCTCATGCTGGCGTCCTCGGCCTCGGACTACATGACCGGCAGCACGATCCCCCTTGGCGGCGGGCTCGGCCCGATCGCCTGAGGCTCAGGGAACCTCGATCCACTCTCCGGCGGCGTTCTGGACGCAATTGCCGGAGGGGGCGGAGTTGATCAGACGCTCCGCCGTCGCCTTGGCCGCCGCCTGCACCGTCACGCCGTTGCGATTGGCGAGGCCCTCATAGGCGGCGGCGCGCTTCTGGTTGACCTCGCGCATGCGGCGCAGCGTGGCGGCGTCGGCATTCTCGCCCGCCACGACGCCCAGATAGCCGTCGATGCGCTCGCCGATGATGCAGTCGGCCTTGGCCTGTTCGAGGCCTTCCTGCGCCTGGGCGGGAACGAGGCTCAGCGCGAGGAAGAGGCCCGCAAGGGTCGAAATGATCCGTTTCACGTCGCGTTCTCCATTCCGGCCATCAGAAGATGTCCGGATTCTCGTCGATCAGTTCCTCGATATCGCGGTCGAGCCGGACGCGGACTTCCTGCTCGATCTTGACGTTGAGGTTGATCTCGATGGGCTCTTCGGGCGCCCTGACCTGAACGGTGGCGCAGGCGGGGAGGGCGAGAAGCACTCCCAGGCTCGCATATCCCGCTGTTTTCATGCCGCTCCTCGCGCCCCTATTCCTGTCTAAGCTAAGCATGGCCGGGCGCGGCATCAACGGTCGCGGTCCTCGAGCGCCCGGTCGATCTGCCGGCGCGCATCGGTGGACAGGCGCGCCTGGTCGATGAGCTGGAGGAGCGGCGCCTCGATATTGATGTTGTAGAGGATCGGCGCCACGACCGGCTCCTTCACGCGCGTCCCCCCAAGGTCGACCGCGCTCGTCCCCTCGATCCGGAAGCTGAAATTCAACGCGCCGCTCAAGGGACCGTCCACTGTGCCGGAGAGACGCTCGAAATGCAGCTCTTCGAGGGCATCGAAGGCGAGTTCGGTCTGCTCGCTGCGCGAGGCGACCGCATCCGTGGCCTGGCCCTTGTAGCGCAGCACGCCCGCTTCGGTTGAGGAGAAGCGGCCCTGATCGATGCCGACCGAGAAGGCGTCGAGGGTCAGCGGCAGCACGGCCTCCACCTCGCCTTCGCCCGACAGGCCGGGCACGTCGATCTGCGCCAGCGCCTGCGCGATATCGACACCCTCGGCCCGCAGGACCGCCTCGCCGCCGCCGGCGAAATCGATCTGGGTCTCATAGGCGCCGAGCGTGCCGCCGAGCCAGGGGAAGGCGGCCCGCTCGAGCAGGACCGTTCCGTCGCCGGGCAGGGCGAAGGTGGCCTCTCCGTCCTCGAGTTGCAGCGCCCGCAGATCGAGGAGGCCGATATCGAGCGTCTGCAGGCCTTCCGTCGCGACGGGCGCCAGAGAGGAGAGGGTGACGGTGCCGCTCACGCCGCCCGTTCGCGCGACGGCGACGCCGGGTCCTCGGAAGGACAGATCGTCGAGGCTCAGGACCGCGCCGGAGCTGAGACCCTCCTGCGACCACTGCGCCGTCAGATTCGCCGAGACCGTGCCCTCAGCCGCGCTGACGATACCGCTGAGCGGCGGGAGCAGGCGGGTGGGCTGCAGCGCGCCTGGGGCGAAGGCGAGCGGGCGGCTGCCGAAGCGCAGCCGGCCTTCGCCGGAGGCGAGGGCATGGCGCCCCTCTCCCTCGCCGAGCGGCAGGCCGTCCGGCAGGGACGCAGCGAGCGAGAAGCGGAGAACGTCCTCAGCGATCCGGCCATTCCCCTGCAGGACGAAGGTGCCGAGGAAGGGGGCTTCGCCGCGCTGCCGCAGCACGGCCCGTTCGAGGGCGATGCGGGCCGTCACCTCCGGCTGGGAGAGCGGCAGGACGATCCGGCCTCGCAGATCCTGCGCCTCGAGCGCGGCTGGCAGGACTGCCGTGCCGTCCCGGAGGGCGATGCGGACGGCCCGCTCGGGCCCGCTGCCGCCCAAGGAGACGTCGAGGCGCGGCGTCATCAGAGGAATCTCTGTCTCCCCCGCCTCGATTGCGAGGCGTCCCGCCCCGGCTTGCAGCGCCAGCGCAGGCTCGGCCCCAGCGGTGAAGAGCGGCCCGTCGCCCGCACAGAGCCGGACCGCCTCGGCACTGGCGGTCACCGCGCCGCCGGGTAGGGCCAAATGAGCTGACGGGGCCGTGACGCACTCGCCCTCCTGCACGGAAACGGTCAGCCCGGCATCGGCCGATTGGCGGAGGACCAGCGGGGCTTCGATGTCGGCGCGGGTCACCGTCAGGCCGCCGAGATCGGCGGTCCGCAGCCTGCCATCGAGATCGAGCGTCGCGGCGAGGCCGCTCTCGCCGAAGCGTCCTGCCGCCTCCGCCTCAAGGTCCGAAAAGGCGCTGCCGAAGAGATTCGCCCTGTCGAGCCGCGCCGAGCCGCGCAATTGCCAAGGAGAGCCGTTCTTCCTCGTGGCGGCAACGAGCGCCTCGCCTTCGGCCAGCGGGGTATCCGCCAAGATCCGGGCATCTGCGCTGACGGCATTCGCCTCGAGCCGCAGGAGCGGACGGCCTTCTGGCGCCAGCACCGTGATTTCGGCGCCATCCGGCGTCCGCGCCGAGAGGCGGCTTCCGGGCCCGATCATCGCCTGCCCCTCTGCAAGCGTCACTGCGGCCTCGCCGGACAGGTTGAAGGGGCGCGGGCCATCGCCGCCGAAGAGCTGTGCCGGGAGGCTGTTTTCCGGCGCTTCGATCCTGGCGGAGCGCAGGTTAAGGGCCGCTTCGACCGGCGCTGTCGTCGAGCCGCCGCCGAGGAGGGGGCGCCAGGCCGGCGTGAGCGCCGTCAGAGCGAGGTCGGCATCCTCGACCCGGACTCCCTCGAACGTGCCGCTGCCGCGCATCCCTGCGGCGAGGGCGGCGCTGCCGTCTTCTGCCAGGGTGAGGCGTCCGTCGGCTCCGGCCCCTTCGAGGCTTAGGCCCGCCGCGCCGGCGCGATCGGTCCGCAGAGAGAACCGGAATGCGCCTTCCCCCGAAGGCGCGAGACGGCCCGACAGGGTTCCGCGCGCCTGTCCCTCGGGCAGTGCGATTTCGGCGGAGGCATTTTCGATCCGCAAGGCGTCGAAGGGCAGGGCGCCCGCCCCGCCGCCGCGGGTCGGCAGATCGAGGCCGGCGATCGCGATCCGCCCATCGGAGCCGACCCTGACCTGCGCTTCGAGTTCGCGCAGCACCACCTTCTCCGCGACGCGGTCGCGCAGCAGGCGCCGCCAGTCGTAATCCACCGTGAGCACGCCGCTCAGCGCGCCGTCCCCGGCAGACAGCGACAGCTCGGCCCCGCCCAGCGTGAGCTCTTCGACCTCGACTTGCGGCCGGTCGAGGCCGGCAGCGGGAAGTAGGCGTTCCAGAACGGCCTCCGCCGCCCGTTCCCGCCAGAAGGCGACAGCGAGCAGGAGCGCCATGAGGACGAGTGCCAGCGACAGGAGCGCCGCTGCGGCTGCCTTGCGCAGAGGCACTCTCAAACCGTCCGCTCGTGCCGGGCCGCTCTTGCGGCGCGTGCTGCCCTGCCCCTGCTCACGCTGTCCTCCGATCCCGCGGCCTGAAGGCCTTCTAGCGCGCTCGGAGCCGCTGCACGAGGCAGGCTGCGACATCGCGCGGACATGACCGTCCGCTCATGCCGGAACGTCCGGCCGGAGAATTTGTTGGAGGAGGACGGAAGATCAGCACACGAGAGGTCCGCGATGGACGAGAGAGAGCGCCCTATAGACCCCGCCGGCACCTATGGCCGTCCCGGCAGATCTGCGATGCCCGCAAGAGGCGGGGGTGTCCCTTCACGAAGCCATGATGACGGCTCGCACGGCTCGTCGCGCGACCTCCAGATCGCGGCGGCCCTCGTTCTTGGGGGCGCCGTGGGCACGATCTTCGGCGCGAAGGCACTGCGCGAGCGTCGCACGGGCCATCCCGACGACGATGCCCCGATGACCGCCGCGCGGCGACAGGGCGGGGATTTCGACCTCGTCGGACGGAGCGTGACGATCAACAAGCCCCGTGCCGAACTCTATGCCTTCTGGCGGGATTTCTCCAACCTTCCGCAGGTCATGGAGAACGTCGAGCGGATCGAGCCCAAGGGCGCCAAGATCAACAACTGGGTCATCGACGCGCCGGCCGGGCGCACGGTGAACGTGGTCACGGAGACGGTGGACGACGTGAAGGACGAGCGCATCGGCTGGCGCTCGACCCCGGACTCCGACATCCAGACCCACGGGCACGTGACCTTCCGCGACGCTCCGGGCGGCCGCGGCACCTATGTGGACCTGGTCATCGCCTACGACCCGCCGCTCGGAGAGATGGGGCGGCTCGCCGCCAAGCTCTTCCAGCGCGAGCCGGAGATCCAGGCGAGGCGCGATCTGAAGCGCTTCAAGATGCTGATGGAGACCGGAGAGGTCGCCACGTCCCGCAACCGCAAAGCTTCCTGAGGTTTACCCATGCGCGCACTCACCTGGCATGGCACGCACGACGTCCGCGTCGACAGCGTTCCCGATCCCGAAATCGTCAATCCCCGCGACGCGGTCATCAAGGTCACCTCGACCGCGATCTGCGGCTCTGACCTTCACCTTTATGACGGCGTCATTCCCGGCATGCAGTCGGGCGACGTCCTCGGCCATGAATTCATGGGCGAAGTCGTCGAGACCGGTTCCAAGAGCACGCTGAAGAAGGGCCAGCGGGTCGTCATCCCCTTCACCATTTCCTGCGGCTCCTGCTTCTTCTGCGAGAAGCAGCAATATTCCGCCTGCGACAACTCCAATCCGGTCGCCAAGCAGGACGCCTCGGAGGCGCTCTACGGCCACGCGATGAGCGGGCTGTTCGGCTACAGCCACCTGACCGGCGGCTATGCGGGCGGGCAGGCGGAATATGTCCGCGTGCCCTTCTCGGATGTCGGGCCTCTCGTGGTTCCCGACCACCTCGAGGACGACAAGGTCCTGTTCCTGACCGACATCCTGCCGACCGGCTGGATGGCGGCGGACAATGCCGATATCGAGCCCGAGGACACCGTCGCGGTCTGGGGCTGCGGACCCGTCGGCCTGTTCGCGGTGCAGAGCGCGCTCCTGATGGGGGCGCACAAGGTGATCGCGATCGATCATTATCCGCACCGCCTGGAGCTTGCGAAGAAGCTCGGTGCTGAGACCATCGACTTCCAGAAGACCGATGTGCGCGAGGCGCTGATGGAGATGACCGGCGGCATCGGCCCCGATGCGGTCATCGACGCGGTCGGCATGGAAAGCCACGGCTTCGGCGTGCAGAACGTCTTCGACAGCGCCAAGCAGAAAGTCGGCATCGGCGCGGATCGTCCCGATGCGCTGCGCCAGGCGATCCTGGCCTGCCGCAAGGGCGGGCGGGTCTCGATGCCGGGCGTCTATGGCGGCCTCGTCGACAAGTTCCCGCTCGGCGCCCTGATGGAGAAGGGCCTGCAGCTTCGCACCGGCCAGACCCATGTGCAGCGTTACATCAAGGACCTGATGGACCGGATCGAGAAGGGAGAGATCGATACGACCTTCCTGATCAGCCACCACCTGCCGCTCGAGGAGGCGCCCACGGGGTACAAGAACTTCTCCGAGAAGCAGAACGAATGGACGAAGGTCGTCCTTCGTCCCGGTCAGTGAACGGAGGTCCGATATGACGAACGGCAAATTGGCAGTCGTGACCGGCGCCTCGAGCGGCATCGGCTACGAACTCGCAAAGCTCCTGGCGCAGGACGGCTATGACCTGATCCTCGCCGCGAACGAAGCCGAGATCGACAGCGTCGGCGAAAAGCTGCGCAGCGGCGGCGTGGCCGTCGAGACGGTGCGGACGGACCTTGCGACCGAACATGGCGTCACCGCGCTGTGGGAGAAGATCGCGGGCAGGCCGGTGGACGTCCTCTGCGCGAATGCGGGCCGGGGGCTGGGCGAGGCCTTCCTCGATCAGGAATGGGACCGCATCAAGGAAGTGATCGACCTGAACACGACCGGCATGGTTTCGCTGGTCCACAAGGTCGGGCGCGGGATGCGGGAGCGGAACGAAGGCCGCATCCTGATCACCGGCTCGATCGCGAGCTTCCTGCCTGGCGCCTATCAGGCCGTCTACAACGCGACCAAGGCGTTCGCCGAAAGCTTCTCCTATGCGATCCGCAACGAGTTGAAGGACACGGACGTGACCGTAACCTGCCTCATGCCGGGGCCGGTGGATACCGAGTTCATGGAGCGGGCCGACCTCGAAAACACGCCTGTCGGCGAGAGCGACTCCAAGTCCGATCCGGCCAAGGTGGCGAAAGACGGCTACAAGGCCATGATGAAGGGCGAGCCCGGCATCGTCAGCGGGTTCATGAACAAGGTGCAGGTGGCCTTCGCGGGCGTCCTTCCCGAGACGATGCTCGCCGAGATGCATCGCCACATGGCGAAGCCGAAGGACTGAAGCCTTAAAAGCCGCGAGCGACAGGAATGCGGGGTCCCGATCATGGCCGGCCCCGCATGCCGTCTTGCGGCGGCTGGCACGAAAAGGAAAAGGGGCCGGAGCGATGACACAGGAGCAGGAGCGGAAGCCGGGTCCGGGCGCTCTTCGCGACCATGCGGTCGGCCGGCCGTTCCCGACATCCTTCGACGCTTCGCGCCTGCCCTCCGCCAGAAGCGTTCCAGCGCTTGGGGTCGGGCCGGCGCCTGAGGGCGGAACGGGCAGGATCGGCATCGCCTTGATGGGGCTCGGCGACTTCACGTTGCGCACCGTGCTGCCGGAACTCATGCATTCGGAACGCTGCGCGCTCGCCGCCCTCGTCTCGGGGAACCGCGAGAAGGCGTTGCAGGTCGCGGCGGCCTACGGCCTGCCGGACAATGCGGTCTACGACTATGACGGGTTCGACGCCATCGCGGAGGACGAGCGCGTCGATGCCGTCTACAACGTCCTGCCGAACGGTCTGCATGCGGACTGGACCGTGCGCGCCTTCGCCGCGGGCAAGCATGTCCTTTGCGAGAAGCCGATGGCGAACACGGCCGAGGAGTGCCTGCGCATGATCTCGGCGCGCGACGAGGCGGGCAAGGCGCTGATGATCGCCTATCGCGCCCATTTCGAACCTCATAACCAGCGTGCGATCGCCCTGATCCGCGAGGGGGCGCTGGGCGAGTTGCGGACGATCGTCTCCGATCATCACCGCATTCTGGACCTGTCCGACAGCCGCGATGTCTGGCGTGCCGATCTCGGTCTCGCCGGCGGCGGCGCGCTTCCCGATCTCGGCATCTACGGCCTCAACGCCGCCTGCTATCTGACGGGCCATGCGCCCGAAGAGGTCTTCGCGCGCATCTCGACACACAGGGAGGATCCGCGCTTCTCCGAGGTCGAGGACCAGACCGCGATCCAGCTGCGTTTCCCGGGCGGGGTGCTCTGCACTCTCACGACGTCCTATTCGGCGGCGGGCGTGAACACGGCGGCCGCATTCGGGACGGAAGGAAGCTTCTTCATGCAGCCCGCCACCTCCTATCGCGGCAATACGCTGACGCTGCGCAAGGGCGGGAAGACGGAAGCCATCGATGCCGGTGACGGCGCGATCCAGTTTCCACGCCAGTTCGACCACTTCGCTGCGGCGATCCTCGACGGCACTGAACTCCTCACCCCTGCGGAGATGGGCCTGCGCGACATGCGGCTGATCGAGGCGATCTATGCGTCCGCCCGCGAAGGGCGCCCTTTGTCGCTGAACCCCGACGGGACGGTTCGCGGCCCCTGAAGCAGCGGGAACGCTTTGCCGCGGAAGGCCTTAGGGAGGAGCGTCCGTCCTTCCGGCGGGCGTGAACTTTCGGACCGCCAGCGGAGAGTGATCATGTCGGCCTCGCTTATTCTACCCTTGTTGGGCGCCGCCGCCCCGCTTGCGCTCGCCGCGCCGCAACAGGCAGCCGCTCCCGATGCCATGGTCCCGCCGGTGGATGAGCAGCTCGAGACACCGAAAGAGGCGAATGTCACCGTCGTCGGCCATGTGCTGCAGCCCGTGCAGCTCGAGCCGACGCCCGAACGCCTCGCCGGGCTGGACCTGCCCGAAGGGTTCGAGATCTCGGTCTTCGCGACCGGATTGAAGAACCCGCGCATGATCGCCGTCGCGGATGACGGGACGGTCTATGTCACCCGCCGCGAAATCGGCGATGTCGTCATGCTGAGGGACGAGGATGGCGACGGGCGCGCCGATGGTGCGCGGGTCGTCGCCTCCCGTCCGATGATGCACGGCATCGAGGTCGATGGCGACGAGGTTTATCTGACCACGGTGTCCGAGGTTTTCCGCACGACCCGCAATGCCGACGGAACCTTCGGCCCTCTGGAGCGGATCGTGGACGACCTGCCCGCAGGCGGCCAGCACCCGAACCGGATGGTCAAGAAAGGGCCGGACGGCAAGCTTTACGTCTCGGTCGGCTCGACCTGCAATGCCTGCGGGGAGACCGATCCCGAAAACGCCACCATGGTCACGATGAACACGGATGGGTCGGGCCGGACGATCTTCGCGAGCGGCCTGCGCAACACGATCGGCTACGGCTTCGAGCCGCAGAGCGGCGAGCTCTACGGCATGGATCACGGCATCGACTGGCTCGGCGACAATGTTCAGCACGAGGAGCTGAACCATCTCGTGCAGGGCGCCAAATATGGCTGGCCCTATGTCTATGCCGACGGGCAGGCCAACCCGCAGGACTATCCGCCGGGCGGCATCTCGATGGAGGAGTGGGCGGCCCAGAGCATCGAACCCGTCGGTCTCTACACGCCCCATGCCGCGCCCATGCAGCTCGCCTTCTATACGGGCGACGCCTTCCCGCAAGCCTATCGCGGCGATGCCTTCATCGCGATGCGCGGATCGTGGAACCGTCAGCCGCCGTCCGGTTATGAAGTGGTGCGGATCGATTTCGAGAATGGCGAGCCCGTCCGGTTCGAACCTTTCGTGACGGGCTTCCTCGTCCAGGAAGACGGGAAATGGGGGCATCTCGGCCGCCTCGCCGGCATGGCGCAGGGGCCGGAGGGCGATCTCTACCTGTCGGACGATACGGGCGGCGTCGTCTATCGCATCAGCTATGCGGGCGGCGGCGAGCCCGGGGAGCGCGCCCGGGCGCAGCCGACCGGAGAGGGCGAGGCGGATGTGCGCATGACCGGCACGATCTCGAAGCCCGCTGCGCTGAAAGGTCCCGAAACCATTGCGTCCGAAGCCGTAGGCGCCGAGGCGGCCAGCCTCGCCGTTTCGTCGCCGGCCTTCGATCAGGGCGAGCGCATCCCCGAGAGGTTCGCCGCCGAAAAGGAGAACATCTCTCCCGCCATCGGCTGGGCGGAAGGGCCGGAGGGCACGCAGAGCTATGCCCTTCTGCTCGAAGATCCCGATGCGCCGATGCCGAAGCCCTTCGTGCACTGGGTGGCCTACAATATCCCGGCGGGCACGACCTTCCTGCCCGAGGCCGTGCCGGGGCAGCCCCGCCTGTCGCAGCCAGAGGGTGTCCTGCAGGGGCCGAACAGCTATGGGAGCATCGGTTATTACGGACCCCGTCCGCCCAAGGACGATCCGGCCCATCACTACCACGTGCAGGTCTTCGCGCTCGACACCATGCTGGACCTGCCCCACGGCGCCAGCCGGGCTCAGGTGATCGAGGCGATGGAAGGCCACATCCTCGCCCGGGGCGACCTCGTCGGCACCTATCGGCGATAGGGCGCGCAGCCGCGGCGGGCGTTCAGCCCGCCGCCGGCTTGATCACGATGCCGCTGCCGGGGAGGGCGGGGAAGCGGGTGAGCTTCACGCGGAGGTCCTGTTCCGGCAGCACGTAATCCTGCGCGATCAGGACCCTGAGCGCAGCCTCCATCAGCGCGATCGTCGCGCGTTCGCCCGGGCAGCGGTGCGTGGTCTCGTAAGGGCCCGCGCCCTGAGGCGCCATGGCATAGGCATCGCCCGGCCAGTCCGCGAAGCGCTCGGGACGGAACTCCTCCGGCGCCTCCCACGCGGCGGGGTCGCGGTTGGTGCCGTAGAGGTCGAGGATGACCCAGTCCTCTTCCGCGAAGTCCTCGCCCCGCCACGAGAAGGGCTTAAGAACCCGCCCCGCTATCACCGGAAAGAAGGGCGACAGGCGCCGCACTTCCTGCGCGAAGGGGCGGATCATCGCCTCGTCCTCGCGCAGTCGGCTCTTCCATTCGGGGTGCTTGTGGAGTTCGAGCGCGGCGAAGGCGACGAAGCGGGCGACGGCCACGGCGGGCCGCAGTGTATTGAGCAGCTCCACGACCGCCGAAGTCTCGTCGAGCGGCTGGCCGTCCGCATCCCGATGCTCGGCGAGCATGCGCAGCGGGGATCCCTCGGCCGCGCGGGAAGGGTCCTGAAGGACCGGCGCCATGACGCCGCGCGCCCAGCGCTCCGATCGCTGGCGCAGGATCTGACCGCGCAGCTGGGCCCCGCCGAAGGAGCCCGCGCCGTCGATCATGGCCGAGAACTCCTTCTTGCGCTGCTCGAGCTCTGCGCCCTCCTGCGGCAGGCCCACCCATTCGCAGGCGGCTTCCGTCAGCGCCCAGCGGGCTTCGTCATGCAGGACGAGGCCCGCTGGCGGCGCCGTCTTCCAGCGCTCTGCCCGCCTGGCGAAGGCTTTCTCGAAGCGGGAGGACAGGTCGCCCACCGCCTCTTCGCTGGCCGCCAGGCGCATCCACAGCGCCTTGCGCTGCCGGTGTGCCTCGCCATCCAGCGCCTGCACGCTTCCGCGATCCTGAAGCAGGGTCAGCGTGGTGACGGGCATCGCGCCGCGGCGGGTGAAGCGGCCGGGGGCGTAGAACATCTCCGCCGCGGCGCGGCCGCTGACGAAGGTGACGGGCTGCAGGCTCAGGCGAGCCTTGAAACCGTCCGCGCCCAGGCGCGCGCAGCGCGAGCGCACGAAGGGGTAGCCTTCGCGGAGAAAGGCCAGGGTGACATCGGGCTCGGGCGCGTGAGGCAGGGACATCCGGTCTCTTCGAAGTGGCGGTTGCCGCTGCGAACGCCCCGGGCGGCGCGAGGGTTCGCCGAAAGCTGCCGCTGCGCCTGAATAGGAAGCGGCCGGAACGCGTCAGCGCCTCGCCCTGTTTTCTCCTTTTGGCGAAGGCAGGAGAGGGGCATGACCCGCTGGTGGCACGACGAGGCGATCTATCAGATCTATCCCCGGTCTTTCCAGGATAGCGACGGCGACGGGGTCGGCGATCTCGAAGGCATCCGCCGCCGTCTGCCCCATATCGCGGAACTCGGCGTCGGCGCGATCTGGCTGTCGCCGATCTTCCTCTCGCCCATGCGCGACTATGGCTACGATATCGCGGATTACCGCGCCATCGACCCGCTCTTCGGCGATATGGAGGATTTCGACCGACTGCTCGAGGAGACGCATGCGCAGGGCCTCAAGCTGCTGCTCGACTTCGTGCCGAACCACACCTCGGACGAGCATGAGTGGTTCAAGGAGAGCGCGAAGAGCCGCGAGAATCCTCGGCGCGACTGGTATATCTGGAAGGACCCGGCGCCCGATGGCGGGCCGCCCAATAACTGGCAGAGCAATTTCGGCGGTTCGGCCTGGGAATGGGACGAGGCGACAGGCCAGTACTACTACCACGCCTTCCTGAAGAGCCAGCCGGACCTCAATTGGCGCAATCCGGCCGTGCGTTCGGCCATGCTCGACCATCTGCGCTTCTGGCTCGACAAGGGCGTGGACGGCTTCCGGGTCGACGTGATCTGGCACCTGATCAAGGACGCGCAGTTCCGGGACAATCCGCCCAACCCCGACTGGCATCCCGGGCGGCCCGACATCGACCGCTATCTTCAGACGCACTCTGCCGATCAGCCGGAGGTGCACGGAGTGATCGCGGAGATGCGGGCGGTCATCGACGCCTATCCCGGCCGCCTGCTGATCGGCGAGATCTACCTGCCGATCGAGCGCCTCGTGACCTATTACGGCGAGGCCGGAGAGGGCGTGCACCTGCCTTTCAACTTCCAGCTTCTGAGCGCGGCGTGGGAACCCCAGCATCTCGCCGCGCTCATCGACGAATACGAGGAGGCGGTGCCCGGCCATGGCTGGCCGAACTGGGTCCTCAGCAACCACGATCAGCCGAGGATCGCCGCGCGGGTCGGCGAGGCGCAGGCCAAGGTCGCCGCCATGCTGCTTCTCACCCTGCGCGGGACGCCGACCCTCTATTACGGCGACGAGATCGGCATCGGCCAGGTCGAGATTCCGGCCGACCGCATTCATGACCCCTGGGCGAAGCAGGAGCCCGATACGAGCTTCAACCGGGACAAGGCCAGAACGCCGATGCAGTGGTCCGAAGCCGAACATGCAGGCTTCTCGACCCAGGAGCCCTGGCTGCCGCTGACCGATGACCGGGCCGGACGCAATGTCGCGGCGCTTGCGCGGGACAATAGCTCGATCCTCTGCCTCTACCGCGCGCTGCTGGGCCTGCGGCGTCAGGAAGAGGCGTTGCGGACGGGCAGCTACCGCCTGCTTTGCGCCGATGAGTCCGTGCTTGCCTATGAGCGCTGCACGGCGGAAAGCCGGATCGGTGTTGTCCTCAACATGACGGACCGGCCCGCCGAGATCGTTCTGCCCGACCGCTTCGGGGGCGCTGAGGTCCTGTTCGGGATCCTCCCGGGCGCGGACCGGCCTTCGGGCGATGGGCGGCTGTCCGTGCGGCCCGGCGACGGGATCATCCTGCGCGGCAAGGCAGGCGAGGGGTCGTGATCGGAAACCTGCGACGCGCAACGCGGTCTGCCGCTTCCGCGGCACAGGTGGCGCCCGCGCCGGCCACACTATGGGTTCCTGCGGCTTCCGTTCGGCCTGCCCGCAGGATCGGTCTGCCAGGCGTCTTCGCACCGCGCTGAGGCGGTCTCGCACCGCGCGGCTGTCCGGCAGGAAGCAGGCAGTCGGCGCTGAGAGCGGGCACCGGTCGCCCTGCACGGTGTTGGCGTGAGTGACCGTCTCGCCGCCTGCCAAGGATGTGACCGCCATGACCGACCACGATACCGCCCGCGAACGCATGGTCGCGCGCCAGATTCGGGCCAGAGGCATCCGGTCGCCTGCGGTGCTTCGCGCGATGGAGACCGTGCCGCGCCACCTCTTCGTCGCGCCGGGGATGGAGGAGTTCGCCTATGAGGACGGGCCGCTCTCCATCGGAGAGGGGCAGACCATCTCGCAACCTTATATCGTCGCCCTGATGATTGACGCAGCCGAGCTGTCGCCCGGCTCGCGCGTGCTGGAGGTCGGTGCGGGGTCGGGCTATGCGGCGGCGGTGGCGAGCCGCATCGCGGCTACCGTCTTCGCGATCGAGCGGCACGAGAGCCTCGCTTCGGCGGCGGCCGAGAGGCTCCATCGCCTCGGCTACGACAACGTGACGGTGCGCGCAGGAGACGGCACCAAGGGTTGGGAGGAACCCGCGCCCTTCGATGCCATCCTCGTCGCGGCCGGAGGAGAGGACATACCGGCACCGCTCAAGGCGCAGCTCGCTCCGGGCGGCAGGCTCGTGCTGCCGGTCGGCTCGGCAAGCGGCGTCCAGGCCCTGCGCAAGATCACCCGCACCGGTCAGGACAGCTTCGAGGAGGAAAGCCTCGGCGCGGTGCGCTTCGTGCCCCTCGTCAGCGACCCGCCGCCGGAGGACGGAACACGCTCGGCCAGCGACCTTCGGCCCGGCCGGTCCAGGAACCGCAGTCCCGTCCAGCTGGTCGCGGAGAGCGCCGAAGCGCTGCCCGACATCGACGATCCCGCCTTCGGCGCGATGTTCGAGCGCTTCGCGGATGCGCGCGTCGTCCTGCTCGGCGAGGCGAGCCACGGCACTTCGGAATTCTACAGGGCGCGTGCCGCCATCACCAAGCACCTGATCGAAAAGCACGGCTTCACGATCATCGCCGCCGAAGCGGACTGGCCCGACGCAGCGGCAGTGGACCGCTATGTGCGGCATAAGGAGAAAACCGATGCGCCGGCGCCTTTCCAGCGCTTTCCTACCTGGATGTGGCGCAATACCGACATAGCGGCGCTGACCGGCTGGCTGCGCAGCTACAATGCCGACCGGGAAGAAGAAGGGCGAGCGGGCTTCTACGGTCTCGACCTCTACAGCATGAACGCCTCGATCGGGGCGGTGCTCGACTATCTCGACGAGGTCGATCCGCAAGCGGCGGCGGTGGCGCGGGAGCGCTATGGCTGCCTTACGCCCTATCAGAACGAGCCCGCGGCCTATGGCCGTGCCGTCCTCACCGAAGACTACGAGGCGTGCGAGGAGGAGGTGATCCGTCAGTGCCGGGAGCTTCTGGAGGCGCGGCTGGCCGACGGGGGCGGGGAAGGCCTGTTTGACGCAGCCCAGAACGCGCGCCTCGTCGCCTCGGCGGAGCGCTACTACCGGATCATGTATCATGGCGGCGCGGAGAGCTGGAACCTGCGCGACACACACATGGCCGAAACGCTGGAGCAGCTTCTGGAGGCGAAGGGGCCGGGAGCGAAGGCGGTCGTCTGGGCCCATAACAGCCACATCGGCGACGCGCGGCACACCGAGATGGGCGCGGTCCGGCACGAGGTGAACCTCGGTCAGCTCTGCCGGGAACGCATCGGGGACTGCGCCCTGATCGGCTTCGGCACCCATGCTGGGACCGTCGCCGCAGCCTCAGACTGGGACGGCGACATGGAGGTCAAGCGCGTGCGCCCCTCGCTGGAAGGCAGCGTCGAACGCCTGTGCCACGATGCGGGCGAGGCCGGGGCGGGGCCCGCCTTCCTCCTCGACCTGCGCGAAGGACGGAACGAAGCGATGCGTCGCGTGCTGCTGAGCGAGCGCATCGAGCGGTTCATCGGCGTCATCTACCGGCCCGAGACCGAAAGGCTCAGCCACTATGCCGATGTCTCGCTGGCCCGCCAATTCGACGCCTATGCCTTCTTCGACGAGACGGAGGCCGTGACCCCGCTCGGGCCGGACCACGCTGCGGGGGGCGTGCCAGACACCTATCCGTTCGGCCTCTAGGCTGCGCCCCGGACCGTGCGGAGGCCAAGCGGGCGCGCGGCGATCCCGGAGGTGCGGGAAGGCGGATTCGCCGGCGGTCCTCCCAGCCCTAGACTCGGCTTTCCTCCAGGAGGGCAAAAGCCATGGACGACCTGCCGGTCAATATCGAAAATCTCACCAGCCTGACCCATCCGCAATATCAGATCGTCGCCGTCCTCCTGATGGTCGGCTACGGCGCGCATTTCGCCTTCACCCTGTTCTTCCTTTCGACGTCGACGCTGATCGCGCCGCGCTATCGGCTCGTTCCGTGGATGTCGGCCGTCGTGATGGTCGCCGCCGGGCTGAGCCTCCTGCGCGAATCCATGGTCTTCACGGACAGCTACAGCTTCGTCGGCGGGCTCTGGATGCCTGTCGCCGATCAGGTCTTCTCGAACGCCTATCGCTATGCGAACTGGACGATCACGATCCCCCTCCTGATCGCGCAGCTGCTCTTGGCGCTGAACCTGCCCGCCAAGACGACCCGTCACCGCTTCTACGCGCTCACGGCCGCGGCGATCGCGATGATCTGGACCGGACTGATCGGCCAGTTCTACGAGAGCCAGGCCGTCGGGACCATGCTGCTCTGGGGGTTCATCAGCACGATCCCCTTCGTCTATCTCGTCTGGGGCGTGCGTTCGGCGCTGAAGGATTCGGAGGCGAACAGCCCGGTCCAGCTGCACCCGTGGACGCGGAAGCTCTTCTTCTACTTCCTGTTCTTCTGGGGGCTCTACGCCCTCGCCTATATGGTGCCGGCCTTCGGCGACGGCGGGAACGCGGTGGTCGTCCGCCAGTTCATGTACACGGTCGCCGACATCTTCTCGAAGCTGGTCTACGGGATCATCCTCAGCCAGTTCGTCCTGCGCCGCTCCGCGCTGGAAGGCTTCGGGCCGGCCGAGCAGGCGCTGACCAAATGGGCCGGCGGGCCGGGCGGCGTCGATGCCTCCACGCTTCCCGACGAGGTGGCGACACCCACGCCGGACAGAGGAGCAAGCTGAAAGACGAGGAGGAAGGCCGGAAGGCCTTTCTCCTCAGGCCGCGCGGGCGGCCTTCTTGCGCTCATGCGGGTCGAGGTGGCGCTTGCGCAGGCGGATCGACTTCGGCGTCACCTCCACGAGCTCGTCGTCCCCGATATAGGAGATCGCCTGCTCCAGGCTGAGGCGGCGCGGCGGGGTCAGGCGGACCGCATCGTCCTTGCCCGCGGCCCGCACATTGGTCAGCTGCTTGGCCTTGAGCGGGTTCACTTCGAGGTCCTGCGGCTTGGCGTTCTCGCCGATGATCATGCCCTGATAGACCGGCGTGCCCGGATCGATGAACATGACGCCGCGCTCTTCGAGGTTCCAAAGCGCGTAAGGCACGGCCGTGCCGGAGCCGTTGGAGATCAGGACGCCGTTGCGGCGGCTCTCCACCGTGCCCCTGTGGGGCCCGTGCTCCTTGTAGACGCGGTTCATCACGCCGGTGCCGCGCGTGTCGGTCAGGAACTTGCCGTGATAGCCGATCAGCGAGCGGGCAGGGCCTTCGAGGACGAGGCGCGTCTTCCCCCCGCCTGCGGGCTTCATCTCGACGAGGTCGCAGCGGCGCTGGGTCAGCTCGTCGATCACCGCGCCCGAATAGTCCTCGTCGACGTCGATGACGATCTCCTCGATCGGTTCGAGCGTCTGGCCGTCTTCTTCGCGCAGCAGGACGCGGGGGCGGGAGACCGAGACCTCGAAGCCTTCCCGGCGCATGTTCTCGATCAGGACGCCAAGCTGGAGTTCGCCGCGGCCCGCGACCTCGAATGCGTCGCGCTCGGCCGTTTCCGTGACCCGGATGGCGACGTCGCCCTCGGCCTGGCGGAGGAGGCGCTCGCGGATGACGCGGGACTGCACCTTGTCGCCCTCGCGGCCCGCAAGCGGGCTGTCATTGGCCGACAGGGTGACGGACAGGGTGGGCGGATCAATCTCGCGTGCAGGCAGGGCCTCGCCGATCGAAGGGTCGCACAGCGTGTCGGAGACCGAGGCCTTGGAGAAGCCGGCGATCGCGACGATGTCGCCGGGCTCTGCCGTCTCGACCGGCTGGCGGCCGAGGCCGCGGAAGGCGAGGACCTTGGAAACCCGCGCCTGCTCGACCAGCTCGCCGCCGACCGAGAGCGCCTTGAGGGTCTGGCCGACCTTGGGGCGGCCTGACACGATGCGGCCGGTCAGAAGGCGGCCGAGGAAGGGATCGGCCTCAAGCGTCGTCGCCAGCATGCGGAAGGGCTGCTCGGCCGCGTCCGCGTCGAGCTTCGGCGCGGGCACGCGGTTCAGGATGGCCTCGAAAAGCGCGGACAGGTCCTTGCGCGGCCCGTCCATGCTGTCATCGGCCCAGCCTTCCTTGCCGCTGGCATAGAGGGCAGGAAAATCGAGCTGGTCCTCGTCCGCGCCCAGGGCGGCGAAGAGGTCGAAGGCTTCATCGAGCACGCGGTCGGGATCGGCGTTCGGACGGTCGACCTTGTTGAGGACCACGATGGGCTGGAGGCCGAGCGAGAGCGCCTTTGAGAGGACGAACTTGGTCTGCGGCATGGTGCCTTCCTCGGCATCGACGAGGAGGACGCAGCCATCGACCATGGACAGGATGCGCTCGACCTCGCCGCCGAAATCGGCGTGGCCGGGCGTGTCGACGATATTGATGCGCGAGGGGCCGTGTTCGGCGCTGGTCCATTCGACAGAGGTCGCCTTGGCGAGGATGGTGATGCCGCGCTCGCGCTCGATATCGTTGGAATCCATCGCGCGTTCGGCCATCTCGGCGTTCTCGCGCACGGCGCCCGACTGGCGCAGGAGGGCGTCGACGAGCGTCGTCTTGCCGTGATCGACATGCGCGATGATCGCGACGTTGCGAAGCGTGGTCATGAGTAAGCTTTCCGGAGTTCGAGCCGCCCTCTAGCAGCCTTCCCGAGAAAGGAAAGGCACCGGGGATGCATCACCGCAACGGCCGCAGGAAGGAAGTGGTGGAGCTAGGCGGAATCGAACCGCCGACCTCTTGAATGCCATTCAAGCGCTCTACCAACTGAGCTATAGCCCCGATGCAGCGCCGCAGCGCCGCTTCGAAGGGCCTCAATAATCATCTGCCGCGGCCTTGGCAACAGGGTTTCTCGAAGAAGGTGGCGTCATTGCGCGGCCACCTCGTCGGCGGCGAGGAAGCCGCCCGACTGGCGCGCCCAGAGCCCCGCATAGACGCCGCCGGCCGCCAGAAGCTCCTCATGCGTGCCCTGCTCGACGATGCGGCCGGCATCCATGACGACGAGGCGGTCCATCGCCGCGACCGTCGACAGGCGGTGCGCGATGGCGAGAACCGTGCGGCCCCGCGTCAGATCCTCCATCCGGTCCTGGATCGCCGCCTCGACCTCGCTGTCGAGGGCGGAGGTCGCTTCGTCGAGCACCAGGATCGGCGCGTCCTTGAGGATGACGCGGGCGAGAGCGATCCGTTGGCGCTGGCCGCCGGAGAGCTTCACCCCGCGCTCGCCCACCATGGCGTCGAGCCCGCTTCGGCCTTTCTCGTCCTCCAGCGCTTCGATGAAGTCCCACGCCTCGGCGCGGCGCGCGGCATCGACGATCTCCGCCTCGCTGGCGTCGGGGCGGCCATAGGCGATGTTCTCGCGGATCGTGCGGTGCAGGAGCGAGGTGTCCTGGCTGACGACCGCGATCTGGCGCCGCAGGCTTTCCTGGCTGATCCCGGCGATGTCGTGCCCGTCGATCAGCACCCGGCCGCTTTCGGTGTCGTAAAGGCGCAGGAGGAGGGAGACGAGGGTCGACTTGCCCGCGCCCGAACGGCCGACGAGGCCCACTTTCTCTCCCGGTGCGATCTTCAGGGTCAGCCCGTCGATGACGGCCGTGTTCCGGCCATAGGTGAAGCGCACATCCTCGAAGGAGACAGCGCCATCGGGCACCTCCAGCCGGCGTGCGCTGCGGTCCGCGACCGCGACCGGCTGCGCCAGGGTCTCCATGCCGTTCTGCGTCATTCCGAGGTTCTCGAACAGGTTCGAGACCTCCCACAGGAAATAGTGGCTGAGGCCCTGGATGCGCAGGGCCAGGGTCGTCGCGAAGGCGACGGCGCCGAGCGACAGCGCTCCGCCGGACCACAGCCAGATGCCGAGGCCGAGCGTGGCGGCGATCATGGCGCCGTTGATGGCCTGAAGGCTCACCGAGAGGAGCGTCGCGAGGCGCATCTGCGGATAGACCGTGCCCAGCATGCTCCGCATGCTTTCGGCGGCATAGGCATCTTCCTCGGCGGAGGAGGAGAAGAGCTTCACCGTCGAGATGTTCGTGTACGCATCGACGATCCGTCCGGTCAGCTGCGAGCGGGCCTCGGACTGCGCCTCCGACACGCGTTGCAGGCGCGGCAGGAAGAAGCGCATGATGACGCCGTATCCCAGGAGCCAGAGGATGAGGGGCACTGTCAGCCGCCAGTCATTCGCCGTGAACAGCACGAGGGCCGAGCCGAAATAGACCGTCATGTAGACGATGATGTTCGCCAGCTTCACCACCGTGTCGCGAACGCCGAGCGCGGTCTGCATCAGCTTGGTCGCGAGCCGGCCGGCGAAGTCGTCGGCGAAGAAGGACGCAGACTGACGAAGAAGGTAGCGGTGCCCCCGCCACCGGATCGACATCGCCATATTGCCCATCATGCCCTGCAGCATGATCATCTCGTCGAGCAGGGTGAGAAGAGGCCAGAGAAGCGCGATCATCAGGCCGATCGCGAGGATCCGGCCGCCATAGGCGTTCCAGAAGCCCTCGGGGCCCGTGGCGCCCATCCAGTCGACGATCCGCCCGACCAGCTCGAAGGCGAAGACCTCGAGAAAGGCGATCGAGGCGGCGGTCAGGATGGAGGCGAGCAGGAGGAAGCGGAACGGCCGGACATAATGCCACACGAATGGCAGCAGCCTGCCCGGCGGCGGTGTGGGCGCCTCGTCCGGCAGAGGCGGGACGGCGGATTCGAAAAGGCGGAAGAGCATCGCGGCAACCTGAGGGAAAAGGACGCAAGGGGAGCCGCCCTCATGCGTTTCATGAGTCCTTAAAGATGCGCCCGAGCTGCAACGCAACTCTGACTCTGTTGTTCACACGCCCGTGATGGGTGACGATTCGTGGCAAGGTTGCGGAAACGCGGGGGCAAAATGAAGGCATGCGCGACGGGCAGCTATGTCCATGTCTGCGAAGGCGAAGAGGAATGCGGGCTTTTCGGCCTGCCGCATCTTCTTTGCGTACCTGTTCCTCCTTATGCGGTGCGGCGGGAGACCCCGGAGCGTCAGCCCTGCCGTCCCATGCGGACCGGCGCCCGGAGCGATGGGCCGCAAGGCCGGCTGACCAAGCCGTAAGCTGGCACAAAGGCAGCGCCGCGTCCTAGGGTCCCGATCCGCAACCCGGAGCGAGCCGCATGAGACGCGTCCTTCTTTCCTGTATCCTCGCCGCGGCGGCCTGCACCGCGGACGGTCCGGCCGGGTCGTCCGCGCCCGGCGCGCCCGCGGCCCGGCCGGATGCGGCGGTTGCGCCGAGGCGCGCACCGGCCGCTGCGCCGAACGCGCCGGTCGACCTCACCCTGGGCAGCGGCGATGATCCTTGCGCCGGCGAAATCGTCATGCGCGGCGGGCAGCGGTTTCTGGAGCTCGATGACGGCACGCTGATCGCCATGGCGCCGATGACGGTGACGGTGGCCGGCGCGAAAGACGCATTCCACCCGGACAATGCCGCGGGCGGCGCGCTCCTCCACCGCTGCAATGCCGGAGAGGTCTTCCTGCCGGGCGGGACGGCCTATGAGGGGGCGGCGAGCCCCGCCACCTGCACCGGGCGCTTCGAGGAGGACGCGGCGAGAATCGAATCCGCGGGCTGGGACGATCCGCAGACCGGCGCGATCCGCTGGCACGGCATCACCGCGCAGGGCAGCGCCCGCATTTCAGGGGCGCGCGTGCCGCGGGTCGAGCCCGTGCTGCAGGCGGACGGATCGGGCTTCTATGTCAGCCGGACCGGGCTTCAGGACACCCGCTATGCGCCGGACGATGCCCGCCGCTTCGTCGACAGCGGCGAGGTGCCCTATGCGGCGCTGCGCCGCGATCAGGGCGTGCCGCTCGGCACGTTCGGCGTCGCCTACAGGACGCGCGGCTGCCCCTATAACCGCGACTGCGAACCCGTGCCCTTCATCGTCGCCGATCATGCGCCCCGCGCAGGGTCCGGCTCCATGGCGCTGGCCCGCGCCGTCAGCGGCCTGCCGCCGGAAGAGCCGAGCCGCGAGAATCGCTATGACGGAGAGGCGCGGCGGCAGGATGTGCTGACCGTCTTCTTCGGCGGAGCCCCGGCCGGCGCGCCCTATACGTCCGATGCGGTTCGGGAGCGGGCGGCGGAGGCCTTCGAGGCCTGGGGCGGCACTGAGCGCCTGTCCCGCTGCCGCCGCCGCTACATTCCCGAGGCCGGTTAGCGCGGACCGATCATCTTCTCGGGGCGGACGATGTCGTCATAGTCCTCCTCGGAGACGAAGCCGAGCTTCACCGCCTCTTCGCGAAGCGTCGTGCCGTTCTGGTGCGCGGTCTTCGCGATCTTGGTCGCATTGTCGTAGCCGATGGTCGGCGCGAGGGCCGTGACGAGCATGAGCGAGCGCTCCATCAGGTCCTGGATGCGGCCTTCATTGGCTTCGATCCCCGAGACGCATTTCTCGGTGAAGCTTCGCGCGCTGTCCGCGAGGAGGCGGATCGACTGGAGCACGTTGTAGGCGATCACGGGCTTGAAGACGTTGAGCTCGAAATGCCCCTGGCTGCCTGCGAAGGAGACGGCGGCATTGTTCCCCATCACCTGTGCGCAGACCATGGTCAGCGCCTCGCACTGGGTCGGATTGACCTTTCCGGGCATGATCGAGGAGCCGGGCTCGTTCTCGGGCAGGGCGATCTCGCCGAGGCCAGAGCGCGGGCCCGAACCCAGAAGCCGGATGTCGTTGGCGATCTTGAACAGGCTGACGGCGACCTCGTTCAGGCTGCCATGCGCCTCGACCATGCCGTCATGGGTCGCCAGCGCCTCGAACTTGTTCGGCGCGGTGACGAAAGGCAGGTTCGTATAGCTCGCGACCTCACCGGCGAAGGCTTCGGCGAAGCCGGGCTTGGCGTTGAGGCCCGTGCCGACCGCCGTGCCGCCCTGGGCGAGCTGGTAGAGCCGGGGCAGGGCGCCCTCGACCCGCTCGATCCCGTTCTCGACCATCGCGACATAGCCCGAGAATTCCTGGCCGAGCGTCAGGGGGGTCGCGTCCTGCAGGTGGGTGCGGCCGATCTTGATGATGTCGCGGAACGCCTCGGCCTTGTCGTTGAGCGCGTTGCGCAGCTGCTGAAGGGCGGGCAGCAGGCGGTGCGCCACTTCCTCGGCCGCCGCGATATGCATGGCGGTGGGGAAGGTGTCGTTCGAGGACTGGCTCTTGTTGACGTGGTCATTGGGGTGGACCGGGTCTTTCGAGCCGATCTCGCCGCCGAGGATCTCGATCGCGCGGTTCGCGACCACCTCGTTGGTGTTCATGTTGGACTGGGTGCCCGAGCCCGTCTGCCAGACCGAGAGCGGGAAATGCCCGTCGAGCTTGCCCTCGGCGACTTCGCCGGCTGCTTGGACGATCGCCTTGCCCAGCCTGTCGTCGATATTGTCGAGCGCCATGTTGGCGAGGGCGGCAGAGCGCTTGACGATGCCGAGCGCGCGGATCAGCGGCGCTGGCATGGTCTCCGTGCCGATGTCGAAATTGATGAGCGACCGCGCCGACTGGGCGCCGTAATAGCGGTCCTTGGGCACTTCGAGCGGGCCGAAGCTGTCGGTCTCGGTGCGGGTCGCCTTGTTCTCGGCCATCATGTCCTCCTGGGAGTCTCCGATCTGCCGCCGCTCGTAGGCCAGAGCGCCGCGAAGGTCACGCCGCTGGTTGACCTGAGGCTGCGCGGCCCCATCGTTCTTTCGCAGAAACAGGATGGCGCGCCGGTTCCGGCATCGCCGGCGAGGGGATGGGCGGGAGCATGGGCAGCGGATCGGGCAAGCTGAAGGTCTGGAGCAGCCGCGAGGGCAGCCTCGTCGTCTTCGACGCCGCGACGACGCAGGTCCGTGCGCTGAAGAAGATCATGGCGGCGGCCGTGCGCAGAGACGGCGGCAAGGTGCGGCCCGTCCTCGGTCCCTGCGAAGTCCGGATCTGGACGTCGGTGCTGGCCGAGAAGGCGGGCGCCCATGATGTGGACAATATCGCCAAGGCGGTTCTCGATGCCTTGGGCGGCGTCTTCTATCGCGACGACCGGCAGGTGGTGCGGCTGGTCTCCGAGCGCTTCGAAGGCAGCGCCAACCGCATTGCCGTCAGGATCCGGCCGCTGGACGGTCCGGTCGCGCCGGTGGCGCTGGACGAGGCCCTCTTGGCGGAATGAGCCGGGTCAGCCGTCCTGCTCGGCGGCCTGTCCCGCGGTCATCACGGGGCGCCGGCCATGCAGCGCCAGCCGAAGGCGCCAGAGCAGCACGATGGCGAAGTAGAGCAGCAGGAAGCGCACTCCCAGCGCAACGGCGTCCTGCGGCAGCGTCGAGAGCTGATGGCTCGCGGCAGCCCGGATCGTGCCCTCGTCATAGGACCGGCTCATCGTCCAGAAAGGCAGGAGGCGGTCCAGCAGGAAGGCGGCCACGGCGATCCGCCAGGGCTTGAAGCGCGTCGTCACCAGCAGCGAGGCGAGGCCCGCGATCCAGACGAGGCGGCCGATATCGCTGCCGGACACGGCGAGAGAGAGAAGGTAGCTTGGATCCGTCATCACGGCGCCCAGGCTCGGCCCGCCATGCTTAAGCCGGGGTTAACCCTGTCCGCCCGCAAGGTCCGCGACGAACCGGCGGACCTTGGTGTCGATCTCGCGCCATTCGGGCAGATAGGGGCGCTTGAAGTAGTATTTCACCGACACGCCCTCGGTCAGCTCGTATTGCCGGTAGCAGTCGGGGGGAACGATCTTGTCGCCGGTATCCTTGTAGCAGAAGAGAATCGCCTGCTTCCCGTCCTCGGCTGTGCCCAGCAGCATCTCCTTGTCGACATAGCCGGAGGCCGGATTGGTGGGGGTTCCTGCCGGAAAGGTGAAACGGGTCAGGTCGTGCGCGGCGGGCACGCCTTCCCGCTCGATCGCCTGGGGCCGGTAGAGGAGCTCGAGCCGGTCGGCCTCGCTCAGCGGCAGGTTGCGTTTTTCGATGACGATGTCGATGCGCGGCGCATCGGCCCTGTTCTCGACGAAGTCGGCGCGGCGTGCCGGTGTATAGCCGTCCATGCGCGGCCATGACGCGTAAAGAGACAGGGCTTCACGCTCGCCGGGACGCCGGTCGCGCGGGTAGACCGTATAGTTGGCGGGCACGGAGAAGCTGACATCACCGACTGTGATGACCGTCCGGTCGTCCGACACGGTCGGCTTGGGCGTCAGGCCCTGCAGATCATCCACGTCGGGGCCGACATAGTGGTAGAGGACGACCACGCAGAGGACGAGGGTGATGAAGAAGATGAGGAGCGGATAGCGCCACGAGGATTCCTCGCGGATCTCGTCTCCTCCTACGGTATAGCCGCTGCGCCCTGTCATGCCGTCCTGCCGCTGGCTGAGGAGCCTTCCCGTCCCTGGAAGAGCAGGCTAGCCGCTCTCGCCTCCTGCGGGAAGACATGGCCAACGAAAAGAGGGGCCAACAAAAGGGGGGTCGCCGAAAAGCGGCGCAACAAAAAGGGGCGCTGCGAGAGCGCCCCTCCTGCGGGTCAGGCCGTCGTGGTTCAGGCAGCCCGGGTCTTCGCCTCGATGACCTCGGCGGAGGACCGGCCGGTGCCGATCTCGACCTTGCGCGGCTTCATGGCCTCGGGGACCTCGCGGGCCAGCTCGACATTGAGCAGGCCGTTCTCGAGGCTCGCGCCCGTCACCTTGACGTGCTCGGCCAGCTGGAAGCGGCGCTCGAAGCTGCGCCCGGCAATGCCGTGATGCAGGAACTGGCGCTCCGTGTCATCGTCGGGACGGCGGCCGGTGATCTTGAGAGCGCGGTCGGTCACCTCGATCTCGAGGTCGTCCTGCGCGAAGCCGGCGACGGCGAGGGTGATCCGGTAGTCGTTCTCGCCGAGAAGCTCGACATTGAAGGGCGGGTAGCCGTTCTCGGCCTTGCCGGCGCTGTCCATCAGGTCGTTGAACAGGCGGTCGAAGCCGATCGTCGAGCGAAGCAGGGGGGTCATGTCATAGGTACGCATGTCGTTCTCCGTAGAAGCAATGACTTGGCCGACGCCTTCTCGCACCCCGAAAGGCGGTGCCCGCGACGTCGTCCCGGCGCCTCGCGGCCGCCGGTGCAGGAAAATTGGGAAGGGAGCGCGCCGATTTCAAGGCCCTCCTGCGGGCCGAGGTGGGAAGGATGGCCGCTGCGCGCTAACTGCTCTGCGAAGACCAGCCAACCGGGAGTAACGCCATGCGCGCCTCGACCCTCGCCATCCTGCTCGCTCTGCCCGCGCTCGCCGCTTGCGGAGAGCAAGGCCCCTCCGAAGAGATGCGGACGAACGAAGGCACGGCGAACGCGCCAGGCACGACAATCCCCGACCAAGCGCCCGAAGGCCGCTATGAGACCGTGGACCGGGAAGGCGAGGAGACGATCATCGCGCTGCCGCCGGGCGGCGAGGGCGAGGATGACGGCTATGATGCCCGCGCCTCGCAGGACGAGGAGGGCATGGTCCGCGACGGCGTCGCCTATTCCCCCGATATCCTCTCGGACGAGGACCGCGACCGGCTCGATCCCGGCCAGGCGAGCCTCGAGCAGATCGCGCAAGGCGACTGGCGCTCCGAGGACGACCGCGCCCGGGACCAGTACCGCAATCCGGTCGAAACGCTCGAATTCTTCGGCCTGCGGCCCGACATGACCGTGGTCGAGGTCTGGCCCGGCGGCGGCTGGTACACGGAGGTCATCGCGCCCTATCTGGCGCAGGGCGGCGGCACCTATTACGCGGCGGGCTTCGATCCGGAGACCGACAGCCAGTACCAGCGGGATTCCATCGCGGCCTTCGAGCGGGAATTCGCCTCCGACCCCGACACCTATGGCGACGTGAACATGACCGTCCTCTCGCCGCAGGAAGCGGAAGTCGCGCCGGCGGGCAGCGCCGACATGGTCCTGACCTTCCGCAACGTGCACAACTTCGTCATGAACGGCTTCGCCGAGAACGCGTTCGAAGGTTTCTACGAGGCGCTCAAGCCCGGCGGCGTGCTCGGCGTCGTCGACCACCGCCTGCCCGAAGACGCCGACGACGAGATGGAGCGGAGCTCGGGCTATGTGAAGCGGTCCACGGTCATGGCGCTGGCCGAGGAGGCCGGCTTCGAATTCGTCCGCGAGGCGGAGATCAACGCCAATCCTCAGGACACGGCCGATCACCCCTTCGGCGTCTGGACCCTGCCGCCCACCTCCCGGACGCAAGGGTCTGACGGGCAGATGCCCGAAGGCTTCGATGCCGAACGCTATGCCGAAATCGGCGAGAGCGACCGCTTCACCCTCATGTTCCGCAAGCCGCTTGCCGCCGACGGCGCGCTGATGGAATAGGCGCTCATGCTCGACGAGTTGATGGATGCGGCCCGCAGCTTCTTCACGCGCGGCTTCGACGGCGTTTTGCGGGTGGAGGCGACCGACACCCCCGAAGCCTTCTGGGTCGATGGGCGCCACGATGCGCCGCTCATCGGCCCGGACAGCCCGCCGGGTCTCGAAAGCGGCTTCTGCTTGTGGCGCGGCCGCTTCGAGACCTTGCAGCGGCTCTTCACCAAGGAGCAGCGGCGCCTCGAGAGCACGTTCATCTCGGGCCGCCTCAAGATCAGCGGCGATATGAGCGTGATGGCGCGGCTGGAGGTTGCCGATGGTTGACGCGCCGCTCATCCGCATCCCGGCCGTACCCCAGCCCGAAGGGGCGGAGGCGCATTATCTTGAAGCCGCCGACGGCGCGAGATTGCGCGTCGTGCGCTATCCGCTGCCTGCGGGCACGCCCCGGCGCGGCGCGGTGCTGGTCATGCCGGGCTGGTCGGAGTTCTCGGAGAAATATGCCGAGGTCGCCCGCGACCTGCATGCGCGCGGGTTCGCCGTCGTCGTGTGCGATCCGCGCGGGCAGGGCTATTCCCAGCGCCTGGACGGGGACGACAAGCGCGGTCACATCCGCGACTTCCGCATCTTCGTCTCGGACCTCTCGACCTGCATGGATTATGTCCGGCGCACCGAGGAGGGGCCCTATGCCCTCATCGCGCATTCGATGGGCGGACTGGTCACCCTGGAATGGCTGGCCGAAGGCAAGGGGAACGATCTTGCGGGCATCGCTCTCTCGGCGCCGCTGACCAATCTCTTCCCGAGCCGCATCAAGAAGCGTCTCGTCCGCATGGTCACGGTCGCCGGCGCCATGGCGGGGCGGGGCGAGAGCCCGCTGCCCGGCCTCAAGGAGCAGGCCTACAGCTTCGAGGGCAATGTGCTGACGCAGGATCCGGTGCGCCATGAACGGTTCCGCCAGCTGCAACTGGCGGCGCCCGAGGCGCGGGCAGGCCTGCCCAAATTCGACTGGCTGCGCGCGGCGCTGGCCGGCATGGACAGGATCCAGGCGCCGGGGGCCTTGGGGAGCCTTCCGTCCGAGGTGCTTCTCGTATCGGCCAGCCGGGACGAGACGGTCGATGCGACCCATCACCCGAAGCTCGCGAGCGCCTATCCTGACAAGATCCGCCTGGTCACGGTCGAGGGTGCGCGGCACGAGCTGCTGATGGAAGCCGACCGGTTCCGCGACCAGTTCTGGGCAGCATTCGATCAGTACATGGACGAGCGCATCCGGCCGCCCTCGGCCGGTTCCAGCGCCGCTTCGTCGGTTCCCCGGGCATAAAGCCCGCCCGACATCTCCGCGGCCCGGCCCGTGAGGACGAGTTCGAGGAGGGCATCGGCGATCGCCGCATGGCTCTCTCCGGCTTCGCGCACCAGGACATCGATGTGGACGGGCGCATAGCCGAGCAGGCTGAGGACATAATCGGACAGCGCCCGGCGCCCTTCGGCATCGGGCAGGTCGGACTGTGCGCTCTCATACTCCGTCTCGTCCTCCGCGACGCGGGCGATCAGGCTGCCGACATTCTCGAGGACATCCTCGGCGTTCTGAATCAGGATCGCGCCGTGCCGGATCAGGCTGTTGGTGCCGTGGCAGCGCGGATCGAGAGGAGAGCCCGGCACGGCGAAGACCTCCCGTCCCTGCTCGGCCGCCATCCGCGCCGTGATCAGCGTGCCGGAGCGCTCTGCGGCCTCGACCACGATGACGCCGAGCGAGAGGCCGGACACGATTCGGTTGCGCTTGGGAAAGTCCCGCGCCTTCGCCGTATGGCCGAGCGGCATTTCCGAAACGACGGCGCCCTGCTCGATGATGGCGGCCATCAGGCGATCATGCTCGGGCGGGTAGACGCGGTCGAGGCCGCCTGCGACCACCGCCACAGTGCCCGAGGGCAGGGCCGCTTCATGCGCGGCCCCGTCAATGCCGCGGGCGAGGCCGGAGATCACGACGAGCCCGCCCTTGCCAAGATCCTGGGCGAGTGTCGCGGCCATGCGCCTGCCGGCGGCCGAAGCGTTCCGCGCGCCGACGATCCCCACGCCGTTGGCGGACAGCATGCGCAGATGGCCGCGGACCCCGATGACGGGCGGCGGGTCGGGGATGGCCCTGAGGGCCGCCGGATAGGCCGGCTCGCATGAGGCGAGGAACTTGACCCCGAGGCGTGCGCCGCGGGACAGCTCCGCCTCGACAGCCGCCTCGTCGGCGAGGACCAGCCCCTTGCGGCCGGCAGCGCGCGCCAGCTCTTCGGTTCCGGCAAGCGCTTCGGACGCGCTGCCGAAGCGCCTCAGGAGCTGGGAGAAGGTCTGGGGACCGACGCCGCGGGAGCGCGACAGGCGCAGCCATGCGGCGCGTTCCTTGTCATCCAGCTCCCTCTGCGCCATCGCTCCGCGCCTTTCTCCCTGCGGCGGGCCGGATTCGGAGGCGAATCGGCCCGGTCCGTTCTTTTCGCAGGAGAGAGGGACCCGCGTCCAGCGCGAGGGGGCGTCCGGCCTGCACGTTTCGCGCGCAGGAGCCGTCCGCTTTTCGAGACGAAGGGATCAGAGGGCCTGCCGGCCGGTCTCGCCGGTGCGGATACGCACGACCTGCTCGACGGGGGTGACGAAGATCTTGCCATCGCCGATCCGCCCCGACTGCGCCGCCTCGGTGATGGCGCGCAGGGTCTCGTCGACCACGTCGTCGTCGACCACGACCTCCAGTTTCAGCTTGGGCAGGAAGTCGACCACATATTCCGCACCCCGGTAGAGTTCGGTGTGGCCTTTCTGGCGCCCGAAGCCCCGCGCCTCGGAGACGGTCATCCCCTTGAGCCCCAGCCCCTGCAGGGCCTCCTTCACGTCGTCCAGCTTGAACGGTTTGATGATGGCTTCGACCTTCTTCATAGCCTGAGCTTACTCCAATGCTTCGGGCACAGCTTAGCGTAATCTTCGCAGAAAAGGCAGAAAACTTCACATGAGAGCGATTTTCGAACCAAATCGGTCGGCAAATGTGCTCCTGCCGCAGAGCATGGCGGCTGTCGACGCGGCCGCGATCTCCGCCGGAGCGGACGGTTACGCCTTGATGCGGCGCGCCGGCGGCGCCTGCGTCCGCGTGATTCGCGGGCGCTTCTCCCGCCGCCCCGTCTCGATCCTCTGCGGCCCGGGCCAGAACGGGGGCGATGGCTGGGTCATCGCGGAGGCGCTCCGCCAAGCGGGCTGGCCGGTGCGGGTGCACAGCCTCGTTCAGGTGGATGCCCTGGCCGGCGCCGCGCGGCAGGCGGCGGAGCGGGCGATGATCGCGCCCGAACCTCTCGAGGCTTTGGAGGTCGAAGAGGCGGGGCTCGTGGTCGACGCCCTGTTCGGAACGGGCCTGACGCGCGACCTCGAGGGCGCGGCTCGCGCCGTGATCGAGCGGGTGGCTGCAACGGATCTGCCCGTCATCGCCGTCGATATGCCCTCCGGCGTCGATGGGGCGACGGGCGAGATCAGAGGCGCTGCCGCGCAGGTCGTGCTGACCGTCACCTTCCATATGGCCAAGCCCGGCCAGCTCCTCTGGCCGGGTGCGGGAATGTGCGGCGACCTTCTCGTCGCCGATATCGGCCTTGCGGGCGGAGCGCCGGACGCGCTGCGCAACGGCCCCGAGCTATGGACACTGCCGCGCCCCGAAGCGCCGACCCATAAATATGAGCGCGGCCATGTCGTGATCTTCGGCGGCGGCCCCCATAGCGGCGGCGCCGCGCGGCTGAGCGCCCATGCCGCCGCGAGGGCCGGGGCGGGGGCGGTGACCCTCGCCGCGCCCGAAGAGGCGCTCGGCGTCTATGCCAACCATCTCGACGCGATCATGGTCCGCGACAGCGGCGCGCCGGCCAAAGCAGGCGCCCTTGTGAGGAACGCGAAGGCCAAGGCGGCCGTGATCGGGCCCGGCGCAGGCCGGACGGACGAAACGCGCAGCCGCGTGCTGGCGCTTCTTGCGCAGAAGACCGCCCTCGTTCTCGATGCCGATGCCCTGACCGTCTTCGAGGACACGCCCGACACGCTGTTCGCGGCGCTTTCCCCTGAGACGGTCCTCACCCCGCATGAGGGCGAGTTCTCTCGCCTCTTCGGCGACATCGCCGGCGACAAGCTCACCCGCTGCAAGGCGGCGGCGGAGCGGGCGGGCGCGACCGTGCTCCTCAAGGGGCCTGATACCGTCATCGCTGCGCCGGGGGAGGTGCCGGTCATCAGCGATCATTCGACGCCCTGGCTCGCCACGGCCGGAGCGGGCGACGTCCTCGCCGGCGTGATCGCCGCGCTCCTCGCCCAAGGGCTGCCCGCCCGCGAGGCCGCGGCGGCCGGCGCCTATATTCACGGGGAGGCGGGGCGGCGCGGCGGGGCGGGCCTGACGGCGGATGTCCTGCCCGGCCTCGTGGCGGAGGCCTATCGCGACCTCCTGCCTGCGGGATAGACAGGGGAACCTCGCTGTTGTACCGCGCCCGCTCGCGCGCGGATGTGGCGGAATTGGTAGACGCGCTGGATTTAGGTTCCAGTGCCGGAAGGCGTGGGAGTTCGAGTCTCCCCATCCGCACCAAGCGCAGAGAAGAGATTCAGAAAGAGGCGGGACGCGCCCGCAGGATGGTCATGCAAGTCACCCAGAAGAGCGCCGAAGGTCTGTCGCGCGAATATCACGTCTCGATTCCGCAGAGCGACCTCGAAGAGAAGCTGAACACCAAGCTCAACGAGATCAAAGGTCAGGTCCACCTCAAGGGCTTCCGCCCCGGAAAGGCGCCGGTCTCCTTCCTCAAGAAGATGTACGGCCGGAACCTGATGGGCGAGCTGGTCCAGGAAGAGATGCAGGCGGCCCAGGCGAAAGCGGTCGAGGAGGCGGGCGCCCAGCCGGCCATGCAGCCGCACCCCCATCTCGATCAGGAGCTGGTCGAGCGGGTCGTCGCTGGCGAGGCGGACCTCGAATACGACGTCCATTTCGAAGTGCTGCCGGAATTCGAGCCCGCCAATCTCGACGACCTCAAGCTCGAGCGGATGGTCGCCGACGTGCCGGACGAGGAAGTCGACGAAGAGCTTCAGAAGCTCGCCGAGAACAACCGGCAATATGAAGAGAAGGACGGTGCCGCCGAAGAGGGCGACCGCGTCAAGATCGACTTCGTCGGCAAGCTGGACGGCGAGCCCTTCGAGGGCGGCGCCGGCGAGGATACCGAGCTGGTGCTCGGCTCGAACAGCTTCATCCCCGGCTTCGAGGATCAGCTGACGGGCGTGAAGGCCGGCGACGAGAAGACGATCGAAGTCACCTTCCCCGAGGAATACGGCGCGGAGCACCTGGCGGGGAAAGACGCCACCTTCGACATCACCGTCAAGGACGTGCAGGCGCCCAAGGAGGTGTCGGTCGACGACGAGTTCGCCAAGGGCCTCGGCTTCGACGACCTCGCCGCCCTGCGCGAGCGCGTGAAGGAGCAGGTCTCCTCGCGCTATGAAGGCCAGTCGCGCATGCACCTCAAGCGGGCGCTGCTCGACGAGCTCGACGAGAAGCACGACTTCGACCTGCCCCCGGGCATGGTGAACGCCGAGTTCGACCAGATCTGGCGCCAGGTCGAAAGCGCCGAGCGCGACGAGGAAGACAAGGACAAGACCGAGGACGAGCTCAAGGAAGAGTATCGCAAGATCGCGGAGCGCCGCGTGCGCCTCGGCCTCGTCCTCGCCGAGATCGGCAAGCGTGCCGATGTCCAAGTCCCGCAGGAAGACCTGACCCGCGCCCTGCAGATGCAGGCCATGCAGTACGGCATGCCCGTCCAGCAGCTCGCGCAGTTCTATCAGGAGCGCCCCGAGGCGCTGGCCCAGCTGCGTGCCCCGATCTTCGAGGACAAGGTCGTCGACTACATCGTCGAGAAGGCCGAGGTCACCGAGCGCAAGGTCAGCAAGGACGAGCTGATGGAGGAGCCGGGCGAGTAAGCTCGCGCGGCCCCGTCGCTGAGACCATGGACCGGCCGGCGCGGTGCGCCGGCCGGTTTTTTCATGGGCGGGCTAGGCGCGCGTCAGCGGGATGTTGTCGATCAGCCGGGTGCGCCCGAGCATGACGGCCGCGAAGAGGCGCGCCTGCTCGATTTCCTGACGCCGTAAGGGGCGGGAGGGGAGGGGGGTGAGATCGTCGGCCCGCCGCAGCTCGAGATAATCGACCGGGGCGAGGCCTGCATCTTCGAGGTCGCCCAGGCCCTGAAGCAGCGCGGTGTCGGTCGCCACGCCGCCGGCGATGCGCGTCGCCACCTTGTTCAGGATTTCCGGCAGGCGCCCTGCGATCCTGCGCTCGGGCGGGGTGAGGTAGCGGTTGCGCGACGACATTGCGAGGCCGTCCGCTTCACGGATGATCGGTGCGCCAATGATCTCGACGGCCAGGGCCAGGTCTTCCGTCATGCGCCGGATGATGGCGAGCTGCTGGAAATCCTTCTCGCCGAAGACGGCGAGGTCGGGCCTCACCTGTCCGAACAGCTTGGCGACGACGGTGCAGACGCCGGTGAAGAAGCCGGGCCGGGAGGCGCCGTCGAGCGGCTCTGCGAGCGCGCCGGGAACGACGCGCGTCTGCTCGCCTGCGGGATACATCTCTTCGGCGGCGGGCAGATAGGCGAGGTCGCAGCCTGCCGAGGCCAGCTTGGCGAGATCCGCTGCCTCGTCTCGGGGGTAGCTGGCGAAATCCTCGTTAGGGCCGAACTGCGTAGGGTTGACGAAGATCGAGGCCACAACCCTGTCGGCCCTGCGGCGCGCCGCCGCAATCAAGGACAAGTGACCGTCATGCAGAGCGCCCATGGTCGGCACCAGCGCGACCCTTTGGCCCTGTGCCTGCCAGGCTTTCGTCGCCTCCCGCACCGCCGCCTTGGAGCGCGCGAGCGGCAAGGGGTTGTGATCGGACATTGTGATACTCTTTACCGGCGTAAACGATTCGTAAACCATAAAGGTTAACGCTGGGGTCCCATGAGACAGACCGCTTCATTCCGCAAGCTGCTTCCGCTCCCTGCGCTTCTGGCGTCGCTGGCCGCCTGTGCGTCGGATGGCGAGGCGCAGCGGCCCGTCGTTCAGGCGCCCGAGGCGCGCGTGAACATGGCGGCCCTCTACAGCACCGGCTACAACGCGCCGGTGCGGGAACCTGCCGCCTTCGAGCCGGAGCAGGCGGTGGTGCAGGCGCCCTCGCTGCCCGCCGCGGCGCCGACGCAGCTTCAGCCGCAGGAAAGGGCGGGGCAGCCCGACTCCGCGCCGGAGCGGGCGCTCGGGGATGATCGTTCCGAAGCGCGGGGCCCTGCGGCGCAGCCGGAACGCGCATCGCAGCCGCAACGTTACGCCGCTCCCGAAGTGCCTGCCGCGCCCTGGCAGAGCCGCAGCGTCCGCCCGCAGCGCGAGCCGCTGCCGGACCTCGATGCCCTGATCATGACCGAGGGGCGGCCCGGCGAGGCGAAACCGCTGCAATATGCAGAGGCGGAGCAGCGTTTCGGCGGAGAGACGCGCTCGATCCTGGATGAAGCGCGCGACGAGGATGCCTCCGAAGAGATGCCCATCGAACCCCGCCCGGAGCCGCGTGCCGCCGCGCCGGCCAACTCCGCTCCCGTCATGCCGGCGGAACCGAGGCGGGCGGGCGGCTACGGCCTGCACCTCGCATCCTATCGCGCGGAAGAGGACGCCCGCAGGGGCTGGGACGTTCTCACCGATGAGCACCCCGCGCTCCTCCTGCCGCTCGATCCGCAGGGCGTGTGGGTCACGCTTCCCGAACAGGGCGATTTCGTCCGCCTCCTCGCCGGACCTTTCCCCGATGAAGGGTCCGCATTCGACACCTGTGGCCGCCTCAAGGCCGAAGGCACCTTCTGCTCCGTCGTCCCCTATGACGGCACACCCCTCTGATCCCTCCAATCAGGACGAGAACCTATGACCGATACACATGTCATCGTCGTCGGAAACGAGAAGGGCGGCTCCGGCAAGACCACCGTCGCCATGCACCTCGTCATCGCGCTTCTGCGCTCCGGCTATAATGTCGGCGCGCTCGACCTCGACCTGCGCCAGAAGAGCTTCAGCCGCTATCTCGAGAACCGCGCCAAATGGGGCGTGGCCAAGGAGCTGACGCCCGAAGAGCTGCCCATGCCGCGCTTCCTGCCGGTGCAGGGCTCGAACCATGACAGCCGTTCGCTGGCCAAGCAGCAGGAGGCCGACGCCTTCGGCCAGACCCTCATGGCTTATGAGGGCTGCGACTTCGTCGTCATCGACAGCCCCGGCGCCGACACCCACCTGTCGCGCCTCGCGCACATGCATGCCGACACGATCCTGACGCCGATGAATGACAGCTTCGTCGACTATGACCTGTTGGCCCGGATCGATCCCGCGACCGGCGAGATCGCGGGGCCGAGCCTCTATGCCGAGCTGGTTTGGACGGCACGCCAGGCGCGGGCGCGCTCCGGCGTGATGGGCGGTATCGACTGGGTCGTGGCGCGCAACCGCCTCTCGGCCACGAACGCCAAGAACAAGAAGGCCGTCGGCACCAAGCTCGACGAACTCGCCAAGCGCGTCCAGTTCCGCCAGGCCCGCGGCTTCGGCGAGCGCGTGATCTATCGCGAGCTCTTCACCGCCGGCATGACGCTGCTCGATCTGGGCGGCAAGGGCAGCCCGCGCAAGCTCGGCTCCATGTCCCACCTCGCCGCCCGCCAGGAAGTGCGCAGCCTGCTCGCCGCGCTCCGCCTGCCGCAGCTGCGCGAGCAGGTCTCGAAGGACCTGGCCCCCGACGAGCCTTCGCATGCGGCCGCCCCGGAGACTGAAGAAAGCGAAGCGGACGCTCTCGAAGCGGCGTAAGGGAAGCCGGCATGGCCGGCTTCCTTCTCCTCGCATTGCTCCTCTGCGCTTTCCTCGTCCTGCCCCGGCGATCGGGCAGGACGGGCGCGAAGCCCGGGCGGCGCAGCGTCTATCTCCAGGCAGCGGGCTTCGGCGCCGCCGCGCTGCTTCTCCTGAGCCTCCGCCTTGTGCCCCTGGCGATCCTCACCCTGGCGGCGGGAGCCGTCTTCGTCCTGTCCGGCCTTGGCCGTTCGGCGGGTGGGGCGCCGCCTCCTCATGCCTCGGATCGGGCGAAGCCGCCGCCGGGGCGCAGGGCCGCCGAAACCGGGATGAGCCGCCGCGAGGCGCTCGCCACGCTCGGCCTGAACGGAAGGCCCGGCGCTGAGGACATCACCCGCGCCCATCGGCGGATGATCGCGAGGGCCCACCCCGACGCGGGAGGCTCCGACGCGCTGGCGAGCCGGGTGAACGAGGCCCGGGACGTTCTTCTGCGACACGCCGAGGATGGCTGAGCGGCATGGAGCAGGCTCTTCCCATCGTCGCAGCCGCCCTCGTCGTCGCGGCCTATTGTTTCGCCTCGAGACCGCTCGAGCGGCATGCGATCACCGCGCCGCTCGTCATGACCGTGGCGGGTCTGATCCTCGGCAGGGGCGGCGCCGATGTGTTTCCGCCGCTCGGCTCCTCGCTCGTCAGGACCCTCGCAGAGGTGACGCTGGTCCTCGTGCTCTTCGCCGATGCCTCGCGGATCAAGATCGGCTCTCTCCGGCGCGAAGGCGGGCTGCCGATCCGGCTTCTCCTGATCGGCCTGCCGCTGACCATTCTCTTCGGGACCGGTGCGGGCCTCGTCCTGCTGCCGGCCCTGGGCGTGGCGGGCGCGGCTCTCCTCGCCTCGATCCTCGCGCCCACCGATGCCGCTCTCGGCCAAGCGACGGTGTCGGACCCTTCAGTGCCAGAACGCGTGCGGCAGACCCTGAACGTCGAGAGCGGCCTCAATGACGGGATCGCCCTTCCGGCGGTCCTCTTCTTCGCCGCCCTGACCGCGCCCGAGGCCGCCGAGGTGACGCATCGGGACGGGCTTGGCTGGACCGGTTTCGTTGCGAGCCAGTTGCTGCTCGGGCCGCTGGCGGGCGGCGTCATCGGATTTGCGGGCGGCAAGGCGGCGCAGATGGCGCGCGAGCGGGAATGGGTCACCGACACCTACAGCGCGATCACGGCGCTCGCGATCGCCGCGCTCGCCTATACCGGGGCGGAGATGGTCGGCGGAAACGGCTTCATCGCAGCCTTCGTCGCAGGGCTCGCCTTCGGGCACAGCTCGGCCAAGCCCGGCGATTTCGTGTCGGAATTCACCGAGAGCGAAGGACAGGTCCTGATCCTGATCGCCTTCCTGGTCTTCGGCGCGACTCTGTTGCCGGACGCGCTGGCGAGGGCGGAGCCCGTGCATCTCGTCTATGCGCTTTTCAGCCTGACATTGGTCCGGATGGTGCCGGTCGCCCTCGCGCTGCTCGGGGCGGGGGTGAAGCCGGCCACCGGCCTCTTCATCGGCTGGTTCGGCCCGCGCGGCCTCGCCACCATCCTCTATGTCGTGATCGTGGTGGAGGATTTCGCCCGGGATCCCGAAGGCACGGTGGCCGTCGTCGCCTCGCTGACCGCCGCGGTCAGCATCGTCCTGCACGGGGTCAGCGCCTCTCCGCTGTCCGAGCTCTACGGTCGCAGCCTTGGCGGGCAGGCCGCGCCGGAGGAGGCGAAGCGCATCCAGCCGAGCCCCGTCCGGGTCTTCGCGAAGCCGATGCGTCCGGACGCCGACACGGCCCCCGATGCGAGCATGGCCGAAGAGCCCGCGCCGGGCGACGGAAACACCGCCCATTGATCCCGGCGCGGGCCGTCCTTCGGCTCAGTCTTCGAGAGACGGGTAGTCCGTGTACCCTTCAGCGCCGCCGCCATAGAAGGTCGACTGATCCGGCTCGTTGAGGGAGGCGCCGCGGGCAAAGCGCTCCGCGAGATCGGGATTGGCGATATAGGCTCGTCCGAACGCCACGGCGTCGGCCCGGCCTTCGCCGATCCATTCGGCGGCCTGCCCGGCGGAGAAGTCTCCATTCGCGATATAGCGGCCGGTCCAACGCTCGCGCAGCCGGGCGAGGATGGCTTGCTCCTCTGCCGGCACGTCGAGGCCCGGGAAGAGTTCCACGACGTGCAGATAGGCGAGCCCCAGCGGCGACAAACGATCATAGGCGAGGCCGAACGTGGTCTCCGGGTCGCTGTCGTTCATGTCGTTGAAATGCCCCGTCGGGGACAGGCGCAGGCCGGTGCGGTCCGCGCCGACCTCTTCGGCCACGGCCTTCACGACTTCGACGAGGAAGCGCGTGCGCCCTTCCGCATCTCCGCCATAGGCGTCGGTGCGGTCGTTGACCCCGTCCTGCAGGAACTGATCGATGAGATATCCGTTCGCCCCGTGCACCTCGACCATATCGAAGCCGGCGCGGATCGCGTTCGCCGCCGCCCGCACATAGTCTTCCACGATGCCGGAGATTTCGTCCGTGCCAAGAGCGCGCGGCTCGGAGACGTCCTGGAAGCCCTCTTCCGTGAAGGTCTGTGTCTTCGCGCGCTTCGCGGTGGAGGAGACGGGCTGCGCGCCGTCCGGCAGCAGGCTGGTATGGCTGATCCGGCCGACATGCCAGAGCTGCATGGCGATCCGTCCGCCTGCCTCGTGCACGGCGTCCGTGATCGTCTTCCAGCCCTCGATATGGGCGTCGTCGTGAATGCCGGGCGTATCCTTGTAGCCCTTGCCCATGGGCGAGATCTGCGTGGCTTCGGAGACGATGAGGCCCGCGCCCGCACGCTGGCGGTAATAGGTCTCCGCGAGCTCTCCGGGCGTGCCGTCGGGCCGCGCCCGGTTCCGGGTCAGCGGCGCCATCAGGACGCGGTTCGGCAGGGTGAGGGCGCCCAGCTGCAGGGGCTCGAACAAGGGGTTCAGATCGGGATCGGTCGCTTGCAACGCATCCTCCTATGGGTCCTGGCGCTCCTCCGGCGGAGCGTCAGGACCAGATGGACCGAAAATGGTGCGGCGCAAGAGCGACCGGCCGGTCAAGCGGCCCAGTCGAGGACAACCTTGCCCGATTGCCCGGTCCGCATGACGTCGAAGCCTTCTTGGAACTCCGAGGCGGGCATCCGGTGCGTGATGATCGGGGACAGGTCGAGTCCTGATTCGAGCAGCGCGCCCATCTTGTACCAGGTCTCGAACATGCGCCGGCCATAGATGCCGTGCACTTCGAGGCCCTTGAAGATGACCTTGGACCAGTCGATGCCCGCGCCGTCGGGCATGATGCCGAGAAGGGCGACCTTGCCGCCATGGTTCATGGTGCGGAGCATGTCCGAGAAGCCCGCCGGAACGCCCGACATTTCGAGACCGACATCGAAGCCTTCGCTCATGCCGAGTTCGGCCATGACGTCGTCGAGCGTTTCGTTCTTCACGTTGACCGTGCGCGTCGCGCCCATCCGCTTCGCCAGGTCGAGGCGGAAATCGTTGAGGTCCGTGATGACGATATTCCGGGCACCCGCGTGACGGGCCACCGCCGCGGCCATGGCGCCGATAGGCCCCGCGCCCGTGATCAGCACGTCTTCGCCGACGAGATCGAAGGTGAGGGCGGTGTGAACCGCATTGCCGAAGGGATCGAGGATCGCGCCCATATCGTCGGTGACCGCATCGGGCAGCTTGTAGACGTTCATCGCCGGCACCGAGACATATTCGGCGAAGGCGCCCGGCCGGTTCACGCCGATGCCGACCGTGTTGCGGCAGAGGTGCCGCGCCCCAGCCCGGCAGCGGCGGCAATGCCCGCAGGTCACATGGCCTTCGGCCGACACGCGGTCGCCTTCGTGAAGGCCCCGCACCTCCGAGCCCATCTCGACGATCTCGCCCATGAATTCGTGGCCGACCGTCATCGGCACGGGAATCGTGCTCGCCGCCCAGTCGTCCCATTCATAGATATGCACGTCCGTGCCGCAGATCGCGGTCCGTTTCACACGGATGAGGACGTCGTTCGGGCCGATCTCGGGCTTGGGGACGTCTTCGAGCCAGATGCCCTGCTCGGCCTTCGCTTTCACCAACGCGCGCATGCAATCGCTCCTGCTTCGTGTCCCGGAGATAGCAGCGAGGGCAAGCCGCGCCAATGCGGAGCCGTTGTCAGGCTTCCTTGACATGAGATTATGTCATGTATACCTGACATACGACAGGAGGACTTTATGGCCGGACAAACCGTCATTCGTACCTATCTCATCCGGGGCGCTGTTTTCTTCGGTGCCTATGTCGCGATCAACGCAGCCGCGATCACCGGAGCCTTCGACGATCTGCAGGCGCCGGGAAGCTACGTTCTCGCGCTCGCAGTCGCGGCGCCGGTGATCGGGCATATCTGGGCGATACTCGACCTGATGCGCTGTGCGGACGAGTATCTGCGCGCGCTCTATGCCAGGATTTTCATCATCGCCGCGGGCCTCGCCCTAGCGCTGTGGACGGGGTGGGGCTTCATCGAGAGCTATGCGGACGCGCCGCATCTTCAGGGCTGGCTGATCTATCCGCTGTTCTGGGCGCTCTACGGCCTCGCATCGCCCTTCGTTCTGCGGGGTGCACGTTGAAGGGGCGTCTCCGCGAGCTGCGCGAGGCGGCGGGGCTGTCGCAGAAGGCGCTGGGCGAGCGGGTCGGCGTGTCGCGCCAGGCGATCAACGCCATCGAGAACGCCAAGCACGTACCCTCGCTCGACCTCGCATTCCGCATCGCCGCGGTGTTCAGCACGCCGACCGAGGAGATCTGGCCGAACCCGCACCGCGGTTGAGCCTCAGTCGATGACGTCCAGCTCGCGGCCGACCTTGATGAAGGCCGCGATGCAGGCGTCGACCTGGTCGTCGCTATGGGCGGCGCACATCTGGGTGCGGATGCGCGCCTTGCCCTTGGGAACCACGGGGTAGAAGAAGCCTGTGACATAGACGCCTTCTTCCATCAGCCGCGCCGCCATCTTCTGGGCGAGCTTGGCGTCGTGCAGCATGACCGGGATGATCGGGTGCTCGCCGGGGATGAGCTCGAAGCCCGCCTCGGTCATCTGTGCCCGGAAACGCTCCGCATTGCGGAAGAGCTGGCGGCGCAGATCGTCGCCTTCGCGCACGAGCGCGATCGCACGGCGCGATGCGCCGACAAGCGCCGGGGTGAGGGCGTTCGAGAAAAGATAGGGCCGCGCGCGCTGGCGCAGCAGGTCCACCACTTCCTGGCGCGCGCAGATGAAGCCGCCCATGCCGCCGCCGAGTGCCTTGCCGAGCGTGCCGGTCAGGATGTCGACCTGCCCCATGACCCCTGCATGTTCATGCGTGCCGCGGCCATGCTCGCCCATGAAGCCCGTCGAATGGCAGTCGTCGATCATGACGAGCGCGTTGTGGCGCTTGGCCACCTCGCAGAGCCTGCCGAGATCGCAGACGATGCCGTCCATCGAGAAGACGCCGTCCGTGACGACCAGCTTGGTGCGCGCGCCGTCGGCATCGGCCTGCTTCAGCTGCGCCTCCAGATCGTTCATGTCGTTGTTGGCGTAGCGGTAGCGCTTCGCCTTGCAGAGCCGCACCCCGTCGATGATCGAGGCGTGGTTGAGGCTGTCCGAGATGATCGCGTCCTCGGCGGTCAGAAGCGGCTCGAACACGCCGCCATTGGCATCGAAACAGGCCGCGAAGCTGATCGAATCGTCAAAGCCGAGCCACTCCGCGATCTCGCGCTCCAGCGCCCTGTGAATGTCCTGCGTCCCGCAGATGAATCGGACCGAGGCCATGCCGAAGCCGTGGCTGTCCATCGTCTCCTTGGCGGCCTCGGCGAGGGCAGGGTGATCGGCGAGGCCGAGATAGTTGTTGGCGCAGAAATTCAGGACGCGCCGCCCATTGACCGTGATCTCCGGCCCCTGCGAGCCTTCGATCAGGCGCTCGGTCTTGAACAGACCCTCGTCGCGGATCTCGTCGAGGGTGTCGGATACGCGGGCGTAGAAGGCTTCGGACATGCGCGGGCTCCTGGCTTTGAGGCAGCATATAGAGATCGGCGCCCGGGGCAGTACACCCGTCGCGGCAAGACCGTGCCGCTTCGGCTTCTGGCATCGGCAGAGGGCGTGGAGGTCGATCAGGGGGGCAGCGCCGCGAGAGGCGGCGGGTCACCCTCTGGCAGGGATGATTTTCGCCTGCAACATCATGATCTTAGGCCTGGCAGGGGCAGAGGGACTCGAACCCCCGACCCTCGGTTTTGGAGACCGATGCTCTACCAACTGAGCTATACCCCTAGGCGTGCGGGTGTGTAGGCGAAGCTTGGGCGCTGCGCAAACGCTAAGCGCTCTTTTCGAGAAAGAAGACCTCCTCGACCCGCACGCCCAGAACGGCGGCGAGCTTGAGCGCGAGCACGGTCGAGGGGACGAAGCGGCCCCGTTCGACCGTGTTGATGGTCTTCCGGGTCACCTCCACGGCCTCCGCCAGCGCTTCCTGCGTCAGCCCCCGCTCGGCGCGCAGCTCCTTGAGGCGGTTGGCGAGCCCCGTTCCCTCATGCCGCATCGCGGGATTCCAGCACGACGAAAAGGCTGAGCACCACGGTGACGCCGAGCCAGATCATGGCGAGGCCGAGCGTCTTGCCGGTCAGGACGACGCCGAACCCCACCTCCAGGGCGATCGCGGCGGCCGCGAGGCCGGTCAGAACCCAGAAGCCCGCAATGAAGGCGCGCTCGGTGTTCTGGCGAGAGCGCTCGTCGTTCAGGGCCGTGCGGGCCTTGGGGTCGGCGCCGATCCGCCGGCCGAGGAGGAACAGGCAGAGGCCCGATGCCGCCCAGCCGAGGAATCCTCCGACCGTGCCGATCAGCAGCAGGAGCGCGACCGGATCGGGGACGGCGCGGTCCTCGATGACGAAGACGAACAGGCCCGTGAGCGCACCGGCCCACACGAAGAAGGTGGCCGCATAGGCCGTCATCAAGGATCGGCGCATTCTTTCATATTGCTCGATGGTCTTCATGGCCCGGCCTCGCTGTTGTAACGCATGGGTTACATAGCGCTCCAGCGCCCCGATGTCACCTCCGGGTTACATCGAGCTCCGCCGGGATTGACATCCCCGTGCACGGCGCTATCCCAGCCGTCTTCCCGGACAATCGAAGCTTCCCTCAGGCGCCGGGCGCCACCGGGCGGCTGTCCGGAACGCCAGCCTGGAGCCGAGATGCCGAAGTCGAAGAACCGCAGGAAGCCTCAGAAGCGCGCTGCCTCGTCGGGCACGCCGCGGAACAACCGTTCGGCGGCCACTGGCGCGCAGAACCCTGCCGCAGGCGGCATTCCGCCCGTTCCCGCGACCGATGAGGGAACCAAGCGCTCGGCGCGGTCCGAAGCGGGCGCGCGCCCGCGCAAGAAGGTCGGGCCGGTCGAGTTCTTCCGCCAGGTCCGTGCCGAGGCGCGCAAGGTGACGTGGACGTCGCGCAACGAGACGATGATCTCGACCATCATGGTCCTGATCATGGTCATCATCATGTCGCTCTTCTTCTTCCTGGTGGATCAGATCCTGCGCACGATCGTCCCCATCATCCTCAATCTCAGCTTCTAAGGAGGCGCTCCCGTGTCCGCCAAATGGTACATCGTCCAGGCCTATTCGAACTTCGAGAAGAAGGTGGCCGAAGGCATCCGTCAGGCTGCTGAGGAGAAGGGGCTCGGCGAGCAGGTCGAGGAGGTGCTCGTGCCCTCCGACACCGTGAAGGAGACGCGTCGCGGACGCACACAGGAGGTCGAGCGCCGTTTCTTTCCGGGCTATGTCCTGGTGAAGATGGTCATGAACGACCAGACCTTCCACATCGTCAACAACGTGCCCAAGGTCACGGGCTTTCTCGGCTCGGGCAAGAAGCCGCTGCCCGTCAGCCAGAAGGAAGTCGACCGGATCCTCGGCCAGGTCGAGGAATCGGAGGCGGCGCCGGCGCGGCCTTCGGTGCTCTACGATGTCGGCGAGACGGTGAAGGTCATCGACGGCCCCTTCGCCAGCTTCTCCGGCGTGGTCGAGGACGTCGACGAAGAGGCGGCGCGCCTCAAGGTGTCGGTCTCGATCTTCGGCCGCGCGACGCCCGTCGAGCTCGAATACAACCAGGTCGACAAGGTCAGCTGACGGATCGGCCTCTGCCGCCGGGTGCGGGCCCGCGCCTTGAGCGGGCGGCATCGCGCGGAGGCCTTTCGATCCGCCGACGAAAAAGGGGGCGCTGCTCCGGTAAGCAGCGCCCCGCGGGCTTTCTCATTCGCTTTGCGTCTTCGTCAGTGGCCGGACATCTGGTGTCCGCCCAGCATCGGCTTCAGGCTGTCGCCATAGGGTGTGCGGTCGAAGCCCGGCGAGAAGACGTTGTAGCGGTAGACCTCGATGCCGTCCGGCGACAGGAAGCGCTCCGGCAGCTGGCCCCGTCCGACCCAGCGGCCCCATTTCCACTCCGCGAATTCGCAGGAGCGGCCTTCGACATTGCACCGCGTGACCTCTTCCATGACGTCCGGCTGCCAGGCGGCGATATAGTCAGCATGCATTGAGCTGCCCTTCGGCTCGCCCGGCATGTCCGATGCGAGACGCCAGTCGCTGTCCGGATCGATATCATAGTCGAAATGCATCAGGAGGCCCGGAATCCGGTAGGGGTGCGAGTCCGGGCAGGAATTGCCCGTGCGGTCCCACGGCGTCTGATAGGCGACATGGCTGTTCGGCGTCTGCGCAGCGGCGCCCGGCATGTCGCGGTAGTCGAGGACCGGCTTGCCGGCCGCATCCACCGCCAGACAGACCGGGAACTCGGTGGTCAGCTGGAGGTGCCCCTTGCCGTTCCGGCCTGCGCGGATATCGCCGGCCTCGAAGTTCTTGGTGTCGCGGCTGGCGAGCATGGCCAGCCCGTCCGGAATGGTCCGGATCGTGTTGGGCGGAAGCTGGTCCGGGGTCTGACCGACGAGGAAGGTCTTGTAGTAGAGGACCACGTTCTCCGGCAGCACGACCTCGTTATCGGCATTGAACAGGGCGGGCATCCAATAGGCGGAATTGTTGTTCGTGCCGCCTTCGCAGGAGGTGCGCGGATTGCTCATCAGGCTGTCGAGCGTGCTGTGAGCATCGGCGCCCGAATTGCCGACGAAGACATGCAGGTGGGATGCGCCGGACTGCCCCGGATAGATGAGCGGGTCGTCATAGGCGAAATGGCTGGTCGTGCACCAGATCCGGGCGCCATGATCGCGCCGGTTGCCCTTGGGGCCGACCTGCAAGGGCGCGGTGTCGGCGGTTCCCCGCGTCAGCTGCTCGCGCAGCGCGGCGGACGTCGTCGGCGGCGCCGATTGCGGCGCGGTTCCCCCTTGCGCGGCCACCGGATCGATCGTGAGCGAACGGATGGTCCCCTGCCACCCCCAGCTCGTCGGGCTCTCCCAACCCGTAACGACCCAGGTGCAGCGCTCGTCTCCCGTCACGTCGAATTCGAAGGGAGGCGCCGTATCGTCGGTCCGCTGACTGTTCTGCGGCAGGATGCGGCAGGAGGAGGGGGATCCGGACGCCGTCTCGAGGCGGATGCGCCCCGATGCCCGCTCGGCGGAGGTCGTGATGCGCAGCTTGTAGCTGTCGAGCGCGGAGACCTGGAGTTCGGCATCGCCGGTCGCGGTTTCCAGCACGGCGCCGCTGTCGGGATCGACGATCTCGACGGTGGCGAAATTGGGCGTGCTGGCCGCCTGGGCGGAGAGGGCCGCTGCCACGAGGAGGGCGGCGGTTGTGGAGGCGGAGGCGCGCAGGAAATGTCGGCGCAACGCGCTGGGGGGCTGTCGCTTGGTCGTCATTATAGGAGGAACCTCTGTGGATGCCCCGGGAGGAAAGAAAGGGAGAGCCGGGGCAGCTCGGAGATGCGCGCCTAATTTCACGATTTAGTGAGCGGAATGGGGAGGTTTTGTGGCGAGTGGGGCGACAGGCCCGCTGCGCTGACACCGCCACCACATCTGGCGACCGGGGCAAGAAAAAACCCCGCCGGAGCGGGGTTCAGGCTCTCTTCGTCGCGCGGAGGCGCAGCTCAGGCTGCAACCTCTTCGGCCGGGTCGCGCAGGACATAGCCGCGGCCCCAGACGGTTTCGATATAATGTTCGCCGTCCGTCGCGGCCGCGAGCTTCTTTCTCAGCTTGCAGATGAAGACGTCGATGATCTTGAGTTCGGGCTCGTCCATGCCGCCATAGAGGTGGTTCAGGAACATCTCCTTGGTCAGGGTCGTGCCCTTGCGCAGGGAGAGGAGCTCCAGCATCTGGTACTCCTTGCCGGTCAGGTGGACGCGCTGGCCGTTCACGTCGACGGTCTTGGCGTCGAGGTTCACCGACAGCATGCCGGTGTTGATGACCGACTGGCTGTGGCCCTTGGAGCGGCGGACGATGGCATGGATGCGGGCGACCAGCTCGTCCTTGTGGAACGGCTTGGTCATGTAGTCGTCGGCGCCGAAGCCCAGGCCCCGGACCTTGTTCTCGGTGTCGCCCAGACCCGTCAGGATCAGGATCGGCGTGTTCACCTTGGCGACGCGCAGCTGCTTGAGCACGTCGAAGCCGGTCATGTCGGGCAGGTTCAGGTCGAGGAGGATGATGTCGTAGTCGTACAGCTTGCCGAGATCGACGCCCTCTTCGCCGAGATCGGTCGTGTAGCAGTTGAACCCATCGGACTTGAGCATCAGCTCAATGCTCTGCGCGGTTGCGCCGTCGTCCTCGATCAGAAGTACCCGCACTGGCCTTGCCCTCCTAAGGTGATGCGTGAGGACCCTGGCCCCGGGGGCCTGCCTCTCGGATCGGTAATCAGCGTAGACGGACCGTAACGATGATTTACTTTCGTAAAGATTAACGGCGGTAACGATTCCCGCTGCCGACCAACCTCACGACCACGCTTTCGTGAGAAAGGTTAACGCGTAAATCCGCTGCTGAACAAGTCTTGACGAAGCGGAATTCATGCTTCCCGCCTGACGTGTGTGAACGGCGTTCAGACCCCTTTGCGAAGGATGAAGCGGCGTGGCACGGGGAAAGATGAATGTGAGGCACGAGAGGAGAGCCCAATGCCGTCTTTCGACATCGTATCCGAGGTCGACCAGGCCGAGGTCGACAACGCCGTCCAGAACGTCATGCGCGAGATCAGCACGCGCTACGACTTCAAGGGCTCGAAGACCGAGGTCAGCGTCGATGGCAGCGTCATCAAGATCGAGGCCGATGACGACCTGAAGCTCAAGCAGGCCAAGGAAATCCTTCAGGGCCACCTTCAGAAGCGCGGGATCGAGCCCGGCCAGCTCGACTATCAGAAGGTCGAACCCGCCGCCGGTCAGTCCGTCCGCCAGCGCGTGCTGGTGAAGGAGGGGATCGACAAGGAGATGGCCAAGAAGATCGTTAAGGACATCAAGGGGACGAAGACCAAGTGCCAGGTGGCGATCCAGGGCGAGGAGCTGCGCGTCACCGGCAAGAAGCGCGACGACCTGCAGGAGGTCATCGCGCATGTGAAGGGGATGGGCCTCGAACAGCCCGTGCAGTTCAAGAACTTCCGCGATTGAGGCTGGCGCCCCGGCGGAACCGCCGGGGCGAACCGCTCAGCGGTTCGTGCTCTCGAAGATCTTGTCCGCCGAGGCGGCGACGAAGCCCTGATAGAGCTGCCCGTCCGGCTTCGCGAAGCGCTTGGCGAACTCGTAATAGCAGGACGGGATCGTCAGATCCCCATCGGTGAAGGCGGTCGGCACCTCGGTCGCCATGGTCGAGCACTGCTCGAGCAGGACCTCCGGGCTGCCCTTGATGAGGCCGCCCGAGCGGTTCATCCGGAAGCCCGCATCCTCGATGAAGGCCGCGAGGGAGGGCAGGTCGTCGAAGCTCTTCAGCGCGTTGACGAAGATCGTGAAATGGTTGGCGCAGAAGCCGAAGGCGGCCATCCAGCCGGCATATTCGGATTCCTCGTAGAGCGCTTCATAGGTCTGGGTGTCGACGTTCCAAAGCCGCCCGGCCGTGACGAGATCCGGGCTCTGGAGATCCTCCTCGGAGAGCTGCGAGATCAGCTCGCGCACGGTCTCCTGCAGCTTGCCGCTGAACTCCGCGAGCAGGAGCTCGGAGATGAAGACCTTGGGAAGCTCGGGGTCCTCATGGGCGTAGTAGCGCGCGAAGAGGCGCTTCTGCTCGAACCGGTACTCGTCGCGCGGCGAGTAGCCGAGTTCGAGGAATGGGCGGGCGAGGGCATCGATCCCGAGGCGCGGATCGTCGAAGGTCCGGAAGGCGACATGGTCGTTGACCACATGCTCGCCGCGCTCCTCGAGCAGGCTCCGGATCTTCTGCGCCTGCGGGGTCAGCTTGGCGTATTGCGCCCAGAGCTTGTCGAACAGCGCTTCGGGAGTGGCCATGACGGCGGTCCTTCTGAAATCAGTCTTCGTTCTTCAGCGCGGCGAGCACGGCGAAGGGGGAGTCCGGGTCGGCGGCCTTCTTGCGCTGCGGGCCGGAGGAATAGGTGCGGGGGCCTTTCTGCGGCGGCTTGCCCTTGCGCGGCCCCTTGCCGCCGGGCTTGCCCTTCTGCCCCTCGCCCTTGCCGCCGGGGCGGCCCTTCTGCGCGCCCTTCCGTCCGCCGCCCTGCGTGCGCCGCTGCGGCGGAGCCCAGCGCCAGAGGGTGACCGTCTCGGTGGTGGGTTCACCCTTGGCTTCGGCGCCTTCGGCCTCGCCGTTCCCGGATGCTGCGGGCTGCGCAGGCGCTTGCGGTTCGCCGGCGGCCTCGGCAGGCGTTTCCGGCGCAGCCGTTTCCGCGGGCTCGTTTCCGGCAGGGGAGGCCGCCGTCTCCGCCGCCTTGCCATCCTCAGGCGCGGCCGGGGCCTCCGCAGGCGCCTGCTCGGCTTCGGGGGCGGCGGGCGCGGGCGCCTCGACCTCGCGCGTCACCGTCGACTTCTTGTAGCCGAGGCTCTTGAGCACGCCTTCGAAGGGCTCGCCGGACACCCCGACAAGGCTCATCATCCGAGAGCCGGCCTCGAAGCCTTCCTTGCCGGCATCCGAACGCGCGCTGCGGATTTCCTGCGCGAGGCGCTCGAGCATGTCGATGCGCACCGCACGCTCGCCCGAGGGGCGGTAGCCATAGGCGTAGTAGAAGGCATGCGGGGTCTGCTCGTCGGCCTCGACGCTCGTCGCGCCGGCCTTGGGCGGCGCAAAGGCGTCGGGCTCGGTCTCGGTCCACAGGGCCCAGAGGAGGGCGAGGAACTGGGCCGGAGCCGGCTTGAGGAGCGCCGGCAGGAAGATCGTGTACTCGCCGAAGCGCACGCCGAGATCGCGCAGCTTGGCGCGCTCGTCCTGTTGCAGCGCCTTGATCTCGTTGGCGATCTGGCGGCGCGAGATGGCGCCGAAATTCTCGATCAGCCGGAAGGCGACGCCGCGCGCTCCGGGGGAGAGGACGTCCGGCCCCTCGCCGCCGCGGTTCACCGCCTTCTGAAGCGCGACCAGCGGCCCTGCGAGGCCCTCGACGCGGTCGGCGATCCAGTCGCGGACGCGGTCCTCGATCACGGGCAGCGCGTTGGGAGGCAGATGCTCGATGCCGACCAGGCGGAAATCGGGCCGCAGGGGCTGGGGCCCCTTTACGAGCCGCGCGATCTCGGACCGGCGCCACCAGACCGTTCCGCCCTCGCCGAGCGAGAATTCCTCGTTCTTGGCCGCCGCCAGCGCCGAAGCCCGCGCCGCCAGTTCCGGTCGCAGCGCCTTGAGCGCCGCGAAGCGCACCGCCTTGGCATGAGGGCCCTGGGCGCGTGGATCCAGGACGAACTGGAACCCGAGCAGCCGTCCTACGAATTCGCCTTCCACGATCACTTCTCCGCCTTCGGTGACGCCCGCAAGGAGAGGAGCGTCGTCTTTGAGTTTCTTGAGCAGAACAGAGGTGCGCCGGTCAACGAAACGCTGTGTCAGCCGTTCGTGAAGCGCGTCCGAAAGCGCATCCTCGATTCGCCGGGCTTCGTCCTGCCAATGGCTCGCCCGCTCCAGCCAGCCGGGGCGGTGCGAAAGATAGGTCCAGGTCCGCACATGCGCGATCCTCGTGGACAATGCATCCACATCGCCCGCCGTGGAGCTGAGTTTCTGCAGCTGCGCGCTGACGAATTCCTCCCGGATGCGGCCGCGCTCGAGAAGCTGGTGATAGACCTCGCCGAGCATCACGGCATGCTGGTCGGGCGTGACCTTGCGGAAATCGGGGACCTGGCAGACCTCCCAGAGAAGCTTCAGCGCCGCCCCGCCGCGCGCCATGTCGCGGATGTCGTGGCGCTTGGACAGGCGCCGCAGCGCATCCTCGTCGTCGCCCATGCGCGCCCGGACGAGCTCACGGCGGTCCGGCGTCGTCTCCAGGCTGCGCAGGAGGTTGGGCAGGCTGTCGAAGCGGAGGCGGTCGGAGCGCCATTGCAGCGCGGTCACCGGCTCGAAGCGGTGCTCCTCGACCTGTTCGACGAGATCTTCGGGAAAGTCCGGACAGTCCGCCGTGGAGCCCCAGCTGCCATCCTTGACGTGGCGGCCCGCGCGCCCGGCAATCTGGGCGACCTCGGCCGGGAAGAGATTGCGGCTCTGCCGTCCGTCGAATTTCCGCGCGCCGGCGAAGGCGACATGGTCGATATCCATGTTCAGCCCCATGCCGATCGCGTCGGTCGCGACGAGATAATCGACCTCGCCTTCGTTGTAGAGCGCCGCCTGCGCGTTGCGGGTGCGCGGGCTGAGCGCGCCCATGACCACGGCCGCGCCGCCGCGCTGCCGGCGGATCAGCTCGGCGATGGCGTAGACGTTGTCCGCCGAGAAGGCGACGATGGCCGAGCGGCGCGGCAGTCGCGTGACCTTCTTGTGGCCCGCATATTCGAGATGGCTGAAGCGTTCGCGGCTGACGAAGTCGATATCCGGGATCAGCCGCGCCAGTATGCCCCGCATCGTGTCCGAGCCGAGCAGCAGCGTCTCGTCCCGCCCGCGCGCGTGAAGGATGCGGTCGGTGAAGATGCGGCCGCGTTCGGCATCGGCGGCAAGCTGCACCTCGTCGATGGCGAGAAAGCTGACATCCCGTTCCAGCGGCATCGCTTCGACGGTGCAGACGAAATAGCGGGCTGAACGGGGGATCACCTTTTCCTCGCCGGTGACCAGGGCGACCGCCTGGCTGCCCTTGCGGGCGACCATCTTGTCGTAGACCTCCCGCGCGAGGAGGCGCAGCGGCAGGCCGATCATGCCGGAGCTGTGCGCCGCCATGCGCTCGAGCGCATAGAAGGTCTTGCCCGTATTGGTCGGCCCGAGGACGGCCGTAACGGGCCGCTCGGCGGAGGAGAGGAAGCTGGAGGGCATGAATCTGTCGAAGGGGACTTAGCGCAGGCGTGCGGTTCGAACCAACACCTGGATGCGGGGCCGCGCTCTTCGGCGGGAAGGACGCTTTTCACCGGCCGGGCGCAGCGCGTAAGCAGCGGCAGCGCGAAGCGGGAAGGGCCGGTGATGCAAGCGACCGAACGCGATACCAGCCACGAATGGGCGCGGGGGGCGCGATGACGCGGCCCGTTCTTCAGGAGCGCCGTGTCGCGGTCGCGCCCGGGCGCCGCCTGCACCTTGCGGGGCTGGAGCCGCAAGACGCGGCGCCTGATGCGCCCTTCGTCCTCTATGATGCCGGCGCCTTCGGGATCTATGCCGACGGGGCCCATGTCGTGCGCGCGCTCGCGGCTCGCGGCGCGCGCGCCTGGGCCTATTCGCGGGCGGGGCTCGGCGACAGCGACGACCTGCCGGGCGGGGTCGTGCCGGACCCTTACTGGCATGCGGGCGACATGCTGCGGCTTCTGGAAAGGCTCTCGCCGCGGGGGCCGCTCGTCCTCGTCGGCCACTCGATGGCGGGCCTGCGCCTGCATGCCCTCGCGGAGATCGCGGGCATCGAGCTTGCGGGACTGGTCCTTGTCGATGCGGTGACGCCGAGCTGGATCGTCTCGCGGACCCAGCGGGCCGGAACCCGGTTTTTCGGCAGCGCTCTGGCGCTGGCGGAAGGGGCCGTGCCGCTCGCCCGCGGCCTCGCGCCGGTCTATCCGAACGGGATGCGGCTGACGGGCAAGGAGCGGGAGGACAAGCTGCGCTCGGTCGCCTCGCCGCGCCACTTGCGCACGACGCGGGCCGAGCTGTCAGCCGTGGGCGGAAGAGGGCTCCGCTCCCGCCTGGCGGCGCGTCATGGCGTGCCCATGATCTTCATGCCGGCGGGCATGGTCGCACGCGGCACGGCGGCGCTGGCCGAGGAGGGCCGCAGCAATGGTTCGCGCGTGGAGATCATCGATATGAGCGGCTGGGGCCATGCGAGCATCCTGTCCCCCGAGCCTGCCGAAGCGATCGCGGAGGCCGCGCTCCGCCTTGCGCGAAGCGCGGCCTCCGCGGGCGCTTAGCGGTATTGCTGGATGCGGGTGGCGCGCAGCCCCTGCATGCCGTGGCGGTCGATCGCCTTTTCCCAGGACATGTATTCTTCCTCGGTCAAGCTGTACCGGTCGCAGGCGCTTTCGAGGCTGAGAAGCCCGCCCCGGACGGCGGCGACCACTTCGGCCTTGCGGCGGATGACCCAGCGCTTCGTCGTCCTTGGCGGCAGATCGGCGATCGTCAACGCCGTGCCGTCCGGGCCGATCACGTAGGGCTGCTTGCTCTGAGCCGCTGCCGCAACATTCCCTTGTGTTCCAGCCATCGAACCTACCACTCCCAGAAACTGTGTCGTCTTGAGGAGGCACAGTAGTGCGGCGTTCTGAAGAAACGGCTAAGTTCAAAGGTGAACATAGGCTTACCATGAATGTAGAAAACTGCGTGCAAAGGCCAGATTCTGTTCTTCCTTGGCACAAACGCCCCATGGCGGAGCAGGTTTCGGCCAAGCCATGCCATTCGCTTGACGGGGAGGCCGGGGGAGGCCATGCGAGCGCCTTCTCAGTGCCCCACACCTTACCGCCCCGTTCAGGAGGTCCCGATGAACCCCTATCGCACGCATAATTGTGGCGCCCTGCGCAAATCGGATGTCGGCGAGACCGTCACCCTTTCGGGCTGGGTCCACCGCAAGCGCGACCATGGCGGCCTGCTCTTCATCGACCTGCGCGACCATTACGGCCTGACGCAGATCCTGTGCGAGCCCGAGGCACCCTTCTTCGATCAGGTCGAGGCGGTGCGCGCCGAAAGCGTGATCCGCATCGAGGGCAAGGTGGTCGCCCGCGACGAGGGGCAGGTGAACGAGACCCTGCCCACCGGCGAGATCGAGGTCCGCATCACGAAGTTCGAGGTCCTGTCGGCGGCGGGCGACCTGCCCCTGCCGGTCTTCGGCGAGCCCGACTATCCCGAGGACATCCGGATGCGGCACCGCTATCTCGACCTGCGCCGCGAGACGATGCATTCGAACATCATGCTGCGCAGCCGGGTGATCAGCGCGCTGCGCCAAGGGATGGAGCAGAACGGCTTCACCGAGTTCCAGACGCCGATCCTGACCGCGTCGAGCCCCGAAGGCGCGCGGGACTTCCTCGTGCCCTCCCGGCTTCACCCGGGCAAGTTCTTCGCGCTGCCCCAGGCGCCGCAGATCTTCAAGCAGCTGATCATGGTGTCGGGCTTCGACCGCTACTTCCAGATCGCGCCCTGCTTCCGCGACGAGGATGCGCGGGCGGACCGTTCGGCGGGCGAGTTCTATCAGCTGGACGTCGAGATGAGCTTCGTCGAGCAACAGGACGTCTTCGACGCCACCGCGCCGGTCGTCCACCGCGCCTTCGAGCTCTTCGCGGGCGAGCGGAACGTCGATCCTTACGAGGACTGGCCGCACATTCCCTATGCCGACGCCATGCTGAAATACGGCTCGGACAAACCCGACCTTCGCGTGCCGCTCGAGATGCAGGTCGTCACCGAGCATTTCCGCGATTGCGGCTTCAAGATCTTCGCCCAGATCGCGGCCGACGATCAGCAGCAGATCCGCGCCATCCCGGCACCGGGCGGCGGCTCGCGCGCCTTCTGCGACAGGATGAACTCCTGGGCGCAGAAACAGGGCCTGCCGGGCATGGCCTATATCATGTTCGACGAGGGCGACGGCAAAGGACCGGTCGCGAAGAATATCGGACCCGAGCGGACCCATGCAGTCCGCGACCAGCTCGGCCTGAAGGCGGGCGACGCCGTCTTCTTCGTCGCGGGCAAGCCGAAGGACTTCGAGGACGTGGCCGGCAAGGCGCGCGTCGTCATCGGCGAGGAACTCGGCCTGATGGACAAGGACCGCTTCGCCTTCTGCTGGATCGTCGATTTCCCGATGTATGAGTGGGACGAGGATCACAAGAAGGTCGAATTCGGCCACAACCCCTTCTCCATGCCGCAAGGGGGCCTCGCCGCGCTCGAGAAGGCGAAGACGGCCGAGGAGCAGCTCGCGCTCAAGGCGAACCAGTACGACCTCGTCTGCAACGGCTATGAATTCGCCTCTGGCGCGATCCGGAACCACAAGCCTGAGATCATGTACAAGGCCTTCGAGGTGGCGGGCTATGGCGCGGAAGTGGTCGAGGAGAAGTTCGGCGGCCTGCTGAACGCCTTCAAATACGGCGCGCCGCCGCACGGGGGCATCGCCTATGGCGTCGACCGCATCGTCATGCTGCTCGCCGAGCAGGAGAACATCCGTGAGGTGACGATGTTCCCGCTGACGCAAGGGGCCGAGGACCTGCTGCTCGGCGCCCCGGCGGAGGTTTCGCCCGAGCAGCTCAAGGAGGTGCACATCAAGCTCTCCAAGCCGATCACCGAGAAGGCGGCGCCGCCGCCGATCGACGTTCAGGAGTAGGAATAAGGAGCGCCGATGAGAGAGCCGGTGTCTTGCTAGGCTTACCTCTGGGCGTCAGTGCTTGCGAAGGATCTCTATAAGTGACCTGCCTTTGCGGATGTCACTCGTCTTCGCGTTCATGTTCCTTTGCTCGGGTGCGGCTGCTTTCTTGGCGGCCGCGTCGCGGCGTGAACGGTTCGTCCTTCCGGCGAGCATAGAACTCGTTACTGCCGTAATAGCCGAGATGCTGTGGCCAAGCATTAGATGGCTCGACGATCGCGCAGGGGAATCTCCGCAGTAGTAGAAGTCATGGCGGCAGCTGACCTCTACCTACGGCGACGGAACCAAAAACGCATCAGGCGAGCGATAGAGACAAATAAGATAACGGTAAATAAGTTTCCCAACCAGCCGAAATGTCGAAACAATATATCTGATATATATAGAAAAAATGCTGCTATGAATGGAAAAGATATGAATAGTATCAGTAGATTCTTCTTTTCCCTATCCGTGTAGGTATGAAAATCTTCATCATTCATCGGTAGTTTTTTCCATATGAGGTAAAGTCAGTTATGGTATTACATGGAGGCATGAATCAAGAAGTTTTCTGTTAAATTCTCGGCGCAGTGCACAATTTACCGGGTGTCTTGAGCCGGGCAAGTTTTCTAAGCCGATCTTATGACATAGTCATCTAAGTACAATGAGAATGCGAGATCAGCCCCACTTCGGCGGGGCTTTTTCTTGGCGCGCCCGAAGCCGGGAGGAGGCGAGCGAATATTTGCCAGCGGCTGCGACCCTAAGCGTTTGGAATAATCCACCAAATCTGCCTCCCGCGGCGCAAAAACGCGCTGACGGGGCTTTACCGAAGCGTCATTGTCTGCATGAATTCCCCTGCCGGTTGTAAAGGCGCGGCCGGCGACCGCAGGCCGATAGGCAGGGAAATTCCTATGAAACTGTTCCGTACGCTGCTTCTTAGCAGCACGATCCCGCTCGCCCTGACGAGCGTCGCTGCTGCGCAGCAGGCCGATCCGCTTATCGCGGACCGGGACACGGTCAGCTTCGATGCGGCCGATCTGAAGATCGCGCCGCGCGGCGCGTCCCGGTCCGAGCGGGTCCGCGCCTTCCTGAGCACGAAGGTCGATGCGCAGGCGGCGGACGATCTCGTCCTCGTCGAGGAGCGCGTGGGACGATCGGGCCGCGTGCACCAGCGCTTCGAGCAGAAGATCGGCGGACGCAGGGTCTATGGCGCGAATGTCACCGCCAGCTTCGGCGAAGACGGAGAGATGGTCCGGCTGCACGAGCGCGTGCGCCGCGGCGCCGACCGGCGCATCCTGCCCGCCGGCATAGACGCGCAAGAAGCGCTGCGCATCGCGCTCGCCGAGCATTTCCCGCAGGCGCCCGTGCCCCGGGCCGCGACGGCCGAAGGCGTGACGACCGGGTTCGCGCCCGCAGCCTTCTTCTATGACGCGCCGGAGGTCGAAGAGGTTCTGGTCGCGCGCGGGCGGGGCGCCCTGCAGACGGGCTTCCTCGTCAAGGCGTGGAGCGCGGAGACCAACGAACTCTACCACACGCTGGTCGACGGCCGCGGCAAGATCGTCCATGTCGAGGACCGCACCGCGCGCGATAGCTACGGCATCTTCCCTGACCACCCCGGCAATTCCGCGCAGACTGTGGTGCAGGGCCCGGGCGCGGGGAATGCGCAGTCGCCTGCCGGATGGCTCTTCTCGGGCAGCCATTCGCGCTTCGACATCAGCGGCAACAATGTCCGCGCCTATCTCGACACCAATAATGACAACAGGCCCGATGGCGGCGGCGCCACCGTGTCGAACGGCAATTTCACGACCGCGGCCAATCTGAGCGGCGATCCGTCCACGACGCAGAACCGCGAAGTCGCGATCCAGAACCTGTTCTACCTGAACAACCGCATCCACGACGTCCTCTACGATCACGGCTTCACCGAGAGCACGGGCAACTTCCAGGAGGACAATTTCGGCCGCGGCGGCCGGGGTTCCGACTCCGTCAATGCCGAGGCGCAGGACGGCGGCGGCGTGAACAACGCCAATTTCGCGACGCCCTCGGACGGCTCCAATCCGCGCATGCAGATGTATATCTGGGATCTGACCAATCCGCGGCGGGACGGGGACCTCGACTCCGATATCGTCTGGCACGAATACGGACACGGCCTAACCTGGCGCATGATCGGCTCCATGTCGGGCCCCATCTCGGGCGCCATCGGCGAGGGCATGGCGGATGTGCTGGCGATCCTGCAGAACGATGACGACCGCGTCGGAGAATATTCCGCGAACAACTCGCGCGGCATCCGCCGGGCGCGCTACACGAACTACCCTTACGACCTGTCCAATTTCACCGGCCAGTCGGTGCATAGCGACGGCGAGATCTATGCGGCGGCCATCTGGTATCTCAAAGGCCTGTTCGAGCAGGAGGGGCTGACCAGCGGCGACCTCCTGGACACGCTGATCGAGGGGATGAACTTCACCGCTCCCGGTCCCGACTACATGGACATGCGCAACGGCATTCTCGATGCGGCGCCCGCATCGCAGGACTGCCTCGTCTGGGAGGCCTTCGCCCAGTTCGGCATGGGGCAGGGGGCGAGCATGTCGTCCTATTCCGCCAATGCCAGCTACTCCGTTCCGAGCACCTGTTCGGGCGGCGGCGGCACGCCGGACCCGCAGCCCGGCACCGGACCCGAGCTCAGCAATATCGCGGCCGGCACGGCCTCGATCTGGTGGGGCTACTACTGGTACGCCCAGACGCTGCTGACGGTGTCCGAAGGCGGCGCGCCGAAATCCGGCGTCTCCGTCACCTTCGACTGGTCGGGCACGGCCGGGTCCTGCACGACCGACGCGAACGGTCAGTGCCGGGTCGACTCGCCGACCTATCGCAGCAGCCGGGTGGGCTACACGACCTTCACCGTGCGGACGATCGCGGGCGAGGCGCCGACGGCGGCGAGCGGCATTCCGCTCAGCTTCCAGGTCAGCCGGCCGTAGGACACGCGAAGAGCCGGGCGCAGCGCCCGGCTCTTCGTCCGATCTGGGAAAGGCGGCTTCCCGTGCGGGAGCCGCCTTCTTCGTGTCAGCCCTGGCGCCGCGCGAGAAAGGCGAGGCGCTCGAAGAGGTGCACGTCCTGCTCGTTCTTGAGGAGGGCGCCGTGAAGCGGCGGGATCGCCTTGCGCGGGTCCTGCTCTCTCAGCGTGGCAAGGTCGACGTCCTCGACCATGAGAAGCTTCAGCCAGTCGAGAAGCTCCGACGTCGAGGGCTTCTTCTTGAGGCCCGGCGTCTCGCGCAGCGCGTAGAAGCGCGTCAGCGCGTCGCGCACGAGATCCTGCTTGATCGAGGGGAAGTGGACATCGACGATGTCCTTCATCGTCTCCTCGCCCGGGAACTGGATGTAGTGGAAGAAGCAGCGGCGCAGGAAGGCGTCGGGCAGCTCTTTTTCATTGTTCGAGGTGATGACGATGACCGGCCGCTGGCGTGCACGGACGGTCTCGCCGGTCTCGTAGACGAAGAACTCCATCCGGTCGAGTTCCTGGAGGAGGTCGTTCGGGAACTCGATATCCGCCTTGTCGATCTCGTCGATCAGCAGCACGGGGCGCTCCTCGCTGGTGAAGGCCTCCCAGAGCTTACCCTGCTTGATGTAGTTCGAGACATCGGTCGCCCGCTCCTCGCCGAGCTGGCTGTCGCGCAGGCGCGCCACCGCGTCATATTCGTACAGGCCCTGCGCCGCCTTGGTGGTCGACTTCACATGCCAGGTGATGAGCGGCATGCCGAGCGCCTTGGCGACCTCCTCGGCCAGCACGGTCTTGCCGGTGCCCGGCTCGCCCTTGACCAAGAGCGGCCGCTCCAGCGTGACCGCGGCATTGACGGCGACCTTGAGGTCGTCGGTCGCGACATAGTCTTTCGTGCCTTCGAACTTCATGGCTGTCGTCTCTTTGGTTGGGGACCTTATTTCAGGCCGATGGCTTCGAGCCGCTGGCGCAGGAACTCGCCTGCCGTAATGTCGGGGTCCTCGCTCCCGTCGCGGCAGCTCTCGAAGACCGACAGGACCGCATCGGGGCGCGGGTGCAGGAAGAAGGGCATGGAATAGCGCGAGGTGTTCGGCCCCTCGGGATTGACTACCCTGTGGGTCGTGGCTGGCAGGCGGTCATTCGTGATCCGCGCCAGCATGTCGCCTGAGTCCACGATGACCGCATCCGCCGGCGCCTCGATGGCGCGCCAGCTGCCGTCGCGCTCCTGCAATTCGAGCCCGGCCGAGGAGGCGCTGACGAGGAGGGTGATGAGGTTGATGTCCTCATGCGCCGCCGCGCGGATCGAGCGGGGGTCGGCGTCCTCTTTCAAAGGCGGGTAGTGCAGGAGGCGCAGGACGGAATTTCCGCCCTCGGCCATCTTAGAGAATGTATCCGCAGGCACGCCGAGCGGACCTGTCAGCGCGTGCAGGAGGTGCAGGCCGAGCCTGTCGAGCGCATCGTAGAGCCACTGGACCTCGGCCTCGAAGGCTTGGGGCCGCTCGGGCCAGACATTGGGCGCGATCGCGTCGCGCCCGACATGCCAGAACTCTTTGAGGTCCGGCGCGTCGCTGTCCTTGGCGTGCTCCCGGCCGAAGGCGGTGTAGCCGCGCTGGCCGTCGCGGCCGACGACGTAAGCCATCTTCTCGTCCTCGGGCAGGGCGAAGAAGGCTTCGATGGTGGCATAGGCGTTGTGAAGGCGCGTCAGGTCGATGCCGTGATCGGTGACGACGACGAAGCCGGTCTCGGCCAGCGCGTCATGGAGCCGCTGGCCGAGGGTCTCTCCGGCGGAGGAGAGCGCGATCTGGGGGACGGTTGTCATGGCCCCGTCAATAGAGGCAGATCGCGCTTCCGGGCAATGGCCGGGCTCAAGCGGCCTCGACGCCCGTATCCCATTTCGGCGACCAGTCCGGGTTCACCATCCGTCCGTCGGGGCGCATCAGGCCGTAGAGCGTCTTCATGTCCGCCGCGCTCAGGTCCCAGCCGAAAATGTCGAAATTCTCCCGCAAATGCTCTTCGGAGGTGGCCTTGGGGATGGCGGCGACATTGGCCTGTTGCAGGTGCCAGCGCAGGACGACCTGAGTCGGTGTCTTGCCGTGATATTCGGCGACGCGTTTCACCGCGGGATTGTCGAGCACCGTCCCCCGGTCGCCGCGGCCGAGCGGCGAATAGCTCGTGAACAGCATGTCGAAGCCGCGCGCGGTCTTCAGGATCGGGTCCTGATCGAGTAGGGGGTGGTATTCGCACTGGATGTTGGAGAGCCGCTCCGAACAACTGGTCAACGCTTGCAGGAGCTGGTCCTGATTGTAGTTGGAGACGCCGATCAGCTTGGCTTTGCCGGAGGTCTTGCAGGTGGCGAGCTGGCTCACCTGGTCCTCGATCGGCATGTCGCCCACGGGCCAGTGGAGGAGCGCCATGTCCACCTGGTCCATCTGGAGCTTGTCGAGGCTCTCAGAGAGCGCGCCGACGACTTCCTCTTTCTTGATCCGGTCCATCCAGACCTTGGTGGTGACGAAGATCTCCGACCGGTCGATGCCCGAATCGCGGATGCCTTTGCCGACCGCTTCCTCGTTTTCGTAGACCGCGGCCGTGTCGATGTGGCGGTAGCCGATCTCGATCGCCTTCGCGACGGAACTCGCGCAGGTCTCGCCTTCGAGTTTCCAGGTGCCGAGGCCGAGGCGCGGGATCTTCGCGTGATCGGTCGTATGGTAGAGCATGTCTGCCTCCGTGGGTTGTCCGTCGGTCGTGCAACACGGTCCGGCGGCGCCCGGTTCGGCCCCGACGGCGCGAGAGGCTTGAGGCGAAACGACGCCTCCGGCAGGAGGGCAGGAACACGTCTTATCTTCGGAGGTCTTCATGGCGAGCGGCGACGCGACCGGTAACGAGTTCCTCAGCAACGACTTGCTGGTGGCGCGCAGGAACGAAGCCTGCCCCATGGGCCTGCCGTCCAAGTCCGGCATCTATGCCGACCGCGCGGAAGGCGCGGAGCTGTGGGACGTCGAGGGCAAGCGCTATATCGACTTCATCGCCGGCATCGGCGTCCTCAATGTCGGGCACCGCCACCCCAAGGTCGTCGAGGCCGCCAAGGCGCAGATCGACAAGGTGATCCACACCTGTTTCGGCGTCGCCCAGTACGAGCCCTATGTCGAACTCGCCGAGCGCCTGAACGCGCTCGTCGCCAAGGCTGGCGGCGGCGGGTCCGCCTACAAGACCATGTTCATGAACACGGGCTCGGAGGCGACCGAGCATGTGTGCAAGTTCGCGCGCCGCATCACCGGGCGGCCGGGCCTGATCGCCTTCGAGGGCGCGTTCCATGGCCGCACGCTTCTGGCGACGGCGCTGACCGGCAAGGCCGTGCCCTACAAGGTCGGCTTCGGCCCGCTGCCCCAGGACGTCTATCACGCGCCCTATCCCAATGCGTATAACGGCATCAGCGTCGAGGGCGCGCTCTCCTGCCTGAACCACATTCTCGAGACGAGCACGCGGCCAGAAGACGTCGCGGCGATCATCGTCGAGCCGGTGCAGGGCGAAGGCGGCTTCGTGCCCGCGCCCAAGGCGTTCCTGCGCGGCCTGCGCGAGCTCTGCGACAAGCACGGCATCCTCTTCGTCGCCGACGAGGTGCAGACGGGCTTCGCGCGCACGGGCTCCATGTTCGCGATCGAGAAATCGGGCGTCGAACCCGACTTCCTGATCTGCGCCAAATCGATCGCGGGCGGCCTTCCGCTCTCGGCCGTGATCGGCAAGACGGACCTCTTCGACCAGATCGCGCCTGGCGGCATGGGCTCGACCTATGGCGGCAACCCCGTCGCCTGCGCCGCCGCGCTCGCCGTCCTCGACGTGATCGAAGAAGAAGGCCTGATCGAACGCGCCGAGAAGATCGGGGCGAAGATCGAGGCGCGCTGGACCGACATCCAGAACGGTGTCGGCAAGGGCGTCTTCGGCGAGGTCCGGAGAGTGGGCGCCATGGCGGCGGTCGAGCTCGTGCAGGACGGCGACCCGTCCAAGCCCAATACCGATGCCGCCGCGGCGATCCAGAAGGAGGCGCGCGATCGCGGCCTCATCTTCCTGACCGCCGGACGCAAGGCGCAGGTGATCCGCACCCATGTGCCGCTGACGATCTCCGACGCGCTGCTCGACGAGGGGCTCGACATCTTCGAGGCGGCGGCGGGCGAGGTGCTCGGCTGAACGCGCCGCAAGAAGCCGGTCTAGCCGGGAGGCGCTTCGGCGCCTCTTCCGGACCGGTGCCGCAGGCTGACAGGCCGCCGGGCTGAACGGAGAATGCCATGCTCGCGATCGCTCATGCCGGCGGTGCCCTGAACGGCGAGGCCTATACCAACAGCCTCGAAGCGCTCGACACCGCCTATGGGCGCGGCTTCCGCTGGTTCGAACTCGACTTCAAATGGACGGCGGACGGGCGCATCGGCTGCCGCCATGACTGGAAGGATTTCGGCGGCGCGGCGCCGACGCTGGCCGACCTCAAGGCGCGCTTTGCGGGCCGCTTCACCCCGGCGGACGCCGAAAGCCTCGCAGGCTGGATGGCGGCGCATCCCGATGCGACCCTCGTCACGGATGTGAAGGAGGATGACCAGCTCCCCGTCCTCGAAACGCTCGCTGGTGCCGGCGTGCCGCAAGAGCGCACCGTGGTGCAGCTCTTCGATCCGAATGAGGACGATGCCGTGGCGCGCGCGGGCTTCTCCCGCCGCTCCATCATCCTCTACCGCTACAAGGGCAGTGCGCACCGGCTCGAAGCCTTCCTGCGGCGCGAGGCCGATCCGCCGACCGCCGTGGGGCTGTCGCTGGCGCAGGCGCGCACCGGGCTTGCCAGGCGGCTCGAAGGGCTGCCGCTCTGGGTCTACACGGTGAACCGGCCCGCCGATGTCCGGCACCTGCGGGGCATGGGCGCCGAAGGTCTCTTCACCGACCGCTTGGCGCCCGAGGGCCTCGGTCTAACCGCGACGCGCGCGGTGCATCCCGTCTTCTCCTACGGCACTCTCAGGGATGAAAAGGTGCAGCGCGCCGTCTTCGGCCGCAGGCTCGCCGGACGGCCCGATGCCATCAGGGGCTATGCCCGAAGCATGCTCGCGCAGCGCGATCCGGCCGCCATCGCCAGGAGCGGGATCGTCCATCACCCCGTCGTCCACCCGAGCGGCCGGGAAGAGGACGAAGTGGCCGGCACGGTGTTCCTGCTGACCGAGGCCGATCTCGCCAAGGCCGATCTCTACGAGGGAGCGGAATATGCGCGGGTCCGCGTGCCGCTCGCCTCGGGAGGGAGCGCATGGCTCTACGGGGCCGCCGATGGAGATTGATGGCCGCAATCGAGGTTCCGCCGGTCGCCGGCGCAAGGAGGAGGCCGTGACGACGATCCGCATCCGCGAGGCAAGAGGCGGCGACGCGCAGGCGATCCGCGACATCTATGCCGCCTCCGTCGAGACGGAGACCGCCTCCTGGGAGACGGTTCCGCCCGATGTCACCGAGATGAACCGGCGCATCGGCAGGATCACCGGCGGCGGCTACCCTTTTCTGGTCGCAGAAGAGGAGGGCACGGGCCCTATTCGCGGCTTCGCCTATGCCGGCCCGTTCCGCGACCGCGCCGCCTATGCATGGTCGGTGGAAGACTCGATCTATGTCGCTGAAGGGATGCGGGGCAGGGGCGTGGGCTCTGCGCTTCTCTCGGCGCTGATCGAGCGCTGCGAGGCCCTGGGCTATCGCCAGATGCTCGCGGTCCTCGGCGATTCCGGCGGCGGCTCGCGCGCGCTTCATGCCCGCCACGGCTTCAAGGAGGCCGGACGGCTTCCCGATTTCGGCTGGAAGCACGGCGCCTGGCGGGAGCTCCTCCTGATGCAGCGTCCGCTCGGCGGCGGCGGGAGCGCACCGCCCGACCCCTCCTGATCCGCGGGCGACTGTACCCCGGCGTGGTTCGCCGTCCCGCTTCGCCCTAGCTATGACGGAACGGCCGCTTCAGCTTTCGGAAGACCGCTCATGACCGCATCGCGCATCTCTCGCCGCACCGCCCTTCAGATCACGGCATCGGGGCTCGCCGCGGCGCCGTGGTGGCGTCCGGCCCTCGGCGCGCAGGGCGAGCCTCTGCCCGAACGGGCGATCGGTAGGCCCTTCCCGCAAGGCGCCTCCCTGCCGGAGGAGCCGCCGGCCAAGCCCGGCGGAGAAAGCGTCGGCGTCGCCATTATCGGCCTCGGCGGCTATGCCCTCGGCCAGATGATGCCGGCCTTCTCGACGGCGAAGAATATCCATATCGCGGGCCTCGTCTCCGGCAATCAGGAGAAGGCGCAGCGGGTGGCGCGCGCTTATGGCGTGCCCGAGGACGCGATCTACGGCTATGACAATTTCGCCGATATCGCGTCGGACGACCGTATCGAGGCCGTCTACATCATCCTGCCGAGCGGTCTGCATGCGGATTGGGCGGAGAAGGCCTTCGCCGCCGGAAAGCATGTCTTGTGCGAAAAGCCGATGGCGCTGAATTCTGCCGAATGCGAGCGGATGATCGCGGCGGGGCGCAGGGCCGACCGGAAGCTGATGATCGGCTATCGCTGCCATTTCGAGCCCTATAATCTGCGGGCGATGGGGCTGATGCGCGAGGACGTGCTCGGCCGCCTGCGGACGATCCGCACGGCCCACACCTATCGCCTCGGCCCGACCACGCCCGCCGAGAACTGGCGCGTGAACCGCGCGCTGGCGGGCGGCGGACCGCTGGAGGATTACGGGATCTACGGCCTGCAGGCCGCGCTCTATCTTTCGGGCGAGATGCCGGAGGCGATCAGCGCGATCAACGACACGCCGCCGAACGACCCGCGCTTCTCGCAGATCTTCGCCCATACGGCGAGCCAGCTGCGCTTCCCTTCGGGCGCTGTGGCGCAGCTTTCGACCTCCTATGACGCGGCCTCCGAGAACCGCGTTTCCGTGCGCGGCGAACTGGGCACGCTCGTCATGGATCCCGCGACGAGCTATCGCGGCAACGTCATGACCCTCGACACCGAAGAGGGCTCGGAGACGCTGGAGCCCGGCGATTCCACCGTCCAGTTCTCGCGCCAGCTCGAGCATTTCGCGCAGGCGATCCGGCAGGGCACGGATGTGAAGACCCCCGGGGAGATGGGCCTGCGCGATGTCCGCCTGATGGAGGCGATCTATCGCTCCGCGGCCGAGGGCAGGACGGTCAGGCTCGCCCCGGACGGGACCATGCGCGGCTGACGAGGCGGCGCCCGAAGAAATCTTTTCCGGCACCGTTTACCCTGCCGTGCTCTCGCCGTGCGCGACGCTGAGCACGGGATGCCCGAAAATCCTGGCTTTGCGACAGAATGGTGCTCGGAAGCAGAAATATTTGGTTGTCTAGGCGACGTCGCGATTCGCACGATTTCGACTTGGGTGGCCCAAGTGCTGATCGGGCCGATCTTTTAACGAAACCATCGATTTCTCTTCATCAACCGGTCACGGATGAGGCCTAGCGGTCCCCTCGTCATCAACGGAGCGGCAGGTGTCGTTCCGACCGGATACAGAGGGAAATCATGATCCGCACCAGCCTCGCCGTTTTCGGCACCGCAGCCGTTCTCTTCCTGCAGCCCGCCGTCGCGCAGGAAGTCAGCGTCGAGATCAGCGCCGTCGAACTCGCCTCCAAGGAGGGCGCAGCGAAGGTCTATCGCAAACTGGAGAAGCGCGCGGCGCGGGCCTGCGGTGTCGAGGAAAGGCTGTCTCCGGCCGAGCGCAATGCGCGCAAGGCCTGTGCTGCCGATCTCCTCGAACAGTTCGTGGCCAGCGCCGACCATTCGATGCTGACGGCGGCGCATGAACGGCCGGTCCGCTTCGCCGAAGCGCGCTGACGCTGGCCACCCGGCCGCGTCTCGTCTACGCGCTTCCGCTCCAAGGAGGCGCGTATGACCGGCAGGGCGGAAATCTATGACGAGGTAAGCCGGCAGCTTGCCTCGGTTCTCGAGGGGGAGGGGGACCGCATTGCCCGCATGGCGACGGTCTCCTGCCTCCTCGCCCAGGCCTTCCCCGACAATATCTGGACCGGCTTCTACATGGTCGATCGGGCCAAGGAAGACGAGCTGGTGGTCGGGCCCTATCAGGGCACGCTCGGCTGCCTGCGCATTCCCTTCGCCAAGGGGGTATGCGGAGCCGCCGCCCGGACGGGCGAGACGCAGGTGGTCGAGGACGTGCACGCCTTCGAAGGCCACATCGCCTGCGACAGCCGCTCTGTCAGCGAGATCGTCGTGCCGGTGCGCGATCCGGACGGAACGCTCTTCGCCGTCCTCGACATCGACAATCCGGAGGCCGGCACGTTCGGCGAAACCGACAGGGCGGCTCTCGAACGCCTCGTCGCGGACGTCTTCGGCTGAACCCTATTTCCAGGCGTCTTCCTCGCGCTTTCGATAATCGAGGAAGGCGTTGCGCAGGCCGCCGAGCACTTCGGCGGCCGTCTCGGCGAGCGCCTTGAACTGCGGGTCGCCCGTCGTCTTCAGTTCCGTGCGCAGCATGGTTTGCAGTTCCTGAAGCTGATCGGCTGCTGTCTTGGCGTGGGCTTCGCCCATGGCGCGGTCGCTCATCTGAACTCTCCTTGTCTGCGGTCAGGAACGGGCGAGCGCCCTGCGCGGTTCCGACGCGCGGGAGGGAGAGTGGCCAGGCGTGTTCTTGCAGCATGCGAGACGCGCCCGCCGCTCCCCATATCGCGCCGAGCCGCGCCGCCGCGCCGCGGCGCGACCCCGAACGGCTCGCCGAGCGCCTGCCCGCCGATCATGCGAAGCTCTGGCGTCCGCGCCGCGTGCTCATCGCGCGGGATGCGCAAGGCTCCGAGGTCGCCCGGCACGCTGCCCGCGCGGGCGAGGCGGCCGGTGCCGAGGTGGTCCATCTCTCCGGCAATCAGATCCGGGGCCTGCGCGGCGAGACGACCGCCGAAACCTATCGCCGCGCCAAATCCACTCTCGCCATCGTCAATGCGCCGCCTTCGGCGCTCAAGCTCCAGCCGATCCCGCCCTCGGCCGATTTCCGGCTCGACCTCGCCACCGGCTGCCCTGCCCATTGCCAGTACTGCTACCTCGCGGGCTCCCTCTCCGGGCCGCCGGTCACGCGGGCCTATGCCAATCTCGGCGAGATTTTCGGCGTCCTGCCGGATTATCTGGGGCAGGGGCGCGTGACGAGCGGCACGCAAGCCCGCGGCGGCGAGGGCACGACCTTCGAAGCGTCCTGCTACACCGACCCTCTCGGGATCGAGCATCTCACCGGGTCGCTATCCCGCGCGATCGAGCATGTCGCGCTGCTCGCAGAGGGTGGCGCGGCGATCGGGCTGCGCTTCACGACCAAATTCGACGCGGTGCACCCGCTGCTGACGCTTCGCCACGGCGGACGGACCCGTGCCCGCTTCTCCGTCAATGCCGAGGCGGTCACGCGCCGGTTCGAGGGCGGCACGGCGAGCCTCTCCCGCAGGCTGGAAGCGATGGGGCAGCTTGCCGGCGCGGGCTATCCGGTCGGGCTCACCATCGCTCCGATCATGCCGATCGAGAACTGGCGCCCGGCCTATCTACAGCTGCTGCGCGATGCGGCCGGGGTCCTGCCCGAAAGCGCCGATCTGACCGTCGAGCTGATCACCCACCGGTTCACTCCCGGCAGCCGCGAGGTGCTGATGGGATGGTACCCGGCGACGGGGCTCGAAATGGATCCGGCCGTCCGCGCGCAGAAGCGCAACAAGTTCGGGGGCGTGAAATACGTCTATCCCAAAGCGCTGATGGAGGAGATGCGAGGCTGGTTCGCACAGAGCGTGGAGCGCGCGCTGCCACGGGCGCGGCTCCTCTACTGGACCTGAGGCCTCAGGCGGCGGCGCCGGTGCTGATATAGCCGGCAAAGCGCGGCGCCCGTTCCGCATAGCCCTGCTCAAGCTCGGGCAGGTCGAACCCCGCTGCGCGAAGCGCCGAGGGAATGTCGCGGGTCAGGTGGCAGCCGCCGGCGAGCCGTCCCCAGACCGGCTGGATGCGGTGCTGCCACCTGGCGACGCCCGCATCGGGCGCCAGGCCGTGTTCGGCGAAGAGAAGCCTGCCGCCCGGCTTGAGCACGCGCCGCGCCTCGCGGAGCGCGCCGGCCAGGTCCGGTACGGTGCAATAGGTGAAGGTGACGAGGACCGTGTCGATGCTGTCATCGGGCAGGGGAACCGCTTCCGCCCCGGCATCGAGAATCGCGTTCGGCAGGGCGGATTGCCGCAGGCGGCTCTCCGCCAGCCGCCGGATCGGCGCGTTCGGCTCGAGGAGGTGGAGGCGGCTGACCCGCGCCGCATCGTAATGGGGCAGGTTCAGCCCCGAGCCGAACCCGATCTCGAGCACCTCTCCGCTGGCGCGGGGCACCAGCTTCGAGCGATAGGGCGCGATGACACGGGAAGAACAGGCGAGGTTCACGAGCCTCGGCTCGATATGCTCCGTGTAAAGACCCATGCCGTCAGCGTATTCCCGGCCGGGTGGTGACGACGAGTCCGGAGCGCAGCACCACGTCGCCGGGCGGCGCGGCTTCCGGCTCGGCCTCCCAGGGGTCGGGCGGCAGGATGATGCCGATATCCTCGAGGCTGCCGGCCGCTTCGGAGACCTCTTCCCTGATGCCTTCGTTGAGCGCGATCCGGGTCAGGTGGGGAAAGGCGACGCGATGTGTCCAGTGCCGAGCCGCCTGCATCTGCGCGGCGGCCTCCTCGGGCGACAGGCCCTCCTCGATGATCTCGAACAGGGCCACGGCGGTGCCGGTGCGGTCCTGGCCGCTGCGGCAGTGGATGAGGACGGGGGTCCTGCCGCGGGCCTGCGCCGAGCGGATCGCCGCGATGACCACGGCGAGATTCTCGCGCTCGAGGTCGTAGGTTCCGGTGGGCAGGGGCAGATAGTCGAGGCCCAGCGCCATCGCTGCCACCATCTCCTCGTCCTGCCCTTCCTGATTGAGGTTGATGACCGTCTCGACCCCGTAGGTGTCGCGCAGGAAGGCCAGTCCCAGAGCGCTCGGCTGCCCCGATCGCACGACCGTTCCCTCGTCCAGGACCTGCACATTGCGAAGCCCGGGCGCCGAGGCGCAGGCGGATGCGAGAAGACAGGCGGCGAGGAGCAGGGAACGTGTCATCCCCTTCACCTAGGCAGCCGATCGCCTCGCGGCGAACATGGCGTGTTGAGCCGCGGCGCTCGCAGCCTTAGATCCCGTTCCCTCAACTCCTGCCGTTCGGAAAAGATCATGGCCCGCCAATTCATCTATCACATGCACGGCCTCACCAAATCCTATGGGGCCAAGAAGATACTCGATAACGTCCACCTGCAGTTCTACCCCGATGCCAAGATCGGCATTGTGGGGGTGAACGGGGCGGGCAAATCGACCCTGCTCAAGATCATGGCGGGGGTCGATCAGGAATTCTCGGGCGAGGCCTATGTCGCCGAGGGCGCCAGCGTGGGCTATCTCGCTCAGGAGCCCGAGCTCGACGAGAGCAAGACCGTCTTCGAGAACGCGGCCGAGGGCCTCGGGGACCTCCAGGCCAAGGTGGACGAGTTCAACGCCGTCTCGATGGAGCTGGCCGAGAACTATACCGACGAGCTGATGGAGAAGATGTCGGCCCTCCAGGAGGAGATCGACGCCAAGGACGCCTGGGACATCGCCTCCAAGGTCGAAGTCGCCATGGAGGCGCTGCGCTGCCCGCCGGGCGACTGGTCGGTCGACAAGCTGTCGGGCGGCGAGAAGCGGCGCGTCGCGCTGACCAAGCTCCTCCTCTCCAAGCCCGACCTTCTGCTGCTCGACGAGCCGACCAACCACCTCGACGCCGAAAGCGTCGCCTGGCTCGAGAATTATCTCCGCAACTACGATGGCGCGGTCGTCCTGGTCACGCACGACCGCTACTTCCTCGACAATGTCACCGGCTGGATCCTCGAGCTCGATCGGGCCAAGGGCATTCCCTACGAGGGCAACTATTCGGGCTGGCTCGAGCAGAAGGCGAAGCGCCTCGAGCAGGAGGCGCGCGAGGAGAACAAGCGCCAAGGCACGCTCAAGCGCGAACTCGAATGGATCAACCAGGGGCAGAAGGCCCGGCAGGCCAAGTCCAAGGCGCGCATCACCTCCTATGAGGAGCTCCGCGACAGGGCCGCGAACGAGAACGTCACCACCGCGCAGATCCAGATCCCGCCGGGCCCGCGCCTCGGCGGCGTCGTGATCGAGGCCGAGGACCTGAAAAAAGCCTTCGGCGACAAGCTCCTGATCGACGACCTCTCCTTCAAGCTGCCGCCGGGCGGCATCGTCGGCGTGATCGGGCCGAACGGCGCGGGCAAGACGACCCTGTTCCGCATGCTGACGGGTGCCGACGAGCCCGATCAGGGCTCGCTGCGCGTCGGCGACACGGTCAAGATGGGTTACGTCGACCAGAGCCGCGCCGATCTCGACGGCAACAAGACCGTCTGGGAGGAGATTTCGGGCGGCCTCGATGTCGTCAAGCTGGGCGAGAAACGGGAGGTGAACTCCCGCGCCTATTGCACCTGGTTCAACTTCAAGGGCGGCGACCAGCAGAAGAAGGTCGGCGACCTGTCCGGCGGCGAACGCAACCGCGTGCAGCTGGCGAAAATGCTCAAGGAGGGTTCGAATCTCCTCCTCCTCGACGAGCCGACCAACGATCTCGACGTGGATACGCTGCGCGAATTGGAAGCGGCGCTGGACGAATTCGCGGGGTGCGCCGTCGTCATCAGCCACGATCGCTGGTTTTTGGACCGAATTGCGACGCACATCCTCGCCTTCGAAGGCGATAGCCACGTCGAATGGTTCGAAGGTAACTTCGAAGACTACATCGAAGACAAGAAACGCAGGCTGGGCCCGGATGCCGACGTTCCGAGGCGGATCCAATATCGGAAGATGGAGCGCTAGCGCTTTCTTCTTAAGGAATATCGGGACCGGTCAGGGCGGAGCGCAATGCTCCGCCCTCTCTTTTTGAATCGTCCAAGAGTAATGGTCTCCATATTAACCATTTAACGTTTCGATAACCTTTTTCGAGACAATACGGTTGCTCAAACATGAAAGAATTCTCATGGAACAATCCGAATGTGGTCACATCTCGCCCTATTGTGGTCACATCCGCGTTAGACAAGGCGCTGGGGCGGTGTGCTGCAAGTATAGATCAGCATACTTCGCCCAACTTCCCAAACTTCTGTTGATTATCACGAAAACGTGTTGACGCTATTCTTGCGCCGGTCTACTCAGCTTCCGTCGAGATAGGGAAAGCAGCAAGAGAAGCGTGGGGTTCGTTGTGCGGCCGGGCAGCCGCGCATCCCGGTGAGCGCGCTTCGTTCGGCTGCGGACTCTGAGCAAGCACCGAGTACGGAACCGTGACGAACATGCTGAAGACGGCGCTCCTCGCCGCCGGGGCCTGGGCAGGGCTCTCCTCCGTTGCAATCGCAGCCGCTCCGCTCGCCGAGACGGAACCCACGGTCATCGCGCCCGAGGACAGGGCAGGCGAAGATGCGATCCGCCGATTGCTGGAAGAGGCCGGCTACGGTCCGCGCAGCCTCGACGCCCTCGTCGAGGTGCGGCGGCACGAGAGCCCCAATGTCGAGCGAACCTATCTCCAGTTCGAGCAACGCATGAACGGCGTGCCGGTGCACGGCTCCTTCGTGCGCGTGGCGCTGGAGGAGGACGGCGCGATATCCCGCCTGTCCTACCGTCTCGCCGATCTGGAGCGGGCCTTCGTGCGGGCGGCGGGAGCGATTTCCGATCGCGCGCTGGGCCGCGCGGTCGGGGATATCTTCGGCCGGAGCGCGGCCGATGTCGCCGCCAAGCACCGCGACAGGCTCGTCTTCGAGCATGACGCCTTCTACGAGCAGGAGCCTACGGCCGATCCCGTGATCATCGCCGACAGCGACGGCACGGTGGAAACCGGCTATCTCGTCGAGGCCTGGGCGAAGGAGACCAACGAACTCAAGCACGCCCTCGTCGATGGCCGCGGCGCGGTCATTGATGTCCAGAACCGCACCGCGAACGACAGCTACATCGCCTACAAGACGAGCCCCGAGCACGGAAATCCGACCGTGATGGGCGGCTGGCTCGCCGACAAGAACGCCTCGCCGAGGGGCTGGCTCAATACGGCGCAGGCGCAGTACGACAACAGCATTCGCGGGCACAACGTCCACGCCTACACCGATACCAGCAGAAGCAATTCACCCGATGGCGGCGGCTCGCGTGTCTGGTCCGGCGTCTTCGGCGTGGTTCCCGATATCCAGCGCGACGCCCTGCACAGCACCAATCAGCGCGCCGCGGTGCAGAGCCTATTCTATCACGTGAACGACATTCACGATAAACTCTACAAATACGGCTTCACCGAAAGCGCGGGCAACTTCCAGGCTTCCAATTACGGCCGCGGCGGGATCGGCGGCGACTATGTCCGGGCCGAAGCGCTCGACGGGACCGGCAGCAACAACGCCAATTTCGCAACGCCCCTCTGGGATGGCGGCGCGCCCCGGATGCAGATGTACAAGTGGAACTGGACCTCGCCGAGCCGGCCGGGCAGCTTCGACGCAGACGTCATCTGGCACGAATACAGCCACGGCCTGACCTGGCGCATGGTGGGCGACATGGACGGCCCCGTCTCCGGTGCGATCGGCGAGGGGATGTCGGATGGCATCGCGGCCATCATGACCGACGATGACACGATCGGCGAGTGGGCGGCCAATAGCGCCACGGGCATCCGGCGGCATCGCTACAAGGGCTATCCGCTGACGCTGAAGGACTTCAGCGGCTTTTCCCAGCACCGCGACGGCGAGATCTATGCGGCGGCCATCTGGCGGACCTGGGAGCTGTTCAAGGCGAACGGCAAGTCGCGCGATCTTCTGATGACCTATCTCGTCGACGGTCTGAACAACACCGTTCCGGGCCCTGACTACATGCAGATGCGGGACGGCCTGCTCGCCGCCTCCCAAGGGGCCGATGACTGCCTGATCTGGAAGGCCTTCGCGCAGTTCGGCATGGGCCAGGGCGCCTCCATGCGCATGTCGGGCAGCTGGCCCGTGATCTCGGAATCGCGCTCGGTCCCGAGCACCTGCTCGGGCGCGCAGAAAGTCTCCGCTCCGCAGACGACGAGCTCTTCGCCGAGCTTCCCCCAGGAAGGGGTCTGGTACGCTTTGAAAAACGTCGCCACCGGCCGCTTCGTCGACACCGATAGCGGCGGGAACGTTGACCAGCATCTCTACAAGAACGGGGATGACCGCTGGTGGCGGTTCAAGGCCGTCGGCGACGGCACCTGGCGGATCATCAACGGCCGTCCCGGCCGCGGGCAGCTCGACACGAATGGCAGCGGCGAGATGCGCTGGGTGTGGCCGACGGACTCGAATGACGATGACAAGCGCTGGCGCATCGAGACGCTCGCCGATGGCAGTGTCCGCTTCACCAACGCGCACAAAAGCCGCTACTTCCTTTCCACCCGCGGCGTGCGCGAAATCGTCTGGGATACGTCCGGCTGGGACGACAACTCCAAATGGGTGCCGGTGAAGATCAAGTAGCCCCAGATCCCAAGACGCACCGGACAGGCGGCGGCGGGTCATCCCGCCGCCGCCTGTTGACCATATAAACGATGCTTTATATGACGATCGCTCATGGAGAGCGATCTGTGCCTGCCGCCTTCGATCAGCGACTGACCCAATTCCGCGCGGCGGGCGAGGCCACGCGCCTCAGGCTGCTATGCCTGCTGCGCGACGCCGAGCTGACCGTGACGGAGCTCACGCGCATTCTCGGGCAGAGCCAGCCGGGCATCAGCCGCCACCTCAAGCTCCTGACCGAAGCGGGTCTCGTCGAGCGCCATCAGGAAGGCGCCTGGGTGTTCTACAGGGGCACGCTCGACGCCGCCTTCACCCGCATCGTCGATGGCCTCACCGGAAGCGAGATCGACGCCGACCGCAATGCCCTCGAAGCCGTGCGGCAGGAGCGGGCCGCCGCGGCCGCCGCCTATTTCGCCGAACATGCCGCCGAATGGGATGCCCTGCGGCGCATGCACCTGTCGGATGCCGAGGTCGAGGCCGCCATGCTGGAACTGGCGCCGCGGGATGTCGGCCACCTCATCGATCTTGGGACCGGGACGGGCCGGATGCTGACCCTGTTCGCCGGACGCTATGACAGCGCCGAAGGCTACGACACCAGCCCGGAAATGCTGTCCCTGGCCCGGGTGAAGCTCGACGAGGTCGGCATCACCAATGCCACCGTCCGCCGCGGCGATATCGGCGGGCTCGAAGCGGCCGGACGAGGCGACCTCGTTCTCCTCCACCACGTCCTGCACTTCATGGCGGAGCCGGAGCGGGCCGTCGGCGTGGCTGCGCGCCTGCTCGCGCCCGACGGGCGCATCGTGATCGCCGATTTCGCGCCGCACGACCATGAGGAACTGCGCGAGCGCTACGCGCATCGCCGCCTCGGCTTCTCGGACGAGGAGATCGGCCGCTGGGCCGAAGCCAGTGAATTGTGCGTGCTCCAGAGCCGCAGCTTTCCGCCTCCGGCAGGCGGCGCGCTGACGGCGCGCCTCTGGGTTCTGGGCCGCGCGGACGAAACGATGCCGCAAAAGAGGGTGGCGCATGGCTGAGGAAAACCGCCTGAAGGTCAGCTTCGAATTCTTTCCGCCGAAGACCGAGGCGATGGAGGCGACGCTGTGGGAGTCGGTGCAGAAACTCGCGCCGCTCGATCCCGCATTCGTCTCCGTCACCTATGGCGCGGGCGGATCGACCCGCGAGAGGACCCATCGCACCGTGGAGCGCCTCAAGCGCGAGACGGATCTCGAGGTCGCCGCACATCTGACCACGGTCGCCGCGACGCGCGAGGAGGTGGACGCCGTCCTGCAGGATTATTGGCGCAGCGGCGTTCGCCACATCGTGGCGCTGCGCGGCGACCCGCCCGGCGGCATCGGCGAGGCCTATGCGCCGCATCCGGGCGGTTATGCCAATGCGGCGGAACTCGCAGCCGGGGCGAAGCGCCTGCACGCCTTCGAGGTGACGGTCGGCTGCTATCCCGAAAAACATCCCGACAGCGCCGATGTCGACGCGGATATCGACATGCTCAAGCGCAAGGTCGACGCCGGGGCGACGCGCGCGATCACGCAGTTCTTCTTCGATAACGATGTCTACGACCGCTATGTGGAGCGGGTCCGCGCGGCCGGCCTCGATATCCCGATCGTGCCCGGCATCATGCCGGTCAGCAATTACGCCGCCCTCAAGCGCATGGCCAAGCTCTGCGGGGCATCGATCCCCCGACGGGTCGAGCGCCTGTTCGGGAACCTCGACGACGACCCCAACACCCGCTCGCTCGTCTCGGCGACGGTGGCGGCGCAGCAATGCCTCGACCTCGCCGAGCGCGGGGTGCGGGACTTTCACTTCTATACCCTGAACCGCGCCGCGCAGGCCTATGCGCTGTGCTACATGCTCGGCCTGCGTCCGGACGAGAAGGAGGCCGCGTGAGCGAAACCCGATCCCGCTTCGTCAATGTCGGTGAGCGGACGAACGTCACCGGCTCGGCGAAATTCCGCAAGCTGATCCAGAAAGACGATTACGAGACCGCCGTCGACGTCGCCCGCCAGCAGGTCGAGAACGGCGCGCAGGTCATCGACGTCAACATGGACGAGGGGATGCTCGACGGCGTGAAGGCGATGACGACCTTCCTGCGCCTGATCGCATCCGAGCCCGATATCGCCCGCGTACCGGTGATGATCGACAGCTCGAAATGGGAGGTGATCGAGGCGGGCCTCAAACAGGTCCAGGGCAAGGCCATCGTCAACTCGATCAGCCTCAAGGAGGGCGAAGCGCAGTTCCTGCACCACGCCTCTCTCTGCCGCCGCTATGGCGCGGCGGTCGTGGTCATGGCCTTCGACGAGGACGGGCAGGCCGACACCAAGGACCGCAAGGTCGAGATCTGCACGCGGAGCTATAACCTCCTCACGGAGAACGGGTTCGATCCCGCGGACATCATATTCGACCCCAATATCTTCGCCGTCGCCACGGGCATCGAGGAGCACGAGAATTACGCCGTCGACTTCATCGAGGCGACGCGCGAGATCAAGCGGACCCTGCCCCATGCGCGCGTGTCGGGCGGGGTCTCCAACATCTCCTTCTCCTTCCGCGGAAACGACGCGGTGCGCGAGGCGATGCATTCGGTCTTCCTCTATCACGCGATCGAGGCGGGCATGGATATGGGCATCGTCAATGCCGGGCAGCTCGCCATCTATGACGACATCCCCAAGGAGCTGCGCGACCCGGTCGAGGACGTGATCCTGAACCGCCATTCCGGCGCGACCGAGGCGTTGCTCGAAGTCGCCGAGCGCTATCGTGGGCAGGGCGCCAAGGCGCGCGAGGAGGACCTGTCCTGGCGCGAGGCGCCGGTCGAGGAGCGTCTGCGCCATGCCCTCGTCAAGGGCATCAATGCCTATGTCGAGAAGGACACGGAAGAAGCCCGCCAGAAGCTCGGCCGCCCGCTCTTCGTCATCGAAGGCCCGCTGATGGACGGCATGAACGTGGTCGGCGACCTCTTCGGCTCGGGCAAGATGTTCCTGCCCCAGGTGGTCAAGTCCGCCCGCGTCATGAAGCAGGCCGTCGCTTACCTGACGCCCTTCATGGAGAAGGAGCGCGAGGAGAGCGGCGAAGAGGCCCGCAAGGCCGCCGGCAAGGTGCTGATGGCCACGGTGAAGGGCGATGTCCACGATATCGGCAAGAACATCGTCGGCGTCGTCCTTCAGTGCAATGACTACGAGGTTATCGATCTCGGCGTCATGGTGCCTGCGAACGACATCCTCGCCGCCGCGCGCGAGCACGAGGTGGACGTGATCGGCCTGTCGGGCCTCATCACGCCGAGCCTCGACGAGATGGTCGGCGTCGCCGCCGAGATGAAGCGCACGGGCATGACCCAGCCTCTGCTGATCGGCGGTGCGACGACTTCCAAGGCGCACACGGCGGTGAAGATCGCGCCGCAATACGAGAACGGCGTGATCTATGTCACCGATGCCAGCCGCGCGGTCGGCGTGGTCTCCGACCTGATCTCGAAGGAGCGCCGGGACGGCTATCTCTCGAACATTCACGATGAATATGACCGCGTCCGCGAGGCCTTCGCGCGCCGTCAGCAAAAGAACGACCGGGTAACGATCGAAGAGGCGCGGGAGAACGCGGCGAAGGTCGCCGATGCGCGCGCGCCGGGCGCACCGGCCAGGCCCGGCATCACCGTCCATGACGACGTGCCGCTTTCGGACCTCGTGCCCTATATCGACTGGTCGCCCTTCTTCGCCTCATGGGATCTGCACGGACGGTTCCCGGCCATCCTGTCCGACGACAAGGTGGGGGAGGCGGCGCGCAGCCTCTATGAGGACGCCGGGAAGATGCTGGCCGAGATCGTTCAGGAGAAGGCGCTGACCGTGAAGGCGGTGGCGGGCCTCTGGCGCGCCCGGCGCGAGGGCGACGACATCGCGGTCCTCGACCCCGAAGACGCTTCGAAGCGCCTCGGCACCTTCCACACGCTGCGCCAGCAGGTCGAGAAGAAGTCGGGCCAGCCGAATTATGCGCTTGCCGACTATATCGGAGACGAGGACTGGATCGGCGGGTTCTGCGTCACGGCGGGGCACGGCGAACAGGACCTCGTGGACCGCTATACGGACCGCCACGACAACTATTCGGCCATCATGGCCTCGGCGCTCGCCGACCGCCTGGCCGAGGCCGCGGCGGAATGGCTGCACGAGCGGGTGCGGCGCGACCTCTGGGGCTATGAGACCGGCCCCGCCTTCGATCCGGCGGACCTCATCGCCGAGGCCTATGACGGCATCCGCCCGGCGCCGGGCTATCCCGCCCAGCCAGACCACACGGAGAAGGAGACGCTGTTCACGCTGCTGAACGCGACCGAGCATACAGGCGTCACCCTGACAGAGAGCTTCGCCATGCAGCCCGGCGCCGCCGTATCCGGCCTCTATTTCGGCCATCCGGAGGCGGTCTATTTCGGCACGGGCAAGATCGCGAAGGATCAGGTCGAGGACTATGCGAAGCGCAAAGGATGGGACGTCGAGACGGCGGAGCGGTGGCTGGCGCCTATTCTTTCTTATAGCTGACGCGCTTTGCGCGACGGCAGCGGAGCTGCCGGCTCGCTCCTGACCGTCGCTCGCTCCGCGGGAGCGGGGTGCGCGGGTGGCGGGCGCATCGCGGCTCTTGAGTTTTCTTGTTGCTGAGGCGCCTTGCGCGACGGCGGGGAGAAGGGGATCGCCCCCTTGAGCTGTCATCGGCCAGCAGCAGCCGGGATTGCCCTTCTGTGTCCGCTGGCTACCCTCCCGGCATGCATCCGCTCGACCGTGTCCGCCGGGTGGCGTCCTATGCGCTCGCCTTCCTTCTCGTCCTGCATGCCGCGTTCAGCTTCGCGATGCTGACGCTGGGCCTCTGGAACGTGATGCAGGGCGAGCCGTGGCGGGCGGCGAACCTCGTGCTCTTCCTCGCCCTGACGCTGGTCTTCGCAGGCGCGGCGTGGTTCTTCGCCTGGTTCGGCCGCATGGCGGGGCGGTGAAAGGGCCGCTAGGCGCACCTTCACCCGCGCCCAGACCCGCCACGATGCGAATGTCTGTCCTTTCCGAACCCGCCGCTGAGCGACCGACGTTCAGGAGGGAGCCGGCAGCTTCGCTGCCGTCGCGCTTCGCGCTTCAGAAGACTCAAGAAGCCCTTCTGACCTCGAGGCCCTGTTCCTGCACCTTCCGGTAGAGGGTCGAGCGGCCGATACCGAGGCGGCGGGCGACTTCGGACATCTGGCCGTTATACATCTCGATCGCCATGGCGATGAGATCGCGCTCGATGTCGTAGAGGCTGCGCAGGTGTCCCTCGCGGTCGAGGACGCTGACGCGGTCCTCTTCTTCCGCCTCGGGCGCATTCCTGGCGGTCGCCGCAGGCGCTTCGGGCGCCTGGGGCGGCGCATCGGCGGCGAGCGGCGGGCCGCTCTCGACCCCGGCCGCCTCGAAGGCGTCCTGCAGGAGCGGGAAGTCGCTGGCCGACAGCCACGCATCCTCGCAGAGGACGACGGCGCGGAAGATCGTATTTTCGAGCTGGCGGATATTGCCCGGCCAGTCCTGCGCCTGGAGCACGTCCATGACCTCGTGGCGGACGCCCTGAACGTCGCGGCCTTCCTCGGCATTGTAGCGCGCGATGAAGTGATCGATCAGCGCGGGGATGTCCTCGCGCCGCTGACGCAGAGGCGGGATTTCGACGGGGAAGACGTTGAGGCGGTAATAGAGGTCTTCGCGGAACGTGCCGTTCTTGACCTCTTCGGCCAGGTTGCGGTTCGTCGCGGAGATGACGCGCACGTCGATCTTGACGGTCTTCTTGGCGCCGACCGGGTCGACTTCGCCTTCCTGCAGGACGCGCAGCAGCTTGACCTGCGCCTCGAGGGGCAGCTCGCCCACCTCGTCGAGGAAGATCGTGCCGCCATTGGCTTCCTGAAACTTGCCGGCATGCTTGCCGACCGCGCCGGTGAAGGCGCCTTTCTCGTGGCCGAACAGGATGCTCTCGACGAGATTGTCTGGGATGGCGCCGCAGTTCACGGTGACGAAGGGCTTGCCGGCCCGGTCGGAGCTGCCCTCGATCGCGCGGGCCATCATTTCCTTGCCGGTGCCGCTTTCGCCGGTGATCAGGATCGGGATGTTGGATGCCGCCGCGCGCTCGCCCATGCGGATGCAGCGCTTGAGCGCGTCGCTCTCGCCGATCACGTCGGAGAAGGCCATGGAATTCTCGGCCTTGCGCTTGAGGCGGCTGACCTCGCCCTTGAGCGTGGTGACGTTGAGGACGTTGTTGATCGAAACGATGACGCGTTCGGGGCTGGCGGGCTTCACGAAGAAATCCGCCGCGCCGGCCTGCATCGCCTTGACCACGGTCTCGACGCCGCCCTGCGCCGTCAGCACGATGACCGGCAGGTCGGGCGCGAAGCCGCGCAGGGTTTCGAGCACTTCGAGACCGTCCATTTCGGGCATGTGCAGGTCGAGCATCATCACGCTCACCCCGCGCCCCGAATCGGACCGCATGAAGTCGATCGCTTTCTGGCCGTTCTCGGCCTGGCAGACGTGATAGCCCGCTCTTTCGCACACGGCCTGCATCAGGCGGCGCTGCGTGGGGTCGTCGTCGACGATCAGAACGGTCTTGGCCATGGCGCGCTCTTTGCTGGAAGAGTTGAACTCACTGCGCTTCTCCTAGGGGGGAGGCGTAAAGACCCGGTGAAGCCGTGCCGAGATGGATCGAATCCGGACATCGGGCGGCGTTTCGCCTGACTGCGCCCCCGTCTGGCCGCTCCTTTCGAAGCGGGTTAGCGTGCCGGTCTTCGCGTGAGGGAGGGGGCAGATTTGACCAGGATCGCCGTTCTGCGGGCCGAGGGCGACGCCCGCGCCGCCGCGACGCCCGACACCGTCTCGCGCATGAAAAAGCTCGGCCTCGACATATGCGTCGAGGCGGGCGCGGGCCGCAGGGCCGGCTTCCCCGATGCCGCCTATGAAGAGGCGGGAGCCAGGGTAACCGGCAACGCGCTCGACGGCGCCGATGCGGCACTGGTGGTCGAGCCGCCGCTCGGCCCCCTGCCGCGCGGCCTCGCGCTGATCGGGCTCCTCGACCCTTACGGCGCCGAGGAAAGAATTCGCGGCTGGGCCGAAAGCGGCATCGACGCCTATGCGATGGAGCTCGCGCCGCGCATCACCCGCGCCCAGTCCATGGACGTGTTGTCGAGCCAGGCCAACCTCGCAGGCTACAAGGCGGTGATCGACGCCGCCCATGCCTATGGCCGCGCCTTTCCGATGATGATGACGGCGGCGGGCACCGTCCCGCCGGCCAAGGTCTTCGTGATGGGCGCAGGGGTGGCGGGCCTTCAGGCCATCGCGACGGCGAGGCGTCTCGGCGCGGTGGTCAGCGCGACCGATGTCCGCTTCGCCGCCAAGGAACAGGTCGAAAGCCTCGGCGCGAGCTTCGTCACCGCCGATATCGAGGCGATGAAGGCGATGGAGGGCGAGGGCGGCTATGCGAAGGAAGCCTCGGACGATTTCCGGAAGAAGCAGGCCGAGCATGTGAAGGGCCATCTCGCCAAGATGGACGTGGTCATCACCACCGCCCTCATCCCCGGCCGCCCCGCGCCGAAGCTGATCATGGCCGACATGCTGGAGGGGATGAAGACCGGCAGCGTCGTCGTCGACCTCGCAGCGCCCAGAGGCGGCAATGTCGAGGGCGAACGGGAAGGCGTGACGATCCTGCGGCCGAAGAACATTCTCGAAGGCCTGCCGGGCGAGGCGTCGAACCTCTATGCCCGGAACCTCCTCTCCTTCCTGACGCTGATCTTCGACGAAGAGAAGGGAGCGCTGGAACCCGAGGCGGGAGACGAGATCGTGCGCGGCGTGCAGCTGACGCGGGACGGGACGGTCGTGCATCCACAATTCGGCGGGCAAGCGGAGCGCCCCCCTGAACCGGCGGCGGAAGACGGGGAAGGAGCCTGACATGCAGATGAGCGAACTCGACGCCGCGAGGCTGGAGGCGGCGCGCGCCGCGGCGGACCTCGAAGCCGCGCAGGCCCAGGCGGAAATCGCGCAGGCGCGGCTCGCAGACGCGCTGGAGGCGCAGCCTGCGGGCCTGATCGAGACGGCGGCGCATCTGCCCTTCGTCTCGGACTTCGTCTATCTCGCGGCGATCTTCGCGCTCGCCTGCTTCGTCGGCTATTACGTGGTCTGGTCGGTTACCCCGGCGCTCCACACCCCGCTCATGTCCGTCACCAACGCCGTTTCCTCGGTCGTGATCGTCGGTGCCCTGATCGCCGTCGGCGCGGAGGTCGCGGATACCGCCGCGGGCGGATGGTCGCGGGCCTTGGGCGTCGTCGCGGTGGCGCTCGCCAGCGTGAACATCTTCGGCGGCTTCCTCGTCACGCAGAGGATGCTGGGGATGTACAAGAAGAAGGAGCGTGGGGCATGAACGCCGACCTCACCGCCATCCTCTACATCGTCGCGGGCATCCTCTTCATCCTGGCCCTGCGCGGCCTCTCCAGCCCTGAGACCGCCCGGCGCGGGAACCGCTTCGGCATGATCGGCATGGCGGTCGCGGTCTTCGCGACGCTGTTCTCCGAGCGCTTCCTGTCCGGCGCGGGGGCAGGGGCGTGGCTGCTCGTCCTCCTCGCCGTCGCGGCTGGCGCTATCCCCGGCGCGCTGATCGCGCGGCGGGTGAAGATGACGGCCATGCCGCAGCTCGTCGCGGCCTTCCACGCGCTGGTCGGGCTAGCGGCGGTGCTGATCGCCTGGGCGGCCTTTCTCGCGCCGCGCGCCTACGGCATCGGCATCCCTGGCGAGATCGAGGCGCAGGCCATCGTCGAGATGGCGATCGGCGTCGTCATCGGCGCGGTGACCTTCACCGGTTCGATCATCGCCTTTCTAAAGCTCGACGGGCGCATGTCGGGCAAGCCGATCCTGCTGCCCGCGCGGCACCTCATCAATCTCGGGCTCGCAGGCGCGGCCATCCTTCTCATCGTGCTGATCGCGGCGGGCGCGCAGTCGGCGGTCCTCTTCTTCCTTCTGACCCTGATCGCGCTCGCGCTCGGCTTCCTCCTGATCGTCCCCATCGGCGGAGCGGACATGCCGGTCGTCGTCTCCATGCTGAACAGCTATTCGGGCTGGGCGGCGGCGGGCATCGGCTTCACCCTCGGAAACATGGCGCTGATCATCACCGGCGCCCTCGTCGGCGCGTCGGGCGCGATCCTTAGCTACATCATGTGCCGCGCGATGAACCGCAGCTTCGTCTCGGTCATCCTCGGCGGCTTCGGCGGAGACGACGCGGCGGCGGGCGCGGGCGGCGAGGAGGACCGGCCCGTCAAGCAGGGCAGCGCGGACGACGCGGCCTTCATTCTGAAAAACGCGGGCAAGGTCATCATCGTCCCCGGCTACGGCATGGCGGTCGCCCAGGCGCAGCATGCCCTTCGCGAGATGGCCGACGTCCTGAAAGAGGAGGGCGTGGACGTGCGCTACGCGATCCACCCGGTCGCCGGGCGCATGCCAGGCCACATGAACGTCCTCCTCGCAGAGGCGAACGTGCCCTATGACGAGGTCTTCGAACTGGAAGACATCAATTCGGAATTCCGCAGCACCGACGTCGCCTTCGTCATCGGCGCGAACGATGTCACGAACCCTGCGGCCAAGACCGACAAGTCCTCGCCGATCTACGGCATGCCGGTTCTCGACGTGGAGGATGCGGGCACCGTCCTCTTCGTGAAGAGGGGCATGTCCTCGGGCTATGCCGGGGTGCAGAACGAGCTCTTCTTCCGCGACAACACGATGATGCTGTTCGGCGACGCCAAGAAGATGTGCGAGGAGATCGCCAAGGCGATGTAATCGGCGGCGCTGGTTTTGCCGTCCGGGGCGGATGCGGCTAACCCCGCGCATCCGCCAAGGAGCGCCCATGCTCATCCTGACCCTCCGGCGCCATGCGCACCGCCTTCACCGCTGGCTCGGACTCCTGATCGGCCTTCAGGTCCTGATCTGGCTCGCGGGCGGCCTCGTCATGTCGGCCCTGCCGATCGAGCGGGTGCGCGGCGAGCATAGGATCGCCGAGCAGGCGGTGACGGCAGTCGCGCCGGACGCGGTTCTTCCCCTCGCCGAGGCTGCGGCGGGGGCGGGAGTGCAGGCGCTGCGCACCGCGCGTCTCGCTCGGCGTGTCGGCACGCCGGTCTGGCATCTCGAGGCGGCTGACGGCCGGACCGCCGTCGTCGATGCCCTGACGGGCCGCATCCTGCCGCCGCTCAACGCCAAGGAGGCCCGCGCGGCCGCCGAAGCCGACTATGCCGGTCCGGGCAGCGTCTCGGCGGTGGAACGGCTGACGGAACCGCCGACGGAATACGGCCGGCCGGGCCCGGTCTGGCGCGTCACCTTCGGCGATCTCGACGCCACCGCGCTCTATGTGGACGAGACGACCGGGGCGGTCCGCGCGCGCCGCTCGCGGACCTGGCGCAGCTTCGATCTGGCCTGGCGGCTTCACGTCATGGACTATGATGACGGGGCGGATTTCAATCACCCGCTGCTGATCGGGGCGGCGGGCGTCGCGGTCGTCTTCGCGCTGTCCGGCCTCGTGCTCGCCCTGCTATGGATTTGGCGGACGGGGCAGGGCAGGCTCCGCGCGAGGGCTGCGCGGGCGCGTCAGGCGTTGCCACGGGAAAACACCGCGCTATGAGGGATCCCATGAACGACAGGACCGAAGATATGAGCATTCTGGACGAGCCGAAGCCCGACGCGGAAGGCAACGTCACCACGGCCGACCATTCCAGGACCTATCAGAACATGATGCGCGTCGGTTTCGCCGTCGGCCTGCCCGTCGGCGTCGCGATAGCCATGTTCGTGATCCTGCTTCTCCTCGGGACGAATTTCATCGTCTCGCTCTTCCTCGCCTTTCTCACCTGGCTCGGCGTCTACGGCTTCTCCAAGACCTTCTTCGTTCACGACGGCACGCGCGCGGACGGCCACTGACATGCGCGCCATCTGCTCGGCCGCCGCGCTGGTTCTGGCAGCGGCGTGCAGCGGCGCGTCCGGGGACATGGCCGCCGAAGAGGCGGCCGCCGCTCCGGAGCGGGACGGCAATGCCCTCCGCGTCGCGACCTACAATGTGTCGATGTATCGCGAGGAGCCGGGGCAGCTTCTCGCCGACCTGCGGGCCGAGGCGGACCCCCAGATCCGGGCGGTGACCGATGTGATCGCGCAGGTCGATCCGGACGTGCTCGTCCTCAACGAATTCGACTACGAGGACAGCGCCGAGGCCCTGGCGCTCTTCGCCGAGCGGCTGGGCTATCCTCATTTCCTCGCTCTGCCGTCCAATACCGGCATCGCTTCGGGCCGCGACCTCGACAATGACGGCCGCGCCGACCATGCGCCCGGCAGCCGGGAATATGGCGGCGACGCCTTCGGCTACGGCACCCATCCCGGCCAGTACGGCATCGCGGTCGCCTCGCGCCTGCCGATCGACGAGGACGCGGTGCGAACCTATCGCGAGCTTCTCTGGTCGGACATGCCCGGCAACCTCCAGCCCGAGAGCTGGTATGACGAGGGCGACCGCGCCGTGATGCGCCTGTCGTCCAAGACCCATGCCGTCGTTCCGGTGGAGACCGCAGCCGGGCCGCTGAACCTCGTCCTCGCCCATCCCACGCCGCCGGGCTTCGACGGGGCGGAGGACCGCAACGGCCTTCGCAACAATGACGAGGTCCGCCTGCTCCTCGACATCGTGGACCCTTCGCGCGGCGGCTATCTGCGCGATGACGAAGGGGGAACGGGCGGCCTCGCGCAGAACGAGATGTTCGTGATCGCTGGCGACCTCAACGCCGACGCCGCCGATGGCGATGTCGCCGAGGGCGCGGGCGAAGGCGCCATCGCGGCGCTCCTCGGCAGCCCTCTCGTCACCGACCCCGAGCCGCGCAGCGAAGGCGGCCCCGCTGCGGCTCAGCACCAGGGCGAAGGCAATCTGAGGCAGGTGGGCGATCCGGCGCTCGACACCGCGGATTTCTCCGACGGGGAAGTCGGGAATCTCCGCGTGGACTACGTGCTGCCCTCGGCCAATCTGACGGTGAAGGATGCCGGCGTCTTCTGGCCCGCCGAGGGGCAGGAAGGCTACGCCCTTGTCGGGCCCGGCTATCCGCCGGTCAGCTCGGACCATCGCATGGTCTGGGTCGATCTCGAACTGCCCGAAGAGACGGGCGAGTAGGACGGTTGGTGCGCCGGCGTGTTCGCACGCCATGGCACGTATCGCGCATCTGTCCGACCTTCATTTCGGCCGCACCGACCAGTCTCAGCTCGACGCGCTCGCGAGCGCGCTCGAGCGGGACCGCACGGACCATATCATCGTCACGGGCGACCTGACGCAGGAAGGCCGCAAAAGAGAGTTCGAAGCGGCCGCCGCCTGGTTCGAGACCCTGCCCATGCGGGTGACCGCCATTCCCGGCAATCACGATGCGCCGGTGCGCAATCTCTACCGGCGCTTCAAGAGCCCCTGGGAGCGCTATGAGCGCTATACCGGCCTCGATGCGGAACCGATCGTGCCGGGCAAAGGCTATATCTTCGCAGGCGCCAACTCCGCCCGCCGCATCCGGCCGAGCCTCGACTGGTCGACGGGCTCCTTGAACCGCCGCCAGGTCGCGCGGGTCATAGAGGCCTTTCGCGACCACCCCGACGACATCAGCATGGTCGGCTTCCACCACCCGATCCGCGCCATCGAGACCGCCGCGAAGGCCGGCAAGGCCGTGGTCAGCGGTGCGGACCACGTTGTCGATGCCATGGCGGACGCGAAGGTGGACGTGATGATGACCGGCCATGTCCATCTCGCCAAGGTGTCGGTGGTGACCGACCGGGGCTGGTCTTTCGTGATGAGCCAGGCCGGCACCGCCGTCTCGACGCGCCTGCGCGGAGAGCTTGCGAGCTACACCGTGCTGGAACTCGACGGCGAGGAGATCTCGGTGGAAATCCACCGCTGGGGCGAGAGCGACTTCGTGGTGGAGCGCGTCGTGCGGTTCGTGCGCGGCGAAGAGGGTTGGAGCGAGGCATGAGCGCGCTTGTCCTGATCAATGCCGAGGCGGGGCGCGTCCTCGACGAAGGCGCGGACCGCATCCAGGAGGAGATCGGCGAGGCCCTGGCCCGCAGCGGCGCTGCGGTCCGGATGGAAGTCGCGCCCGTGCCCGACCTCCTCCGGCTGCTCCGGGAGGCGCGGGAAGACACGGTGGTGACCGTCGGCGGCGACGGGACGGTCGGCGCGGTGGCGGGCGCTCTGGCTGCGATGGAGGCGCCGCCGCGCTTCGTGCCGCTGCCCTTCGGCACCGCCAATCTCTTCACGCGCGATCTCGGCCTCCCGCTCGACCCCATGGAGGCGCTGGAGGCCGCGATCGGCGCGGAAACGCGGCGCATCGACTATGCCCGCGCGAATGAGCACCCGCTGCTCCATTCCGCCGTGTTCGGCACCTTCGCGGAGGTCGCCGAGGCGCGAGAGCACCTGCGCAAGGCGAGGACGCCCGGCGAGTTCTTCGATGCATTGGCCGAGGCCGCCGGCGATCTCCTGCGCGCGGACCCGCTCGATTATCATCTGGTGATCGATGGCGAGGCGCTCGATGCGACCACGAACGCCGTCTTCGTCACCAACAACGCGATCACCGGCGGCGAGCGCGGCGTGCCGGTCCGAGAGCGCCTGGATGCCGGCGAACTCGTGGTCTATCTGTCCGATTCCGTGGGCCCCTTGGGGTTCATCAAGCGCGTGATCGAGGCGGTGACGGGCGGCTTCGACGACTCGGATGGAATCATCCGCCATGTCTGCCGGACGGCGACCGTGACCTCGGGCGGGGGACCTCTCGTTTATTCTGCCGATGGCGAGGTGATCGACGATGAGCGCGAAGTCCGCTTCGTGATCGAGCCCGGCGCCCTGGGCGTTCCCGACCTTCGCCGCTGACTTCGCCCCTGCCTGCCGCTAGACCGGCAGCCGAATCCCAACCGGAGAGACACCATGCCGAGCCTCGCCTTCCTACGCCACGGCCAGAGCCAGTGGAACCTCGAGAACCGCTTCACAGGCTGGGTCGATGTCGACCTGACCGAGAAGGGCGAAGCCGAGGCGCGGCATTCGGGTCAGCTCCTGAAAGAGAGCGGCATCGCCTTCGACGCCTGCTTCACCTCGGTGCAGACCCGCGCCATCCGCACGCTGAACCTCGCCCTTGAGGAAATGGGCGAGAGCTGGCTGCCGGTGACAAAGGACTGGCGTCTGAACGAGCGCCATTACGGGGGCCTGACGGGGCTCAACAAGGCCGAGACGGCCGAGAAGCATGGCGAGGAACAGGTCCATATCTGGCGCCGCTCCTATGACACGCCGCCCCCGCCGCTCGAGGATGCGAGCCCGTTCCCCACGCTCACCGACCGCCGCTATGACGGGATCGAGACGCCGAAATCGGAGTCGCTGAAGCTGACACTGGAGCGCGTGCAACCCTATTGGGAAAGCGAGATCCGGCCGCGCATCGCCGAAGGCGCCGACCTCATCATCGCCGCGCATGGGAACAGCCTGCGGGCGCTGGTCAAGCTGCTCTTCGACGTTGCCGATGACGAGATCCCGAAGGTGGAGATCCCGACCGGCAACCCGCTGCTGATCGAGCTGTCCGAGGACGTGCGCGTGACGGGCGCGCGCTATCTCGACGAGAAGCGGGCGCAGAGCCTGCCGCGCATTCCCTGAGAAGGCCGGGAGGCGGCGCTTGCCGCCTCCCGCACCGTCAGATCCGCTCGACCATGCGGGCGACGAGCGGGTGGCGCACCACGTCGCCATGAGCGAAGCGGACGGCGCCGATATCCTCGGCGCCCTTCAGCTTCTCCTCGATCTCAGCGAGGCCGGAGACGCCGGGCAGAAGGTCCGATTGCTGCGGATCTCCGGTGACGACCATGGTCGAATGCCAGCCGAGGCGGGTCAGCAGCATCTTCAGCTGGGCGTAGGTGCAGTTCTGCGCCTCGTCGATGACGATGAAGGCGTTGTTGAGCGTCCGCCCCCGCATGAAGCCGATCGGCGCCACCTCGATCGCGCCCTCCGCCATCAGCGCGCGCACCTTCTTGGCCGACAGCCGGTCCGTCAGCACATCGTAGAGCGGTCGCAGATAGGGGCTGAGCTTCTCCTCCATGTCGCCGGGCAGGTAGCCCAGGCTCTCGCCGGCCTCCACGGCGGGGCGGGAGAGGACGATCCGTCCGACCGTGCCGGCTTCGAGCGCCTCGACCGCCTTTGCCACCGCCAGGTAAGTCTTGCCGGTTCCCGCAGGCCCCGTCGCGAAGACGACCGAGCAATCGTCGATCGCCTTCATCAGCGCGGCCTGCGCCGGCCCGCGCGGGCGGAGGTTCTTCACGAAGCGCTGCTCGCGCTGCGGCTCCTCGGCCGAGATCGGCGACCACCCGTCCTCGAAGAGCTGCCGGACATTGTCCGGCATGGCGCGGCGGTCCTCCGTCGAGGTCTTGCCGGCACGTTTCACGCTGCGTTTGTTGGAACGGCGGGTCATGGATTGGCTCCGTTGCTTGGGGCACAAAAAACCCCGCCGGCGAGGGCGGGGCGACGAGCGGCCGACGAAGGCGAAGCCTGTTCCGATGCGGAAATCCTTCGTGCCATTGCCGGCCTCTTCCTGGCGGGAAGACGATGCTCTCCCCAACGAAGTTTCTGCCGATTCGCGACGATGGGAAGACGACGAGTGCGTGAAGCCTCCGTGACGGCCCTCTTGTGCAGCCCGACCTCTTGTCACCCGGCGCGCAAGGACCGAACCTCCGGAGATGACGAGTTCGGCAGACCCGACCAACGCCGATCGCTATACGCGCGGGGCCCAGCTCCTCCATTGGGGCATCGCGGTACTGATCGTCGGCCAGATCTTCGGCGGGCTGGCGATGCACCGTCTTCCGCAGGACAGCGCTTCCGCCTCCTTCGCCTTCGAGCTTCACGTCTCCTTCGGCCTGACGATCCTGGTCCTGTCCCTCGTCCGGTTGTTCTGGCGCCTGACGCACAGGCCGCCCGCATTGCCGCCGGGGACGGCGCGCTGGGACCGCCTCTTCGCGAGGACGACCCAGGCCCTCTTCTACATCCTGATGATAGGCGTGCCGCTGATCGGCTGGTCGCTCATTTCCAGCGGCGCGGAGGCCTCTCCCGCCGACATCTTCTTCGTCCTGCCGGTCTTTTCCTTGCCGGTGCCCGGCGGGGAGGGCACGGCAAGCGCCCTGTCCGAGCTGCACGAACTCGGAGCCGCGGCAATCCTCGGCCTCCTGATCCTGCACGTGGCCGGTGCGCTCAAGCACCATTATGCGGACGGGGACGATGTCCTTGCCCGCATGGTGCCCGGGATGAAGCCATAGCCGCCGCGCAAGGCGGCCCTTGGATCAGAGGATGCCGCCATCCTCATCGTCTTCGCCCGGAAACTCGATTTCCGGCCGCAGCCGTTCGATCACGTCGCTCGTGTCGAGAATGCCGTTCACCTCTGACGGACGGTCTTCATAGACCTCGATTACGGCCTGCGCCTCATAGGAGTCGTCCGTCGTGATGTTCGTGTCGGTATATCCCACGCCCGCGCCATAGGGGAACGTCGAGTAGTAGTTATAGCCGGTGAACCCGTAAGTGCCGAATGGCGAGCCATAGCCGTAGAGGCCCGGCGCCGTCTCATAGGTCGTATAGGTGTCGAGATCGATCTGCTGCTCGACGTCGCGCGTGCGGAAGCGGAAATAGGGGTGCCCCGTGTTCTGCGCGATCTGCGCAGCGCGGTAGAGGAGATAGGTTTCCACCGTCTCGCGCTCGGTGACGGCGTTGCCTTCGAAGGTCACGCGATAGGTGTTCGGATCGACCTGCGAACTCGTATAGCCGGTCTGATCCGAAGGACCCGCCGCAGGCTCGTAAGGCGTGGGGCTGGCGCATCCAGCAAGGCCCATGGCGAATGCGGCGGTCAGCGTCAGCGTCGTCTTCATTCCATCCTCCGGAGCATCGTTTCAACTTTCGATGTCAGGAGGACAGGACGTTCCACCGTTCCGTTTCGAAACAGGCATGCCTCTCCCCCAGACGTGAAGAGGAGAGGCAGAGGCAAGATCAGTCCATGTCGAAGAGATGGCCTTCCGGCGGCTCCTGCAGGCGGCGGTCGAGATAACCGGCGGCTTTGTCCAGCAGCTGTTCTTCGTGCTGGCTGAAGAAGTGGTCGGCGCCCTCGACCGTCTCGAACTCGATCCGGCGGCCCTTCTGCGTCCGGGTCTTGGCCATGACGTCACGCGTCAGCGAGGGCGGGCATATCTTGTCGTCGGTGCCGTGGATCACGATCCCCGATGAGGGGCAGGGGGCGAGGAAGCTGAAATCGAACAGGTTCGCCGCCGCCGAGATCGAGATGAAGCCGACGATCTCCGGCCGCCGCATCAGGAGCTGCATGCCGACATAGGCGCCGAAGGAGAAGCCCGCGACCCAGGCGAAGGGCGCGGTGGGGTTCAGCTGCTGGAGATAGTCGAGCGCGGTCGCCGCATCGGACAGCTCGCCCTGGCCCTGATCGTATTCGCCTTCGGACTTGCCCACGCCGCGGAAATTGAACCGCATGACCGCGAAGCCGCGCCGCGCGAACATGTGATACATCTCATAGGTGATCTTGTCGTTCATCGTTCCGCCGAATTGCGGATGGGGATGAAGGATCAGCGCGATCGGCGCGTTGTCTTCCTTGGCCTTCTGATAACGGCCTTCGATCCGGCCATCGGGTCCGGGAAAGATGATTTCTGGCATCAAATCCATCCTGCGCACGCGACGAGGCGGCGCGGCTTGCGAAAGTTGACCGGCGCGGTCGGGTTTCCTACCTGCGCCATAGAGTGGTTCGCGCGGCCTATAGCAGGTTCCGCGCGTCTGGCCAGAAATCCGTTCCGGAGGCGCAAGCGCTTTGAAACTGACTGCGAGAGCACGCACCGCCGTCACCGCCATGGCGGATATCGCCGCCTATGGCGAAGGCGCGCCCGTGCCGCTGTCCGAGGTCGCCAAGCGCCAGGTCCTGTCCGTCCCGTTCCTGGAGCAGGTCTTCGGCCAGCTGCGGCGCGCGGGACTGGTCGAGAGCCGCAGGGGCGCAGGCGGGGGATATGTCCTCTCGCGAGATCCTGCCACGCTCTCTCTCGCGGAAGTTGTCGCGGCGGTGGACGAGACGGTGCGCACGACCGCCTGCCCGCCGGGCGGTGAGGTCGGCTGCACCGGGACGAGTGCGCGTTGCCTGACCCATGGCCTGTGGCGCGAGCTCGACGGGCATATCGAAGGCTTCCTCGCCGGCAAATCGCTGGCGGATGTCGCGAAGGGGGCGCCGGTCCATGGCTGAACGCCTCTATCTCGACCACAATGCGACGAGCCCGCTGCGCCCTGCCTGCCGCGAGGCGATGCTGGGCGCGATGGACGCGCCGCGCAATGCGTCTTCGGTCCATGCCGAGGGGCGGGCGGCCAAGCGCCTCGTCGAGGATGCGCGCAGCGCCGTGGCCGAGGCTGTCGGCGCGCCGCGTGAGAGCGTCGTCTTCACCTCCGGCGGGACCGAAGGAGACAATGCCGCGATCCTCGGCCTGGTGCGCGGCGGGCCGAAGGTCTCCCGCATCTTTGTTTCCGCCATCGAGCATGAGGCCGTGCGCCTCGCCGCAGAGCATTCGGGCGTACAGGTCGAGACGCTGCCGGTGACATCTGAAGGCGTGGCGGACCTCGAATGGCTGGCGCAGCGCCTGTCGGATTACGATGCGAAGTCCGAGGGGGCGTTCCTCCTCTGCCTGATGCTCGCCAATAACGAGACCGGCGTCATCCAGCCGGTCGCCGAGGCCGCCGCGATCGCGCGCCGCGCGGGCGGTTATGTGCTGACCGATGCTGTTCAGGCCTTCGGCAAGATCCCGGTCGATTTCTCGACCCTGGGCGCGGATATCCTCGTCCTCTCCGCGCACAAGGCGGGCGGCCCCGTGGGCGTCGGCGCCATGGTGGTGATGCCCGGCCTCGCCTTCGAGCCGTTCCAGCGGGGGGGCGGGCAGGAAGAATATCGCCGCGCGGGCACGCACAACGTCGCGGCCATTGCGGGCTTCGGCGCGCTGGCGGAAGCCGCGCGGCCCGAAGACTACGCATCCCTCGCGGCGATCCGTGACCGGATCGAGGCCGGGCTGCCGGAGAGCGTCCGGGTCTGGGGCAGAGACGCGCCCCGCCTGCCCAACACGCTCTGCATCAGCGCGCGAGGGTTCCCGTCCGAGACCCAGCTCATGGTGATGGACCTCGCGGGGCTTGCCGTCTCGGCGGGCTCGGCCTGCTCGTCGGGCAAGGTGCGGACCTCGCCGGTCCTCTCCGCCATGGGCGCGAGCGAGGACGAGGCGCGCTGCGCGCTGCGGGTCTCGCTCGGCTGGGACACGCCGGAAGACGCAGGCGAGCGGTTCCTCGCCGCCTGGACCAAGGAATACGAACGCGTCGCAAGGAAGGTCGCGTAATGTCGGAAGTGAAAGTCAAGGAAGGCATCGAGCAGAGCACGGTCGACACCGTGGAAGAGCTCGGCACCTATAAGCACGGCTTCGTCACCAATATCGAATCCGAGAAGGCGCCCAAGGGCCTGAACGCGGACACGGTCCGCTATATCTCGGCCAAGAAGGACGAGCCCGAATGGATGCTGCAATACCGCCTGGAGGCCTTCGAGCGGTGGCAGAAGCTCGATGAGCCCAACTGGGCCAATGTCGGCTATCCGCCTATCGATTATCAGGACCAGTATTATTACGCCGAACCCAAATCCGGCGCGAAATACGAGTCCCTCGACGACGTCCCGCCGGAGATCCTCGCCGACTTCGAAAAGCTCGGAATCCCGCTCAAGGAGGCGGAAGTCCTGCTCGGCGTCGAGGGCGCGGAGGCGAGCCCTGCGCAGGCCCGGAACGCGGGCAGCCAGGTCGCCGTGGACGCCGTGTTCGACTCGGTCTCGGTCGCCACGACCTTCAAGAAGGAGCTTCAGAAGGCCGGCGTGATCTTCATGTCGATCTCGGAGGCGATCCGCGAACATCCGGATCTCGTCCGGCAATATCTCGGCTCGGTCGTGCCGCCATCAGACAACTATTTCGCGACGCTCAACGCGGCGGTCTTCTCGGACGGCACCTTCGTCTATGTGCCCAAGGGCGTGCGCTGCCCGATGGAGCTGTCGACCTATTTCCGCATCAACGAGGCCAATACCGGCCAGTTCGAGCGCACGCTGATCGTCGCGGATGAGGGCGCCTACGTCAGCTACCTCGAAGGCTGCACCGCGCCCATGCGCGACGAGAACCAGCTCCACGCCGCCGTGGTCGAGCTGGTCGCGCTGACCGATGCCGAGATCAAATACTCGACCGTCCAGAACTGGTATCCCGGCGACAAGGACGGGAAGGGCGGCATCTACAATTTCGTCACCAAGCGCGCCGACTGTCGCGGCGACCGCTCCAAGGTGTCGTGGACGCAGGTTGAGACGGGCTCGGCGGTGACGTGGAAATATCCCTCCTGCATCCTGCGCGGGGACGACAGCCAGGGCGAGTTCTACTCGATCGCCATCACCAATAACCATCAGCAGGCGGATACCGGCACCAAGATGGTGCATCTCGGCAAGCGCACCAAGTCGCGCATCGTCTCCAAGGGCATCAGCGCCGGTCAGTCGGACCAGACCTATCGCGGCCTCGTCTCGATCAACGCCCGCGCCGACGACGCGCGCAACTTCACCCAGTGCGACAGCCTGCTGATCGGCGACCGCTGCGGCGCGCACACCGTGCCTTATGTCGAGGACAAGAGCGCCTCGGCCGTGCTTGAGCACGAAGCGACGACCTCGAAGCTCTCAGAGGACCAGCTCTTCTACGCGATGCAGCGGGGCCTCGATGAAGAAGAGGCCGTCGCCCTCCTAGTCAATGGCTTCTGCCGCGAGGTGCTGCAGGAACTGCCGATGGAGTTTGCGGTGGAAGCGCAGAAGCTCGTGCAGGTGAGCCTTGAAGGGAGCGTGGGGTGATTGAGGGACCTCGCTATATCAGCCGACCTGATCCAGACTATCCGGGCGACGAACTGATTGAACCTAGAAACACGCCCGCGCGCGTGCTGCTTTGGTTCGCGCTCTTGTCAGTATTCGGTCTGATAATCGGCATCGTGATGATGATCGATGGAACGGTCGTTCTTGGAGCGCTCGTGGCAACGACATGCTTGTCAACTTCGATCGGAGCTTGGTGGCTAATCGGCAGGCATACGCAGAAGGTGGAGAGTGTAAGATGAGGTGGCTTCTCCTTTCCGCCTTCCTCCTCGCCGCCTGCGGCGGGAGCGACGAGGACGTCACGCTCGAAACAGAAGGCACCGTGCCGCCCTCGGCGCCGACCGAAGAGCCGCTGGCGATCGGGACGACCTATGCCGATATCGACACGCTGGTCGCGGCCGTGGCGCCCGAGGCGCCTGATATCGAGATCGAGGCGCGCCCGCAGAACGATGGCGAGCGCCGAATCGTCATCGTGGCGAGCGGCTATGAGGACGACAGCATCGCCGCCGAACGTTTCGAAATCAGCGCCGAGGAGGGGCCGGACGGCCTCACCGTCACGGCGCTCGACAAGACCCACCGCTGCTATCGCGGCGACACACAAGATTGGACCACGGAGCTTTGTCCGTGAGGAGTGGAAACAGAAGAAACCCGTCACTGCAGGTCACTGCGGCGGCTGGACAACGAGGGGCCAAGACCGGGAGAGGGGCAGCCTCTTCCCGGCCGTGGTTTGAGCGGCGGGGTCGGTCCTTCGGCAACTACTCGCTCCGCCCTGTGGGTGTCGGAGGTTGGGTTTATTCCGCTGGCGCTGTGCTGTTCGCCCTCTTAGGTGCTCCATACTTCATGTTTGTCCTCCGTCCTCTCGTGTACGGCTTATTCGGCGTGTTCGATGCGCCAGTTCCGGCAGAAGTGAAGCTTGTGGTGCTATTGGTTGCTCCCTTCCTCTGGATCGGCATCGCATGGCTCGTCGCTTTGTCTTTCATTCCGCGCCAACGCATCGTCGAGAAAACGACTGAAGGTTGCTCCTGATATGCTGAACATCGAAAACCTCACTGTAGAGATTGAGAACAACCGCATCCTCGATGCCCTCTCCCTGTCGGTTCCGGCCGGGGAGGTGCATGCCATCATGGGGCCGAACGGCTCGGGCAAGTCGACGCTCAGCTATACGGTGGCGGGGCGCCCGGGATACGAGCCCGTCTCGGGCGACGTGACGCTGAACGGCGAGAGCCTGATCGGGCTCGAGCCCGACGAGCGGGCGGCGAAGGGCGTCTTCCTGTCCTTCCAGCAGCCGGTCGCTATTCCGGGCGTCGCGACGATGAACTTCCTCCGCACCGCGCTCAACGCGCAGCGAAAGGCGCGCGGGGAGGAGGAGATGTCCTCCGCCGACTTCCTCAAGGTCTTCCGCGAGCATGCCAAGACGGTCGGCCTGACGCCCGACAAGCTCAAGCGGCCCTTCAACGAAGGCTTCTCGGGCGGCGAGAAGAAGCGGATGGAGATGCTGCAGATGGCGCTCTTCCAGCCGCGCTTCGCCATCATGGACGAGACCGATAGCGGCCTCGACATCGACGCGCTGAAGATGGTGGGCGAGGTGGTGAACGCGCTCCGCGCCCCCGACCGCGGCTTCCTCGTCATCACGCACTATCAGCGCCTCCTCGACTATGTGAAGCCCGACCGCATTCACGTCCTCGCCGGCGGCCGCATCGTCCATTCGGGCGGCCCGGAACTCGCGCGCGAACTCGAAGAGGGCGGCTACGAGCAGTTCAAGGCGGAGGCGGCGTAACCGTGAGCGCACCCATCACCCTCACCGCTTTCGAGGACCGCCTCTTCGCCGACCTGCCGCAGGGCGAGGTCGCCGAGGCGCTCAAGTCGCGCGGCCTGCCCTCGCGCCGGGCCGAGGCGTGGAAGTGGTCCGACCTGCGCGCCGCTCTGCGCGACGAGAAGCAGGCTTCCGGCGATTATGTCGGCGAGGTGCCGCCTGCGCCGCTGTCGCTCGATGGCGCGGTCGTCCTGACGATCCGCAACGGCACGGCGCATATGGACGATGCGGCGCTGCCGGACGGGATCGGCATGACGCGCGGCCTGCCCGAGCCCGGCGTGCTGCCCGATGCGGACCTCGCCAGCCTCGCAACCGCCGCCCACACGCTGACGATCGAGTTACAAGGCAATCCCCCGCCGCTGATCGTTCGCAGGCTGTCCGATGGTGAAGGCCGCCACGCCGACCGCCTCCGCGTGCGCCTCGCCCCCGGAACCTGCGCCACGCTGGTCGAGACGCATGAGGCGCAGGGCGCGCCGTTTGCGAACAGCCTGACGGAAATCGCGGTGGGCGAGGGCGCGAACCTCACCCGCCTGATCGCCCAACCGGCTGCGGACGACGCGGTGATCGTACACACCACGCTCGCCTCGCTCGCCGAGAAAGCGAGCCTCGGCCAGACGGCGATCGCGCTCGGCGGCGCGCTGGTCCGGCACGAGACGCGCCTCGTCCAAAACGGCGAGAGCCATGCGCAGCTCGACGGCCTCTACCGCCTGACGGGCAAGCGGCACTGCGACACCACCACTCATGTCGACTATGTCGGCGAGGGTGCGGAGACGAGCCAGCTCGTCAAGGGCGTCGCCTCCGGCCGCGCGCGCGGCGTCTTCCAGGGCAAGTTCCACGTCGCCCGCGGTGCGCAGCACACGGACGCCAAGATGGCGCATCACGCGCTGCTCCTGGAGCAGGGCGCGCAGATCAATGCCAAGCCCGAGCTGGAGATCTATGCCGACGACGTCGAATGCGCCCATGGCAACACGGCGGGCGCGCTCGACCCCGAGGCGATGTTCTACCTCCGCCAGCGCGGCCTCTCGGAAGAGCAGGCGCGCAGCCTGCTGATCGACGCCTTCGCCGGAGAGGTTCTGGCACGGGTGCAGGACGAGGGCGTGCGCGAGCAGCTGGAACGGGTGTTCCGGGCGGGGCTGGAATGACGACCCGCCCTTCGAGCGGCGAGACGACAGTATCCGAGGTCAGATCATGACATTCGATCCGCAAGCCTTCCGCGAGCAGTTCCCGATCCTCTCCCGCGAGGTCTACGGCAAGCCGCTGCGCTATCTCGACAACGCCGCGAGCGTTCAGAAGCCGCAAGCGGTCATCGACCGGCTGACGGAAGTGATGACCCATTCCTACGCCAACGTTCACAGGGGGCTCCACGCCCTCTCGAACGAAGCGACGACGGCCTATGAGCAGGCGCGGGAGTCGGCGCGCGCCTATCTCGATGCCGCCAGCCCCGACGAGGTGATCTTCACCATGGGGGGTACGGACGGGTTCAACCTTGTCGCCAACGTCCTCGGCCAGAACGCGATAGGCGAGGGCGATGAGATCCTCCTCACAGAGATGGAGCATCACTCCAATATCGTCCCCTGGCACTTCCTGCGCAAGCGCAAGGGCGCGGTGCTGAAATGGCTGGAGGTGGATGAGGACGGCAATGTCGATCTCGACGCCTATCGCGCCGCCTTCACCGACAGGACGAGGCTCGTCGCGGTGACGCACCAGTCCAACGTCCTCGGCGCCTATACGCCGCTCAAGGAGATGGCGAAGATCGCGCATGAGCACGACGCGCTGATCATCGCCGATGGCTGCCAGGCGGCGGTACACGGGCCGGTGGACGTGCGCGACCTCGGCGTCGATTTCTACGTCGTCACTGGGCACAAGCTCTACGGCCCCTCCGGCATCGGTCTCCTCTACGGCCGCAAGGACCTCCTCGACAGCCTGCCGCCCTATCGCGGCGGCGGCGAGATGATCGATATCGTCGAAAAGGACCGCATCACCTATAACGTCGCGCCTCACCGCTTCGAGGCCGGCACGCCGCCGATCCTGGAAGCCATCGGGCTCGGCACGGCGCTCGACTTCGTGCGGGAGCAGGACATCGAGGGCCTGCGCGCGCATGAGGACGCGCTGACCGCCCACGCGATGGAGGCGCTCCGAGAGCTGAACTTCGTCACGATCTACGGGGCGCAAGCGGGCAAGGGACCCGTCATCGCCTTCAACCTCGACGGCGCGCATCCGCATGACGTCGCGACGATCCTCGATCGGCAGGGCGTAGCCGTCAGGGCAGGGCACCATTGCTGCCAGCCGCTGATGGGGCGCCTCGGCGTCAGCGCCACGGCGCGGGCGAGCTTCGCGGCCTACAACACGCATGAAGAGGTGGATGCGCTGGCCGAGGCCTGTCGCAAGGCGAAAGACCTCCTCGGCTGATCAGCCCTCGACCGGATCGGTCAGGATGCCGAGCGCGGCATGGAGGCTGACGAGGGCGGAATAGAAGCGGAAGCGGGCATCCGTCTCGGACAGCGCCGCGCCGTAATAGGCTTCGTTGGCGAGCACGAGGTCGGTCAGCGTTTTCGTACCGCGCTCATATTCCGTCGTCGTCGCATCGAGCTGGATCCGCGCTTCCGAGGCCGCTTCGAGCAGCGCCTCGCCTGCGGCCTGCGCGGCCTTGGCGCGTGCGAGGGCGCGGCGCACGCGGTCCTCCAGGATCAGGCGCTCGAAGTCCCTGTCGGCCTGCGCCCCCTTGAGCCGCGCGCGGGCGTCGAGCCGCTGCGCCCGGTGCCGGCCGCCCGTGTAGAGGTCCTGCCGGATCGAGATGCCGAGACGGGCTTCGTTCTCGTCCTGGCCGAACAGGGGGTCCTGCTGATGGAGCGCGAACGCGTTGGCGGAGACGGTCGGAAGGTTCGCCCGCTGCGCTTCGGACAGGCTGGCGCTCGCGGCCGTCACGGCGGAGCGCGCGCGCCGCAGCGCGAAGGAGCGGTCGGTCGCCCGCGCGACGGCGGCCTCCGGCGACAGGGCGAGAAGCGCCCCCGCATTTGCGCCCAAGAGCTCCGTGACGCTTTCGAGCGCGACGCAGGGCACGGCCCTGTCCGTCAGCACGCGCAGGCGGACGAGCGCCGCTTCCGCCTCGACCTCGGCATCGAGCGTGCGCGAGCGGGCGGTGGCGTAGCGGGCGCGGATCTGGCTCGCGTCGGTCAAGGTGATGACCTGCCGCTCGAGGCGGCCTTCCGCCTGTAGCGCGTCGCTTTCATAGGCGCGGGCCTGTTCGGCGGTCAGGCCTGCGACGGCGCGCGTGCGCAGCGTGTCGAGATAGGCGAGGGCGACGCCTTCGGCGACGTCGATCTGCGCCTCGGCCACTCCCGCCCGGGCCGCCTCCAGCTGCGCGCGCGCCGCGGCCTGCGCCGCCTTCCGCGCGCCGAAGGAGAAGAGCTCCTGGGTCGCCTGAATGCCGTAGCTGTCTCCGCGCGTGGTATCGAGCGGCTGGGTGTTGCCGAGGCTCGCCTGACCGAAGAGCGACACATCGGGCAGATTGCGCGAATAGGCGGCCAGCGCATTCGCGCGCGCCTGTTCCTTGTCGGCCTCCGCCCCCTCGATGCGCGGGTCGAAATCGAGCGCCTCGCGCAGCGCCGTCTCGAAGCGCAGGCAGCTCTCCTGCGCCGCCGCGGCGCCGGGGAGCAGGCCTGCGAGCCCGGCTGCGAGGAGGAGCGCCCGCCGCACGGGGCTCAGTTCATCCTCGAGCCGCGCGACAGCGTCGCGGAGACCGGCTCGAAGACATAGTCGAGCAGGGTCCGGCTGCGCCCCGACGCGATGAAGGCGTCGACGGGCATGCCCGGGATGATCTCGATCCGCGCTTCGGGGTCGAGTTCCTCCGCATCGAGCGCCAGCCGCGCCTCGTAGTAATAGGTGCGGGTCGCAGGGTCCTCCACCAGATCGGCGCTGACGCCGATCACCTGGCCGGGCAGGCGGGGCGCGATGAACGACTTGTAGGCGGTCAGCTGCGCCTCGACCGCCTGTCCGGGGCTGACCGCATCGCGGTCGGTGGGCGAGAGGCGGACCGAAGCGATCAGCTCGGCGGAGCTCGGCACGATCTCCATGATCGGCTCGCCCTGTCGAACGACGCCGCCAATGGTCGAGACATCGAGGTTCAGGACCGCGCCGGAGATCGGCGCCCGGATCACGGTCCTCGCGAGGCGGTCCTCGGTTCCGCGAAGGCGCTCCCGAGCGGCGAGGGCGCCGGCCTGCGCCTGGACGATCTCGCGGCCCGTTTCCTCGGCCAGCCGAGCGCGGGCCTGGGTGATCTCGTCCTCGGCCTGGCGGATGCCGGCGAGGGCTTCGTTCCGGCTGCCCGTGAGGCGGGCGAGGTCCGATTCGAGGCCCGACACCTCCCGCTGAAGGCGCTGGACATTGCCGATGGTCTCCAGCCGCTCGGCCAGCATCTCGCGGCGCAAGGCGAGATCCTCTCTCGCGCTTGCGAGCGCGGCTTCGGTCGCCTGGATCTGGCCACGAAGATCGTCTGCACGCCCTTCGAGCGAGGCCCTGCGGCTCGTCAGGACCTCGAGTTCGGCATCGCGGGCGGCGCGCTGCTGATCGAACAGCGCCTGTTGCCGGGCGCGGATGTCCTCGCGAACCGCGGCCTCGACCGGAATGCCTTCGAGCGCTTCGAAGGATGCGCTGTCGCGGCCTGCGCGCAGGGCGGTGAGGCGTTCGAGCGTCGCCGTCTGCACCGCGAGTTCCTGCGCCAGCTCGTCCCGCGCGGCCTCCGATTGCAGCGGTTCGAGTTCCAGAAGAACCTCGCCCGCTTCGACCATATCGCCTTCACCCACATAGAGGGCGCGGATGATGCCGCCCTCGTAATGCTCGACGGCCTTGCGGTCGTCCTCCACCACGATCTGTCCCGAAGCGGTGACGCCTTCTTCGAGCGGCGCGATCCCCGCCCATAAAAGGAAGCCGCCAAAGCCCACGGCGCAGGCGAGGGCGGACCATCGCACGGAGCGGTCGGAGAGAGGCGAGAGGCGGTCGCCGCTCCTCATGACGCGCTCCCATCGGGGAGCGGCATCGCGACCGTGACCGGCGCTGTGCCCGATCCGCCCGTGCCTTCGGGGGCGTCCCCGCCGGTCTCGACCTTGGGCCGGGCCTGGGCGGGCTGTCCCCGGCGGCTGCGCCGCAGATCGGAGACGCGCTTGAGGTAGTCTTCGCGCGGAGAGAGGACGATCTTGCGGTCCTGGATCAGCATGACCTGATCGGCCGCATTGATGAGGCGCAGGTCGTGGGTCGCGATGATGGCGGTCACGTCGCGCTCGCTCTGCGGTTGGCGGGCATAAGCGGCGAAGCGGCCCATCAGCGCCGCCGCGAGGTTCGCGTCAAGATGCGCGGTCGGCTCGTCGAGAAGGAGGAGGGCCGGATGGCCGAAAAAGGCGCGGGCGAGGCCGATGCTCTGGCGCTGGCCCGCGGACAGGTGCACCCCGCCTTCGCCGATGGGCGTGTCATAGGCCTTGGGCAGGGTCAGGATCATGTCGTGGCAGCCGACCCGCCGCGCCGCCTCGAACACCCGCTCCGGATCGGCATCGGTGAACCGGCAGATATTCTCGAAGACGGTGCCGGTCAGAAGCTCGACGTGCTGGGGCAGATAGCCGACGAAGCGGCCCCGGTCGCGCGCGTCCCAGCTCGCGAGGTCGCGGCCGCCGAGGCGGACCGTGCCGTGCTGCGGCGCCCAGGCGCCCGCGACGGATTGCAGGAAGGACGTCTTGCCCGCGCCTGACGGCCCCAGAAGCGCGATCAGGCCGCCGCGCGGCAGCTCGACCGTCATCTGCGGCAGGAGCGGCTTTTTCGAGCCGGGAATGCCGACGGCGAACTCCTCGAGCTTCAGGACGGGGTCCGGCCGGGGCAGCGCGGTGACCGCCGCCACCTCCATCGGCAGGTCGGAGGCGTCATGGGTGTCGACCCACTCCGAAAGCTCCCGCCAGGCCTTGCGGCCGAGAATGACCTGGCGCCAAATCGACACGGTCTGGTCGATGGGGGCGAGGCCGCGTCCCATGATGATCGAGCCCGCGATGATCGAGCCGGGCGTGATCGCGCCGGCGACGGCCAGGGCCGCGCCACTTCCCAGAATGGCGATCTGCAGGATCTGACGGAAAGAGCGCGTGGTCGAGGACAGGTAGGTTGCCCCTTCGCCCGCGGCGATATTGGTATCCACCGCTTCGCGCCGCAGCTGCTGCCAGCGGCCGACCGCCCGGTCGGTCATGCCCATGGAAACGATGGCGGCGCGCTGTCGGACGAGATGGCCCAGATGGCTCTGCGCCCGCTGATCCTGCTTCCCGGCCTCCTCGACGCTCTTGCGCGACAGGCGGTCCGTCAGGACGGCGAGAGCCAGGAGAACGCCCGCGCCCGCGAGGCTGATGAGGCCCAGAACCGGGTGGATGACGAAGAGGACTAGGATGAAGAGCGGGACGAAGGGAATGTCGAACAGGGGGCTGAGCGTGCCCTGAAGGAGGAGGCCCTGGACGCGGGAGAGATTGCCGACCGCCGCCACCGTCCTGGCCGAAGGCGTGCCCGCCGCCGCGAGGCCCCGCCGCAGGGTCATGCCGTCGAGCGACTCTCCCAGGATCTGCCCCGCGCGCGCCAGCACGCGTTTCCGGCCGCCTTCCGCGGCGATGTAGAGGAGCAGGAGGAAGACCGCGATCAGGCTCAGCAGGATCAAGGTCTCGATCGAACGCGAGGCCAGGACGCGGTCATAGACCTGCAGCATGTAGAGGGGCGAGACGAGGAAGAGCAGGTTGACGACGACCGAAAAGCCGGCAGCCGCCCAGAGATGATTGCGCAGCCGCCGCGCCGCGCGGCGGCTCAGCCGGGCATCGCCCGGCTCGGTCTCGACGCCCGCAAGAGAAGCGCTTGCGGCGAGCCGGTCCTGCGGCGCGTCCGCGATCTGCACCTGGTTCTGTGTCATGACGGGCGCACCATAGGGGAAGGCGCCTCCGCCGGAAACGCGGGCGCGCCTTGATTCTTCTTTACCCCCGAATGCTTATCTCAGCAGGGCAAAGACATGCTTAACCAGCTTCCGCCGCGCCGTCCTGCTCCGGTCCGTCCTCGCCGAGCCAGGTGGCGAGAACGCCCTTGAGGGCGTCCTTCTTGATCGGCTTGTTGACGATGCCGTCCATACCGGCGGCGAGGCAGGCGGCGCGGTCCTCGTCCATGACATGGGCGGTCGCCGCGATGACGGGGCAGGGCGAGGCGCCGGATCCCCCTTCGATCTTGCGCAGCTCCCGCGTGGCTTCGAGGCCGTCCATTTCCGGCATCGAGACGTCCATGAGGATGAGGTCCGGTTTCTGCTGGCGATAGGCCTCGAGCGCCTCGAGGCCCGTATTGGCCAGGCGGACCTCGGCGCCGAGGCCGGCCAGCATGGTCTTGATGACCATCTGGTTCACGACATTGTCCTCGGCGACGATGATGTCGTAGCGCGGCTGGTCGGCCGCCGCGACGGCAGAGGTGGTGGCCTGCGCCTTGCGGATGGATTCCCGGTAGAGGGCGCTCGCCACCGCATCCATGAGCTGGCTCGCGCGGACCGGCTTGGTCAGCCAGGCCGAAAAGCGCCGCCCCGCCGCCTTGTTCGCTTCGCCCCGATGGGACAGCGAGGACAGCATGATCGCCGGTCCCTCATAGCCGTGCCGCTCGGTCAGGAGATCCATCATCTCGATCCCGTCCGTATGCGGCATGTTGAAGTCGGTGATGACGAGGTCGAACGGCCCGCTTTCGGCGAAGGCCCGGCTCGCCTCCTCAGCGCCGCCGGCGGCCGTCACACGCATCCCCCACCGGCGGGTGTGGTCGGCCACGATCCGGCGGTTGTACGAATTGTCGTCGACGACGAGGACGGCGAGTCCGCGAAGCGCGGGCAGGGCCTGGTCGGTGATCGAGGCGGCGGCGTCCGGATCGACGGGCAGCGGCAATTCGACCGTGAAGCAGGAGCCCTTTCCGACCTGGCTGCGCACCCCGATCCGGCCGCCCATCAACTCGGTGAGGCTGCGGGAGATCGACAGGCCGATGCCCGTGCCCTGATAGCGGCGGGTCGAGGTGTTGTCGGCCTGTTCGAATTTCTCGAACATGCGCTCCTGCAGGCCGGCGGGGATGCCGATGCCCGTGTCCTCGACCTCGATCCGCACGGCGGCGACGCGGTTCTTGACCGTGCCGGTGACGCGGGCCGCGACATGGCCGCGATCGGTGAATTTGACCGCATTGCCGACGAGATTGGTCACGATCTGGCGGATGCGGCCGCCATCGCCGATGAAGGCCTGCGGCAGGTCGGACTGGTATTCGACGATCAGCTCGACGTCCTTTTCCTGAGCCCGCGTCGCCATCAGCGTCATGACGTCCTGCACCGAGCTGCGCAGGTCGAAGGGCTCGGGCGCGATCGTCATCTTGCCGGCCTCGATCTTCGAGAAATCGAGGATGTCGTTGATGATCGTCACCAGCGCCGAGCCCGAAGACAGCATGATCTTGGCCAGTTCGCGCTGCTTTTCGTCGAGGTCGGTCTCGAGCAGGATCTCGGCCACGCCGATGACGCCGTTCATGGGCGTGCGGATCTCGTGGCTCATATTGGCGAGGAAGTCGGATTTCGCGCGGCTGGCATCCTTTGCGAGCTTGGCCGCGCGCTCGGCCTTCAGGCGCGCCACCTGGAGGCTGCGGACCATGCGGCTGAGGGTCTGGCTGAGGCGCTGGGTCTCTTCCGAGCCGTTCGCGGGGAAGGTGATGTCGAAATCGTCCTCCGCGATCCGGCCGGCCGCGCGGGAGAGCTGCTCCAGCGGCTTGGTAATCGAGCGGGCGACGAGATAGGCGCCGAAAAAGGCGAGAAGCGCGATGGGCAGGCCGCCGATCATGTTGCGCTGCAGGGCGGACCAGGCGGACTGCCAGAAATCGATTGTTCGGGTGCGGACGACGAGGGCGCCCACCGTGCTGCCGTCGGGGGCCTCGAGCGGCTCGATCACCACGAGGCCGTCCCATGTCTCCGCGACGGTGCGGTTGGCGCCTGCGAGAACCGCCGCGAGCGCTTTCTGCTCGGCATCGTCGAGATAGCCCGACGGCGTGCCGTATTCCTCGCCATGCTGCAGGTGGATCGTCGCTTCGCAGACCTCATCGCGCCCCTGGACCGCCGAGATCACGGCCGAAACGGCGCTGAGGCTGCCCTCCGTGATCGCCGATTCCAAAGCGACGGCGGCGAGGTCGGCCGTTGCGACGGCCTCGTCATAGGCCTGCTCGTCGGCGGCCTTGGTCACGCGGAAGGCCGAGACCAGCGACAGGCCGACCGTCAGCGTTGTCAGGACGAGCAGGATCGTGAGGACCAGGCGGACGAAAAGGCCGTTGGTCAGGCCTCTGAGGGCACCGCGCAAGCGGGTAATGCGATCGCTCATGGGCCCCCTCCAGTCCCGCGACGCGATAGCGCACGGGAACTGAAAGCGGCGTTAACCGCCGAATGCAGTTTTCTCGAACTGCATTCGGCTATGGGAAGGGATGCCTACCAGCCGCAGGAGCGGCCTTCGTTCTCGTCTTCGAGATGGCGCATCAGCGGCTCGAAATAGTCGAGAACGGCCGAAGCATCGAGCTCGCGGCTTCCGGTGAAGAGCTCCAGCGTGTCCGGCCAGGGCTGTGACTGCCCCGCCTCGAGCATGGCGTCGAGGCGCTCGCCGACCTCCTTCGAATTGTAGAAGGAGCAGCGATGCAGCGGGCCCTCCCAGCCGATCTGGTCGCAGGCGGCCTTGTAGAACTGGAACTGGAGGATGTGCGCGAGGAAGTAGCGCATATAGGGCGTATTGCCCGGCACGTGATATTTCGCGCCCGGATCGAAGGCGTCCGCCGGGCGCTCGGCCGGCGGGCGGATGCCCTGATATTCCTCGCGCAGGTCCCACCAGCCCGAATTGTACTCTTCGGGGCTCAGCTCGCCGGAAAAGACCTCCCAGCGCCATTTGTCGACCAGGAGGCCGAAGGGCAGGAAGGCGACCTTGGACAGGGCCTGCTGCATCAGGAGGTCGATATCGCCTTCTGCGGCGGGAACCTCGTCCTGTTCCAGAAGGCCGATCTGCACGAGGTATTCCGGCGTGATCGACAGCGCGATCATGTCGCCGATCGCCTCGTGGAAGCCGTCATTGGCGCCCGACTGGAACAGGGTTGGCTGAATGTTGTAGGCGCGCTGATAGAAATTGTGGCCGAGCTCGTGATGCACGGTGACGAAGTCGTCGGCATTCACCTCGGTGCACATCTTGATGCGCACATCGTCCTTGGAATCAAGGTTCCAGGCCGAGGCGTGGCAGACGACCTCGCGGCCTTCGGGCTTGGTGATCTGGCTGCGCTCGTAGAAGGTCTCGGGCAGGGGCTCGAAGCCGAGCGAGGTGAAGAAGCCCTCCGCCGTCCGCACCATGTCGAGCGGCGTTGCCTCCGCCCGCTCGAGCAGGGCCTGGATATCGACCGGCGCGGCGTCCGGATTGGCGGGCCGGACGATGTCGCCGTAAAGCGCCGCCCAGCTCTGCGCCCACATATTGCCGAGGATGTCGGCCCGGATCGGCTGGTCGAGCGGCGCGATCTCGTCGCCATAGGCCTCGTTCAGCGAAGAGCGGACCGTGCAGTGCAGCTGCTCGTAGAGCGGCTTGACCTGGCCCCAGAGGCGGTCGACCTCATCGGCGAACTCGTCGGGATCCATGTCGTAGCCCGAGCGCCACATCTGGCCGAGATCGTCATAGCCCAGCTCCTCCGCGCCGGCATTGGCGATCTCGACCATGCGGACGTAATCGTCCTTCATGGGCTTGGAGACCTTGCGCCACTCGGTCCAGACCGTCTCGAGCGCCGCGGGATCGCGCAGCTCGCGCATCAGCACCTCGGTCCGGTTCTGCGGAACGGTGTCGCCGCGGAAATCGATCGTGCCGGTCGAATAGGTGCTGTCGAGCCGCGTCGTGATCTGCGCCAGCTCCTCTGCGGCGCCCGCCGTCGTCGGCGCGGGCAGGGTGATGCCCTGCTTGAGGAGGGCGAGCTTGCGCTTCTGGTCCTCGGGCAGGTCGAGACCGTCGAAGCGGGCGGCCTCATTGGCGAACTCGACCGCCATCTCGGTCAGCTCGGCCGCCATGCGGGCTTCGAGCCAGTTCGTGTCATAGGTGATATTGGTCGCCTTGACCCAGGAAATCCGCGCCGCCTCTTCGCCGACCTCCGAATAGGTCGTCTCGACGCGGTCGAGGAAGGCGGCCGCGTCCGCAGCCGTGGGTTCGGCCTGCGCCGCCTCCTGCGCGGAGCGGGCGTCGACGCAGCCAGCAAGGGCGAGAGCCGAAGTGGAAAGCGCAAGGCCGGCGATCAAATGTCTCATGGATCCGGTTTTTCTCTGCTGCACGTGTGCAGGCTATACACGCTTTCGCATCCGGAGAACCGGCCTCTGCGGGGTTCAGCTTCCGGTCACCTCGTCGGTCACGGCGCTCAGCAGCCTCTCCATCCGGTCGAGAAGCGCGTCCTGGTCGTCCAAGGGATAGCTCCGCATGAGGTTGGCGACACCGCTCACGGCGAGATAGGTGTTCCCGCCCCGCTCGAAGACGAGGGCGCGGAGCGGCAGTTCGGCCCCCAGAAGCGGAACCTCGGCCATCAGCGCGCTGCCTGTTTCGGGATTGCCGAAGATCACGAGCGTCGAGCCGGGCAAGGCCGCGCCGGCCTGCTCGGCGGCAGCTGCATGGTCGATGACGGCGAACACGGTCAGCTCCCGCCGGTCGAGCGCCTCGAGCAGCCGCCGCAGGGTCGTCTCGAAGCCATAGGCGCTGCGGGTGACGAGAAAGCGGTCCTGAACGATGACCGGCTCTGCCTCCGCCGCGACGTCCTCCTCGTAGCCGTCCGCCGGAGCGGGGTCGCCGCAGGCGGAAAGGACGCCGAGCGGAAGCGCGGCGCAGGCCAGAGCGGTCGCAGCGGTCCTGATCGGGGATGCCGTCATCATACGCTATCCTTCCTCGGGCCTCCGCCCGTCCGTTCCCGGCCCGGATGCACCGGTTCGAGGTCCTCGGCCAGCGGGTGCGGCGAGGCCAGCGCCAGGATCTCTTCCTTCTTCGCCATCGCGACGTCGTAGCCGATCTGCCGATAGTCATCGAAGCGGTCGAAGGCGGTCGGCGAGGCGTCATGCATGTCGGGTGCCAGGCGCAGCTCCGCGAGGTCGACCTGCGCGCGCGCCTTGGAAAGCTGTGTCTGGACGATGTCGAGAGTCGCGATGACCGTTTCGAAGAAATGCGGCTTCGCATCCGATTTCGCCCGCGCCATCGCGATCTCCCGGTCGATGACGTCCCGGGTGTCGCGCAGGAAATTCGCGACGGCGCCGGGCATCATGCCTTCTCCGGGCACGCTTCGCCGCTCAACCGGGACGACGGCCCGCGTCTTGGGACGGTCGAACCGAGCGAGCGTGCGCGAGACCGAGTTGAGGTCCACCGCGATGACGCGGTCCGCGCCCAGCGCCCGGGCCAGGCTGACCGGGACCGGGTTCGACGCCGCCCCGTCGATCAGCCACCGCTCCTGATCGCCGACCTTGTGGCAGGCGGCATGAAGCAGCATCGGGATCGCCGAGGAGGCGCGGCAGGCGTCCAGCACCGAACCGCGCGTCAGCCACACTTCCTGGCCGGTGGCGAGATCGGTCGCGACGGCCCCGAAGGGCGCGGGCAGATCCTCGATATTGCGGTCGCTCCCGCGGAAGGCCTCGAAGGCCGCGTCTGGATTGACGAGGCCGCCCGAGCCGAGGCCGAGCGCGAAGCTGCTCAGCGAGTGGAAGCCGCCGATCGTCTTCGCCCAGGACAGGAACTCGTCCCAGATGCCGAGCGCGCGGGCCGCCGGGACCAGCGCCCCGACCGAGCAGCCCGCCTGCACATGCACCTCGACGCCGAGTTCGGCCAGGGCGTCCATCACCCCCACATGGGCCCAGCCGCGAGCCGCGCCCGAGCCGTAAGCGACCCCGATGACGGGCAGGCCGGCCTCCCGGCGCGCCGCGACGACGGGATGCACGGGCAGCGGGGAAGATGCAGGCTGGGTCGAGCGCATGTCGTGGCATTTAACCTTTGGGTAAGACTCGCTTGCGATCTGTTAACGGCAGGCCGGTGCCGTTAACACCGTTCTACAACAGACGGGCCAGGGGTACGGTTCAAGAGCCAGGCCGCCGCAGCCGCGCCGCCCGCAAGTCAGAGGGGATCCATGGCCGCGCAGCCCGAGACCGAACCCGCACTCGCCGCCGAACCGATCGCTCCGGCGAACGATACCGCGCCTGCATCCGCCGACGGCGACGAGGCCGAACAGGCCACCGCGCAGCCGGTCGCGCCCGCCGCGCCGCGCCGCCGCCGACGCAGGAGCAGCGCCGATCGCATCTTCGAGGCCATCACCCCGATCCTTCTTTGGACCTGCCTCGCGCTGATCGTGGCGAGCCTGATCTTCGCCGCCTGGACCGGCGGCGTCGACGTCCTGGTGGCCGCGACCTTCGGGGCGGGCCTCCTCCTGTTCGGAACGCTCCTGCTGGCCGCCTCGGCCACGCGCGCCTTCTCGCCGCTCCTCCTGACCGGCATCCTCTTCCGCCGTCCGGCCGGCGCGCAGCGGCCGGCGGTTCTTGCGGGAAGCGACATCCTCTCGGCCCTCGGGCTCGCCGAGGACATCCTGTCGGCCGATCCCGAAGCGCGGCTGGTCACGACGCGCGACGGCGTCGTGGTCTATGCCAACGAAGCCTATATGCGCATCGCCGAAGAGGCGGGCGTGATCGGGGCGACCGGCCTGCCGCCGCGGATCGACCGGCTCTTCGGCCAGGCCGGCAGCGAGAGCTCCAAGATGTTCCGGCTCGCCCGCGCGGCCCGCTCGGGCGCCGAGGGCGATGAGATCATCACCCAGGCCATGGGCGGCGTCAGCGCCGGCAGCGCCGCCGTTCCGCGCCGCCGCTTCGAGGTGGCCGTCCGCCCGATGCGCAGCCGCGCGGGGCTCGAGCACGTCGCATGGCGGCTGCGCGAAGTGCCGATCGAGAGCGCGAAGGACAGCCTGCGCGCCGCCTTCGTCACCTATCCGCGCGCCGTCTTCGCGCTGGAGCGGTCGGGCAATCTCGCCTGGATGAACGCCGCGGCGGCCGAGGCCATCGGGACGCGCCAGGGCGCCACCGTGGCGCTGTCCGATTTCGTCCTCGGCGAGACGAGCGATCTCGTCGGCGCCTTGTGGGAGGAAGACGAGGAGGTCGAGGCCCGCATCCGCGACCGCAGCGCCGCCAGCGGCTATCTCAGCGTCGTCCTGACCGGCTTCGCCCGCGGCGGTGTCGGTGAAGGCTTCGTCTGCGTCGAAATGGTGCCCAAGGGCGGCCTGACCCGCGAGGCGGGCACGCAGGACCTGTCCTCCGACGTCAGCGAGGCGCCTTTCGGGGTCGCCGTGCTCGAGGGCGATCCGGGCGCGGACGCGCAGGTGACCTATGCGAATGCCCTCATGGCGGACACGATCGGCGTCGAGCGGGGCGCGACCCTGTCGAGCGTGCTGCCGCAGGCGGCGCTCAAGGATCTCGTCGCCGCGCTCAGGGCCCGGCCGCAGAACGAGCCCCTGACCCGGCCCATCGACGTGACGCTCGGCGAGGGCGCGCAGGCGCGCATTATCCGCCTGTTCGCGCGGCCGATCCGCCGCCGCCGCGGCGCCTATGGCCCGCGCCAGATCGTCCTCTACGCGGTCGACATCACCTATCAGCGGCGCATGGAGGAGGACCATGCGCAGGACCAGAAGCTCAAGCAGGTCGGCCACTTGGCAGGCTCCATCGCGCATGACTTCAACAACCTGCTCCTGGTGGTGATGGGATCGACCGAGCTCCTCATGCGACGCCATCAGGCGGGCGATCCGAGCTATCCCGACCTCGTCCTCATCCGCGAGAACGCGCAGCGGGCGCGGAACCTGACGCAGAACCTGCTCGCCTTCTCGCGCAAGCAGACCCTTCAGCAGGAAGTTCTCTCGATCACCGAGATGCTGTCGGAATTCTCGCCCTTCCTCGACCGCTACGTCACCGAGCGCGTCAAGGTCGATGTCGAGCATGGCCGCGGCCTGCCGCCGGTCAAGGCGGACAAGGGGCAGCTCGAACTCGCGATCATGAACCTCGCGGTGAATGCCCGCGACGCCATGCCCAAGGGCGGGCGCCTGACCATCTCGACGCAGCTCGTGCCCGCCGACAGGGTCGAGAGCTATGGCTACGCGCTCCTGTCCCAGGTCGACCACGTGCTGATCGAGGTCGCCGACAATGGCGAAGGCGTGCCGCCGGATATCGCCGAAAAGATCTTCGAGCCCTTCTTCACCACCAAGGGCGAGGGCAAGGGAACGGGCCTCGGCCTGTCCACCGTCCACGGCATCATCGGCCAGATGGGCGGGCGCATCTTCTTGCATAACCGGCCGGGGGAGGGCGCGACCTTCCGCATCTTCCTGCCCGCGCTCACCGCCGAGGAGGCGCAGGAGCGCTCCTCCGAGAAGCCGCAAGGAGCGGTCGCGGAGAATGCCGACCTGACGGGCAAGGGCCGCATCCTTATCGTCGAGGACGAGGACGGCGTGCGGAACATCGTCGTGCGCGCGCTCGGCATGTGCGGCTACGAGATCGTCGAGGCCGAGGACGGCGACGAGGCGCTCGAGATGATCGAGGACGATCCCAAGCCCTTCGACCTCGTCCTGACCGACATCATGATGCCGGAAATGGACGGCCCGACGCTGATCACGCAGGCGGGCGACAAGCTCAAGGGCGCGAAGGTGATCTTCATGTCCGGCTATGCCGAGGCGGCGATGCGGGACAAGCTCAGCGAGATCGAAGGGGCGGGCTATCTGCAGAAGCCCTTCACGCTCAAGCGCGTCGCGGCGACGGTGAAGGAAGCGCTCGGCGGCTGATGCGCGAGCCGCTTGTCCCGAAGTGACACAGCGGTAAGGAAGAGTCAGCGGCGAAGCGAACTCGCTCGCGATCGGTGTGTTTCTTCATACACTGACGCGGCATTCCGCCGCGCGACTCTTGAGGAGGGAAATTATGCTCGGTGTGAACTGGCTCATCGCCATCATCGTCGGCGGCATTGCGGGGTGGATCGCGGAACAGATCATGAAGTCCGACATGGGCATCCTGATGAACATCATTCTCGGGATCGTCGGGGCCCTGATCGCCAGCGCCATTCTGACCGCCGTGGGTATCGGCGGCAGCGGCTGGCTCTATTTCCTGATCGTCGGCGTGATCGGCGCCTGCCTGCTGATCTGGATCGTCAGGATGATCCGCGGACGCGGCCGCACCTGAACGATGAAGGGAGAGGGCGCCTCAGGCGTCCTCTTCGTCTTCGAAGGGCACGTCCTTCGCCTTGCGGGCGAAGAGATACATGACGATCGCGCCGATCAGGAGCGCGAGGCCGGGACCCGCCCATAGCGGCAGATTCCGCGCATTCGCCCTTGGGCGCAGCAGGACATATTCCCCGTAGCGCTGGACGATATAGGCTCTGACCTCCTCGTCGCTGTCGCCGGCGGCGACGCGCTGGCGGACCAGCTCCCTCATGTCATCGGCGAGCGCCGCATCGGAATCGGCGATCGACTGGTTCTGGCAGACGACGCAGCGCAGGCTGTCCGACAGCGCATCCGCCCGTGCGGCTTCGACCGGCGTCAGCGTCACCGCGGCCGCCAGGAGGAGTGCTGACAAGGTCATGCCGGCGCTGTCGCGGCATGCGCCATCCGGCGCTTCGTCACCCGCTGCGCGCGGTAGCGGGGGTCGGACAGGGACAGGATCCCGCCAAAGGTCATCAGGATCGCGCCGCCCCACAGATAATAGACAAGCGGGTGGTGATAGGCCCTGACGACCCGCGCCTCGCGCTGTTCGCCGCGTCCTTCCCCGACCGCGACATAGATGTCCGAGGCCCAGCGCGGCAGCACGTCGACCTCCGTCGTGAGCTGCTCGGCGGCGAGATACCAGCGGCGCTCAGGATAAAGCTCGGCCAGCTCCTTTCCGTCGCGCGACAGGGTGAAGGCGCTGACTTCGGACAGATAGTTGGGGCCGCGAGCCTCGTAGATCCTCTCAAGGGTCAGCGTGTAGCCCGCCACTTCGAGGCTTTCGCCCGGGGCGAGCACGGCCTGTTCCTCGGAGACCCAGAGCGAGGTGCCGACCATGCCGAGCACGGCGATGCCGAGGCCGAGATGCGCCAGCGTGCCGCCCCAATAGCCGCGCGGCAGGCCGCCAAGGCGCCGCCATGACTGCGCCAGCGGCACTTCGCGCAGCCGCACGCGGCGCGCGATGTCGAAGAGCGAGAAGCTGATCACCCAAAGCCCGATGAGAAGGCCTGCGAGCGCGATGGGGCTGCCCCCCTGAAGCATGAACCAGATCGCGGCGGCGAGCACTGTCGCGAGCGCCGGCAGGCGCAGGCGGCGCAACAGGTCGCCGCCGCGGCCCCGCTTCCACGGCAGGAAGGTCCCGGCCGCCATTGCGAGGACCAGGAGGGCGAGGAGGGGCAGCGAAACAGCGTTGAAATAGGGCGGCCCGACCGAGATCCGCTCGCCGGTCGCAACCTCTACGACCGTTGGCCAGAACGTGCCGAGGAGAACCGTGAAGAGGAGAACGGAAAGCAGAACGTTGTTGAGGACGAGGGCGCCCTCCCGGCTCAACGGCGCGAAAACGCCCGTCGGACGCAACCGGTCGCCCCTGAGCGCGAAGAGGAGGAAAGCGCCGCCGGTATAAAGGCCGCACAGGACGAGGAGAACCGCGCCGCGATCCGGGTCGTTCGCGAAGGCATGGACGGAGGTGACGATCCCGGACCGCACGAGAAAGGTTCCGAGAAGCGATGTCGCGAAGGCAAGGATCGCCATGAAGACGGTCCAGGATTTGAGCGCGTCGCGCTTCTCGACCACCAGGGCGCAGTGCAGGAGAGCGGTGCCCGCAAGCCACGGCATGAGCGAGGCGTTCTCGACCGGATCCCAGAACCAGTATCCGCCCCAGCCGAGCTCGTAATACGCCCACCAGGCGCCCATCGCGATGCCGATTGTCAGGGCCGACCAGGCGAGAAGCGTCCAGGGGCGCACCCAGCGGGCCCAGGCCGCATCGACACGCCCCTCGATGAGGGCTGCCACGGCGAAGCTGAACGCCACGGACATGCCGACATAGCCGAGATAGAGAAAGGGCGGATGGAAGGCGAGGCCGGGATCCTGAAGGAGCGGATTGAGATCCTGTCCCTGCGGCGGAACGAGGCCGCCCGGGATCGGCGTGAACGGGTTCGATGTGAACAGCGTGAAGGCGAGGAAGCCGACGCCGATCAGCCCCTGCACGCCGACCACGCGGGCCCGCAGCGGCGCGGGCAGGCTGCCCCCTGATCCTGCGACCGCCGCGCCGAGGCCCGACAGCATCAGGAGCCAGAGGAGGAGCGAGCCTTCATGGCTGCCCCATGCGCCCGCCACCTTGTAGAGGAGCGGCTTGTCGGTGTGGCTGTTCTGCCAGACATTCAGGAGAGAGAAGTCCGAGGTCACGAAGGCCTGGACCAGAAGGCCGAAGGCGAGCGCCACCGCGAAGGCCTGGAACAGCGCCGCCGTGCCCGCGACGCCCATCATCCGGCCATTGCCGCGTGCGGCGCCGGCAAGCCCGGCCCCGACCTGAAGACAGGCTAGAAGCAGCGCCAGCGTGAGCGCGAACGTACCGATAGCGGAAATCACAAGAGCGGGCCCGGCGGCGATCTGCGGATGTCCGGCAGATGTGAAGTGCGCGACCGGCAATCGCAAGAGGCAGGGCGCCGCACGAAGCGCCGGACGAAAAAAGCCCGGCGCAAGGCCGGGCTTCTCTCGCAGATGGCCAAAGACCTCAGTCTTCGTAGGAGTCCATCGGCTCGTCTTCCATCATGGGCTCTTCTTCCATGATCGGCTCTTCAACCATCGGATCTTCCATCATGGGGTCATCCATCATGGGCTCGTCCATCATCGGCTCCGACATCATGGCGTCGCGGCCTTCATAGCGCTCGAGGGTGCTGATCTCGGTCGGCTCCAGGTCGAGATAGAAGCCGCCATCGCCTTCGGCGACGCCGAGATCGGCGAAGGGCGCCACATAGTCGGTGCCGTCATAGGCCACGACCAGCGCTTCGATGCTGCCATCCTTCGCCATCGCGATGTCTTCGACGCTGGCGCTCTCGTCGCTCTGGCCGATCACGAGGTCCGAGCCGCGAAGGTCGGAGGCGAGGGTCACCGAGCCCATTTCCTGCTGGGCGGTCTGGAGGTCGAAGGGCTCCATCGCTTCGAGTTCATCGGTGGTGAGGTCCGAGCCCAGCGTCAGCTCTTCGCCTTCCCAGGATGCCTCGACCCGATCATAGTCGACGGCATACTGATCCGCGCCGACACCGAAGAGGCCGCCGGATGCGACGATGACCGACTTGGCCTTGCCGTCGGCATCGACGAGCACATCCTCGATGCGCGCGACCTGCTCACCATCCGCCCCGTTCAGGCCGGCATTGAGGAAGTCGGTCGCAAGAAGCCAGTCGGAGGCCGTCGACGCGGTCTCCATCGACATGTCGTCTTCGGCCATGGCGTAGGAGTCGTCCTCCATCATGCTGTCCGACGCGTATTCGTCGTCCTGCATCGGCGCTGCCATGTCCTCGTCCTGGGCCATGCGCTCCTCGGACATGACGGCACGGTCCTGCATTTCCTCCTCGGCCTGCGCGAGCTCCTGCTCGTTCAGGTCCTCGGCCGACATGTCTTCCTCTGAGCCTTCCGCCAGAACGGCTTCTTCGCTCTCCATCGGCTCCTGCGCGACCTGCATGTCCTCGTCTTCGAGAGGCTCCTGGGCGAGTTCCGTGTCGCCTTCGAGGGCGAGGGGATCGGTATCCTCTTCCTCGGCATAGAGCGGGTCGTCGGTTTCCGTCAGCACCTCGTCCTCCTGCACGACCGCGGCGGTGTCGGCAGGCATGGTGGTCATGTCATCCTGGGTGCGGATGTCGGTTTCCGTTTCACGGTCCAGATCCAGGATGTCGTCGGTCGCCTGGTCCTGCGTCGTGGCTTCGGAGGGTATGGTGCGCGGTGTCTCGTCGACGGATTGCGCGGCGGCGGGCACGAGCGCGAATGCAGTCGCGGCGACGCCCGAGAGCAGAAGACTTTTCATGACGGTGTTCCCTTCCTTAACAGGACTAGGGGAACGCTTCTTGGGCACCATTAGGTTCCGCGTTACTGCAATTTTATCAATCGGTCAGAGGAAACTGTCCTGCACTGGCCGGCCGCTCTGCGGAGGCGGTGCGTCCATTTGCCGTCGGCGCTGCTCGTTTCGCGCCGAATGACGGATATCCTCGTCGCGATCCTTCGCATAGGCGGCGAGCGCTTCCTCGTTGAGCTCATGCCAATAGGTGCCCTTGTCGCTGCCGCGGGGCACGCGGGGCAGCAGGCCCGGCTCCTGTTCCCAGGCGATCAGCGAACCGGCATCGGCCATGTTCAGCATGTCGCGCAGGTGGTGGGCGGTCACATAGGCATCAGGAAAGGCGCGGTGGACCGGCAGGCCCAGCTCCCGGTCGAGCCCTTCGGGCTTGCGCCAGTAGCGCAGCACCTGATTCGAAAAGGACGGGCTGTCCGGGAACAGGCGGAGCGCCCCCTTCCACGTGCAGATCCAGTCCGCGCCGCGCGTCAGCTCGGCGGTGCAGAACCGCTTCTCGAAGGCGGCCCTGTGCGCGGCGAGCGCGATGCAGTGCCCGCCGGGGCGCAGGATGCCCGGGGCGACGTCCTCAAAGACCGGCGCGTCCTTCACGTCCTCGTCGATGATGTGATGCACGGCCTGCGTCACCGCGGGAATCGACCGGCACGGGTTCACGAGGCTCGATCCCCGGCTTTCGGTGACGTGCCAGCGTCCGTCCGCGCCGCGGGCCACGTCCTGCCAGCCGATCTCGCAGACGCCGTGGGCAGGCGGGCGGGAGCCGGTGGTTTCGAGGTCGATCACGCGGATGAAGCAGTCGGTCATCCGCCCCATGTGGCGCGTTTGCGTCAGGCTGCCATCTCGGCGGCTTCGCGCAGATCGACGCTGACGAGCTGGCTGACGCCGCGCTCGATCATCGTCACGCCATAGAGGCGGTCGACACGCGACATGGTCAGGGCATGGTGCGTGATGATGAGGAAGCGCGTCTGCGTCTCCTCGGTCATCTGCGAGAGCATGCGGCAGAAACGCTCGACATTGGCATCGTCGAGCGGCGCGTCGACCTCGTCGAGGACGCAGACCGGCGCGGGGTTCGCGCGGAACACGGCGAAGATCAGCGCCGTCGCCGTCAGCGCCTGCTCGCCGCCGGACATGAGTGACATGGATGCGAGCTTCTTGCCCGGCGGACTGGCCAGGATCTCGAGCCCCGCTTCCAGCGGGTCGTCGGAGTCGACCAGCGCCAGCTGCGCTTCGCCGCCGCCGAACAGCTCCTTGAAGAGCGACTGGAAGTGCCCGTTCACCACCTCGAAGGCGGCGAGGAGCTTCTGTCGGCCATCCCGGTTCAGGGCGCCGATCGCGCCGCGCAGCTTGGCGATGGCGGCTTCGCAATCGGCCCGCTCGGAGGTGATCTCCTCGAGCCGCTCATCAACCTCCGCCATCTCCCGGTCCGCGACGAGGTTCACCGCGCCGAGCGCCGAGCGTTCCCGCCGCAGCTTCTCGATCCGCGCCTCGACCGCATCCGCATCGGGCAGGGGCGCGTCCTCGCCGTGCTCGGCCAGGGAGAGCAGCGCCTCGAGGTCGCCCTCCTGGACCTCCTGGGCGCGCGCCTCAGCCTCGCCCAGCCGCTCGCGGGCGGCTTCGAGCTGGGCGATCGCCCGGGCCCGGGCTTCCCGAGCGCCGATCGCCTCTTCCTGCGCAGCGCTGTGCGCCGCCTCGGCCTCGGCCAGCGCCGACCCCGCTTCTTCGACGGCCCGTCTCGCAGCGTCGCGGCGGCTCTCGGCGATGGTCAGGCGCTCGAACAGGTTCTCCCGCTTTTCCTCGAGCTGCGGCGGCACGCGCTCGGCCTGAGCGAGCTGCGCGGAGACGTCTTCGGCGACGGCGCGGACCGAAAGGATCCGCTCGCTGGCGGCGTCCTTGCGGCCGCGCCAGCCCTCGGCCTGCTGTTTCGCCGCTATCAGGCGCTGGACGCGCGCCTCCTCGTCGCGGCGCAGCTCCGCGCGTCGGCCGCGGGCTTCGCTCGCCGCGCTCTGCGCCTCGCTGCGCGCCAGCCGCGCCGCTTCGAGGCGCTTGCGCAGGCCATCCTGCGCGGGCAGCGCAAGAAGGCGTTCCTCGGCGGCGGCAAGCTCCGCCCGGGCGGCGCGCAACTGGTCTTCGGCCGCGGCGAGGCGTTCGCCGAGCGCTTCGAGGCGGAGCGTGCGCTTCTGCCGCTCCGCCTGCGCGTCCGACAGGGCCTTGTCGGCGCGGCGGGCCGCGTCCTGCCGGTCCCTGATGGCGCGGCGCGCATCCTTCTCGGTCTGCGCCGCCTGCTCGGCCAGGGCCTTCGCCTCGGCCAGGCTGTCGGCCTCTTCCTTCCGGCGGCGTTCGGCCCCCGCGAGCTCCGTCTCGGTCTCCTCGAGGCGCCGCCTCTGTTCGAGGCGCAGCGCGGCCTGGGTGCGGGCGCCGGCGCGGGAGGTGAAGCCGTCCCAGCGCCAGAGGTCGCCTTCGCGCGAGACGAGCCGCTGGCCGGGAGCAAGAGCCGCAGCGCGCTCCTCGCCATCGGCCGCCGCGACGACGCCGGTCGCCGCGATCCGCCTGCGCAGGGCAGGCGGCGCGCTTCGCACGAGGGCCGAAAGCGGCTCAACGCCGTCCGGCAGCTCGGCGCTCCGTAGCGCTTCCTCGCCGAGCGGAGACCAGCGCCGCTGAGCGTCCTTCGCAAGCGAGGCGGAGAGGCCGTCGCCGAGCGCGGCCGCAAGAGCGGCCTCCGCGCCCGCCTCGACCTCGATGGAATCGAGAACGGCACCCTCTTCGGGCGCCGAAGCGGCGAGGAGGCCCCGCAGCGCCTTCGCCTCGGCCTGAAGGGTCGTCAGCGCCTGCACCGCTTCGTCATGCGGCCCCCGGGCGCTTTCGAAGGCGGCGCCCGCCCGGGCGCGGGCGTCTTCGGCCTCCGCCACATGCCGCTCGGCCTCGGCCAGCGCAGCCGCCGCATCGTCCCGCAGCCGGGTCAGGCGCTCGACCTCGTCGCTCGCGCCCGCTTCGGCCTCGTCGCGGCTGCGCTGCAGCTGGTCGCGCTCCTGCGCGGCGCGCTGGGCGCTGCGGCTCTGGCTGTCGCGGGCGGCGGCGGCGGCGCGGCGCTCCGCCTCGGCTTCGGACAGCGCCGATTGCGCCGCATCGTGCTCGTTCTGTGCGGCGGCGAGCGCCTCGTCGAGGCGGGCGGCCTCGGCTTCGGTCTCTTCGAGCGCCGAGCGCAGAGGCGCTTCCTGCTCCTCGAGCCGTTGCTGCTCTTCGGCGAGATTGGCGAGGGCGGCCTCGGCATCGCGCGACAGCGTCTCTTCGCGCGACAGGTCGTCCTCCAGCCTCGCCTTCGTCCTGGTCAGCCGGGCGATCACCGCCTGCGCCCGCTCGACTTCGGCCTCGAAGCCGTCCCGTTCCGCTTCGAGCCTGTGGAGGGCAGCGGCAGCCTCAGCCTCCTTGCGGCGAAGCGGCTCGATCGCCGCATGCTGACGCTCCCGCTCGCCTTGGGCGGAGGCCGCGGCGCCGGCGGTCTCCTGGGTTCGCTTCTCCGCTTCATCGAGCGTCGTCCGCGCGGCGGTCTCCGCTTCGGCGGCGCTTCGCCACCGCAGATAGGCGAGCATTGCCTCGGCGCGCCTGAGATGGCCGGCGATGTTGCGGTAGCGTGTCGCCTGGCGGGCCTGGCGGGCGAGCGTCGCGCGCTGGCTTTCGAGGCCGCCGGTGACATCGTCGAGGCGTTCGAGATTGGCGGAGGTCGCCTTGAGGCGCAGCTCGGCCTCGTGGCGCCGCGCATGGAGGCCGGTCACCCCGGCTGCCTCTTCGAGGAGGCGCCGCCGGTTCTGGGGCTTGGCGGCGATCAGCTCAGACACTTGGCCCTGGCGGACGAGGGCAGGCGAGCTGGCGCCGGTCGCCGCATCGGCGAAGAGGAGCTGCACGTCGCGCGCGCGCACTTCCTTTCCGTTGATGCGGAAGGTCGAGCTCGCCCCGTCGCCGCGCTTGGTGATGCGCCGGGTGACCTCGAGGCGGGCATGCTCGTTCCATTCGGACGGAGCGGTGCGGTCCTCGTTGTCGAGGCTGAGCGTCACTTCGGCCCATTGCCGGGCGGGACGGCCGGGGCGGCCCGCCGCGCCGGTGCCCGCGAAGATGACGTCCTCCATGCCGCCCGCGCGCAGGGCCTTGGCCGAGCTTGCGCCCATCACCCAGCGCAGGGCTTCGAGAAGGTTCGACTTGCCGCAGCCATTGGGGCCGACGACGCCTGTGAGGCCCGGCAGGATGTCGAGCTCGGCCGGTTCCACGAAGGACTTGAAACCGGTCAGGCGCAGCTTGTCGAAACGCATGGGCGCGTCAGCCTCTGAGGATCAGCGGGTCAGCTTCTCGCGTCGACTTCGGCCTGGATCCGCTCCAGCGCCTCGTCGAGCGAACGGCCGTAATCGAAGGGCTCGCCGTCGATCAGCAGCGTCGGCGTGCGGTTGACCCCGGCCTCGACGCCCGACTGCACGTTCTCGTTGATCGCGTCGATGATGTCCTGGCGGCGCAGGCACTGCTCGATCCGGGCCCGGTCGAAACCGACTTCGCTGAAGATGTTCTCGAGCGATGCCGCCGGGCTCGGCCCGCTCACCCATTCCTGCTGACGTTCGTAGAGCGCCTCGATCATGGAGAAATAGGTCGGCGCGCCGGTCTGCGTCGCCGCGCAGCGCGACAGGATGAAGCCGATATAGGAGAGCTGCTGGGGCGGGGTCGGGAATTCGCGATAGACGAAGCGGACCTCGCCGCTGTCGATGAACCGCTCCTTGATCTGCGGGAACAGCGTGCGGTGGAACGCGGCGCAGCCAGGGCAGGTGACGGAGGCGTATTCGACGATGGTCAGCGGCGCGTCCTCCGCGCCGAGCGCCATCTCGTTCGCGGCCATGCTGCCTTCGGGGGCGGCCACGGGTTCGAGAGCCGGAGCCTCCTCCTGCTCGGGCGCAGCCACGAGAACCGCCTCGTCCTCTCCGGCCACGGCGATGGCCTCGGCCTCGGTTTCGGCATCCTCGGCGCCGCAGGCCGTGATAAGGGCGAAGGCGGCGAGGGAGGCCGCGAGAGTCGTGCGCTTCATGAAGAACCCTTCGAGTCGGTCGAGCTTTGCGCACAAGCAAGCCGAAGCCGCCAGAGCATGCAAGTGACGCGGCGGAAGGCTCAGCCCTTGCGCGCCTGAATGGCGGCGCGCAGGCGCTCGAGCGCCTCCTGAGCGGTCCTCGCGGGCCGCGGCGCGGGCGCTGGCTGGCCGTCGTCGCGCGTGACCCTCTTGCTCGCCCAGCTCCGCCCCTCGCTCGCCTTGGCGCCGGCCTGGAGGATGGCGAGGCGGGACAGCTTGGGCTGGCGCAGCTGGGTGCGCGCGCGCGAAAGGATCTGGTTCTGCGCGTATTGCACGCGCATGGCGGCCGCGCCGTTGGGCACGGCGACCTCCAGCGTGATCGCGTTCTTCTGGCGGCGCAGGCGCAGGGGGCGGCAGAGCTTGGCGAGTTCCGGCCCCACGACCTCCGGCCAGCTCCTGGCGAGGGCGGGGTCCATCGCGCCCGATTTCGCCGCGAGCTGGGCGACCTGCGGGGCGAGCTTGGCCGAGAGCGGCGGCGGCCCTCTGCGGGCGGGCTTGGTCGGGAAGGGCGCTTGGGTCATGAGGGCTCCATGAACGCTTCGAGTGTGACCGTGAAGGAGAGGCCGGGCAAGGACGGCTTCTCCGGGAAACTCTTGTCCTGGTACGACGAGCATGCGCGCGCGCTGCCCTGGCGCCTGCCGCCGGGGTCGGATGCCGTGCCCGACCCTTACCGCATCTGGTTGTCGGAGGTCATGCTGCAACAGACGACGGTCGCCGCCGTCGTCCCGCGTTACGAGCGGTTCCTGTCCTTGTGGCCGGATGTCGAGGCGCTGGCCGCAGCGCCGCTCGAGGACGTGCTCGGGGAGTGGGCGGGCCTCGGCTATTACGCCAGGGCGCGGAACCTCCACGCTTGCGCGCGGGCGGTGGCTGAGCGCGGCGGCTGGCCGGAGACGGAGGAGGGCCTGCGCGATCTTCCGGGCCTCGGCGCTTATACGGCCGCGGCGGTCGCGGCCATCGCCTTCGGAAAGCGGGCCGTGGTGGTCGACGGCAATGTCGAGCGCGTGGTGGCGCGCGTGTTCTGCGTCGAGGAGCCGCTCAAGGCGGTCCGGCCCGGGATCAGGACCCTCGCCGACGCGCTGACGCCGAAGGAGCGGCCGGGCGATTACGCGCAGGCGATGATGGATCTCGGCGCGACCGTCTGCCGGCCGAAATCGCCGCAATGCCTGCTCTGTCCCGTCAGCGCTGACTGCGACGCCCGCCGGGCGGGGCTGCAGGACGAGCTGCCGGTCAGGCCCGCCAAGAAGGCGCGGCCGGTGCGATACGGGACGGTCTATGTCGGGCAGCGCCGCGACGGCGCGGTGCTGACGGCGAGGCGGCCGGAGCGCGGGCTTTACGGCGGGATGGCGGGGTTGCCGGGCACGCCTTGGGCCGAGGCGCCGGAGGTGGCCGTGCCGCCCGCCCCGGCCGGGTGGAAGGAGGTGGGCCGCGTCTCCCACGGCCTCACCCATTTCCAGCTCGAGCTGACGGTCATGGCCGCGGCGGTGGAGGCGGCGCCCGAGGGGCTCGCGTTCACGCCGCCGGATGCGCTGGAGACGCTTCCGACGGTGTTCCGCAAATGCGTGGGCCTAGTTCATTCCCTTACGGATGACTGAGCGCAGGCTGTCGATGGGGGCCAGCTTGCCCGCGTCCTCATAGTGCCAGAAGGTCCAGCCATTGCAGCTTTGCGCGTTCTGGACGCCTGCGCCCACCTTGTGGATCGAGCCCTGATGGGCGGTTGCCGACAGCGTGCCATCCGCCTTGACCCGCGCGACATGCTTGCGCTTGGGGCAGTAGAGCTTGGCGCCGGGCGCGAGGAGGCCGCTTTCGATCACCTGGCCGAAGCCGACGCGCGGCTGGCGGCGGGGCGACGGCAGAGGCGCGGCGTCGGTCGCGGCGGCGGGGACGATGGCGTCGATGCGTTTTTGCGCCTCCACCACATAGGTCTCGTCGCGCTCGATGCCGATGAAATGGCGGCCGAGCCGCTTGGCGACCGCGCCGGTCGTGCCGGTGCCGAAGAAGGGGTCGAGGACGATGTCGCCCGGATTGGTGGTCGCCGTCAGCACACGGTGCAAAAGGGCCTCGGGCTTCTGCGTCGGGTGGGTCTTGCGCCCGTCGGTCTTGAGGCGCTCGGCCCCGGTGCAGAGCGGCAGCGTCCAGTCCGAGCGCATCTGCACGTCCTCGTTGGCGGCCTTGAGCGAATGATAGTTGAAGGTCAGCCGGCTCTTCTTGTCGCGCCCGGCCCAGATCAGGGTTTCATGGGCGTTGGCGAAGCGCGTGCCGCGGAAGTTCGGCATGGGGTTGGTCTTTACCCAGACGACATCGTTCTGGATCCAGTAGCCCATGTCCTGGATCGCCGCCCCCAGGCGGAAGATGTTGTGGTAACTGCCGATGACCCAGAGCGCGCCGTTCGGCTTGAGGACGCGCCGCGCCTCGGCGAGCCATTCCTTACAGAAGGCGTCATAGGCCTGGAAGCTCTCGAACTGGTCCCACTCATCCGTGACGCCGTCGACATCCGACTGGTCGGGGCGGGTCAGGCCGCCGCCCAGCTGGAGGTTGTAGGGCGGGTCGGCGAAGACGAGGTCGACGCAGGCATCGGGCAGCGCCTTGAGCCTCTCGATGCAGTCGCCGCGCAGGATGGTGTCTTTATACGGAAGAGCCACATTCGCCTCGGGGTCTTAAGATTCCCCGGCAATAGACTCCGGCATGGCTAACGCAGCGTAAATGCTCCGTTAACGGCTTATTCAGGCAGGTTAAGAAGTCGTTGCGAGAAGGCGCTTTATGGGGGCGAAGCTGCGGCGGTGATGGGGCGTCACGCCGTGCCGGGCCAGGGCTTCGGCGTGGTCCTTCGTGCCGTAGCCCTTGTTGCGCTCCCAGCCGTAAGGCGGGAAGTCCTCCGCCAGCTCGCGCAGATGTGCGTCGCGCCGGACCTTGGCGACGATGCTGGCCGCGGCGACCGAGGCGGAGAGGGCATCTGCGCGCGGGACGGCGCGCGCAGGGATGCCACCGGTATCGGGCAGCTGCGTGCCGTCGACCAGCACCGCGTCGGGGCGGCGGGGCAGGGCGGCGACGGCGCGGCTCATCGCGAGCAAGGTCGCCTTGCCGATGCCGAGCTCGTCGAGGAGCGGCACCTCGACCACGCCGAGCGCGTAGCAGGCTGTTTCCTCGACCGCCGCGCAGGCGGCTTCGCGCCGCTTCTGCGTCAGCTTTTTCGAGTCGCCGAGCCCCTGCGGGCAGCGTTCGCGGTCGAGGATGACGGCGCAGGCGACGACCGGCCCGGCCCAGGGGCCGCGGCCCACCTCGTCGATCCCGGCGACCACGCCGCCGAATTCGTCTTCCAGCGCGAAGGAGGGAGGCGTTCTCATCCGCCCGGTCTGCCCCGGCCCGCCTCGATTCTGCAAGCGCTCAGGCGAAGAGGGAGAGCTGCGGGCGCTCCTCCGGCGGCACGGCGAAGAGGTCGGTCCGCAGAGACGGCATCTCCTCGAAGCGGAGGCGGCGATAGGCGGCGGCGAAACGCTCGCGGATCAGGCGGGCATAGACGCTGCGCGGCTCCTCGGCGCGGGACCACTGGGCGTCGTAGATCCGCCCGCCATTCATGTCGCGCAGATGGCGGAGCACGCGGTCCTTGCGGTTCGGCGCGAAGGTCTCCAGCCACTCCTCGAAGAGATCCGCCACCTCGAGCGGCAGGCGCAGCACGGTATAGGCGGCATAGGTCGCGCCGCGCTCGGCGGAGGCCTCCATGAGGGATTCGAGCTCGGAATCGGACAGGCCGGGGATCATCGGGCCGTGGACGGTTCCCGTCGGCACGCCCGCCTTGGCGAGGACCCGCACCGCTTCGAGCCGCTTGTCGGGCCGCGGGGCGCGCGGCTCCATCGCGCGGGCGAGGCGGCCATCGAGCGTGGTGATCGACAGCATGACCCGGGCGAGCCCCTGCGCCGCCATCGGCGCGAGGAGGTCGAGATCGCGCAGGACGAGGTCCGACTTGGTCAGGATGCTGACAGGGTGGCGGAACTCGGCCAGGACCTCCAGCACCTCCCGCATGACGCGGTGGCGCCGCTCGATCGGCTGATAGGGGTCGGTATTGGTGCCGATGGCGATGGGCCTGACCTCGTAGCGCCTGTTCGACAGCTCCTTGCGCAGGAGCGTCGCGGCGTTCGGCTTGGCGAAGAGCCGCGTCTCGAAGTCGAGCCCGGCGGACAGCCCCAGATAGGCGTGGGTCGGGCGGGCGAAGCAATAGACGCAGCCATGCTCGCAGCCGCGATAGGGATTGATGGAGCGGTCGAAGCCGACATAGGGGCTGTCGTTGAAGGTCACGATCTTCCGCGCGGGCTCCTGCGTGACCTCCGTGCGGTGCTCTTCGGGCGCATCGTCGGTCCAGCCATCGTCGAAGGCTTCCCGCTGCAACCGCTCGAAGCGGCCGGTGGCGTTGGACCGCGCGCCGCGCCCTCTGCCCGTGGACGATCTGGACGAAACGAAAGGGGAGGACGCGACGCGGGCCATGACCGGATCATGCCGCCCGAGGCTGGAACAAAGCAAGAACGACTTTCCCACATTGGCGCGCGCGGCTGCGAAGGCTAGGCAGGCGGTGAAACGAGGGCAGGCCGAGCGTTGATCTCCGTTATCATTCCTACACTGAATGCCGGGCAGGGGCTGCCCCGCACGCTTTCGAGCCTGTGGGATGCGAATTGCGGCGGGCTGCTGCGCGAGGTCGTCGTCTCGGATGGCGGCTCGGCGGACGGGACGGGCGAGATCGCCGAGGCGGCGGGCTGCACGCTCGTCACCGGCGCGCCCGGACGGGGTGCCCAGCTCGCCCGCGGCGCAAACGCCGCCCGGGGCGAATGGCTTCTCTTCCTGCATGCCGACACGGCGCTGGGGCCGGGCTGGGAGCGGGCGGCGGAGGCGTTCACGCGGCGCGACGAGGCTGCGGGCGTCTTCCGCCTCGCCTTCGCCTCGGACAGGCTGGCGGCGCGCGCGGTGGCGGCGGGCGCGAACCTCCGCACGCGCTTTTTCTCGTTGCCCTATGGGGATCAGGGCCTCCTGATCTCTCGCGCGCGCCATGACCGGATCGGCGGCTACGCGCCGCTGCCTCTTTTCGAGGATGTGGATCTCGTCCGCCGCATCGTCGCAGAGAGCGGCCGCGGCGCGCTGCGCCTTCTGCCGGCGGAGGCGGTCACCTCGCCGGAGCGCTATGAGCGCGACGGCTATGTCCGAAGGGCGCTGCGCAACCAGTCCTGCCTCCTCGCCTATGTCCGTGGCGTGCCGCCCGAGAGGATCGCGGAGCGCTACGCGTGAGGCCCGGATGGGGCCGCCGCCTGGTCGTCTTCGCCAAGCCTCCGCTGGCGGGGCGGGCCAAGACGCGGCTGGCGCGGGATGTCGGCTCCGCGCAGGCGGCGAGCTTCTACAGGCTGGCGACCGGGCGGCTGCTGCACCGCCTCGGGCGCGATCCGCGCTGGGAGACGGCGCTCGCCGTCAACGCTCTGCCCGCCGAACGCTTCGCCTGCTGGCCGGCGGCGATCCCGCGCCTCTCTCAGGGCGGGGGCAGCCTCGGGGATCGGATGGGGCGGGTGATGGCTGCGTTGCCGCCGGGGCCGGTCGTCGTCATCGGAACGGACAGCCCGCAGATCGAGCCCTCGGACATCGCCTCGGCATTCGGCGCCCTAGGCAGCCGCGACGCCGTCTTCGGTCCAGCTCTCGACGGCGGCTACTGGCTGATCGGCCTTGCGCGCAGGCGGCCTGCGCCGGGGCTGTTCGAGAGCGTGCGCTGGTCGACCGACCATGCCCTCGCCGATACCGAAGCGAGCCTGCCGGAAGCCTTCACGACGGCTCGTCTTCGAAGGCTGAGGGATGTCGATTCGGGCGAAGATCGTCGTGCCCTACGATCGGCCTTGGGCCCTCTGCGGGCGGGACCATGGCCCGCTTGGGCCGCTCGATCAGCAGGTGAACGAGCGTGAAGGCGGTCAGCCCCGCGAGGACATAGGAAACCGGCGCGGCGAGAAAGATGCCCGTCACCTCCGAGAAGAAGGGGAAGGCGCCGGCATGGGCGAGGGCGGCGAGCCCTGCGTAGAGCACGAGATAGCGCAGCACGGACAGGACCATTGCGAGGTTCGGATAGCCGAGCGGGTTGAAGACGCCGGTGCTGACGATGACGAGCCCTGCGCCGAACAGGCCGAAGCCGACCAGGCCTAGATAGCGGTCGGTCAGCGCGGCGATGGCGGGGTCGGCGGTGAAGAGGCCTCCGAGGCTGCCGCCGAAGCCGAACAGGATCAGCCCTGCCAGAAGGCCCCATCCGAGCGCGAAGACGATCGCCGTCATCTCGGCGCGGCGCAGGCGCGGCGTTCGGGCGGCGCCGACGTTCTGGCCTATGAAGGGCGCGATCCCCGATTGCAGCGCGAAGAAGGGAATGAGCGCGAGCGATTCGATCCGGGCGCCCACGGCATAGGCGGCCACCGTCTCCGCGCCCTGCTCGGAGAGGATACGCGTGATGATCGCGCCCGAGACCGGCGAGACGAGCTGGGCCAGGAAGGCGGGCGCGCCGAAGCGCGCGACATCGGCGACGCAGCCGAAAAAGCCCGCGAAGGTCTCGCGGCTGATCTCCATCAGGTCCTCTCGCAGGAGGTAGACGACGCAGAGCGCCGCGATCAGGCCCCGCGCCCCGACCGTCGCCCATGCCGCCCCCGCCATGCCCAGGGCGGGAAGGCCGAGAAGCCCGAAGATGAGAAGCGGTGAGACGATGGCATTGATCGCCGCGGCAAGCACCATCAGGACGCTCGGCACGATGGCCTCGCCCGATGCGCGGATCAGCCCGTTCAGCACGATCGGGACGATCAGGAAGGGCAGGCCGGCATACCAGACGTCCATGTACTCATCGACATGGGGCTGGAGGCGCGCTGGAAGAGCCAGGAGGGAGAAGACCTCCTCGGACAGGGCATACATCGCTCCGGCGAGGACGAGCGACCAGATCAGCACGAACAGGAGGGTGTTGGTGGTCAGCATGCGCGCGCGCTTTTCCTGCCCCGCGCCGAGCGCCCGCGAGACGACCGATGTCGCGCCATTGCCGACCCCGATGGCGATGGCCGACATCCCGAAGATGACGGGGAAGCAGTAGCCGATCGCCGCCAGCTCCTCGGTGCCGAGGCGTCCGATATAGAAGGTGTCGGTGACGTTGATCGCGATCACCGCGAACAGCCCGACCGTCATCGGCCAGGACAGGGAGAAGAGGACGGGCGCGACCGGGCCGTCGAGGAGGCGGGCGCGTCGGCTTGCGACCAGCGTCGAGGAGGCCATGAATGCCTTTCGCCTGCGAGGGCTTCTGCTGCGGCGTCCGTTGCGCCGGGAGGTCGAAGCGAAACACGTCCGGGGCGCGGCCGTTGTCAGGTGCAATCGAGTCTGGACGGTCCGGACAGATCGCAACACTCTATGCCGCGCTGCCGTTGCGGCGATGCAGCGCACCTTCAACGATCAGAGATGTTTGCCTTGCCTATTGATATTCTGAACCCGCTTCTCGCCAAGGTCGTCGACAAGGGACGGCTGACCATCCTCACCCCGGACGGAAAATCCCATGTCCACGGCCACGGGGACGGCCCCGTGGCGACGATCCGGCTGTCCGACCCCAAGCTTCTGACGGCGTTGGCGCTGTCGCCCGAGCTCAAGGCCGGGGAAGCCTATATGAACGGCACGCTGACGGTGGAGGAGGGAACGCTCCGCGACTTCATCACTGTCTTCTCCATCAACCGGAACGCGATCCGCTCCGCGCCGGTCCAGAAAATGGTGCGGGAGGCGGCGAAGCGGGCGAAACGCTTCCAGCAGAACAACGGCCTCACCCGGTCGCGCCAGAACGTGGCGCATCACTACGACCTGTCCAACGACCTCTACAGGCTCTTCCTCGACAGCGGCATGAACTATTCCTGCGCCTACTGGCCGGAAGAGGGCATGTCGCTCGAGGCGGCCCAGCAGGCCAAGCTCCGGCACATCGCTTCGAAGCTGCGGATCGAGAAGGGAAGCCGCGTTCTCGATATCGGCTGCGGCTGGGGCTCGATGGCGATCTACATGGCCGAGAATTTCGACTGCGACGTCGTCGGGGTCACTTTGTCCAAGGAGCAGAAGGCGCTGGCCGAGCAGCGGATCGAGAAGAAGGGGCTCTCGAAGAAGGTGCGGATCGAGCTGCGCGACTATCGCGAGGTCGAGGAGCGCTTCGACCGCATCGTCAGCATCGGCATGTTCGAACATGTCGGCGCGCCCCAGCACGATGCGTTCTTCCGCAAGGTCATGGCGCTCCTGCCCGAGGACGGCCTCGCGCTCGTTCACTCGATCGGGCGCAGGGGCACGCCGGGCGTCACCGATGCCTGGACCCGCAAATACATCTTCCCCGGCGGCTATTCGCCGGCCCTGTCCGAGACGCTGGCCTCGGTCGAGCGGTCAGGCCTCTGGGTCACCGATGTGGAGGTCTGGCGGCTCCACTACGCCAAGACGCTAGAGGTCTGGAGCGAGCGCTTCGCGGCGAACCGGGACAAGGCGAGAGAGATGTTCGACGAGCGCTTCTGCCGAATGTGGGAGTTCTACCTCCTCGGGGCGGAGCTCGCCTTCCGCCACGGCACGCATATGAACTTCCAGCTGCAGCTTTCGCCCAGCGTCGACGCCGTGCCGCTCACCCGCGACTACATGCTGAAGGCCGAACGGACGCTGGAGCCGGCCTGAGGGCGGCGGGGAGCGGAAGAGGCCTCCGCTCCCCCCTGATCCCTTATTCGGTCTTGCCGAAATTTGCGAAGACCTTGTCGAGGTCGGGCGCGCTGCTCTCCTCTTCGTCCTGCGCCGTCTCCGTCTCGGCCGCGGGCGCGAGCGTCGCGCCTTCGGGCAGCTGCCCGGAGGCTTCGAGCGCGGCGCGGCGCTCGGCCGCCTTGCGCACGGCGGCGTCGAGATCGATCTGGCTGCAGAAGCCGAGCGTCACGGGATCCATCGGCTCGAGATTGGACGAGTTCCAGTGCGTCTTGTTCCGGATCGATTCGATCGTCGGCTTGGTCGTGCCGAGCAGCTTCGAGATCACCGCGTCGGGAACTTCCGGGTGGTTGCGCACGATCCAGGCGATGGCGTTCGGGCGCTCCTGGCGGCGCGAGGTCGGTACGTAGCGGGCCTGCTTCTTGGCCTTGGGAACCACCGTCTTCGCGCGGGACAGCTTCATCCGGTAATCCGAGTCGCCTTCGGCCTTCTTGATCTCCTCGCGCGTCAGCTGCTGCTGGACGACAGGGTCGATGCCGCGCACGCCGGGCGCCACGTCGCCGTCGGCGATGCCCTTCACCTCGAGGGGGTGAAGGCCGCAAAAGGCCGCGATCTGGTCGAAGGTGAGGGCGGTGTTGTCGATCAGCCAGACGGCCGTCGCCTTCGGCATGAGGGGCTTATCGGACATGTTCTCGTTCCTTTCGTCGCCTGCGGCGGTCTGATGCGCTGGAAGGGAACGCGCGGCGTCCCCCGCCCCGGGGGCCTCCCCGGGGCTGCCGCTTCTCTGGAGTGTCAGGGAGACGGCGTAAGCCTGCGGTCGAAATAATCCGATCCGCCGCCTCTTACAAGGTCAGGACGATCTTCCCGACATGCTCGCTGCTCTCCATCAGGCGGTGGGCCCGGGCGGCATCGGCCAGCGGGAAGGTCTCGTGGATGACGGGGGTGACGAGGCCCTCGGAGAGCTTCGGCAGGAGCTGCCGCCGGATCTCCCCTGTCAGGCGCGCCTTCTCTTCGGCCGGGCGCGCGCGGAGGGTCGAGCCGGTGAGGACGAGCCGCTTGCGCATCACCTCGATCACGTTGAACTGCGCATCGGCGCCGCGCAGGAAGGCGATCGAGACATGACGGCCGCCTTCGCGGAGAAGGCTTACATTCTTCGCCACATAGTCGCCGCCGACCATGTCGAGCACGACGTCCACGCCGCCGGCCTCGCCGAGCAGCTTCGCCCAGTCCTCTTCGCGATAGTTGAGGCAGCGCGCATAGCCCAGCGCTTCGGCGGCCCGGCACTTCGCGTCGCTGCCGGCCGTCCCATAGGGCTCCGCTCCGAAAGCGCGGGCCATTCTGCCGGCCATCGTTCCGATGCCGGACGTCGCGCCGTGCACGAGGAGGCGCTCGCCGGCCCGCAGGCCGCCCGCCTCGAAGGCATTGGCGAAGACCGTATAGGCGGTCTCGGGAAAGGCGGCCGCTTCGACGAAGGACACGGTCTCCGGCTTGGGCAGGACATGCCGTGCGTGGCAGACGGCGAAGCCCGCATAGCCGCCGCCCGGCAGGAGCGCCATGACGGCATCGCCTTCGCGGAACCCTTCGGCGCCCGGTCCCAGCGCCGCGACCGTGCCGGCCACCTCGAGCCCGGGAAGGTCCGATGCCCCGTCCGGCGGCGGGTAGAGGCCCTTGCGCTGAAGCACGTCGGGCCGGTTCACGCCGGCCGCGCGCACTTCGATCAGGAGTTCTCCCTCTCCGGGCTGCGGCCTGTCGCGCCGGGCCGGCTTCAGAACGTCCGGCGCGCCGGACTGGGTGATCTCGATTGCGTCCATCTTTGTCATGCCGCGCAATGTGGGGGAGGCGGCATGGTCACGGAAGCGTCGTCTTCACTTAACGGATTTCTGACTGTTACGGGATAGTTGCGTTCGAAGAGCGAGCAGCAAGAGGGCGCTTCGTGAGCCGACTCTCGAACAGGATACGGCGCGTCTTCGAAACCCGTTACGGGATCGCCGTCGTGCTCCTCGCGCTCGCGGCGACCGCGAGCTTCGCCACATCGATCTTTCTGGGGCGCATGGAAAGCCACCGGGCGGAGGCCGTTGCCGAGGTGGCCGAACAGCGCGCCCTGTCCCAGCGCATCGCGTTCCTGGTGTCGGCGCTGGAGGCCGATCCGGCCCGGCGCAGCCTGTTCGACGAGCTGATGCTCAGCGTCGAGCGGATGGAGGCGGCCCATGACGAGCTCACTCTGCGCGGCGGCGACAGCGATCTGCGCGATTTCCTCGAGCCGATCCAGGGCGTCTATTTCGCCGGCTATCTTCCCTTCGACAGCGAGGTCCTGCGCTTTCTTGAATCGGCGAGGACCATCGCCGCGCTGGAGCCGGACACCGACGCCTGGGCGGCGGCGAAGCCGCTTCGCGACAGCGTCATCGCGGCGGGCACCGATTCCATGCTGCAGACCCACGGCCTGATGATCCGCATCATGCAGGTCGAGGCCGAGCGCGCAGCCGCGCATCGCAGGACGGTCGACCACATCCTCTATGCCGCGATCCTCGTTCTTCTCCTCCTGGTCACGCTCGGCCTCTTCCGCCCGATGAGCCGGATGATCGCGAGCAGTTTCGCCGACATGGAAGAGGCGGAGGCGCGCGCCAAGCTCGCAGCCGAGGAGGCGGCGATGGCCAATGCCGCGAAGGGGCGGTTCTTCAGATCCGCCAGCCATGAGCTCAAGACGCCGCTCAATGCCATTCTCGGCTTCACCGACGTGCTGGAGGCGCAGATCGAGGGCGAGGCCCAGGTGGATGCTCTCGATCAGATGCGGCTGGCGGGCGAGCACCTCGCCTCTCTCGTCGATCTCATCCTCGACACCCACCGCGCCGACGAAGGCACGCTGCGGCTCGAGGACACCGAATTCCTGCTGCATGAACCGCTCGCTGCGGCGGCGCGCATCGCCGAGGGGCTGGCCGCCCGCAAGGGCATCGTCTTCGAGAGCATGCTGGACGTTTCCCAGACGGCGAAGGCGCGCGGCGATGCCACGCGCCTCCGCCAGGTCTGCCTCAACCTGCTCGACACGGCGCTGCGCACGGCCGAGGCCGGGCCGGTGCGCTTCGCCGTCGCGGTCGAGGACGAGGACGAGGATCCGGCGCGGCTGGCCGTTTCGGTGTCCGCGAGCAGTCCGAAGATCGCGCAGGAGCAGCTTTCTGCGGCTACGGGAGACGTCTCCGCCGAGCAGCAGCTTCTGGCGGATGCCGGGAGCGGGCTCGGCCTCAGCCTCGCGCTGAGCCGCTATCTCGTGGACCTCATGGACGGCGAGATGACCCTCGCAGGGGACGAGGCGGATGCCGCGATCCGGCTTCGCCTGCCGCTCGACCTCGTCCGGCCGGCCGTCCCGGCCTTGCCCTCAGGCAGCGGCGAGGCGCCGCTGAAGGTCCTGATCGTCGACGACAACATGCCCAATCGGATGGTGGCGGAGGCCCTGGTCGGGCTCGCCGGCGCCGAAACCGTCCTCTGCGCCGACGGCAAGGAGGCGGTCGCGGCGGCCGCGGAATCGCCCTTTGATGTCATCCTCATGGATATCTCCATGCCCGTGATGGACGGCATCGCGGCAACTCAGGCCATTCGCCGCGGCGGGGGGCTCAACGCCTCGACGCCCATCATCGCCGTGACCGCACACGTCTCGCGCCAGGAGGTGGAGGAAGTCCTCGCAAAGGGCCTCGATGCCGTGATCCACAAACCCATCAACAAGGGCGTCATCGAGGAGGTGCTGCTTCGCTGGACGGGCGATCCGCAGGCCCGCCAGGACGTCGGCGAACGGAGCTGCGCATGACCGCGCTTCTGCTGGCGCTTCTGGCGTTTCTCGATCCGGTGCAGGCGTCCGAGCCGCAGGACGGGCCGCTCACGGTGACGGGTTCGTCCACCGTCGCACCCTATGCGCTGGCGGTCGCGGCGCAGGCGCCGGCGGGCGACGTGCTGGTCGAGCAGAGCGGCACCGCCGCAGGCATCGCGGCGCTTTGCCGGGCCGAGGGCGCGGCCGCTGACCTCGCAGGCGCCTCGCGGCCGATCCGCGAGGCAGAGCTTGCAGCCTGTCACGCCGCCGGCGTCGCGACGATCGTCGAGGTCGAGCTGGGGCTGGACGGGATCGTTCTCGCCCAGGCCGAGACCGCCTCCGATCTGCGCCTGTCGCCGCGGGATCTGTTCCTCGCGATCGCCCGGTCGGTTCCTGCCGGAGGGGAGAGCTGCCGGCTCGTTTCGAACAGGACGATGCGCTGGCAGGATGTCCGGCCGGATCTGCCCGACCGTCCGATCCTCATCTACGGCCCCCCGACGAGCTCGGGTACGCGCGACATGATCATCGAGCTCGCCGTCAAGGAGGGGGCGCGCAGCCTGCCTTGCATGGCGCAGCTCGAGGACCGCGAGCCCGAGGCCTTCGAAGCCGCGGTTGATCCGCGGACCGACGGGCCCTGGATCGATGCGGGCGAGAGCGACGGCGCCATCGCCTACACGCTGACCCGCACGCCTGACGCGATCGGCATTTTCGGAATGGACCACGCGAAGAAGCAGGAAGGCCTCGTCACCCTCTCTTTCGGCGGGGTCCATCCGACCCCCTCGACGATCTCGACCGGGCGCTACCGGCTGACCCGGCCGCTCTTCCTCTATACGACGGCGCGCACCCTGACCCAGGACGAGCGCACGGTGCGGTTCGTGAAGGCCTTCCGCAAGGAAGCCAGCGGCGACGAGGGGCACACCTCGCTCGCGCGCATGGGCCTCGTCCCGCGCGAAGAGGCGGGGGCGCGCTTCATCGAGACGGCGACGGGCGAAGCGACCCCGGTCGCCCTCGGCAACTGACCTGGCGGGGACGCCGGCCCGGCCTCAGCCGCAGATCTCCATGAGGAGGCCGCGGGCATCACGCCCGCCATCGCCGAGCCGCCACGCCGTGCCCTGCGCCAGCGCCTGTCCCGTCAGCGCCAGTACAGCGGCATCGAGCACGTCGTCGGGCGCGACCGCCTTGCGCGGATGGGCTTCCTCTACGGCGGCGAGAAGGTCGAGCATACCGGCTGCGCCATGACGGCGGAGAAGGTCGATCCGCCTCACCAGGCCGCTGGCGCTGCGCTTTGGCCATTCGAGCGGAACCCCGGCCAGCCGCGTGAAGGCCAGCTCGGGATGGCCTTCGAGAATGCGCGTCTGGCGGTCGGGCGTGAGCGCCCGGTCGGCCTCCCGCACCTTGGGGAGGATCGCGAAGCTCTGCCGCGAGAGGCCTGTTGGCGGCGTCTGCTGACGGCCGAGGCGCTGGGCCTCGGCATAGGTCTGCGCATCGAGCATGCCCCGCGAGGGAGCGGGAAACACGCTCGATCGGCGCGGCCCCAGTCGGGCGCGCGCCGCCGCGTCGCAGGCTCTCGGACCGCCTGCCGGAAGACCGATCGGAATGTCGATGACGATGGCCGATGCGTCCTGCGCGATGGCCGCATCGAGCAGCGTGTTCAGGCTTGGGAACAGGCCCCAGCGCAAGTCGAGCCGCGGGGCGCTTCCGGTCGCGCCGCCGCAACCCTGGGCAGGAGCGGCGCCCACGGCAATCCACCCGGACGGGCATCCATCTACCCCAAGGCTGTGAACGCGCCCTGATTCGCCTCTTTGAGTTGCTGGCATGGGCATTGCGACCTCTCAATCGTGAATCAAAGGTGTACGACGCGGGCGGCTGAGGTTATGCTCTGCATGTCGGTGCGTACTCCACCACGGATGAGGGAACCCGGATGAGAGCGGCAGGCGCGACGAAAGACCAGAGACCGGGCGACGAGGCGGGGCGGATCGGCCCCTTCGTTCGCTCGAAGATGTTTGCCAACCTCTTCGCGAACGGGATGGAGCTGGTCGAGGAAACGGCCAACTATCTCGACAATGACGGACGGAAGGCGTCGCGCGATCTCAGCCGCGAAGCCGCGCTCGCCTATGCGGGCGTGTCCATGCGCCTCACCACGCGCCTGATGCAGATCGCCTCCTGGCTGCTCGTCCTGCGCGCCGTGCGCGAGGGCGAGATGACCCAGTCCGAAGCGCGGGACGACAAATACCGCATTGGCCCGATGGAGCGCCGCCCCGCCAGCGAGCCTGCCGCGGGCATGCCGCGGGACCTTCAGGCCCTCATCGCGCAGACCGACACGCTCTATGCGCGGATCACCCGCCTGGATCATGATCTCTTCGCATCCGAAGAAGAGGCCGCGCCTGCGACGAACGACGCCGCGGGACAGCTCGCCGTCCTGCGCGACGCCTTTCCCGGCGCCTGAACCCGCCCGCATTTGTCTCCGTACCCGCATGATGCGGATACGGAGACGTTCGTCAGAACCAGTCGACCTGCTTGTTGGGCGGCGGCGTCTCGCCGGTCCGGGCATAGCATATGGCGCCCTCCACTGAGGCGAGAAGCTCGTTCGACTGGAAGGGCTTGCTCAGTACGCCCAGCGCCAGCTCCGAATTGGCGACGCCTTCCCTGTTCTGCCCGGTGACGAAGAGGGAAGGAACGTTCATCCGCTGCAACGCCTCGGCCAGATCGAGGCCGCTATCCCCGCCATAGAGGTCGATATCGACCAGCGCCAGCGACGGCGCCTCGTCGGCGGCGAGCTCCAGCGCGGGCGCGATCTGGGCGAAGGGGCCTGCCACCCGGTACCCCGCCGTTTCGAGATCGGACTGGATCATCATTCCGATCAGGGCATTGTCTTCGGCGATGAGGATGAGGGGAGCGGTCACCTGATGTCCTGACGCGGCATTGGAGCTGTGAGGCTTACGGACAGCCCCTCGGCGGCATAGTCGAATTCGGCCTCGCCGCCATAGCTGCGCATGGTGGCGTCGATGAAACTCACGCCGTACCCGGCTCGCTCCGGCTGGGTGACCGGCGGTCCGTTCCGCTCCTGCCAGCAGAGGCGGAGGCTCTGCGCGTCGCTGTCTTTCCAGCTCAGAGTCACGCGCCCTTCCTCGGCCTGCAGCGCGCCGTGCTTCGACGCGTTCGTCGCCAGCTCGTGCATGATGAGGGCGATGGACTGCGCGATCTCGGCAGGCAGATGAAGAGAGGCCGGCGCGGGCTCGAAGCTGATCGCCTGGCGGTAAGGCGTCAGCACGCCTTCGAGAATCTCCTCCAGCGAGGAGGCGCCGTAATCGCTCTCGTAGAGGACGGCGTGCACGGCCGCCATCGCCGAGAGGCGTCCCTGGAACGTCTCCGCGAAGCTCTCGAGGCTCTCGGCCTTCCGCGCGGTCAGCCCGAACAGGGCCTGAACCGTGGCGAGGATGTTCTTGACCCTGTGGTTGAGCTCGCGGCGAAGCTCGCTCTGCTTGGCGATATAGTCCCGCAGCGCGTATTGGCGCAGGCGCGAACGGCGCATGGCCTCGACCGCGCTTTCGAGCTCGGACACGCGGATCGGTCTTTGCAGCACCAGCGGCTTCGCGCGGGGCAGCACGCTTTGCAGCTTCGACAGCGCATCGGCGGTGTTGCCATAGGCATCGACAAGAAGAATGAGCGGCAACTCGGACCAGGGCGGCTGATCCTCGAGGCTGTCGCCGAGGATCGAGATGACATCGGCGGTCAGCGCTTCCTGCGTCAGAAGGAGCACGCCGATCTGTTCCGGCTCATGGAAGGCGGAACGAAGGCTTTCGGTGTCCTCGGCGATGCGGACCTCGTCTTCGAGACCGGCGAGCGCATCATGCAGCAGGATGCTGTCGCGTCCTGCCGGCGCCCGCACCCACACCCGAACCGGTTGCATCACCTGTCCGCCGCCTCAATCGTAGTCGGAGGGGGAGGCCGGGCCCGGCGGCGGCGGAACGAACTTCTGAAGGGAGATCCCCTTCGCGTCGATCTTCAATTGCTGGATGTCGAGATCATGCGGCCCGTGCCGTTTCTTGACGATCGATATCGTGCGCCGGATCCTCGCCGGCCATTCGAACATGCGCAGGAAGATCACCGTGTCGCCGAGGAAGCTGACATCCACTTCCGTGCTCATGCCGTGGCCGAGGAGGCCCCGCTGCGCGACCACGAGGATCGTCAGGACGTTGCGCCGGGCGAGGTATTTCAGCAGGAGCTGGATCTGGATGATCGCCTCTTCCGCATGCGGAAGACCCGTGATATAGCCCGTGAAGCTGTCGATGACGACGACCCGCGTGTCGTTCTCGTCGACCGAGCGAAGCGCCATTTCGTTGAACTGGCCCTGGCTGATCTCCGTCGGATTGAAATCATAGACCTGCAAATGCCCGTCATCGGCGAATTCCCGCAACGGGAAGCCCAGCCCTTCGGAGCGGCGGAAGAAGGTCTCGGGCCGCTCCTCGAAGAGGAACATCGCGGCGTTCTCGCCGCGCTTCAGGGTCGCGTAGAGATAGAGCGACGCCAGAGTGGACTTGCCCGTGCCCGCCTGTCCGATGATCAGAGAGGTGGTGCCCGGCTCGAGCCCGCCGCCGAGCATGTCGTCGAGCGCCTGCACGCCCGACTGGACGAGCGGTCCGCCTGTCTCTTCCGGCGTGAGGTGCGGCACGACGCGCGGAAAGACGACGACGCCTTTCTCGGCGAGGATATCCATGTCGTGATAGCCGTCGAAGAAGTCGACGCCGCGCATCTTCGAGACGTCGAGGCGCCGCCGGGCCTGCCCGTATTGGGGCAGCTCGCGCTCGAGCCGGAAGATGCCGTGCACCAGGCTCTCGATCTCCGTGTCGGCGGCCGCACTGGGGGCGACATCGATGAAGATCGTCGCGATCTCGCGCTCATGCAGCATCTGCTTGAGGGACAGGAGCTCGCGCTGGAAGCGGATCTCGTCGCGCGACAGCTGCCGGACCTCGACCAGGCTGTCATAGACCAGCCTCTGCGGCGCGTGCTCTTCGATCGCTTGAACGACGGCCGCCTTGGTGGCGTCGAGCCGCACATCCATCGGATAGAAGATGGTCTGATCGGTCGCGTCGGCTGCTTCGGTCTGCAGCTCGATGATGAGGATGCCGTCGAGGGACCAGCCATGGCTGGCGGCGATCATCTCCAGCTCGTAGCGCGTCTGCGACAGCGTGACGAAGAGGCAAGTCTCGCCCTGCGCCACGCCTTCGAGAAGGAATTGCAGCGCCATGGTCGTCTTGCCGGTGCCGGGCGCCCCCTGCAGCAGATAGGTGTAGCGGCCGGGGAGGCCGCCGCCGAGGACATGGTCGAGATTCGGGACGCCGGTGGAAAGGCGGCTTGCAGATGTCACACGCGGCTCCGCGTCAGTGGCGAGGATGGTGGCGGGACGAGAATTCCCGCATAGGCACTGGATTTACGGTATTCGATGACTGTCCCGCAATGAAAGCGGTCAGGCAACCCCTCCGCCAGGGAAATGCGGTTTTTCGCCTGCGCTGAAGAGCCCCCTTGCGCAACCGTCTCCGCCTCAGCCAGTTTCCCTCTCGAGCATACCCAATGATCGGAGACTTCCATGGCTGACGCCCTCGCAGAGTTCCGCACCGCCACGAGAGACTGGCTCGAGGCGAACACCCCGAAGGAGATGCGCGGCGAGTTCGACCCCGAAAAGGATGCCTGCTGGGGCGGACGGAAATGGCAGTTCACCTCCGAGGCCCAGAAGGACTGGCTCGAGCGCATGGCGGCGGAGGGCTGGACGGTGCCGACCTGGCCAAAGGAATATGGCGGCGGCGGCCTCTCCAAGGAGGAGGCCAAGGTGCTGCGGGAGGAGATGGAGCGCATCCAGGCCAAGCCGCCGCACACCAATTTCGGCATTTCCATGCTCGGGCCGGCGCTTCTGAAATTCGGCACCGAGGAGCAGAAGAAGCACTATCTGCCGCCGATCGCGCGGGGCGAGCTGCGCTGGTGCCAGGGCTATTCCGAGCCCGGCGCCGGGTCCGACCTCGCCAGCCTCAAGACCAAGGCGGAGGACAAGGGCGATCACTGGCTGCTCAACGGTCAGAAGGTCTGGACCAGCTATGCCGACGAAGCGGACATGATCTTCTGCCTCGTCCGTACCGACAATTCGGGACCCAAGCATCACGGCATCTCCTTCATGCTGTTCGACATGGAGACGCCGGGCGTCAGCACGAAGCCGATCAAGCTGATCTCGGGCCGCTCGCCCTTCTGCGAGACCTTCCTCGACGACGTGAAGGTGCCGAAGACGGGGCTCGAAATCGTCGGTGAGCTGAACAAGGGCTGGGATGTCGCCAAATACCTCCTGACCCATGAGCGCGAGATGATTTCCGGCATGGGCATGTTCGGGACACGGACGATCGGGCAGCTGGCCGCCCAGGAACTCGGCACGGACGATGCGGGGCATATCGAGGACGCGATGCTGCGCGCACGCGCGGCGCAGACGGACCTCGACGGCTGGGCCTTCATGACCCTGATGCGGTCGGTCAGCGACCGGGCCAAGGCGGGCCAGAGCCTCGGCGCCGCTTCGTCCATGCTGAAATATTACGGCACCGAGCTGAACAAGCGCCGCCTCGAGATGATGATGGATATCGGCGGCTCGGACGAACTCGAATGGGAAACCGAGCGGACCGATGACGGCAAGCGCGCCCGCGGCTGGCTGCGCACGAAGGCGAATTCGATCGAAGGGGGCACGTCTGAGGTGCAGCTCAACATCATCGCCAAGCACATGCTGGGCCTGCCGAACGCCTGAGGCGGTTCAGACGCGCCAAGTCGCCGGCCTGAACAGCAGGAGCACGGCCAGGATCTCGACCCGCCCCATCCACATGCAGAAGGTGAGGATGAGGCGGGTCGCCACCGGCATGTCGCCGCTGCTGAGGCCGGATGTCAGGCCGACATTGTTCAGGGATGACGACCACTCGAAGATCGCGTCGAGCGGGGCGTGACCGACCGCGATCAGGCCGGCGCAGCCGATGACGCTGAGCCCGATCCAGAACCCGATGAGGCGGAGCACGGTTCCCGCGTCTCCGCCCGGCGGCGTCTGCCGGCTCATGCGGTGGCCGAGCAGGGCATAGACGAAAAGAGCGAGGGTCACGAACCGCGCGAGCTTGATGCCGCCTGCCGTCGAGCCGACATCGCCGCCGATATACATGATCACGGCCAGAACCGCTTTCGACGAGGCTTCCAGCTCCGGCACGGACAGGGTGGAGAAGCCGGTCGTCGTCTGGGCGGACATCGCCACCTGCATCGCATCGAAGAGCGCCACCGGGGCGGAGGCCCTCACCTGCATCCAGTATATCAGGCCTCCGGCAGCGGCCGAGAGCGCGAGGAGGGCGCCGGCCACGGCTAGGAGCTTGCGCAGCCCCTCGCCCGAGAGGAGGGGGCGCAGATAGTCTGAGAGTGCGATGGCGCCGAGCAGCGCGAACCCCATCAGGCAGACAGTACCGAGCTGCGGCAGGCTCTCGAGGCTGTCGTTCAGGGGCGAAAAGCCCGCCGTGCTCACGCTCGTCAGGCCATGCAGCAGCGCGTTCTCCACCGAAACGCCCGCAGCGGAGGTCAGGCCGATGCAGATCAGCGTCAGCGCGATATAGACATAGCTCACCTGCCGCGCCCGGATCCTGAGGTCGGGCTGGTCTTGGCCCTCGTCTCCGGCATCGTCCGCCACATCCGACTCCGCCATCTCCTGGGCCTTGCGGGCGCCGCGGGGCAGGAGCGCGACGGTGAGCGTGACGATCACATAGCCGCCGATCCACTGCTGCCACGCCCTCAGGAATTTCAGCGCGAAGCTCTGCGTCTCGATATCGGCATAGCGGGTCAGGCCGGTCGCCGTGACGCCCGACATGCCCTCAAAGGCGGCGTCGAGAAGCGAGAGGCCGTGGGTGAGGTGAGGGCCGCTCGAGACGAGGAGGGCGAGAGGGAAGACGAGGGCGACCGCCACCGCGTTCTCGGCCGTGGTGGCGGTCTGGGCGGGCTTCCGTCGCAGGCCCGGCAGGCTGAGAAGCGCCGTGAGGACCCCGAAGGGCAGGAGCGGCCAGACGAGGCTCCAATCCGCATCCACCGCGCCCACCATCGCCGGGGGCAGGGTCAGGAGGGTCAGGACCGGCATGAAGCGCAGGAGGAGGACGAGCGTCCTTCGCACCCGCACTTCATGGGAGGGCGGCACGAGCGGCCGGCGCGCTAGCGGGCGTCGCTCTCGCTTTGCCGGATCGTGTCTCTCGGCGCTGTCGTGCCGAAATGCGGCCGGACATCGACGCTGGGCCGACCGAACACGATGCCCTGGCGCGCCTTGATGGCGGGTTCGAACCCGTCATAGGCCGAGCGGATCAGCGCGACGCGCGACAGCATGATGCCGAAGACGAGCTTCGAGGTGATGTCGGCGGTCGTGTAGATGAACTGCCGGAAGACCATGCCGTCATTGGTCGGCCAGATCGCGGGCAGGACATAGCCGATCGTGTACAGCGTCCAGGTGGCGACCAGGAAGATGCCGATGCGGCCCATCTCCTTGCGGGCCCGGTCGGGGACCTCGCCCACCATGTTGTGGGTCAGGGTCATCACCTTGTAGTTGATGTAGATGAAGGGAAGCGTGCTGACGAAGCCCCACACCCAGAAGGGATAGGAGTTGCGTCCCTCGGTCAGCCCCGCGACCTGCGGCTCCCAGAATTGTCCGATATAGCCGGTATAGACCATGACGAGGCCGGCGAGGGTGAGCTTCCACCAGTTCGACCAGAACGCGGCGCCGGTGAGGCCGACGACGACCAGGAGCTGCGTCAGCAGCATCGGCACGTCGATCGACCAGTTGATGTAGCGATAGCCGTTGGAGAACATCGTGTCCGCGACCGGCACATAGGCGTTGATGCCTCCCGCCTCGATCCCGGGCAGGACGCTGGCGCCTGCGGGGCTGGTCGGCACGGACTCGAAGCTGCTCTGCCAGGACGTGAAGAGCTGGAAGATCTCGTAGGTCGCCGAAACCATGACCACGGCCGACAGGACGGAAGATATCCTGTACCAAGGCGCGGTATTGCGCATCGACAGCACAAAATAGACGAAGCCGGCTGCAAAACATGCGACTGTCAGCGTGAACAGGTGGCGGACCAGCTCATATTGCCAGTGCTCGTAAGTCAGGAAGTTCTCTAGATTGGGCATCGGCCACTCCTTGCGCGATGTCACGGGACCTAGACGGCAATTCGGTGCCGGCGACCGCAGGAGCTGCACAAGAGTGTGACCGAACGCCGCGCCGAAGTGTTAAGGGCGCGATCTCAACGCAAAACACGCGTCGGCCTCTCTCTCGTGAAGGAATCGAACGCTTTGTCTTCTGGGTTGTTCGCTCAGTGATAGCGAAAGGAGGACGAAATGGCCGACCCCAAGACTCCAGGAACGACGCCGGGTACTCAAACCGGGCCCGGCGCCACGGGAACGACCACGACCAACACGACTGCGGGGACGACCGGGAATCCCACTCAGGCCAACTATAACGCCGAGGCCGTGCGGGTGAGCGATACGGGCACGACCGCCCACACCCACAAGGACAATTCGGCGAAGAAGGGCCTCATCGTGGGCATTCTGACCTTCCTCGGCCTGGCCCTGATCGACTGGCTGGTCGGTCCGGCGGCCTCCGATGCCGAGTCGCTGACCTTCGGCGAGACGATCATCTACGCGATTGTCGGCCTGATCGTGGGCTGGGTCGTCAAGCTGATCGACAAGTCGCGGCAGAAGAAGACGCATCACGCCTGAACCGGCTGAAGCGCGACGCTTGCGAGGCCGCAGATCCGGGAAGCCGGGCCTGCGGCCTTCTTGCGTAAGGAGGGCGCTTCGACAGGGCGGGGATCGGGCGGAATCGGCCGAGCCCGGAGCGGCTTCGGGCCTGGCCAATTTCGGCAAACCCGAACTTCGAAGCTACTGCTGCACCCCAACTTTTCCCGAAATCGACAGGCACACCGCTTTTTTCGCCCCGAATGGCGCGGCAGCCTGCGCAAAGGGGTTGCGGCGCGGGCGGCGGTCAGCAAGCTACGGCCCCAGCAGATGATGGGGTGAATGCATGGCGCTCGTCCTCGACGAAGAGCAGGAAATGCTGCGCGATTCCGCGCGCGGCTTCATCTCGGAGAAGTCGCCGGTCTCGGCGCTTCGCCGATTGCGGGACGAGGACGATCCGGACCGCTTCGACCGCAAGCTCTGGGCCGAGATGGCCGAAATGGGCTTCGCCGGGATCCTCGTGCCCGAAGAGCATGGCGGATCGGGTTTCGGCTTTGTCGGGGCCGGCGTCGTCGCCGAGGAGATGGGCCGCACATTGACGGCCAGCCCCTATCTGTCGACCTCCGTCATGGCCGCGACCGCGCTGTCGCGCTTCGGCACGGACGAGCAGAAGGGCGAGCACCTGCCAAAGATCGCTGGCGGCGAGGCTTTCTTCGCATTGGCGGTGGATGAGGGACGCAAGCACGCTCCCGCGAAGACGGCGATGGAGGCGGCCCGTTCGGGCAATGGCTTCAAGCTGTCGGGCCGCAAGACCTTCGTCGCCGATGGCGGCTTCGCCGATCAGATCCTCGTCGCCGCGCGCACCGGCGGCAGTGCGGGCGAAAAAGACGGCGTGACGCTGTTCGTAGTGGACGCCAAGGCGAAGGGGCTGAGCCGCGAGACGATGCGCACCGTGGACGAGCGGGCCTATGCGCGGCTCGACTTCGACGGGGTCGAGGTCGATGGCAGCGCCGTCCTCGGCGAGGTCGATGGCGGCTTCGCGGCTTTGGAGACCGTCCTGAACGCCGGGCGCGCGGGCCTTGCCGCCGAGATGACCGGTGCGGCGGACGCGGTGTTCCACACCACCAACGAATACCTCAAGGAGCGCAGCCAGTTCGGCGCGCCGATCGGCAGCTTCCAGGCGCTCCAGCACCGGGCCGCGCACCTTCTGACCGAGATCGAGATGGCGAAGGCGGTCACTCTCCAGGCGCTTCAGGCGCTGGACGGCGAGATCGAGACGGCGGGCGCGACGGTCAGCCTCGCCAAGGCCAAGGTCGGGCAGGTGGCAAAGCTCGCCAGCCAGGAAGCGGTGCAGATGCATGGCGGCATCGGCATGACCGACGAATACGATATCGGCTTCTACATGAAGCGGATCCGCGTCGCGCAGGAATGGCTCGGCGATCCCGACTTCCACAATGGCCGCCTGGCCGAGATCCTGGGTTACTGATGTCGAGAACCGTTTCACTCGAGGAACTCAAGGCCCTGGTCGGCCAGGAGATCGGCCCGTCCGACTGGCTGACGATCGACCAGTCGCGCATCGACACCTTCGCGGACGTGACCGAGGACCACCAGTTCATCCACGTCGATCCCGAAGCCGCCGCGAAAACGCCGTTCGGCGGCACGATCGCCCATGGCTTCCTGACCCTGTCGCTTCTGTCGGCGATGGTGCCGGACGATTATCCCTTGCCCGAGAACGTGGCGATGGGCGTCAATTACGGCTTCGACAAGGTTCGCTTCGTCCAGCCCGTGCGCTCGGGCCAGCGCGTCCGGAGCCGGCTCAAGCTGCTCGCTTTCGAGGAGCGGGCACCCAAGCAATACCAATCTCGCTGGGACGTCACCGTCGAGATCGAAGGCGGCGAGAAACCCGCGCTGAAGGCCGAGTGGCTCACGCTCGCCTTCGTTCAATAGGAGGAATACCCCATGTCACGCGAAGCCGTCATCGTTTCCGCCGCGAGGACACCCATCGGGAAGGCCTATCGGGGCGCCTTCAACAAGACCGGCGCCGTCGAGCTTGCCGGGCACGCCGTCGGCAAGGCTGTCGAGCGCGCCGGGATCGAGATGGGCCATATCGACGACTGCGTCATGGGCGAGGCGTTGCAGCTTCGCACGGGCGGCATGAACCTCGCCCGCCAAGCGGCGATCCGCGCGGGGCTTCCCTATGAAGTGCCGGGCATGACCATCGACCGGCAATGCGGCTCCGGCCTGATGGCGATCGCCACGGCGGCCAAGCAGATCGTGGCCGACGGCATGCACACGGTCGTCGCGGGCGGCGTCGAGTCGATCTCGACCAACCAGACCCCCGACGCGCAGATCGTCTTCCCGAACGACTGGATCGTGAAGCACCACCCCGCGACCTATATGGCGATGATCGAAACCGCCGAGATCGTCGCGAAGAAGTGGAATGTCAGCCGCGAGGCGCAGGACGAATACGCCTACACCTCGCAGATGCGCACCGCCGAGGCGCAGGAAAAAGGCTTCTACGACGAAGAGATCGCGCCGATGACCGCGGTCATGATGCGCAAGGACAAGGAGACCGGCGAGACCGAGGAGGTCGAGGTCACCCTGAAGAAGGACGAGGGCAACCGCCCGAGCACGACGCTCGAAGGCCTGTCCGGCCTGAAACCGGTCTTCGGCAATGGCCAGCGCGTCAAGGAAGGCGAGTACATTACCGCCGGCAATGCCAGCCAGCTCTCGGACGGCGCGGCGGCGGTCGTGCTGATGGAAGCGAAAGAGGCCGAAGCCGCCGGCAAGACGCCGCTCGGCTATTATCGCGGCATGGCCGTGGCCGGCACCGATCCGTCGGAAATGGGCGTCGGGCCGATCTATGCGATCCCCAAGCTCCTCCAGCGCAACGGCCTCAAGATGGACGATATCGGCCTTTGGGAGCTGAACGAGGCCTTTGCGAGCCAGGTCCTCGCCTGCCGCGACGAGCTCGGCATTCCGCAGGAGCGGCTGAACGTCGATGGCGGCGCGATCTCGGTCGGCCACCCTTACGGGATGAGCGGCGCGCGCATGGTCATGCATGCCCTGATTGCGGGCAAGCGGATCGGCGCGAAATATGTCGTCGTGACCATGTGCGTCGGCGGCGGCCAGGGCGCGGCGGGCCTGTTCGAGGTCGCGTAAGCAGAAATCCCGCTACTCCGCTGCGGCGGAGTAGCCTTCGGGCAGGGAGCCTCCTTCGGGGGCGTTCCGCCTCTGGCGCCTGCGCCGCCGCACGGGCTGGCGGCGCAGCATCCTCCGCAGGCGGGCTTCCAGCACGCTCGGCGCTGCCAGAAGAACGGGCGTCAGGATCAGCGTCAGCAGGGTCGAGAAGGCCAGCCCGTAGACGATGGCGCTCGACAGCAGCACCCACCAGTCCGACGTCGCATTGCCGATGCCGATCACGCCGCGGCGGAAATCGATGTCGAGTTCGAACACCATGGGCAGGAGGCCGATGATCGTCGTGCCCGTGGTCAGCAGAACCGGGCGCAGGCGCTGGGCCGCCGTCCGGACAACCGCTTCCTGCACCGGCAGTCCCGCCCGGCGGAGCGACTGATAGGTGTCGATCAGCACGATATTGTTGTTCACCACGATGCCCGCCAGCGCGACGATGCCGACGCCGGTCATGATCACCGAAATGTACTGACCGGTCACCGCGACACCGAACAGGACGCCGAAGACCGACAGGACCACCGCCGAAAGCGTCAGCGCGGCATGGTAGAAGCTGTTGAACTGCAAAAGCAGGATGACCCCGATCATCACCATGGCGGCGGTCATCGCGCCCTTGAAGAAGGCGGTGGAGGCGTCGCGATCCTCCGACGCGCCGCGCAGGCGCCACTGAACGCCCGGCACGGCCTCTTCGAGGGCGCCGCTTTCGAGCCATTGCGTGGCCAGCTCGATCGCGCGGTCCTGGCTGACCTCGTGGCCGGGGACCCTGTCCGAACCGTTCGCCTGCAATTCGAGAATGCGGTTTCCGTTCCGCCGCACGACGCGGTCGACCTGCGCCACCGGCTGGCGGGTCACGAAGTTCGAAAGCGGAACGAGGCCTTCGCGGGTCGGGATGCGAATCCGCGTCAGCTCGGACAAAGAGCGTGCATCCGCGGGATAGCGCAGCCGGACATCGAGCTCTTCCTCGGCATCGTCCGGGCGGTATTTGTCGATCAGGAGGCCGTCCGTGACGAGCTGCACCGCCGCGCCGACATCCATGACCGAGACGCCGTAGCGCCCGGCCTCTTCGCGGTCGACGTCGAGGCGCCATTCGACGCCGGGCAGGGGGCCGTTATCCTCGATATCGGCGAAAGCGGGCACGGTCCGCCCCGCGACCTCCGCTGTCGCCCGATCGAGGAAGCGGTGCACGAGCGCCGCGGCTTCGGGCAGCGCCTCCTGCGGCCCGCGAAGCTCGATCTGGACATCCTTGCCCGATTGCGGGCCGGATTCCGGCTGGCGGATCTCCAGCACCACGCCCGGCACGCCGCGGGTGAGGGCGCGCAGCTCGGACAGGACCTGCAGGCTGTGGACCCGCTCCGCATAGGGAAGGAGATCCAATGTGAGCTGCGCGATGCTCTCGGCCGGGGCCTCGCGGGAGCGGGCGACCTGCGGGCCGGTCTGCAGATAGATGCTCTCGATCGCGGGATGGCCGGCGATCCGCCCTTCGACTTCCTGCGCGACGTCCAGCACGTCACGCTCCGACAGATTGCCCCGGCCCTGGATGAGGATCATCACCTGTTCGGAATCGTTCCGCAGGAACTGCTCGACCTCCACTTCCGCGCGGGAAAAGGTCACGAGGCATGTCGCCACCGTCAGCGCGCCGAGGCCGATGAACATGACCGGCCGCCGGACGGCATAGGCGGTGAAGCGCGCATAGGCGCCGGTGAAGCCGGACAGGGCCGTGGGGTCGATGCTGCTCATGTCGACCGTGCCCGCCCCGTCCGTCTTGCCGGTCAGGCCGAAGCGGCGCTTCAGGCTCTCGGGAAGGCCGAGAAAGCTGCCGATCAGCGGCAGGAAGATCAGCGCGACGAAGAGCGAGGCCGTCAGGACGAAGATCAGCGTGATCGGAATCCACTTCATGAATTCCCCTTCGAGGTCCTGCCAGAACAGGAAGGGGATGAAAGCGGCGAGGGTGGTCGCGGTGGAGGCGGTGATCGGCCAGAACATGCGCTCCGCCGCCTCCTGATAGGCCTGGCGCCGCGACAGGCCCTCGGCCATGCGCCGGTCGGCGAGCTCGACCACGACTATGGCGCCGTCGACGAGCATCCCCACGGACAGCACCATGGAGAACATGACCAGCATGTTCAGCGTGAAGCCCATCATGCCGATCAGGGCGAAGCCGATCAGGAAGGAGCAGGGGATCGCGACCCCGACCATCAGGGCGGAGCGCAGCCCCAGGGCGCCGACCACGACGATCATCACGAGCAGGATGGCGAGCCCGATCGAGGCCGTGAGCGATCCGAAGATCGACTCGACCAGCGTCGACTGATCCCCGGTGAAGGCGACCGAGAGAGTCGGCGGCCATTCGGCGGCGGCGGCATTCGCTTCGGCCTTCACCGCCTCGGTCACGTCGAGCAGGTTGGCGGCGGAGCGCTTGGAGATATTGAGGCCGATCGCCTGCGCACCGTCGAAGCGGGCGAAGCCCTCGGCATCCTCGAATGTCCGCCTGACCGTGGCGACATCGCCGAGCGTCACGACGCTATCCTCGTCCGCGCGCAGCGGCACGGCGCGGATATCGTCGAGGCTCTTTGCGAGGCCCGGCACCTTCACCGAATAGGACGCGTCGGAGAAGCGGGCGGCGCCTGCCGTCACCAGCGCGTTGTTCGCGCGAAGGGCGGCGCCGATCTCGCTCGCCGACAGGCCGTAATCGCTCAGCGCCTCGGGATCGGCGACGATCTCGACCACCTCGTCCCGCGCGCCCACCATCTCGACTTCGAGAACGCCAGGCAGGGTCGCCAGGCGATCCTCGAGCGACTGGGCGGCCGCGTAGAGCGCCCGCTCCGGCGCGGTGCCGGAGACGACGACCGAGATCACGGGAAACATGGACTGCGCGTTGAGCTCGTTCACGATCGGCTCCAGCGCGGCGGCCGGAAACTCCGTCTTCGCGCGGTCGACCGCTTCGCGGACATCGCTCAGCGCGTCTTCCATATCGGAGGTCGGCTCGAATTCGAGCCGGATCATGCCGAGACCCTCATAGGCGGTGGCATCGGTCTGGATCACGCCTTCGAGGCTCTGCAGCTCCATTTCGGAGGGGCGGATCAGGAGGCGTTCTGCATCTTCGGGCGAGACGCCCGGCAGGGGCAGGAGGACCTGCACGAAGGGCAGGGGAATGTCGGGATCGGCCTCGCGCGGGAGGGTGAGGAAAGAGACGATCCCGAAGCCCGTCAGCACGACGAGCGCCAGCATCACGACCTTGGCCCGGTCGAAGGCGGCCTGGATGAGAGGGTTTCCGCCCACCGGTCAGGTTTCCTCCGCGAAGGCGACGCTCGTGCCGGCAGAGACATAGTCCTGGCCGCGGACGATCACCCGCGCATCGGCGGGAAGACCGGCGACGAAGGCGCCGTCCTCGCGTTCGCCGAGGATGGCGACGGGCTGGAAGGCCACGATGCCTTCGCCATTCGCCGCGTTTTCGACCAGCCGGACGCCGAGACGGCCATCATCGCCGAAGACCAGCGCTGCGCGCGGGACGAAGCTCGCATCCGCATCGCGGCTGACGATTTCGGCCTCGGCGCTGAGACCGTCGCGAAGGTTTTCCGCCTCGACGTCCAGTTCAACGCGGAAGGCGCGCGTTTGCGGATCGGCGACGCTGGCGACGAAGCGCACCGTGGCGGGATAGGTTTCGCCAGCGGTCCTGACGGTGGCGGGGTCGCCGACATCGAGCGCCTCGACCTCTCCCGCATCGACCCCGCCCGCCATGACGGTCCGGGAGAGGTCGGAGACAATCGCGCAGACGCCGCCGGGGGCGAGAAGGTCGCCGGCCTCGACCGGAACCTCGGTCACCGTCCCTTCGAAGGGCGCGCGCAGGGATGTGTTGCGGCTTTCCTCCTCGGCCCGCGCCAGCCGCGCGCGCGCCGCGTCCAGCGCCGCCTGCGCCGTCTCGACGCCCGCCCTCGCCGCGAAGCCTTCCTCGAACAGGCGGCGCGCGGCGTCGAATTCCGTTTGCGCCGCGACGAGCGCTGCGCGGGCTTCTGCCAGACTGGCGCTTCGGCCGTCATCCTCCAGCCGGCAGAGAAGAGCGCCTGCCTCGACCCTCTGTCCCTCTCGGACGGGGATGTCCGCGATCCTGGCGCCTGTCTCGGCGCGGGCGGCGACGCTGCGGACCGCTTCGGTGCGGCCGCGCATGGCGATGGCGAAGGGCCGGGCTTCCTGCTGGACCCTTCGGACGAGAACGGTGAAGGCGTCCTGCTGGTCCGGCGGCGGCGCCGCCGGCTCGGCGCCGCGCATGAGGGTGCCGAATGCGAAATAGCCGATCACCGCAAGCGCGATCGCGCCTGCGGACAGAACAGATGGCGACAGGCCGAACCTGCGCTGTCCCGGACGTCCCCGCCTCACTTTCGTGCCTCCTCGGACCTTTCAGCCCTCTCCCGATAGCACGATATAATTAAGCTTCAGGCGCATCGCAGGGGCGGGAAGCCCGGATACGCTGCATGTAGGCTATTCGCGCGCCTTATCCGTCATCGCCGGGGCGACCGTCCTGCGCGGCGGCGAGCTCCCAGTGCTGCGCCTTGCAGATCGGACCGACACAGCCCTTCACCTCGAGCGTGTCGCCGTCAATGCGCCGCAGCCGGGCGCGATAGGTGTTTCCGTTGCCGGGATGATAAATCGCGCCGCCGCGCCAACCGGTCTTGCCGCTCTCGAAGCCGCTGAGCAGGGTGATGCCCTCGATCGGCCGCCCGCGCAGGGCCTCGTCGGAATTGTGCTCGTCGACGAGCACCTGCGCACGATCCTCGTCCACCCACACGACCCGGCCGCAGGGCGTGCCGTCGCCGCAATCGGCGATGCGGATCAGGCTGTCGCGCTCCGGCGTGTACCAGTCGCCCCAGACATCGCGTTGCGCCGGCGTTCCCGTGTGCATCGTGGCCGCTGCCGCGACGAGACCTGCGAGTGCCAATTTCATGCCTGCCCTCTACCGTTCCGCCCTCAGAGCCGGAACGGTAGAGGTTCGCGCCACGAAGCGCTAGCCGACGGCGGCGAAGTGGTTCGCCACGCCCACCGAAATGCGCAGGATCATCTCATAGGCTTCTTCGAGCGGCCGGATGAACTCGGCTTCCACGTCCTCGTAGCGGGCGCCTTGTTCCGCCGGGTAATCCGCGGGCTCGTCGAGGCGGTCGACGCCGTAATCCTCCGAACGGACGGGGAAGGTCTCGCGCAGCGTGGCCGCGGCCTGCGGCACGTCGAGCGCGAAGATCAGCGCCATGACGTCCTCCCGGCTGAACCCGCCTTGGGGCGTGAAGACCGGCAGGCGCGCCGCGATCAGGAAGACGCGCTGGATGAGGGCGAGCCGCACCGCATGCAGGAGGTCGAGGGTGACCGGCGGGTTCTCCCGCGCGGGCAGGTCCATCGCCTCCAGAGCGCGGTTGAGCGCGATCGCGTCGGAGCGCAGCCGCCCTGCGAGCTGGAGGGCCGCGAAATAGCGGGCATCCTCCGACAAGGCCTCGGCCAGCACCGAGCAGGGGCCTTCGAGCTGCGGCTCCTCGCCCGAAATCGGCCGCGTCGCCCAGAACGAGCCGTCATAGAGCTTCATATAGGCGATCAGCGTCTTCATCTCGGAGTTCGACTTGGAGGTCGCGACGAGGCGCATGATCCGGTCGAAGCGGTCCGAATTCCGGCGCAGTCGGCCATAGGCTTCGGGTTCGACGCCGAGCGCGCTGCCCACCCCGCCCTGGATGTTCGCGAGGAAGCCCATCTGCTGCAGGATGCCGTTATGCGGAATGGCGCGGATGCGCCGCAGCGAGGTCTCCTCGTCCGCACCGCGCTCGAACTGGCGGCGGGAGCGGCGCGAGCCGGTCTTGGGCAGGAGGGCGAGGCCCATCGCGCCGAGCGCGATATTGTAGGCGGGGTCGGAGAAGAGATCCTCCTGCCGCCGCTTCACCGCATTGTAGAAATCGAGGCTCGCGGAGGTCTCGCGATAGAACGGATCGGCCTCGGACGCCTTCTCCTTGGCGGTCGCCCCGGCGCGCAGGACGCCGGCGAGCGTGCGCTCTGACAGCTCCGGCCCGGTGAACCAGACATAGCCGTCGCCGCCCTGGAAGCTCTGCTCGTGGACGAGCGGGATGCCGCGGGCGGCGAATTGCGCGCGCGCCCAAGGGCTGCAGGCATAGAGGCAGCGGTCCTCGATGCCGCCCGGATGGCCGCCACGGCCCATGCTTTCGCCATGCGTGTCATAGATGACCGCCTCGAGATGCCCCAGGCCCTGGCGCTGCATCTCGTCGGCGAGCTGGCCCTGAAGGCGCTCGATGGCGAGGCCCGCCGGCACCTGTCCCATGAAGCGGCCGGCATCAGAGAAGCCGGTCTCGATACAGACCCGGCCGCGGCGCTGGACCTGCTCGCGATAGGGTTTCTGCTGGAACAGGACGTCCATGATGCGGCGGCCGCGATCGAGGCTGACGGCGGTCTCGAAGAGAGGGCAGACGTCGAGCTTCTCCTCGACGCCGAAGAGGCGGGCGAGATAGATCGTCGTCAGGACCGTGACCGGGTTCTCGCACTCGGCGATCAGCAGGCGGATGGGCGTGTCCGCATCGATGTGCTTGAGGATCTGCGCGGTCGCGATGAAGAGGCGCGCCGCCGAGGAGTCCTCGCCCGCAAGGGAGGCGAAGTTCACCCTGAGAGGCTTCGTCTCCTGGATGAGCCGCGAGACGTCTTCCATCGCGCTCCTGCCGAAGAGATCGACGTCGCGCCCGGCGGCGAGGGCCGCGCGCGCCGCATTGCGGATCTGCGCGGCGTTGAGGCGGAAATGGACATCGCCCATGCCGAGCCCGAAGGTCAGCATCTCGGCCCTCAGGGCGACGAGGCGGCAGGCGACCTCTTCGTCGGCCCGCTCGGCGAGGCGCAGCAGCGTGTCGGCGGCTTCGCGGACGGAAGTGAGGCGCCCTTCGCCCTCGGCGGTGACGAGATTGGCGGCCTTGGTCAGCGCATCCACGCTGTCGAGCGGGTCGCCGAAGGCGGCCGCCTCCCGCTCCGCGCGGGCATGCGCCGCGGCGAGCTGATCGCGCAGCCCGCTCGCCATGTCGCCGGCGCCGGCCGCATCGAGGCGCTCGACATAGCCCGCGAGGCGGTCGCGCTTTTCTTGGAGGCGGTGCGCGATGACGGCCTGCCAGCCGATATCGTTGCGGCCGTCCATGTCATAGCCGACCCATGTGCCAAGCCCGATGGGCTGAGGGGTGAGGGTCAGCCAGTCCTCGGGGAAGCGCTTGCGCGCATAGCGCAGGACGCGGATTGACAGCGCGTGAAGCGCCTCGGCCGCGCAGCCCATGGCCGCTTCGGCCTGGGCGTGTTCCTCGGACAGGGTGATATCGGCATTGGGCAGGCCCGGCCCCTTGGCGGGCACGGCGCGGGTCGCCGCGGCCTCGGCCAGGCGCTCACGCGCCTCGGGCGTGAGGAGGAAGGTCGGGTGGCCGGTGAAGACCAGCGTCTCGCGGCGCCGGTTCCAGAAGGCGGAGAAGGAGGCCCAGTCCGGCAGGTCGTCGGAGAGGGCGGCGACCACCGCCTCGAGCGGGTCCTCCTCCTCGCCGAGCTTGAGGTAGTCCGCGACATGCTCTGCGCGTCCGGCGAAGGCGTCCTTGTCGAGGAGGTCGATCAGCGCGGACAGCGTGTCCACGCCGAGCTTGCCGCCCTCGAGTTCGCGCGAAAGCTCGTGGGCGAGTTGGCGCACGGGATTGGACAGGGGATCGCGCCGCACCTCCTCCCGCAAGGCCTTGAGGCGGTCGGTCAGGGCATCCTCGAGTGCGCTGGGCGACAACTCGTGAAGGGGCGTTGTGGACATGCTCTTGCTCCGGCCGGTCTGAAAGGGACGGGAGCGGTGTGCAGGAGCGAATGGCGGAGCGTCAATGTTCCAGCCGAGAACGAAGCAGTATGTGATCCCGTCAGGCGGTCATCGCCGCGACTGCGTCCGAGCCCCAATGGGCGAGCTTCTCGAGAAGCTTGTCCTTCTTGATGGGCTTGGGAAGATAGTCCGACATTCCCGCATCGAGACAGACCTGGCGGTCTTCCGCCAGGGCGTGGGCCGTCACCCCGATGATCGGCACGTCCGCCCCGCGCTCGCTCGCTTCGCGGATCGTCCGCGTCGCCTCCAATCCGTCCATCACGGGCATGGAAACGTCCATCATCACGAGGTCCGGAGCGAGCTCCTCGAACAGCGCGACGGCCTCCTCGCCATTGCCGGCGAAGTGAACCGTGTAGCCGGTATCGGCGAGCATGGTCTTCACGACGAGCTGGTTGACCATATTGTCCTCCGCGACGAGGACGACGCGGTCGCGGCCCGCTTCCGGGGCGTCCTGCTTCGCACCCCGAAGGGCGGTCCGCGCTTCGCCCGCGGTGCGCAGCGCGGCCTTGGTCAGGGCCGATGTTACTGCATCGAGAAGCTGGCGGGATCTCAGGGGTTTGACGAGATAGGCGGCGAGGCCGAGTTGCTGCTGAAGCTTCCCGTCGCCCGGCTGCCCGGCCGAAGTCAGCATGATCCGGGGCATCGCCGACAGGGCAGGATCGGCCTGCATCGCCAGGGACAGGTCCTCGCCGTTCATTTCCGGCATCTGGTGGTCGATGATCGCCAGGGCGTGGCGCTCGCCCCGCTCCGCGCGCTCGCGGGCGGCCCTGATCGCGTCTTCGGCGCGTTCGAAGCAGTCGGGAACCATGCCCCAGCTCGACAGCTGTTCCTCGAGGATCAGGCGGTTGACTGCATTGTCGTCCACGACCAGCGCCGCGAGCCCGTCCAGCGCGGCGGGCGCCACCTTGGCGTCCGCTCCGCCCGGGGCGAGGGACAGCGCGACCTTGAATGTGAATTCCGAGCCTTCGCCGAGCCGGCTGCGGGCATGGATGTCCCCGCCCATGATCGCCGCGATCTTCTTGGAGATCGACAGGCCGAGCCCCGTGCCCTCGAAGCTGCGCGAGGTGGAGCCGTCGACCTGCTCGAACATGTTGAAGATGTCTTCGAGCTTGTTCTCCGGGATGCCGCATCCCGTGTCCTCGACGGCGATCTCGAGATTGACCTGACTGCCGGAGCAGCGGCCCCGGAGGTCGATCAGGACCTGGCCTTCGCTGGTGAACTTCACCGCATTGCCGACCAGGTTGGTGATGACCTGGCGGAAGCGTCCCGCATCGCCCATGAGCCACAGGGGCAGGTCGGGCTGAATGCGCACGAGGAGTTCGAGGCCCTTCTTCTGCGCCGTGGGCGAGACGAGCGAGGCGACGTCCTCGACCGCCGCGCGCACGTCGAAGGGCTCGGCGGCGATGCTCATCTTGCCCACTTCGAGCTTCGAGAAGTCGAGGATGTCGTTGATGATTGTCAGCAGGCTGTCGCCCGAGCGCTGAATGACCTCCGCCATATCGCGCTGCTTGGGTGACAGCTCCGTCGCCATGAGAAGCTCGGCCATGCCGAGGACGCCATTCATCGGCGTGCGGATTTCGTGGCTCATATTGGCCAGGAATTCCGACTTGGCGCGGCTCGCCGCCTCCGCGGCGTCCTTCGATGCCATGAGGTCGTCGCTCAGCGCCTTGAGCTCGTCCTGCCGGTGCATGTCGCTGGTGATGTCGTTCAGCGAGACGACGAAGCCGCCGCCCGCGCGGGGCGTGTAGTTCTCGCGGATGGCGCGCCCGTCGCGGGTGCGGCGGTAATGGACGAAGGGCTCGCCGCCCGAGATCGCGCCCGCGTCGAACGGGGCCTCGTCTTCGCGGTTGAAGCTCTCTCCGCCCGTGCCTGCGGCGAAGGCGCTGTCATAGGTGCTGGCGAACGCGGTGCCGACTTCCCAGCGGGCCGGAGGCAGCGCATCCGCCGCCCGCTCGTTCATCATCTCCACACTGCCTTCGGAGGACAGGACAACGAGCCCGTCGCTCATCGTGTTCAGCACCTCGGCCAGAAGCTCGGTGCGCTCGCGCAGGGAGCGGGTGCGCTGCGCGATCCGGGTCTCGAGGAGGTGGTTTGTTTCCTCGAGCGCCGCCCTTGCCGCATCGGCGGCCTTCTTCGCCTCGTATTCCTCGGTGATATCCCGTGTATAGCCGCGATAGCCCAGGAAGGTGCCGTCTTCGGCGAAGCGCGGAGAGCCGTCCGAGCACAGCACCCGACCCTCATGGGTCGGCGTGACGCAGTCGCGGAAGGGAAGGCGCTGCGCGATCTGCGCGAGGTGGTTCTCCCACACCTCGCGGAACCGTTCGGAGGAATAGTCAGAATAGCTGGCGCCGCGCACGGTGCCGATCATCTGCTCGACGGGCACGCCGGTCCATTCGGCGAACTTGTCGGACAGATAAGTGTAACGGTTCTCCTCGTCGGTCTCCCACAGGCAATCCGCCGCGAGCGTGGCGAAGTCGCGGAAGCGCGCCTCGTTCTGCGCGAGAACCGCCTCGGCATGCCGCTGCTCGGAGATATCGACGATCCAGCCGCGATAGCCCTGGAATACGCCATCCTCCACGATGGGAACGCAGCTCGTCTGCGTGGCGACCTTGCGGCCCATGATCGTGATGCCGCGCGTCTCCAGGTCCCGCACGGCTTCGCGCCTGGCGAAGGCCTCCTCGAAGCCCTTCATCGCCTTTCGCGTGATGGGGTCGTCGGTATTCGCCATGTTCTGGAGGGACTTGCCCAGAAGCGTCTCGGCAGGCGCGTCGATGAGCTTGTGGAAGTTCTCGGACACCCGCACCAGGCGGCCATCGGCATCCGTTTCGAAATTGTAGTCGTGGCTGACGGAGAGGAAGTCGTTCAGCGCCCTCTGCGCGGCGGCCGTCAGAGTGGATTCCATGTCCGCCCGGTCGTGCAGGTCGCCGACCAGATGCTTCACCGCCCTCAGGATCAGGTGGAGCAGGCCCATCAGGACGAGCATCGTCAGGCCGGTGGGGCGCAGGAAGCCTTCGCCGAACAGCGCGAGGAAGCATCCCATCGGCGCGATCAGCGTCACGAGCACGATCCGGGCAAGCTTGGGGAAGGCGTAGAGGCAGAAGCTGCACACCGCGCCGGCAATGGTGATCCAAGCCGTCGCGAGCGCCGTCACCCCGATCCCGCCCCTCGCGGCGACGAAGGTGAGGAAGACCGAATAGACGACCGCGACGCCGACGCTGGAGATCCACAGCCAGCGGTGCATGGATTCGGCCTTGGCCGGCGCGAAGCTCCGCACATCCGCCTTGGACCAGTAGAAGAAGCGGACGATCGAGAACGCGCCGATCAGGACCGGCACCACGACTGCCGCTTCCAGCCCGACCACGAACGCCGCCCATCCTCCGACGAAGGACGTGCAGATCATCGTCATGTAGAGAACGGGCGTCAGATAGGCGAATTCGCCGAGGCGCTTGGTCAGCACCGCGCTGTCGCTGTCGCTCGTACTTGCCGCCGCCATGAAGTCCCCACCGGTTGATCGGTCGGTGGGAGCTAACACAGTACCGTTAAGTGACAGTCACCGGGGCCGCGAGGACTGGCGCATCCCCGCGGCCCGGTTTTCCTACCAGATGCGCACGCGCTCTTCGGGCGGCAGGTAGAGATCGTCCTGCGGGCCGACACCGAAGGCCTCGTACCAGGCGTCCATGTTCCGCACGACGCCGTTGGTCCGGTATTCGGAGGGCGAATGCGGATCGGTCGCCAGACGGTTCTTCAACTCGTCTTCGCGATAGAGCCGCTTCCAGACCTGCGCCCAGGAGGCGAAGAAGCGCTGATCGCCGGTCATGCCGTCGATCACCGGCGCTTCCTCGCCGTCCAGGCTGAGCTTGTAGGCGTCATAGGCCATAGTCAGGCCGCCGAGGTCCCCGATATTCTCGCCCATCGTCAGGTCGGGGTTCACCGAATGGCCCTCGACCGGCGAATAGCCCGCATATTGCTCGCCGAGGCTCGCGGTCCTCTCGTCGAAGCGGGCCGCGTCCTCTTCGGTCCACCAGTCGCGCAGCATGCCCGTGCCGTCGGACTTGCGGCCCTGATCGTCGAAGCCATGGCCGATCTCGTGGCCGATCACCGCGCCGATGCCGCCATAGTTCACGGCCGGATCGGCATTGGGATCGAAGAAGGGCGCCTGAAGGATCGCCGCGGGGAAGACGATCTCGTTGCGGTTCGGCGAGTAGTAGGCGTTGACCGTCTGGGGCGTCATGAACCACTCGCCCTCGTCGATCGGGCCGCCGAGCTTGGAGATCATCTCCTCATAGGCGAAGCGGTCCGCCCGCTTCTTATTGCCGATGGCATCGCCCCGGACGACGTCCAGATCGGAATAGTCGGTCCACTCGTCGGGATAGCCGATCTTGGTGGTGAAGGCGTCGAGCTTGGCGCGTGCCTCCTCGCGGGTTTCCTCGCCCATCCATTCGAGCGTTTCGAGGCGGCCGCGGAATGCCGTCTTGAGGTTGTCCACCAGTTCTTCCATCTGCGCCTTGCTCTCGGGCGGGAAGTAGCGGTCGACATAGACCTCGCCGACGGCCTCGCCGAGCGCGCCGTTGACGGCCGCGACGCCGCGCTTCCACCGTTCGCGCTGCTCGGGCGTGCCGCGCAGCTCGCGGCCGTAGAAGTCGAAGACGGCTTCGTCGATCTCGCTGGGCAGGACAGAAGCGTATTCGATCAGGGCATGCGCCTTGAGATAGTCCGACCACACCTCGACCGGCGTGTCGGCGAAGACTTCGGCCGAGGCCTGGATCGCATCGTTCTCGCGCACGATAACGCGGGTCTCGCCGCCGAGCTCCAGATCGGTCATGATCTGCTGCCACGGCATTTGCGGCGCGTATTCGGACAGCTCCTCGACCGTATAGGGGTTGTAGGTCAGGTTGCGGTCGCGGCGCTTGGCGGGGTCCCAATGCGCTTCGGCCAGCCGTTCCTCGAGCGCGTAGACGCGCTCCGCGGCGGCTTGAGGATTCTCCTCGCCGGCGAAGCGGAGCATCGTGGCGAGCAGGCCCTTATAGGCCTCCGCCTTGTCCGCGAATTCTTCCTTCAGATAGTAATCGCGATTGGGCAGGCCGAGGCCCGACTGGGTCATGTAGACCGCATAGCTGTCGGGGTCCTTGGAATCGACGTCGACATAGAGGCCCATCGGCGCTTCGGATGCGCGCGAGATGTCGGCGAAGGCCGCGGCCACGTCGTCATGGCTCTCAAGGGAGTCGTAATAGTCGAGATCGGCCCGGATCGGCTCCAGCCCCTTTTCGTTGATCGCCTCCGTGTCGAGGAAGCTCGCGAAGTAGTCGCCGATCTTCTGCTCGACCGAGCCTTGGGCGGCATCGCTCCGCGCGGCTTCCTGAATGATCTCCTGGACCCGCTCCTCCGAGCGCTCGAAAAGCACGGTGAAGGCGCCATAGCTCGAGAACTCGTCAGGGATCTCGAAGCTGTCGAGCCATTTGCCGTTGACGTATTGGAAAAAGTCGTCACCGGGCTCGACCGTCTCGTCCATGTCGGCGAGCACGATGCCGAACGAGCCGAGCTCCGGTTCGGTCGCAAGCGCCGTGTCCTGATCCTGCGCCTCGGCCGCCGCGGCGGCGGGCGCCTGGGCGGCGGTCTCCTCTGTGTCCGAAGAGCAGGCGGCAAGAGCGAGGGCGGCAGCGCCGGCAAGCAGAAGGGTCTTCGTCATGTGGCCTCGGATGCTGAGCAAAACAAAGGCCCGCAAGCGGGCCGTGCGCGCCTCTTAGCCCAAGCCGGCGGCGCTGACAAAACAGTGCGCGGGGCAACTACCGGCGGCGCGGCGCTGTTGGGACGGCAAGTTTCAACGCGTGCAGGAGAAGAACTATGAAGGACGACTGCGATGCAGCCTTGCGTCCGCATTGGGATATCCAGCGCCGAGGCGGCCCGGTCCTGGCGACCGCGGTGCATGCCGGCCACGTCATGCGCGATGAGCTGAAGCCCTATCTCGCCATTTCCGAGCAGGACCAGCGCCGCGAAGAGGATCCGATGACCGGCCTCTGGTCGACGGTGGGCGACGACGCCTTCCGCAATTACACATCGCGTTTCCAGGCCGACCTCAACCGTCCGCGCGACAGCGCCATCTACCTCAAGCCCGAGGACAGCTGGGGGCTTCAGGTCTGGAAGGAGACGCCGCCGGACGAGATGATCGAGCGGTCGCTCGCGGTCTATGACGCATTCTACGACATGATGGCGACCTGGATCGAGGGGCTGATCGCCGAATGCGGCAAGGTGCTGGTGCTGGACATCCACAGCTACAATCACCGGCGCGACGGGCCGCATGGCCGGCATGGTCCGCAGGAGGACAATCCCGACATCGATCTCGGCGTGACGACCCTCGACAGGGAGCGGTTCGGGGGCGTGCTCGACGTCTTCAAAACCGCGCTAGCGGCCCAGCCCGCCCAGTCCCGCGAACTCGACGTGAGGGAGAACGTCCGTTACCCCGATGGCGGTCACTGGCCCGAATGGGTGTTTGCGAATTACGGCGCGGACGTCGCGACCATCACGCTCGAATACAAGAAGTTCTACATGGATGAGTGGACCGGCACGGCCTTCCTGCCGGTGATCGAAGACCTCCGTGCGGGACTCGATGTCGCTGCCTGCGCCGCGAGAAAGGAGTTGCTCTCTTGCCGCTAGACGACGTCCCCGCGCCCAAGCCGCGTCCGCTTCCGCCCGTCGCCGACAAGGTCGACGAGGCGCTGGCGCGGATCGATGAGCAGGTCGACTGGCTCGTCGCGCTCTCGCCGCTCGGCAATGACCAGATGTGGGAGCGCTTCAAGGAGAGCGGCTTCACCGAAGAGCCCGTCCTGCGCTATCCGCCGCAGCGCGCCGATCTGAGCGGCCTGCGCGACGAATTGCTCGGCCTGCCCGTCCGCGACATCGAAGAGCCCTCCTTGCAGGTGCTTCTCCGCGAGAAGCAGCGTGAAGTGGACCGGCAGATCGAGCTCGTCCAGCTCCGCGACACGGACGGCTTCGTGCCCGCTTCGATCGACCTCTTCGGCGGCACCGATCCGAGGCTCCTCACCATCGCGCAGGACATTCTCGACAAGGTCGAGCGCGGCCCCGCGGAGGCCGAGGAGGCGACCTTTGAAGACATGGTCGCCGCCTCCAAGGTCGAATTCGACCGCTATCGCGCCCAGGCACCGGATTTCCGCTCCGAGATCATCGTCGAGGACGACCTCAACTCGATGCTGATGGTCAATCACGGCCATCTCCACATCGCGCGGTCCATGCATCTGCGCCATGACCGGATCGCGCCCCTCGTGGCCCATGAGGTCGGGATCCACGTGCTGACCCGGCACAATGGCCGCCGCCAGCCCCTGCGCCAACTCGAGGTCGGACTGGCCCATTACGACGCGCTCCAGGAGGGGCTGGGCACCTTCGCGGAATACCTCACCGGCTATCTGCCGCCGCGGCGGCTGCGGGTTCTGGCCGCGCGGGTCATCGCCTGCGACCTCGCCGTGGACGGCAAGAGCGTCTGCGAGATCTTCGCGCGCCTCCACGAGGAAGAAGGCCTCCTGATCGACGATGCCTTCGATATCGCCGTCAGGGCGAAGCGTGGAGGAGGGCTCACCAAGGACGCTCTCTATCTCGGCGGCTTGCGGGAACTGCTCGCCTATCTCGCGGAGGACGGCGATTTCGAATTCCTCCTCCTGGGCAAGTTCAGCCTCGCCCAGCGCCACACCATCTCTCAGCTCCTCGAGGAGGGGTGGCTCGTCCCGGCCGAACTCCTGCCGAGCTTCCTCAGCGATCCGCAGGCACAGCGCAGGCTCGACCGCGCACGCACCATGACCGTGGACCAACTCTTCCAAAGGACACCCGCACCATGAAGCTGACCTTCGTCGTCAATGACGTCCAGACCGAGAAGGAAGACTACACTACGATCCGGCTGGCCCGGCGCGCGGTCAGGAATGGACACGACGTCTCGCTGACCAGCATCGTCGATTCGACCTATGAGCCCGACGGGCATGTCGCAGCGCTCGCCTCGAAGCCTCGCAAGACCGAATACGAGGACGATGCCGACATCCTGGCCGACCTCAAGGATGCCGAGCCGACGCGGATCCGGCTGACCGAGCAGGACGTCGTCCTGCTGCGGTCCGATCCGGCGCAGGAGCTGGAATCGCGCCCCTGGGCGCCGACCTCCGGCCTTCTCTTCGCGCAGCTCGCCGCATCGATGGGCGTGATCGTGCTCAACGATCCGCAGCACCTGACGGACGCGTCGAACAAGACCTATTTCCAGCAATTCCCCGAGGCGATCCGCCCCGCCACCTGCATCACGCGCGACCCCGAGGAGATCAAGGCCTTCATCGAGAAGATGGGCGGCAGGGGCGTGATCAAGCCCCTCCAGGGCTCGGGCGGGCAGGGCGTCTTCATCGTCAAGGAGGACAGCGCCTCAAACCTCAACGTCATGATCGAGGCGACGGTGCGCGACGGCTACGCGATCGTGCAGGAATATCTGCCCAAGGCCGCCGATGGCGACCTGCGGCTGATCACGCTCAACGGCAAGCCCCTCAAGGTGGGCGACACCTATGCCTGCTTCCGCCGGTACAATGACAGCGGCGATGCCCGGTCCAACTTCACCGCGGGCGGCCAGATCGAGATGGCGCAGCCGGACGAGGATGCCCTGCGCCTCGCCGAGATCTGCGCCCCGAAGCTGATCCGCGACGGCATGTATCTCGCCGGGCTCGACATCGTCGGAGACAAGATGATGGAGATCAACGTCGACACTCCCGGCGGCATCAACCTCATCGAGTCCCTGACCGATGCGGACTTCGCCGGCGCCATCATCGAGGACCTCGAACGCAAGGTCCGCCTGCGCGAGCATTACAAGGGCAAGCTGTCGAACGACGACATTGCGATCATGTAGCGTCTTGCGGGGCGGGGCGGGGGCTCTATGACCGCCCCATGAGCGCTCCAGACGATGCCCGCCTCCGCCTCGCCGTCCAGAAAAAGGGACGGCTCGCCGATGACAGTTTCGACCTCCTCGCCCGTTGCGGCTTGAAGGCCAGCCAGTCGCGTACCCGGCTCTATGCCCGGATCGCCGAGCTGCCGATCGACCTTCTTCTGGTCCGCGACGACGACATTCCGGGCCTCGTCGCCTCCGGCTCGTCCGATCTCGGCATCATCGGCGGCAACGTCTTCGAGGAAGAGGCGCTGACGGGCGGCGCGGGAGAGGCCGAAATCATTCTGCCGCTCGGCTTCTCGCGGTGCCGCCTCTGCATCGCGGTGCGCAAGTCGCAGGACTATGCGGGGCCGCAGGATCTCGCCGGGAAGACAGTCGCCACATCCTACCCGGCGCTGACCGAGCGCTGGATGCGCGAGAACGGCGTCGATGGCCGCACCGTGACGATGAACGGCGCGGTGGAGATCGCGCCGCGCCTCGGCGTCGCGGACGCGATCTGCGACATCGTCTCCACCGGCGGCACGCTGGATGCCAACGGGCTCAAAGTCGCCGAGACCATCTTCCGCTCGGAGGCGCTGCTGATCGGCGGGGGCGGGACGCTGCCGCCGGCGAAGCAGGCAACGCTCGATGCGCTGCTCGCGCGGATGCGGGGCGTGATGCGCTCGCGCGACGCGAAATATGTGATGATGAACGCGCCCCGCTCGGCGGTCGACGCGATCAGGGATGTCCTGCCGGGCGCGGACTCCCCCACCGTGCTGGATCTGGCGGGCGCCGGCGACATGGTGGCCCTGCACGTTCTCAGCACCGATGCGGTGGTCTGGGAGCATCTCGAAGAGCTCAAGGCCCTCGGCGCGAGCGCTATTCTCGTTCTCGACGTGGACAAGATGCTCAGCTGACCATCGTTCGGCCTTGTTTTGGTCACGGCTGTTAACGCTGTATGACTCCAACGGTTCGAGATCACGAAGGAGAGAGAACCTGGCCTTACAACCTCTCCGTCTAGGCAGTCGGCTCACACGCATCGGTCGCAGGGCACAGCCCCAGCAGACGCCGATGCGCTGCTGGGAGCCGAGAACCATGCTGCTGACTGCGCTGACACTCACTGCCGCCGCTCTGGTGGGAAGCAAGAGCATCGGACCGGGAGAGGTCATCGACCTCGCAGTACCAGGTGGCGCGGCGCGATCTCTCGCGCTCGAATTGCACGATGTGCGGGACGTCTACGGATCGGTCGCGACGTTCCGCCTCGAGGCGGTTCAGGGCGGACGCGTCATTCAGACCCAGGACGTGCAGGTCAGCGAACCGGGGGGCACGATCACCTTCGACGCCCGACTGCCTTTCGACCGGCTGCGCATTTCGGACGCGGAAGGCCATTTGCGGGCAAAGGTCGGTCAGGTCACGTTCTGCGCGTTCAAGGTCGTTCGCGGCGGCGCTGGATGCCTGTCGGACAGGGCAGGGGCGGTCCGCACCGCCGCCTGGACGGCCAAGGGGCCGGCGGCTGCGCCCGCAGCCCCGCTTGCCGGCGGGGCCAAGCCGACGCTGCCCTCTTCGCCCGCGACGCCTGCCACGCGCCTTCCGGACGTGGCCGCGCCCGCTCCCGCGCCGACGCCGGCAGCGCCGCTTCCCGCACCGACGACGCAGGCTCCCGCGCCGACGGCGCCGAGCCCGGCTCCCGCACCCACCACCGACCCCGAGCCTCTGGTGGACGACCCCGACCCGCAGCAGCCCGTGCCGCCATCAGCGCAGCCGCAGACCCCGCAGGGGCCGGTGACGATCGAGACCCATGCGAACCCGTTCGCCGGGGCCGAAGGCGCGCCGGAGATGCTGGCCTATGATCTGCCGCGTGAGCGGATCGTTCAGCTCAATCCGAGCGGCTTGAACTATTGGAACCCGTCCTCGCCTGTCCTGGACAAGTCGCGCATGCTGACGCTCTGGAACCTGAAGGACGAAAGCGGCAAAGATCTGAACAAGGTCGGCTTCACCTGGCCCGACAATTCTGTCCGGTACCGCAGGGATCTGCGGGATATTCCGTCGAATGCTTACGGCCTGCCCGATCTTGGTGCAGGGCGGTACGCTGACAGGTTCGCGAAAGGAGATATGCACCTCCAGGCCGGCGTGTTCTATGATGTTTCCCGCGACATCGACTGGGAGCGCTGGATCGCCGGCACCTATACGATCGTCGTTGAGCACGAAGAGAATGCCCGCCTGAATATCGAGCCCCGGGTCGCCGCGGAGTACAAGACCATCAGCGGGCCGAGCATCGTATATCTGGGTGACGGGTTTGTCCGCAAAGAGTGGACGGTCGAGGTGCCTGTGGGGCTGAAATTCCTCGAAATCCAGGTGCGGGGCGGCACGGCCCGGCAATGGCGGCGTCTTTCGATCTATCAGGTGAAGGACGTGGACGGGAAGCCGACAGGCGACCGCGCGCGGCACGAGGCGGGGAATGTCTGGTCGGAGCGCTATCTCGAGCTCTTCGCCGACCGTTATAACGCGCTGCGCCATCTTGACACTCTGGCCCAGAACTCTGTGGCTGAACTCCTGCACACTGAGCGCAACAGCCTCGACAAGCAGGGCACCTGGGAGGGTGCAACGCAGGTTCTGCCTTTCAGCCATTTCCCTTGGGACCATGCCCGTCACCTCAACGGCAGCTATGCGGGTGGCATGCCGCTCGAGGCGGCGCTGCGCATGAATTACGAGGCGAGTCGGCTCACCGAGGACGGACACGTCCTAAATCCGCAGATCTTCATCCCGCAGCGGGCCGTGGGGCCCGAACTCGACGCCTATATCGACGAGATCGCCGATCATGTGCGGTGGGCCGCCGATCACGGTGTGGACTACGAGTACGTCAAGGTCGCCGTCGGCAATGAAATTTGGAACTCCGGTGGCGGTTTCCGTGACGATCACCGTTATTTCGCCGGCATGCCGAAGACGCTCTACGAGTTCACCAATGCCGAAGCCCCTGGCTACCGCGACAGCAGAGCCCAGTTCGAGGCAACCGACCCATGGTATGTCGATTGGAACACGCTCGAGAAGGACAGCGGCGTGAACACACGAGCGGCCGTGAAGAGCGCGGGACGCAGAATGATCCAGGTCCTCTCCCGCCTCCACGCCCGTCATCCGGACATCAACTGGATCGGAGAGTTCTCGGCCCAGACCGCTTGGCTCGATACCATTGACTGGGCTTTCGAAGGCGCTCGCGACGGGGCTGCTGATGTCGAGCGGTGGGCGGCGGAAGGGGATATGTGGACCGGCTCGACGAATTATGCCCTGATCCCCACCGACGCTGACGGGAACTACGATGTCGGGGCTTTGTTCACCGTCTCCCTGACGACCTACCACAATACGCTCGGCGGCCCATGGAGAAGCCTGTTCGCTGGCCTGAAGGATGCCGAGATCGATGAGAAGAGGCGGGACGGAAGCCTCAATGCATATGTCCTCGACCGCTGGCTCACGCTTCCCGCGGACCCCGTCGATCCGGAGACGGACATGCACAAGTTCAGCGACAGCCTGTCCGGCATGATGCGGCAGTACCGTTGGATCGTGTCGCGCGTTGCAGATCAGGGCGGTGCGATGATCGATTTCTACGAAGGTGGCGACCATACCTTCGAGAATGGCAAGTGGGCATCCTCGACCAAGCAGGCATTCCGCCGGTGGAAAGCCTCGCCCGAAGCCGCCCAGCTGCAGGACGCGTTGCATGAGGCACTTCTCGACCAGCCCCTGATCATCGGCGTCTCCGACTATGGGCACGTGACGAAGGATGAGGATCGGCAGGGCAATCTCGTGGACACCAACCCCTGGCTCGAAGAAGCCGATCCATGGACCGAGGAGCCGTGGGAGCGGATCTGGGAGAAGCGGCGCCAGCCTCTCACGCCTCCCGCCTCGCATTCGACCTCGTCGATGCCGATCCGGTCGAGGCTCCGCCGCTAGGCGCAGCCTCCTGCGGGGGCCCGGGCCGCGGACCTTTCGCGGCACGGAGAGAACACCAGCCGCAGGGCCGTTCAGGGCCCCGCGGCTGGACCCGCTTCAGGCCGGCTCAGTCAGCTCTTGGCGGGGCGCAGGCGAAGCGGCGGAGCCCTCGCCGCGCTGCGCGAGCTGTCTCACCGCCTGTTCGAAGCTGCGGCCTCCGCCCTTCCGGGAAAAGCGTTCCGCCGTCGCCCGCGCCCGCTTCGACATCATCAGCCATTCGGCGGCGGGCATGTCGGCGAAGCGGCGGATCTGCATCGCGAAGGCCTGCGGCTGGGCATCGACGATGATGCCGTTCGTGCCGTCGATGATGTCCGGCGCCGCGCCGACGGCCGTCGAGATGACGGGGGTGCCGCAGGCCATCGCCTCGAGGATCGGAAGGCCGAACCCTTCGGAGGTCGAGGGCAGGAGCCAGGCGCGGCAGGCGCCGTAGAGGGACGGGATCTCGGCCTGTGGCGGGCGGAGAGCGAAGCGCTCGAGCGCCGTCAGCTCGTCCGCCCCGGGAGCGGTGGCGCCGAAGCTGATGAAGGAGAGGTCGGAGCGTCCCCTGCGCGCGAGGTCGAAGGCGCTCCTGGCCAGCGGCATGTTCTTGATCGGGGTTTTCGAGAAGAGGAGGCCGAAGCGCGGCTCGGGGATGCCGTCGCGGGTCGGCGGCACGAAGCGCGTCGTATCAACCGCATTGGGGACCACGGTCACATCCGTCGCGCCATGCTCTTCGCGCAGGATCCGTTCCAGCCAGGGCGCGACGAGGATCTTCGGCATCGGATCGTCGAGCACCGCCCGCACGCGGTCGAGGGGCAGGTAGTCGAACATCTCGTAACCCTGCACGAAATGGATCTTGCGCCCCTTGGCGGGCGGCAGGGCGCGCACCCATTCGGCTGTTTCCCACCACGTCGCCATGACGATGTCCGCATCGGGAAGATCGGCGGCGGCCAAGGGGCCCGTGCGGTCGAGGACGATGTTGTTCAGGCCTCGGCCGCGCAGAAAATCGTCTTGCAGCTGAGCTTTCCTGTAGAGCGGCAGGCGCCGCCACGGACCGCCGAAGAGGCGCTCGCGCGCGGGCTTCGGGGAAATGAGGGTGACGCTGTGTCCGGCGCTCCGGAGCGCTTCGGCATAGTCCGCGATCATCCTGAACCCGCCGACCAACGCTCCGTGTCCGTTGCAGTGGACGATGGTGATGCGCAGCGGCCTGCGGGCGCGGTGCCCGCCTTGGTCGAAGGTGGCGGCCGCGCCGAAATCCAGGGGCAGGCGCTTATCCGGCCATCGGCTGCGCCGCGTGTAATCGAGGTCTACCGTCATGCTGTCGCTCGTTCCCTATGCATCTTCCGGTCGCGTTGGTTGCACAGGTTGCAAGAGACAACCAAAAGTATTTTGCAGTCGTGACGGGCGGTCCTTGACGGGGCCGTCCGTCGCCCCTAGAGGGGCCGCCTTGGTCCCGCCGCTGTAGCTCAGTGGTAGAGCGCACCCTTGGTAAGGGTGAGGCCGAGAGTTCAATTCTCTCCAGCGGCACCAGGGCCCCGAACCGGACGAAGGACGGCATGGCGGACCGGAACGACGATGGGCCCCGCCGCCCCGAACCCAAATCCAAGGAAGAGCGGCTGGCCGAGCAGCTCCGGCGCAATCTGCGCCGCAGGAAGGCGGCGAAACCGCCGCGGGAGGAGCGCTGATGGACAGGCTCGCGATCATTGGCGGACGCGAACTCTATGGCGAGGTGGAGATCGCCGGCGCCAAGAACTCCGCTCTCAAAGTCATGGTGGCCGCGCTCCTGACGGACGAGGCGCTGCGCCTCGACCAGGTTCCCGACCTCGCCGATGTCCGCCAGCTGACGACGCTCCTGCGCAATCACGGCGCCTCCGTCGAGCGCGATGGCAGCGGGCTGACGATCCACGCGCGCGACATCTCTTCGACGACCGCCCCTTACGACATCGTCCGCAAGATGCGCGCGAGCTTCAACGTGCTCGGTCCGCTCCTCGCGCGCGAGCACGAGGCGCGGGTCTCGCTGCCCGGCGGCTGCGCCATCGGAGCGCGCCCGGTCGACCTCCACCTCAAGGCGCTCGAGGCCATGGGAGCGGAAATTGCGCTCGACGAGGGCTATGTGCAGGCCCGGGCGCCGGGCGGGCTCAGGGGCGGGCGCATCGCCTTTCCCTTCGTCTCGGTCGGCGCGACCGAACATGCCCTCATGGCCGCGACGCTGGCCGAAGGGCGCACCGTTCTGGAAAATGCCGCGCGGGAGCCGGAGATTGCCGATCTCGCGACCTGCCTCCGGGCCATGGGCGCGAAGATCGAGGGCGACGGCACCTCCACGATCACCATTGACGGCGTGGATCGCCTGCACGGGGCAGAGCATGAGGTTCTGGCCGACAGGATCGAAATGGGCTCCTACGCCATGGCCGTCGGCGCGGCGGGGGGCGAGCTGTTCCTCAGGCGCGGGCGCCTCGAACTTCTGGGCGCGGCGGACGGCATCCTCGAAGAGGCCGGGCTGGCCCTGCGCGAAGAGGATGGCGGTTTGCGGGTGACCAAATGGGGCCGCCCGACGCGGGGCACATCCGTTCAGACAGAGCCGTTTCCGGGCTTTCCCACCGATCTTCAGGCGCAGTACATGGCGCTGATGGCGATGGCCGATGGAACCTCGACGATCCGGGAGACGATCTTCGAGAACCGCTTCATGCACGTTCCCGAACTCATGCGCATGGGCGCCGACGTGAAGGTCGAGGGCCGCTCCGCAACGGTGATCGGCAAGCCGCGCCTCAAGGGCGCCCCGGTCATGGCGACCGATCTGCGCGCGTCGATGTCGCTCATCATCGCGGGCCTTGCGGCGGAGGGGCAGACCATGGTCTCGCGCCTCTACCACCTCGACCGCGGCTTCGAGCGGCTCGACGAGAAGCTGCGTCAGGTCGGCGCACTGGTCGAGCGCGTGCCTGAAGAGGGCTGACGCGCCGACTTTGCCACTGTGCGAAGAGGCGCAAAGCCTCTAGGTGGGCTGTCATGAAGCCCAAGACATACACGCCGCTCGCCCTGATGGCCGCCGACGAGGAAGACCTCGAAGTGGTCTCTGCCGTCCTGCAGGACGCGGTCGCGAAGACCGGAGAGATGGCCTTCCTGCCGCGCGCGCGCCGCTTCGTCCTCGTCGCCAACCGCTTCGTCTGGGAGGAGGGCGTGAGGAAGAGCCGCGGGCCCTTCGCGCGGGTGCGGACGGGCGCGCATTTCGACGACGTCGTGCGGGTGCGCAGCAAGAATGTCGACCTGTCGTCCAAGGATGCCGTTGTCAGCATCCTCGCCGTGCGCTTCGAGGCTGGCGAGGACGGGACGGGCACTATCATCCTGAACCTCGCGGGCGGCGGCGCCATCGCACTCGATGTCGAAGCCATCAACCTGACGCTCGAGGATCTCAGCGACCCCTGGGCGACGCGGAGCAGGCCGAACCACGAAGAGGCGCCGTGATGGTTCGCCGTCTGCGCACCGGGGCGCCGGGCTTCGAAGCGGAGTTCGAGCGTCTCCTTCACCTCAAGCGCGAGGCCTCGGCCGAGGTCGGCGACGCGGTGGCCGAGATCATCGCGCGCGTGCGGGAGGAGGGTGACGTCGCCCTCTGCGCCCTGACCGAGCGTTTCGACCGCTTCGCGCTCACGCCGGACAGGCTCGCTATCGGGCAGTCCGAGATCGAGGCGGCGCGCGCCAAATGCCCTCCCGCCGAAATCGAGGCGCTTCAGCTCGCAGCGGGCCGCATCGAGGCCTATCACCGCCGTCAGCTGCCCGAGGACGAGCGCTGGACGGATGATGCGGGCGCGACGCTGGGATGGCGCTGGACGCCGGTCGATGCGGCGGGCCTCTATGTGCCGGGCGGCACCGCGAGCTATCCCTCTTCGGTCCTGATGAACGCGATCCCCGCCCGCGCGGCGGGGGTGGGGCGCGTGGTCATGGTCGTTCCGACCCCTGACGAAACCCTCAACCCGCTGGTGCTGGCCGCCGCCGGGATCGCCGGCGTCACGGAAATCTACCGGGTGGGCGGCGCGCAGGCGATCGCAGCGCTGGCTTACGGCACGCAGACCATCGCGCCCGTGGACAAGATCGTCGGGCCGGGCAATGCCTATGTCGCCGCCGCCAAGCGGCAGGTCTTCGGCCAGGTCGGCATCGATTCGATCGCCGGGCCTTCGGAGATCACCGTCGTCGCCGATGCGGACAACGATCCCGACTGGATCGCGGCCGACCTCCTCAGCCAGTCCGAGCACGATGCTTCCTCGCAGAGCATCCTGATCACCGACGATCCCGCTTTCGCGGACCGTGTGGCCGAAGCGGCGGAGGCGCAGCTTCGCGCGTCCCCGCGCGAGGAGATCGCGCGGCGGGCGTGGGAGGACAATTCCGCCCTCATCGTCGTGCCGGGCCTCGGCGATGCGCCGCGCCTCGTCGACCGCCTCGCGCCGGAGCATCTGGAACTCGCCGTCGAAGATCCCGACGCCATGCTGACGAGCATCCGCCATGCCGGCGCGATCTTCCTCGGGCGGCATACGCCCGAAGCGGTCGGTGATTACGTGGCGGGGCCGAACCACGTCCTGCCGACGGCGCGGGCCGCGCGGTTCAGCTCTGGTCTCTCCGTGCTCGACTTCCTCAAGCGGACCACCATCACCGGCCTGTCCGAGAAGGCGGTGCGCCGGATCGGTCCCGCCGCCGTCACGCTGGCGGAGGCCGAAGGCCTGCACAGCCATGCGCAGAGCGTGAAGCGCCGGCTCGATTGAGGGCGCTTCGAGCTTCGCTCAGAACAGCACACGCTCCTTGAGGCCCAGGCCGCGCGGGCGGCGGAAGGCGACCGTGCCGCCGCGCTTTTCGAGGCCGATGCTCGCCTGCCGGCCCGGCTCGTATTCCGGCGACAGGATGTCCGAGACGGTGACGAAATCGGCCTGGCCGCGATCCCCGTCGAGCTGCAGGTCGATATAGCCGTAGCTTCCCGTGCCGTGCCAGCGGACATCCGGGTTCTCGCGGCGCAGGAGGAGCGAGTAGTCGAAGGCCTTGTCGCGCAGATAGCCGGTCGGGCCGGGGGATGTGACGCCGGTCGTGCCGAGCTCCACGCCCATCGGCGAGCCGTCATCGTCGCGCAGGTCGTTCGCCCAGAATTCATGCGTGTCGCCGGTCAGCACGATCAGGTCCCGCGCCCCGGCCGATTGCGCTCTCTCGTAGAAGCGCTGGCGCGCGGCCGGATAACCGTCCCAGGCATCGACGTTGAGGGGCAGGCCGAGGGCCGAGAACTGCACGAAGGCGCGGACCTGGTCCCATTGCTGTTCGAGCTCGAGGAGATCCGCCTCCGTCACATGGGGCACGAGGTTGGGCGCGGTGACCCGCGCCATGATCACCTGGTTGGCGACCAGGCGCCAGGGCTCGGACCGTTCGACCGAGCGGCGCAGCACGCTCTCGAGATAATCGAGCTGCGCCTCGCCCATGAGGGTGCGGCCCGAATCCTCGAGCTTGTCGCGGCGCCAGGCCGCGATCGCTTCGGGCGAGGTCAGCTGCGGCACGATGTCGGAATATTCGAACTGCTCCGAACGCGCCGTCAGCCGCGTCTCGATGGCGGCAAGGCTTAGGAGGCCGCCCCAGCTATAGTCGCGGTAGAGCGCCTCGCGCGAACGCCCCGGCTCAGGGTCGCGAACCGGCATATACTCGTAATAGGCCTGCAGCGCCGCCCGCCGGCGGTCGTTCCAGTCGCCCTCGTCGCGCTGGTGGTTCTGCGCGCCGCCCTCCCAGGAATTGTTCGCGGTCTCGTGGTCGTCCCAGATCGCGATCAAGGGGTGGGCGGCATGCATGGCCTGCGAGCAGGGGTCGGATTTGTACTGACGATGCCGTCGCCGGTAATCGTCCAGCGTGACGATCTCGTGCGCAGGCTCGTGCTGGCGGCCGAGCGTCTTGCCGACATCGCCGCCATAGCCTCTGCGCCCGTATTCGTAGATGTAGTCGCCGAGATGGATGACCGCATCGAAGTCGCCGCGGGCGATATGGTCATAGGCATTGAAATAGCCGAACGGGTAGTTCGAGCAGGAGACGATGGCGAATCGCGCCCGTTCCGCCTGTTCGGGCAGGGTGCGCGTGCGCCCGGTCGCAACCGCATCGCCCGAGAGGAACCGGTAGTGATAGCGCCGTCCGGGTTCGAGACCGTCCGCCACGAGCTTCACGGTGTAGTCGCGGGACGGCCCCGTCTCGAATCGCGCGGACCAGACGATTCGGTCGAAATCGGGCGAATCGGATAGCTCCGCCATGCCGCTCACCGTGCCGCCCGCCCCTGCGGGCGCGGCGCGGGTCCATAGGACGACGCTGTCCGTTCGCGGGTCGCCGCTGGCGACGCCGCTGCTGAAAGTCCCTGATGCGGCGAGCCTTTCCGACTTCATCAAGGCCGATCCGGCGGACCCGCAAGCGGCCAGGCCGAAGAGCCCGCCGGCGAGGAGCCGTCTTCTGGTGAGAGTCATCGCGCTGCCCCTGTCGCTGCCATGCCCTTATTCAGGGTTATTGCGTCAATTTCGTCTCATAGGTGGGTTGTCAGCCGGTTCGAGCGGCTCTATTTGCGCCTCCCGCCGCGACCCGTATCTGCCACGCGAGGTGGCCCACCCAGGGGGACGGCGCTTTTCCAGAAGTGGCGGTCAGGACTTCGACCACAAAAACCGAAGTCGTAGCCGCCTGCCGAAAGGGGACCCCATGCGGTGGCAAAATACCAAAGCGCGCGGCAGCTAGCCGAGACCCAGCCGGACGAACCGGTGTTCTGCATCCGCCCGCACGCCGTGCGTCGGGCGGCATCCTGGTTCTCGGACAATTTTCCGGGCCAGACCTATTACGCCGTGAAGGCGAACCCCGAGCCATGGCTGCTGAAAGCGGCGTGGGCCGGCGGGATCGACCATTTCGACGTGGCGAGCCTGTCCGAGATCCGTCTCGTGCGGGAGCTGTTCCCGGCGGCGACGCTCGCCTTCATGCATCCGATCAAGGCCGAGCGCGCGATCGCCGAGGCTTATTCCGAGCACGGCGTCCGCATCTTCTCCCTCGACACCGAGGAAGAGCTCGACAAGATCCTGCGCGCGACCGGGAACGCGTCCGACCTCACGCTCGTCGTGCGGCTCGCCGTCGCCTCTCATGGCGCGCATGTTCCGCTGACGTCCAAGTTCGGCATCCACCCGGCGCTGGCGCCGTCGCTCCTGGGCCGCGTGCGCCAGGCCGCGGCGAAGCTCGGCATCAGCTTCCATGTCGGCAGCCAGTCGCTCGCCTCGGGCGCCTATGACGCGGCCATCGCGCTGGCGCAGAACGCGGTCGTCGAAGCGGGCGTGATCCTCGACATCCTCGATGTCGGCGGCGGCTTCCCGGCCGCCTATCCGGGCATGCTGCCTTTGCCGATGTCGGCCTATGTCGACGAGATCTCCCGCCGCTTCGAGCCGTTCCTCTCCACAGGCAACTCCGAGCTGTGGTGCGAGCCCGGCCGGGCGATTTCCGCCGAAGGGGCGAGCCTGCTCGTCAAGGTCGAGGCGCGCCGCGGCGACTGCCTCTACCTCAATGACGGCACTTACGGCGCGCTCTACGACGCGGGCGCTCTGGATTGGGTCTATCCGGTCCGGAACGTCAGCCGGGGCGGTATCCTGACGGACTTCTCCTTCTACGGACCCACCTGCGATTCGGCCGACAAGATGGAAGGGCCGTTCTCCCTGCCGGAGGACACCCAGGCCGGCGACTATATCGAGATCGGCCAGCTCGGCGCCTATGGGCGCTGCATGGCCACCCGTTTCAACGGCTATGGCGACTACGCCGAAGCCGCGTGCACTGACGATCCCTTCGGATCCGTCTTCATCCAGGACAACGAACAGATTTGGGAGGCGATCCAATGAGCGTCGTCGAATTCAAGAAGAAACCCGAACTCGCCCACCAGACGGGCGATGAGCTCGATCACTTCATCACCCGCGACGGCAAGACCTTCGCGGGCACGCACCTCATCATCGACCTGCACGATGCCGAGCGCCTGACCGACAAGGACCACATGGAGGCGACCTTCCGCGCCTGCATCGAGGCCTGCGGCGCGACGCTGCTGCACATCCACATCCATACCTTCCTGCCGTCCGGCGGCCTCTCGGGCGTCGCGGTGCTCGCCGAGAGCCACATCTCCGTGCACACCTGGCCCGAGCGCGGCTATGCCGCCTTCGACGTCTTCATGTGCGGCGACGCGCAGCCGCAAAAGGCCGTCGAGATCCTCCGCCACGCCTTCAAGGCGGACCGGGTGGAAGTCGGCGAGCACCTGCGCGGCGAGGGCGTGGAGTAAAAGGCGCCGATTTTGCGCTTCACCTCTCCCTGTGGGAGAGGTCCAAATCTACGATTTGGGGTGAGGGCACGTTGGGGCC